>NZ_CDRJSY010000002.1:0-328133 GCF_976954355.1 Actinomyces sp. Marseille-QA0893
GCACACACCTCAATTTTATTGAACGAAGTTTTACCGGCATTGCTATTTCTTTACCTTTGCTATACCCTTATCTCATTCAGTTCGCAGCGCCTACGCAAGGCCAGAAAACGGCTTGGCGCTGCGCTTTTAGATAGTTCGAGGAGTTCTCATGTCGGCGATTTTGGATGCGATATCTACTGCGCTGTATAGCTACATCCTGATCATTCTTCTGATCGGTGTGGGCTTGTACTTCTTTATCCGTACCAAGGCCCTCCCCCTGCGCATGTTCGGCGAGTCAATTCGCGTCGTCATGGAAAAGCCCGAGAAGGGAAGCGATTTCTCATCATTCCGCGCACTCATGGTCTCTACGGCCTCGCGAGTGGGCGTCGGCAACATCGCGGGTGTCGCAACTGCAATCGCACTGGGCGGGGCAGGCGCGGTCTTCTGGATGTGGGTCATCGCAACCATCGGTGCCGCATCAGCTTTTATCGAATCAACGCTCGCACAGATCTACAAGCGCCGTTCCCCGCACGGCCACTCTTTCGGTGGCCCCGCGTACTACATCAAGGACGCACTGCGCAGCAAGACCCTCGCAATCATCTTCGCCGTTGCACTGATCGTCACCTACATGGGCGGATTCAACCTCCTCGCTTCCTTCAACGTGAATCAGGCTTTCAGCGCATACAGCTGGTACAACGCCAGCTACACGCCTTACATCATTGGTGGACTGCTCGGCCTGGCCATGGCCGGCTCGATCTTCGGCGGGACTCGTCGCCTCTCTGACATCACCGGCATCCTCGTGCCGATCATGGCCATCGTCTACCTGAGCGTCGGCATCGTCGTCATCGCATTGAATTGGCGCAACATCCCCACGATGTTCGAATCAATCTTCGCTAGCGCCTTCGATTTCAAGGCGATCTTCTCCGGCTTCGCTGGCTCCGCCGTCATGCTCGGTATTAAGCGTGGTTTGTACTCGAACGAGGCCGGTGTCGGTTCTGCCCCCAACGCCGCGGCTTCTGCTTCGGTTTCCCACCCCGTCAAACAGGGCCTCGTCCAGATGCTCTCGGTCTTCATCGACACGATGATCATCTGCACCATCACCGCATTCGTCATCCTCTCCTCGAATATCGAACTCACAGGAGACGTCACGGGCGCACCGCTGGTCCAAAACGCAATGGCGACGACAATCGGTTCCTTCGCAGGCCCCTTCACAACCTTCGCCCTCTTGCTCTTCGGCTTCACCACCCTGGTCGGCAACTTCTACTACGCCGAGGTGAACCTGCGCTTCCTCTTTGGCGACAAGCCCACCCCGCACTGGGTCCTGACGATCTTCCGCGCGGTGGCCTCGTTGCTGGTTTTCGCTGGCGCACTACTGGAGTTCTCGGTCGCATGGAACATCGGCGACATCCTCATGGGATTGATGGCCCTCATTAACCTGCCCGTCATCGTGATCTTGGGCAATAAGGCCATCCGATGCGCAAAGGACTACCAGATGCAGCGCAAGCAGGGACTTAACCCCAGCTTCCGGGCTTCCACCATTGGAATCACCCAGAAGTTGGATTACTGGCAGGACTGATTCCACGCTCTCGAAATTAGTCAGGGTCTCGGCCGCTTCCTCAGGAGGCGGCCGAGACTTTTTATCAGTGCGAAGTAAGCCGGCAGTATCTCGATCATCACAGCTCGGCCAGCCTGCGCGGCGCATACAAAAAGGGCCGGGTTTAAAACCCGGCCCAACTTGTGGAGCTAAGGGGATTCGAACCCCTGACCTTCTCATTGCGAACGAGACGCGCTACCAACTGCGCCATAGCCCCAAGGACCTCACCATCATAGCGGGAGAAGTCCAATTGGCCAAACGGAGCCCAGGAAGAGCCCCATGGCACGACTACTGCGCGATGCGAGAATCCAGTGCGGCTTCGACGTCCAGCACGACCGATTCGAAGGCAACAACTTCTTCAGTCGAGCGCGCATCCTGCGCCACAGGACCAGCTGCAATCGGACGAGCAGGGATACGAGCGTCTACTCGTGGAATTCCCCGGATATCCGTATCGGGGTGGACAATTCGGCCACTCAAACGAGCACGCATCGCGTAGGTCGGTGCGGGGATCGCTGCCGGAGTCCATGTACGGCGCTCAACCGGCGCGGGAACCTCTTCTTGAATTTCCGAGGCCACGCTTACTTGGGCGTCGGTGCTTTCCTGAGCCGACACTTCCTCGAGCGAAGCTTCCGCAGGCGTTTCTGCGGCGGGTTCCTGGGACTCAAGCGAATCGGAAGCTTCAGCCTCAGCAACTTGCTTGGCTTCCACAGCTTCGGCCTGAACAGTTACCTTGGCCTCAGTTGTCGAACGCGAGAGCTGATCGCGCAGACGGTGAAGCTGGGCTACTTCTTCTTCGCCCATCCGCTGGGAACGCACAGCACATGCGCGCGAGAAAGCAATCGTCGCAAGCCCCAGAGCAAAAGGAAGAACGGGCCAGATCCACGACAGTGATGTCGCAGCCGCTGAACCTGCGAGAATCAGAGTCGCAAGCCCCGCCACCGCAACAAGGAGCATGCGGCGCCTGGCGGCTGCGGCCTCGGCACTCAAGCGAGCGGCACGACGTGCACGCAACGCGGAAATCTCACGCACTCCGCGGCTGCGCGCACGGGCGGCCTCGACGGAAATGACTGGAGCATTGTGTGCCACTGGTGAGCTCCTTCGTTGAACGGGACGTGTGCCACTGAGAAGCTTGGGCGACTCGGAGGCGCAATGATCGATAGAAGTGACGCTAGTTGATTCGACGAGACGCAAGCTGGGAGAGAACCGATCGTTCTCTCGGGACTGCATCATCGCGCTTCGACGAGCAATGAGGTATGGAAGGGTCGCTACGCTCACAAGGACTGCTATCGCAACTAAAACTCCGCCATACACCACTCCCCCACGCTAAAACGTCGAGGCTACAATCAGCGGCTAGTGTGGGCGCGTGTCTTTAATCGATAGCAGAAGAAATCCTGAAGATCGCAACACTATTCACAGTTGTCACACCTGCCCCATTATTGGCTAGCGAAGACCTTTCCCATACAGGGAAGTGAGCATGCCACCTTCGGGAAGAGATTCAGCATCCATCGCAAAACTCACATGGTCGGCCCACTGCCCAGCGATGTTCATATAGCGCTCGCGATAGCCCTCTTCACGCAAACCTAATTTGCGGCACAGACCCAAGGAACGCTCATTTTCAGGGCGCACATTGACCTCAATGCGGTGCAGCCCCAATTCTCCAATCACGAGGTCCATCATGTAGGAGACCACCAAAGAAGCAAGACCCATACGCGATGCTTCCTGCGCAACCCAATACCCCAGAACACCTTGGCTCATGGCTCCCCACTGGACCTGAGACAGCGTGAATTGACCAACCGGGCGCCCATCGAATTCGGGCATCAAGATCAAGGAATGTCCCTCGCGCTGGTCACGGTCCGCGCGACGCATGTACTCCCAAAGTGTCGGCAGTTCTTCGCGAGCACCCGCGGGCAATGTCGCATCCCAGGGGGTAAGCCAGGGGGTATTGGCGCGACGCACCGTATCGACGCGTGAATGGTCGTGCCCCAACAAGGGGCGAATCGTCGCGATTTTTGGCCGGTGAGGAGCATCAGGATTCTCATGGAGAAAACCCTCACCAACCGGATCCGAAATCCGGACGCTGAAAAACGAAGGATCGCGACCCCACACCTGAGTCGGCGCAAAAAGTGAACGCAGATTCATCTGCGGTACCTATTAGTCCAAAACCATGCAGCGCAGGGTATCCCCAACGCGCACATTCGTCACGTCTTCGGGAACAACCGCGAGAGCATTGGATTCGGCCAATGCAGACAGCAGCAACGAGGCCGGGGCTCCCATAACCTTCGCCTGATAGCCACTGTGGGGGTCACCAACCAGGCGCACGCGCACAAATTCACGGCGTCCGCGAGGCGAATACCACGAGCGGTCCACGCGAGCTTGAACGCTGGGACGATTGAGTACAGTCCAGCCCTGCATGTGACGCAGAGCGGGACGCACATAGACCTCGAAACACACCTGGGCAGAAACCGGGTCACCGGGGAGACAGAAAATAGGCGTTCCCGCACGCCCCTGCTCATCTCCGCCAACGGTACCAACACCGAGGATGTGCCCGGGCCAAGCTGCAACTGAGTCAAAGCGAACCGTGCCCAGCGCAGAGAGAACCTCGCGCACAGTATCGCCACTGCCGTAAGAAATACCGCCGGTCGTCAAAATCAGGTCAGCGCGCACCAACTGGTCTTCGATGGTTTCACGAAGGACCGAGCGCTCGTCGGGTACTGCAGACACGCGGAAAGTCTGGGCTCCCGCGTCAGCAATAGCCGTCGAGAGCGCATGACCGTTGGCGTCAAAAACCGTTCCCGGACGCGCCTCGCGCCCCGGCTCAACGATTTCGTCACCGATCGACAGGATTACCACTCGAGGACGCGGGTGGACCAGCACTCGTGAACGGCCAACACCGGCAAGAAGAGCAACCTGACGTGCTCCCACGCGGGTTCCAGCGCGAAGAACAACAGTTCCTTCTTCCACGTCCTCAGCTTTGCGGCGGATATTTTCGCCCACCGCAGGCTGAGTCTTCGCGGAAACCTTCGCGACACCGTGGTCGCTGAATTCCAGAGCAAGAACTGCATCCGCGCCCTGCGGCATGGGCGCACCCGAAGCGATTCGGATTGCGCGACCGCGAATGAGGGCTGCAGGGTGAATATCTCCCGCGCGGATTTCTTCCGTAACCGGTAAAACAACCGGGGCGTCCGGACGAGCCCCTTCTAGATCGGCAGCAGCAACCGCATAGCCATCGCACGCAGCCAGATCAGCAACCGGGAGGTTGAAAGGAGCTTGGACATCTTCTGCTAGGACGCAACCAACAGCATCTGGAAGTTGAACATCCAGAGGGGGCTGCTGTCCGACAGCGGAAATACAGTCTTGATAGAAGTCAGCGACCGAGCGCATTACAGACCCAGCACCTTCGCGAGGCGATCCTTGATCTGCGATCCAGCCTCGTGGACGAGGAAGTCCGCGAGCTGCGGGCCGAGCTTCGGGTCCTCCAGAGCCAAAGCAATGTTGGCCTCGAGGTAGCCCAGCTTGTCGCCGGTGTCGAAGCGACGATCGTTGACGACAACGCCGTACAGGCCGCCGCCATCTGCCGGATCGCGATCGATCAGGCGAGCAAAACCGTCGGTCAGCTGGTATTCGCCGCCGCGACCGGGCTCGATTCGAGTGAGTTCTTCGAAGATTGCAGGGTCGAAGACGTAGCGGCCGACAACCGCGTACTCGCTCATGACTTCTTCGAGCGGGGGCTTCTCAACGACGCGGTCGATCCGCATGAGCTCGCCCTCGTTGAGGGAGACACCTTCGGGGATTGCCAGAGGGGTGACCGAGGTCGAGGCGTATGCCGTCGCCTGCTCGGGGGTCACGCGAAGAAGGGCAACAACCGAACCGCCCAGCGCGTGGCGCACATCAATCATGTGCTTGAGCAAGGTGGAGTTGGGGTGCATGAGGTCATCGGGGAGCATCACGGCGAAGGGAGCATCACCGACGTGCTGGCGGGCCTGCAAAACTGCGTGTCCCAGTCCCAGGGGGTGTCCCTGACGCACGGAGTGCATGCGCGCAAGCTGAAGGTATTCACGAGAGAGGGCAAGAAGTTCATCCTTGCCCGCCTTCTCCAGTTCATGCTCGAGGCCGGGATCGGCATCGAAGTAGGCTTCGATGGATTCCTTGCCGGTTCGAGTAACGAAGAGCATATCGTCGATGCCGGCATCCGTTGCCTCACGAGCGATATATTCAATTGAAGGGCGGTCAACGACAGGCAGCATTTCCTTGGGAACAGACTTTGTGATCGGCAGGAAACGGGTGCCGCGTCCGGCGGCCGGGACGACCGCGTGACGCACGGGTACATTTCGATCTGTCATGATGACCACACTAGCGGAGGAAAGGGCGCATGAGCGACATTACCGTGCATAAAGACTCAATTCGCCGCAAGATTCGCGCCCACCGCGATGCGTATTGTGATCATCGAGGCCGCGCGCACGAAGATGAACATTTGTTGCGTAATTGGCAGCGGGCTCTGGGGGACTTCAATGTTCATCCAAGTCCCCAACACCCAGTTGCAGCTTTTTATCCCATGGGGAAAGAACCGGATATCACCGGCATCATTGGCGCGTACAACCCGATTCTCCTACCCGTTTTATGTCAGAGTGATGGGCGACTTCTGAAAGAAGTTGCGTGGTCACTCCACACACAAGAAGATTCGCTCATTCGCCCCAATCCTCGTTTTCCGCCGCAAAGTACCGCAAAGCTTCGCGGACCCGAAGCTCTTGCTCGAGCATCCGTCGTTTTGGTCGCTGGGCTTGCAGTCGACCGCGCGGGGACTCGACTGGGACAAGGAGGCGGGTGGTACGACCGCGCTCTGCCGTTCATATCCGCTAAGACTCCCGTAATTGCTTGCGTTTTCGACTGGGAATACACGGAGGAGCTACTTCCCCGCGAAGCACACGATATGGCCGTCGATGGGGTTCTCACGCCCACGCGCTTTATTAATCTGAAAGCGCAATGAGTAACTCCTGCAAAACAGTGCCGCATTTTGTGAGGAAAACTGCTTGTTTTCAGCTTCCCTCGGCCTTCTTTTTCTCGCTAGGCTTTTTCCTTGGTTGACGCATACGCGTCACGCAACACGTGCGAGTTCGGTGAGACCTGCTGGACTCAGAGCTGAAAATACAACTCAAGGAGAAATCCATGCTTAAGGGCTTCAAGGAATTCATTTCCCGCGGAAACGCCATTGATCTTGCTGTCGGTATGGTGATCGGTACTGCCTTCACCGCAGTCGTCACCGCACTGGTCAAACAGGTCATCAACCCCCTCATCGGTGGTCTTTTTGGCGAGCAGAACTTCGACGATGTCTTCCAGTTCACGATTGGTACCGCAACCGTGCAGCCCGGTGCCGTCATCACTGCGCTCGTGAACTTCCTGCTTGTCGCCTTCGCGCTGTACTTCTTCATCGTCTTGCCGATGAACGCGCTGGCAGCTCGCCGCAAGAAGGAAGAAGCTGTGGAGACCCCCGAGGTCAGCGAAGATGTTCAGCTGCTCTCGGAGATCCGCGACCTGCTCAAGGCTCAGAACAACAACTGATTGTTCGCCTGAAACGTCACGGTGGTGGCAACCATTTGGTTGCCACCACCGTTTTTATGTCCAAAGACAGCGCTTAAATCCGCGCCTGCGCATGCGGAGGCACATTCTCTTTCAAACGCTGAGTATTCGACTGATCAGCTTCGCCAACAATATGAGCCTTATCAGCGGCATCTTGGCGTTCCTGATCACTCACTTGTTCCTCAAGAGAAGTGGGAATCCCCTGGTCGCTCAAGCGTAAATCCACCTCGTTGACGTAAAGCACACGCCTGCGTGCTCGCCGCCGCACGCTCCCCTGACCGATTTCACTCATTTTCAGCTGCCTTATTACTTTGCGCTCGTATTCCTACGAACAACGTGACGCAAGACAGCATCAGTCTGGGCACCACGACGCGTCAGACCGAGAGCGCGCCAAAGCTCATCGACCGATTCTTCCTCGCTGCGCTCTACTCCATCAGAGGCAACCCACTGCGCGATCTCATCGAGTTGATCATCACTGTAGGCGGCAAGGGGAAGCCCACGAGCAATCGCAGGACGCTCGCCGCGCGCACTCTCGGCCTCGATATCGCTTGCAAGAAGGTCACCCTCCCCACCCTGAGTGTCTTCAACCCATTCATCGCGACGCTGACGTGCCTCGCCAGCATGGTCATCTGCTGCGTCTTCTTCAGAAATAGGTGCAAGATCAGCGTCCTCAGAAGCATTCGCACCGAACTCAGCATCCGGATTCTCAGGAAGCTCCATCACGGGAACAGCGGGACCGTTGATCTCGTCGACGGCGTCCAAAACCAGCTGGACGATCCGATCTGTTTCCTTCGCTGGATCGATGAACACCGCCATCGACAAGGCAATGTGGACCTTCCAGCCCTGTGCTTCAAGCATCGCGGGCCACAGGCGATCACGCACACGCAGCGAGGGCTGCGCAACGTATTCGTCATCATCGGTGAGCACTGCAAGGAGCAGACGCCCCGGAACCTCAGGATGCCCGATCGCCAGCGGAATCCGCAATCCACCGGGAATCCCGATGTTTGCCACGACTTCAAGACCGAGGCCGTAGAGTCGATCCGCAAGATCAATGAGCAGTCGATCAGGTTCAATATCCAGGGTCGGCCACGAATCAATACCAACCCCGGATTGGCCTCGGGCAATCTCAAGGAGATCGACGAGCATCAGCGCACCACGCTGGGACAGGCGGGACGTATCGATTTCTTCGGGGCGAATCGAGGACACGACGGTGAGGTCTCCGCGCACAGAACGCAAGACATCGGCCATCGCGCCCGCTCCCGCGGGGGAAGAAAAGACACCGAAGTGGTGGATCACGCGACCGTGCGGGGTCTTCGCAAAACCGACAGCGATGATGATGTGGTCGCGGCCCAGGCCTCGTGCACCATCGGGGTCGACAACCACGAAGGGCTCCACGCGTGCGGGATCGAAGAACGAGGCCAAGCCGGGCTCTGCGCCAATCGTCCGCATAAGCTGGCTGCGGATCCTCTCCGCGTGCTGCGAGTTCAGGGCGACCACTGCGAGGGAACGCTCAGGAGTAGTCGTCGCATGTTCGAGAACAGCTTCAACGACGGCATCCACTTCCGCCGCGGTCGATTCAACAGCCTCACTACCGGGGGTCGGCATACCCGTCCCCTCGGTCCAAATCGCTGTTACGGGAGCACTGGCGGAAGTCCACGGAACCGGAACACCCGTGTGATCAACGCGGTAACGCGCAAGAAGAAGCGCCATCTGATCATTCAAACGAGTCGGGCGCACTTCCATACGCAGGTGAGGAAGAACCTCGGAAAGAGCCGCAACCGAATCATCGACGTGTTCTTGGGCAAGATCAGCGAAAAGAACGACCTGAGAAGCACGCGAAATGATCGGAACAAGCTCCGCCAAAGGCAGTGCATCAACGTCATCCAAGATGACAACATCGACCTGATGATTCTCCGGCAAAATCTGCGGGACAAGAGTCGGAACCGTCAAGACCGCCGGGATCAAATCCCACGCCAAGGGGAACTGCGCATACAACGAGGTCAGCGCATGCTGGTCATTGACAGCTAATTCAAGCGCGCTCAAAGCTTGAGGATCATTCGCAACGGCTTGGGTTCGGCCTCGGCGAAGGCGTGAGATCACTTGCGGAACCAAGGAGGCGACCTGCTGACGATCCAGTTCACGCCCTTCAGTCAAAGCCTGCTCAAGGACCGCGGGATCAAAGCCACCCAAACGAGAGTCCGTCGCCAGCATGAGACCAAGGATGGAAGCCCACCACGCAAGATCGAGTTCGGCGTCCAGCTGGTCGTCATCAACGTGACGGCCACGAAGATCGCGTGTCAAAGGCTCCAGCCCCAACTCGGCCAGTTCTTTCAAGACCGCGACGCGACGCGGCAATTCATAACCGCCCTCAGGATCGACACTCAGGCGCTCGCAAAGCTTTGCCAAATCAACGATTGGCATCATGTCTAGATCGCCATGAGCGGTAACGAACATGGGGTTCAGGTGCGCAAGGTCTTCGGCAACCTCGTGAGTGAGGGCAGCGGCCTGAGCCAAGTTCGATGGCAACTTCGGCCAGCCGTCGCTATCGCAGTGCTGACGCCACACATCGCGGCGCTCCTGAACGGTCAACAGCGCACGATGCAAGTCCTCAACATGGCTTCCCGGACGCAGCATGTCCTGAGCCTGCTTGACCAAGCGGACTCGCTGTGAGCGGGGCATGGAAATACCGTGCTCTTGACGCCACTTCTTCGAGGCCGTCGCAATGACCATGTCGGCAGCGGAACGCTCAAAGACCCGCGGTTGGAAAACGTCGAGAACCTCACGAACCCCCTCGAACATAGCGAGTTGGTCGTACCACTGACGCATATTGACCGCGGAAGAAATCCCCGTCTCTCCAGCGACAGAGGCAATCAGCACACGAAGCTCAGGCAAAGTTTCCTTCGCAAGGCGATTCACGCGCTCAAGGACGTCGGGAACCTGCTCCTGGGAACCAATGACGATCCCCTTCCACGGGCCCACCTGCGCATTGCGCGAGAACACTCCCAAGGACGAGGCCTCGTGGAGAAGTTCGCGGGCACGCGCACCTTGGTCGGAAGCGATCTCAATAAGGATCTCTTCACTCAAACGCACACGAGTACGCGGCGCTGGCTTGGTCGCCGTCAGGTCGGTGAGAACCTGGAGGGCATCAAATGCGCTGACCCCAAACTGCTTGAAGGGGCGATGCAGGTAAGTCGTGTAGGACGAAAGTGTCTGGCGAACACTACGCAAACGAGCGCGCATCTTTGCGACCTCAGCGCTGTCCTCGACCGAGGTCAGATCTTGCGAGGCATGAATGAGCTGAAGACCCAGCGTCGCATCAGAGGCGTTAGAACCGTCGATACGAACCGCGGCCTCGTCCACGCCCAAGTCGCGAAGGCGACCGTGCACAGCCAAGGTCCGCGAAGGCGATCCTGCAATATGGACCACCGTGCGGCCATTCGCGGCGCTATCGGCAATAATCGCCGCGATCAAAGAAGCATCATCTGCCCCCGAGGGCGCATCAACGATGAAGGAATGACCATCCGCGACGGCCTCGACAACGTCTTGCTGCTTCGGCGTCAGGTCACCGGCACCGCGTTCCTCATCGGGGTCACGGTCACTGGGGTTCGATTCGGGAAGAGGCCCCGAAATGGCACTACGCGCAGCCGCATCCCCAGCCAGAGCGCGGATAATACGGTTCTTCATCAAGTGAGCGGGACGATCGAGTTCGCGAAGCAGAAGTGCGGCCGGGTGCTCAAAAATGCCGATGGTCAGTTCTTCGCGTACATCAAAGTTGTCAAGCACAGAGGCAGCTTGACGCGCGTGGTCCAAGACAACCGAGGCCGAGAAACCGTGGGTCTGAGTGGACAGGTGCGCGACCTCGTCCATGTCGATGTGGACGTTCTTTTCCGCGAGTGCGTCTTCGAATGCGGCCGACAGTTCCATCCCGTGACGCAAGGTGATGACGACATCGTCGCCTTCAAGAGTCAGGCGCAGGGGACGCAAGAAAACCGGTGCGCTGGTGCGGGCCTCGTCTTCCCCCCACTGTGCGTGTCCGATCGCGATGTGGACGGGAGCGACGCCGTGGCGCATCGCCATTTCATGGGCGAAGGAAACCAAGGAACGCGCGCGCTCCAAGGCGCGTTTGTGCGCAGCGCTTTCTCGGATGAGGCTGGAGAGTTTCGTGGGCCGCCCCGCATACAGTTGAGCCAGGCCGCCGGGATGCGCCTCAGACACGGTCAATCGCGGGAAAGTGTTTCCACCTTCTTCTGAGGTAATTTGGCGCAATTGTGCACGCCATTCCTGGACAACATGGTCGCTGGGTGCACTCGGCATCTCGGAAGAGGGCTGTGCCTGCTCCCGCGGGGAATCTTGCGTCGATCGAGAAAAGAAATTTACGGCCACAAAACCACCGTAATAGAAAAGGCTGGGCTCACCGGGGACAAAGCGCCGTAAGGGAACATTTTCCCAGCACTTGGGCCGCCCGGTCCCAAGAGAGTCGGTGCTTTAAGCTATCCCCATGAGCACTGTTGCAACTGATTTTGCGTCCAAATTGGCCCCACTGGTGGAGCTGGGCGAACGAGCTGGAATCCCCAGCGAGCACCTGCGTCCCTACGGTTTTGACCTTGCGAAGGTCGATCTCGAGGCACTCGATGTCTCTGCCCCTCAGCGTGCCCATTATGTTGTGGTCACTGCTACCTCCCCGACTCCCTATGGCGAGGGCAAGACGACAACCGCAATCGGCTTGGTTCAGGGCCTAGCCCTGGAAGGTGCCTCCGCGACCCTGACTATTCGCCAGCCCTCAATGGGCCCGACTTTCGGTGTCAAGGGAGGAGCAGCGGGCAGCGGTAAGAGCCAGGTCCTGCCATTCGAGAAGATGAATCTGCACCTGACCGGTGATTTCCACGCAATCACTGCGGCACACAATCTCCTGTCTGCAATGATTGACAATCACCTCCACCAAGGAAATGAGCTGCACCTCAAGGAGCGTTCGATCACGTGGCCTCGCGTCCTTGATGTCAATGATCGCTCTCTACGCCACGTCGTAACCGGCCTGGGCGGGGCAATCGACGGAGTAACTCGCCAAGCTTCTTTCGACATCACTGCAGCCAGCGAAGTCATGGTCATCATGTCCTTGGCGACCTCTTACCGCGATCTGCGTGAGCGCCTTGGCCGCATCGTTATTGGCCAAAACGAGGCCGGAGAATACGTGACCGCAGAGGACCTCAAGGCTGCGGGAGCGATGGCGGCGCTTTTGCGTGATGCGCTGAGCCCGAATCTTTTGCGCACCACCGAGGGAAGCCCCGTTTTAGTGCACACCGGGCCCTTTGGAAATATTGCGACGGGATGTTCCTCGGTGATCGCGGATCTTCTTGCCGGCCAGCACAGCGACTTCGTTGTGACCGAAGCAGGATTCGGCGCAGATATGGGCGCCGAGCGTTTCTTCAACATCAAGTGCCCTCTGGGCGGCTTGCGCCCCGATTGCGCGGTCATCGTCACGACGGTTCGCGCGCTCAAGTCTCACTCGGGTCACTACAAGCTTGCCCCGGGGAAAGCTCTTCCCGAGGCAATGGTGGAAGAAAATGTTGAGGAAGTGCGCGTGGGAAGTGCAAACCTTCTCAAGCACATCGAGATCGTTCGCGGTTTTGGCCTGAACCCCGTGGTTGCCATTAACGTCTTCCCCACCGATCACGAGGCCGAGTTGGCTGAGATCGAGGCGATCTGCGCCGAGGCGGGGGTGCGTGTGGCGCGTTCCTTGGGCGTTGTCGAAGGTGGTGAGGGTGCCCGTGCCTTGGCGCGCGAAGTGCAGGCAGCCTGTGAAGAATCCGATCCTTCCGCAGTCCATCCTCTCTACGCAGATGAGGATTCCTTGAAAGAAAAGATCGCGAAGGTCGCTGCGATGTACGGCGCTGCGGGTGTTGATTACACGCCTGCGGCAGCTAAGCGCCTCAAGGAATATCAAGAGGCGGGTTATGGGAATTTGAAGGTCGTCGTTGCTAAGACTCCGATGTCGCTGAGCGCCGATCCGCAAGCAAAGGGCGCTCCCACCGGGTGGACGCTTCCGATCCGTGAAGTCCGTCTTGCAGCGGGTGCGGGCTATGTCTACGCGATTTCGGGAACCTTGTCGACCATGCCGGGTTTGTCTGCTCACCCCGCAGCAGAGCGCATCGAACTCACCGAGGACGGCGTCATCACCGGAGTGAAGTAAGCCTAAAGCGGCTGATCAGAAGGCTCCCTGTCGATCACTGCTTCATGCAGGTCGACAGGGAGCCTTCTTGTCGATTGGGCTCGGGCGGGTACTAGATGACCAGAGGGCATCCCGAACAGTGAAGCATCACCTCGGGAGCTTTATTCCCGTGGCACGCACCCAACCCGGAAGCGCACAGCGACTGAGCACTGGCTGCTTGGCCTCGGCGCTGCATATCTTCGACGACCACGGTCGCAAAGGCGAGCGATACTTTCGCCCGCTGAGCGGCGGCCTCGAGAGTGCAGCCCCGTGCCAGCGCCTCTTTGAGACGCTGGGCTGGGGAGACAAATGACGCAGTCACAGGATCAGGCGTCCGATCTGGAAGACGGCAACGGCAAGGACCCACGCACTGACGAGTTGGACGCCAACCGCCGCTGCTGTGAGTTTGCCGCCAATCTGGCGGACCTGTTCAGCTACTGTCGCCATACACGGGGTGTAGGTGAGGACGAAGACCAAGAAGGCATAGGCGGCAACCGGTGCCGCATCTCCCGCGGACTTTTCGAAAGATTCAGTGACCAGAGTCGGAAGCGAACCCAAGTCATCGCCACCGTCTTCAGCGTCGCCGCCCTCGGTTTCGGGATCCATATTGTAGGAAGTAACGATCGAGGAAATCACCGTTTCCTTCGCAACGAAGCCAGTCATAAGAGCACCGGTCATGTGCCATTCACCAAAACCAGCAGGCTTGAACACGGGTTCAAGCACCTGGGCGGTGCGGCCGTAGAGAGAATCTTCCATGGGGAGTTCGGAATCAGCGAAAGAGTAGTTCCCCGCCATGGGGATTGCACTCATGAGCCACACGACGAAGGTCATCGCCAAGATAATCTTGCCGGCACCCTTCACGAAGGCCCACGCACGCAGCCACGTCGTCCGTAAGATCACGAAAACGCGCGGAACCTGGTATGCGGGAAGCACGAGGAACAGCGGAGATGTTGTGGTCTTCTTCGTGAAGAAGGGCTTGAGAACAAGCGCACCCAAGATCACCATGATGAGCGAGAGCACATAGAGCGAGAAGATCACTGTTCCAGCGTTATCAGGGAAGAAGATCCTGGCGATCATCAGGTAGATGGTCAGTCGCGCTGCACACGAGGTGTAGGGCGTAATGATGGTCGTGACGATTCGCTGGGCGGTGTTGGGAAGCGTACGCGTTGCCGCCAGTGACGGTAGATTGCAGCCAAATCCCATGATCAGCGGCAAGATCACGCGGCCATCCAGGCCGATCGCGCGCATGACGCGGTCACCAAGGAAGGCGGCGCGTGCCATGTAACCGGAGTCTTCCAGGATGGAAATCATCAAGAAGATGATGAACATCAGGGGAATGAAGGAAGAAACCACACCCAAACCGGTGCATAGACCACCAATGAGGAAGCTGTGAAGCCAACCGTCTTGAAGTCCACCGAGCGTGAGGAGGTAGGTAATTCCATTCGCTAGAGAGGGGAAGCCTTCATCCGTTGAGGAGAAGATGTGCTCGAAGAAGTCCTGGACGGGGCTAACCCATTCGCCTGCGACTTTGAAGAGGAGCCACATGAGGGCGAAGAAGATCGGGATGCCGATCCACGGGTTGAGCAAGACGCGGTCGATTTTGTCCGAGGTGGACAGGGTCGGGTCTCCCTGGGGCTCACCGACGACTGCTGTCTCAACCTTGTCAACCCAGGCAAAGAGCTCATCCGCTTGGGTCAGTCCACCACATCCGCAGGTACAGCTTCCATCAGCCGCGTTGACGGGAAGGCCCTTCGGACGCGCGTGGTGTTCGAGCGCGTGACGGACAATTCCTTCGAGAAGATCAGGGTTGTCGTAGTGGCGCGGGTCTACGGCCAAGACAGGGATCCCCAATTCCTCTGCGAGCTTGTCAACGGGGTACTTCTGGCCGTCCTTCTCAGAAACATCAACCATTGTGGCGACGGCGACTACGGGGTGACCAGCTTGTGCAACCTGTCCCAAGAGATAGAGCGAACGCGTCATTGCGCTGGCGTCCAAAAGGACAATAGCCAGATCAACTTTTCGTCCGGTTCGCGGGTCGGTGAATGAGCCCTCGGCACCAGAAAGAGTGTCACTGACAACTTGCTCGTCAGGAGAAGATGCGATCAAGGAATAGGTTCCCGGAAGATCAATAAGGTTTGCACCCAGCGCACGCCAAGTACCGCGCTTCATTTCAACCGTGGTGCCGGGAGCATTAACGACGTGCTGGCGGGAACCGGTAATCGCGTTAAATAGTGTTGATTTCCCAACGTTCGGGTTACCAACTAAAACAATCGTTCTTTCTCCACCATTTGAGGTCGGAGTGTCCAACACAGCGACATCTGATTTGGGAGAGCAGTGTGGGCAGCTCATGCGATTTCCTCCACTTCGATCGCTCGGGCGCTGCGACGATCAACTGCGACGCGCGCGCCAGCAATATTGACGACGAGGCCACCGAAAGCAGCCTTGTTGACGATGAAGAATTCGCTTCCGGGGCGAACTCCAAGTTCATACAGGCGGAGTCGGTGTTCTGAAGGAACGTCCATATTTCCCAGACGCGCCCGAGTCCGCAAAGGAAATTGTGATAGTTGCATATAGCAAGGTTAGGCAAGCATTACCCACACAAGTGACACCTTTGTCCCGCAAGCAAAAATTGCGCGCTTATTGCGCGACTAACTTCCGCACAATCGCTTCAATATGTCCCAAAAGAGCACTTTTAGTCTTCTGACAACTCCCAGCTACTATGGACCCAAGTCGCATTACACGCCCTGATCTTTTCATCGACGGTTAGGAACAATACGGCCATGAGCAGTATTCAAGAAGTCAAAGATATCCTGAGTCGTACCTCAAGCATGCCCTGGGGGCCAACCCGCAGCGCTGAAGTTGCGCAGGCTGCCGTTCTGGCAGATGCCCTCGAAGGCGAAGAAGCCTTGCAGCTCGAGGTCTATCTTGAACTTGCGCTGTGCTACCAGCAGGGAAACGAAGAGTGGAAAGCACTCGCACCTACTGCCTGGTGCCTGACAAGATTCGAAGAAAACCCCGCAGCTTTCGACGCTGACCAAGTCCATGACCTCGCATGGCTCTACAAGAACGCCGTCACCGCTGCCGGCCGAAATCCCGCAGTTTCGCGCGAGCAGGCTCTTGAACTCTCCGAAGGCCTGGGACGCTTCTTCCAAGATCAGGGTTTTTCTATGCACTCGGTGCATGGAAGCCGCTTTACCCTAGCACTGCGAATGGGCGATCCAGAAAAAGCACACGAAGAGCTCGTTCAATGGCGCGCCACCCCGCGTGATTCCGTCTCCGATTGCGCGCTGTGCGATCCCGAACGCCAGATTACCGAGGCCACGGTTACGAAGGATTGGGAGCGTGCAGTTGCCACTGCGGTTCCTTTGCTTGACACCACTGAAGGCTGTGGAAATCAGCCTGCGGGAATCCAAGCTGCTTCGATGATTCCCCTCCTCATGTCCGGGCGCCCTGCCGCCGCATGGGAATCACACGTGCGTTCGTATCGCCATCACCGACGTTCCGCCATGTACATGGACATCTTGGGAACGCACATGGAGTTTCTCGTGCGTTCGGGACGCTGGCAGCGTGCCCTTGAGATCTTGCGCGATTCCATTGCCTTGACTTCGCAGGCCGAGAGCTGCGCGCTTTTGTTTGATTACCTTAAGGGAGCGGCTTTGGCTGCTCGCGAGGCCAGCGATCGCGGCCGCGGACAAGAATCCTTCCGTGCGCTGTGCACAGGCCAGTCTCAGTGGTGCGAGGGGCCACGCCTCGATGCAAATACTCCCCTATCCGAGGTTGCCGAAAAGCTCGCTGATTGGCTCCTCGCGGTCGCCAAGCTTTTTGACACTCGTAACGGGAATGACTTCTTCACCGCCAGCGCGAAAGAAGTTCTTGATGCGCATACTTTCGATGATGATGCGGAAGAACTCGCGACGAAGACCTGGACCTTCGAAATTGCCGGGGAACGAGAGGCTCTTCCCGAAGGAATTTCAACGAGCGATGTTGATAAACCCCGAAAGTACGCAACCCATCTCATTCGTCAAGACAAGGTTCGCACCACCGATGATACGGATCCCTATCCGCCCGTCGATTTCACGCCTTTCCCTGTTCCAGCAACAGTGCAAGAAGGTTACGATCGTTTCCTGAAGCGCTGCGGAATAACTGGTTTCGATGTCGAGCGCCAGTTCATTATTGACCGCGTCATCTGCATGGATGAGTCGGTGATGGACATTCACTACGCAGATGAGGATGCGATATTTTTCAGTCAATTTGCCTGCGCTGCTTTGATCATGCGTCGCGAGTACGACAATGCAAAGAAAATCGTCTCTCGGGTATCAGAGATCATTTCACAGCTTCCCGATGATCCCGACATTGTTTCCCCCGGTTTCTTCTCCAAGCTCATGGGAAAGAACGCATCTCTTGGACGCAAGCAGCTTTATGAGAGCCTGCTTGCAATCAGACGCTCCTACATCGAGGTCGACTACTACTACATTCGTAACCAAGCGATCCCAGACGACATCAAGACACGCGCCGTCGAGGCTGCCCGCAAGCATCGGCTCCTTATTTCAGCAGTAGTTAACCAGCTGAATAGAGGTGCTGGCCAGGCCCGCGACCTTGACATCATCAGTTCATCGATCGCAACAGCAGCGACGATGTGCAGTAGCTGCAGGGAATACGAGGAAGCAAGCGCCGGCTACGATCTGTACGAAAGCCTCGAACGAGCTTTCAACCGCCACGCGTCTTCTCCTGACCGCGTCACCATCAACTTGCTACTCGAACGGGCACAGATGGAGCGCGAGCGAGATGAGTACATGAAGGCATGTCAATATGCCGATAAGGCCATGCGAGTGAGCCCAATGTGCGATCCCTACACTGCCATCATCGGTCGCGCGATCATTTGCGCCGGGTCTATCTCCGCAGGGCAATATGACGAGGCACTTGCGCAGGGACGACGATTGAGCGAGATTGTTCATTCTTTCCCAACCCGGGTATATATCCCTCTTGCTGGCCCCATATTCGCCAATGCCCTTGTTAACAAGGACCGCATCTCAGAGGCTGTCGAAATCTTTGAAGAAGCCATGGGCGCCCTCGAAGACACGCCTTATTTCCGGGCACGACGGGGTGAACTGGCTCCATCATTGGCACAGATCTACTGGCGTCTCAACGAATTCCAAGACGCCTACGATCTAGCAGTCACAGAGGCACGATCCTTGCGTGAGCGCGACTACCCGCTCTTCGCACTGAGCCTGATTGAAACGGCCTTCCATGCGGCCCGAGAAATGGATGACCGTTTGGCAAAAGCCACTGCCGCACATATGGCCGCAGAGATCTGCCATGACTTGGAAGACGTCGACGAGGAGTGCCGCTGGCTCCGCCAAGAAGCTGCCGTAATCGTTGGAACGCCTGGCCGCGTCAGCGAGGAGGATGAAAGACGCGCAAACCAGGTTTTGGATCGCGCCCGAGAGCTCATTGCACCACCTGCCGGCGAGGACATCACTCGTCGACTGAGGGTTCTCAGGGCTGATGTGAACTACACGCAAGGGTGGGTCACCTTGAACTGCGGCGATCCAGTCGGCGCTATCGAACACCTGCGATTGGCTCTTGACGAATACCGAGAACTCGGAGAATACGACGGTTTTGGGTACCCCATGCACGCCATGGCTCAGTGCTATCTCTCAATGGGGAACTTTGACGGATTACGCGAGTGCATTGCAGAAACCACCGAGGTCAACAAGCTTGCAACGATCAAAGGAACAAGGCTTCGTGCTTTGATCCGCACTATTCAGGAAATGATCGATGCCGAAGAACCTCGTGAGGATTCAGAAGGCTAAAAAGCGGAGACGGCAATACGGGGCCGGTACTTTCGGGTACTGGCCCCGTATCCGCATCGCGCCTCGTGGTACAGATGTATCAAAAACACATTAGACTGATGTGGCTGGCACTGTACGTTGAGGAAGACCATGAACAAGCGAGCCCGCGGGTACGTTATTACTATTTTTGCCTCCATCGCCTGGGGCTTCTCAGGGGTCTGTAGCGAGTTCCTCATGAAGGAGTACCACGCCGATCCCTATTGGCTCACGGCTATTCGCATGCTCCTTGCCGCACCAACAACCATGCTCTTTCTTCTGTTCAAAGACCGTGGAATCTCTGAGCTTCACAAGCAGCTGCTCCACAACCGCAGGAGCTACCTTCCCATGGTCACCTATTCCGTATTCGGGCTTGCAGCCAGCCAGCTGACCTACGTTGTAGCCATTGGCTATTCCAATGCGGGAACGGCAACCGTTATTGAGTTCCTCGGCCCGATCCTCATCGTTCTCTTCGTCTGCGTCACAGTGCGCAGGCTTCCCAAATACACCGAACTTTTTGCAATTATCTTTGCCCTCTTCGGAACGTTTATCTTGGCAACGCACGGCAAAATCGATTCCTTAGTGATTTCAACCCAAGCCCTGAATTGGGGCCTCGCAAGCGCAATCGGCTTCGCCTTGTACACCCTCATTCCCGTTAAACTCATTCGCCGTTACGGGAGCGAATTAGTCGTTGCTTACGGATTCATCATCGGCGGCATCATCTTGGGGCTCATCGTGCGAGTATGGAATTACTCCATCACCTGGGATCTCATGTCGATCCTTGCCATGGCCGGATTGGTCATCATCGGGACAACCTTCGCCTTCAGCTTGTTCCTGCAAGGAGTCGGCGATATCGGTCCGGTGCGCGCAAGCCTCATTTCCTGCCTTCAACCAATCTCGGCAGCTTTCTTCTCTTTCCTCCTCGTCGGCACGCACTTCACGCTGCTCGACATTTCAGGAATGGCCCTCATTCTTGCGGGCGTTATTATTGTCAGTCTCAAAGATCTTATATCTTTGAAGAGGTCAAGTAACCACAAGCGCGAGCGTCTTCGCCAGCGTTCCGGTCGTCAATAAGAAGGGACAGGGATGTCAACTTTCCAAGTGGACCTGAGAGGAATGGTCGATCTTCTCTCTCGCAATCTATACTCCGGCCCACGCGTCTACATCCGCGAACTTCTCCAAAACGGCCTCGATGCCATCGAAGCCCGCAGCGCACTCGACCCCGGGTGCCCGCGCCGCGTCACTATCACCATCGAAGGGCGCACCCTCAAGTGCCGCGACAGCGGAATTGGCCTCACCGAAGAAGAAGCCGCCGGCTTACTCTCGACAATCGGTGCCTCTTCCAAGCGCGACGAACTTGGGATGGCACGCAGTGACTTCCTCGGTCAATTCGGCATCGGTATGCTCTCCTGCTTCATGATCTCCGATTCGATCACCGTCTACTCGCGCTCGGCAAAGTCTGCCAACTCCCCCACCGTCATTTGGCAAGGAAAGACGGAGGGCACCTACACGACTCAGCCGCTCGGCCCCGGCGATCCCCATAATTTGGGCGAACCCGGAACCGAGGTCGTCTTGGAGGCTCACCCCGGGGAGCCATGGATTGACCCCGATACAGTCCGCGCGCTCGTCGACGAATTCGCCTCGCTTCTTCCGATTTCCATCGAAGTCCGCTCCGACTCGGCCGCAACTTTCCACGGCAATGAAACGCCCGTGTGGGAACTCGAACCAGCCGCGCAGCAGCAGTGGTGCGACGAGCACTTGGGCTCAGCGGGGATGGACATCATTCCGATCGATGTCCCCGCAGCAGGAGTGAAGGGCATCGCGATCGTTTCCCAGCGTCCCAACGCACTTTCTTCCGATCACCACACGGTCTACGCGAAGAGGATGTTGGTCTCACGCGCATGCGAAGGGATCGTCCCCCAGTGGGCGTATTTCGTTCGCTTTATTGGTAATTCGAACTACCTGCGCCTGACAGCCTCGCGCGAACAGCTCAGCGATGATGAACTTTTGGAAAACACTCGCCAAGCAATTGGTTCGTCAATTCGTCAGTGGCTTGAAGACATGGCGGAGCACTCCCCCAGTCGTTTCAATGACTTTATTTCGATCCACGCGATGGGACTGCGCGCGGTCGCCGTTCGCGATCCTTACATGCTTGACCTCACCGCGCGCTACGTTCCCCTTGAGAGCACCGTGGGATCATTCCCGCTCCTCGATCTGCTGGCTTCGCACGAGTCGATCCGCTACACGCGCACGGTCGACCAGTACCGCGCCTTGGCAGACGTCGCGGCATCGCAATCAATGGTCCTTGTCAACGCGGGCTACGCCTACGACGAGGAACTCATCAACGCACTGCTCACCGACCCGCGCTATTCGACGCTCGCCCAGAAGATTCGCTTGGTTGACCCCTCTGAGCTTCTTGACGCTTTCGAAGAATGCACCTTGTCCGAGCAAGCCGAGGCCATGGACCTCATGCTCATTGCCGCCCAGGCGATTGACCCCTCGGATTGCGAAGTTGTCCTTCGCCGCTTTACTCCTCTGACTCTTCCCGCGCTCTACCTGCCAGACCCAGATTTCGCAGGACGCCACGTCCAGCGCAATTCTCAGGCACAGGCCTCGAAGATGTGGGCGGGGATCATGGGGGTCAGCGATCCTTTCGCGAATTCTAAGCCACCCCGTTTGGTACTGAACCGTTCAAATTCGCTGATCACGCGACTGATCCACGCAAGCAGTGTCCCGCAGACGGCCTCGAATGTTCTGCGTGGACTCTACGTCCAGAGCCTCTTGGCGGGACGCCAAACTTTGGGACCCAAGGAACGCGCGTGGGCTGCGCAGCTCCTCGGTTCGCTCCTTGATTCCGCACTCGACGACACCTCCAACTGATCGGCCCATTCTCTTCAAAGGACCCTCCAGCCATGCCAAACGCACAAGAAGTTCGCGATCTCCTCGAGTACGCCTCACAGCTCCCCTGGGCTCCCTCTCGAAGCGCGCAGATCGCGCAAGCAGCGATGTGGGCAGACGCCCTCGAAGGTGAGACCGATCTGAAGATCGATGCCTACCTCGAACTCACCATGTCCTATCAGCAGGGAAATGAAGAGTGGAAGGCTTTGGCCCCTCTGTCAACCCTCCTAAACATGTTCGAGAAGAATCCGGCAGATTTCGATGCCGATCAGATCGAAGAGCTCGCTTGGCTCTACAAGGGAACGGTCTCCGCAGCAGGACGCAACCCCGCTGTTTCCCGCGAGCAGCTCGAGGAACTGACGACCGGTTTGGCGCAATTTGTTTCTGAACAGGGCTTTTCCATGCATGTCGTCCACGGAGTGCGCGTCATGCTCGCCCTGCGCAAGGGTGACCTTGACGAGGCCCGCGAGGCACTGACCTTGTGGCGCGCAACCCCTCGCGATGAGATCTGCGACTGTGCTGGCTGCGATCCGGAGAAGCAGATTGCCGAGGCCACGGCCCGCAAGGACTGGGAGCGCGCGGTTGCCACTGCAATGCCACTCTTCGACGAGGAGGGTGCGTGTGCCGCTCAGCCTTACAGTATTCGCGCTCATGCAATGATTCCTCTCCTGATGTCTGGTCGTCCGGACACCGCTTGGGAAGCACACGTACGCTCATACCATCAGCATCGTGGCTCTGCTAATGCAATGGATATTCTGGGCACGCACATGGAGTTTCTTGTGCGCTCAGGCAGGTGGCAACGCGCGCTTGATATCTTGCGTGACAGCATCGCTTTGACTTCTCAGGCGGAGAGCGCCTCGCTGCTCATGGATTATCTCCGAGGCGCTGCACTGACCGCGCGCGAGGCCGCTAAGCGCGGGAAGGGAGAGGATCCATTGGGAGCGCTGTGCACGGGGCACTCCCAGTGGTGCGAAGGTCCACGACTTGACGCCAATACGCCTCTGTCTGAGGTCGCCGATCGACTGAGCGGGTGGGCTTTAGACGTGGCTGCGCTCTTCGATAGGCGCAATGGAAATGACTACTGCACTGTGCTGACTCGTGAAATTATTGAGGCTGGTCCCGTTGACGACGAGGCCGAAAAGCGTGCGAATAGCGAGTGGCGTTTTGAACTCGTGGGCGAACGCGAGAGTATGCCGGAGCCGATTTCTACGGTTGAAGGACAAGAGGCCCACCCGATTCCTCCCTCGCGCTCTTCCCGCGGCAAGAGTGAAACGATTGATGAGACGGACCCCTATCCGGCCGTTGATTACAGCGTTCCGAAAGCTCCGACTTCGATGCGCGAAGCTTTTGATCGCTATATCGCAATTGGCGATGCCATTGGTTTCAGTGTTGAAAGCAATGTTCTCACCGACTGGGCCTTAGCTTCATCCGAAAACATCGCGGACCTGGACTTCGATACCAGCAGTCCTGAAGAGGCTCTGCTCTTTGCTAACTTCGCAAAGACGCTCATGACATTGGGCAAACAATACAGCGCTTTCGAAGGTATCTATGCGCGAGTCGCACCGGTCATCGCCTCGATGAGCGACGATGCCCCGGTTGTTACTCCCGGTTTCTTTGCAAAGGTTTTCGGGCGAGCCGGCACCATGATGAGCCGCAAGGAATTGTTTAGCTCGCAGCTTGAGCTCCTCAAGCATTCCTGCGAGTTCAGTCGTTTGTCGTGGCAAGGTGAAGAAGTCTCTGCCGATTTCCGCGCAAGCGTACGTGAATTCCTTGATCGCTTCACGAGTCAGATTGCCCAAATGGTGCCGACGATCAACCGCGGAAAGATCAGCGCATTCGATCTGTCCACCATCGAGGATAGCCTGTCGACCTGCGGCGAAAACTATCTCGAATGTGGCGATATTGAGAAGGCAATGCATAGCCTTGATATCTTCGAATCCCTGAAGCCGGCTTGCCTACGCAGCGGTACCGAGCGAGAAGCCTTCAAGCGCACAATCCTTTTAGAACGCGCCGAACTTGCTCTTGAGGCACAAGATTTTCGACGCGCAGCCCAGACAGCTGACCAAGTCCTACGCTCGACGACGCAGGACCCCTACACGGCTTTCTTCGCGCGCTTGATCATTTGTGTCGCAAGTCTAAAGGCCGGTGAATCAGCTGAGGCAGCTTCCCAGGCAACGCGAATGAACGAGATCATTTCGCGTACACCTCTGCGTTCTCTTGGACTGGCCCCAACCAAGATCATCACGGATGCTTTTGTCGCGGTGAGGCGACGCGAGGAAGCAATCGAAATCCTTGAGCAGGCGATTCTGTCCTGCACGGGATCTTGGTTTGGCCAAACGATGACCGCCTTGTTGCGCACAGAGCTGGCAGAGTATTACCTGAACCTTGACAACGATCAGGAAGCCTTCAATACGGCAACAGCGGCAATTCCGGGACTGATCGAATGCGGTTGCTTCCCGACTGCCTCTCGTGCAGGCGAAATTGCGAATAAGGCAGCAGAGGAACTGGGCGATCGTTCGCTTCGCTTGACGGCTATCACGAACGCGCTCAAGGTTGCCGAGCGTATGAACGATCATTCTTCCGTCATTGCCCTGCGTCGCATGCAGGCTAATGTCTATCTGAATGTTCCTTCTGGCACTCCTTCGGATGACGATAAGGATCAGGCACTGCTGGCAGCAGAAGCTGGCATTTCATGGCTGGATTCTCATAGCGAAACCATCGATTCCGAGGAGCTTATTTTCCTTCGGGCGGGTATCGAGTACATCCGGGGATGGGTCTACATGAAGCGAAATGAGCCCGAGATCGCCATCCCGATTTTGAGGCAGTCCCACGAGATGCAAAAAGAGATTAAGGATAGCCAGAACTACCCCTTCCCCCTTGCTGCATTGGCCGACTGTTACACCCAACTTGGTGATACAGATGCACTGCGTGACCTGGTCACTGAGCTCAATGAGACTGCGAAGAAGGCTCACTCCAGCGGGAGCAAGCTTCGCGCTCTTGCTCGAGATATTGAGAAGCAGCTCAGCGACCAAGGCGAGGCATAAGGGTAAGACTTCAAGGAGTCGGAAAAGCTGATAACCCCCAGCTTCGTTTTCTGCCTCACTCCTGTAAACGTTCTTTGCCTCACGCTAACGAATCACTAGGACTTTCGTCGCACTACACTGGTTTTGTTCGGCGCGAACCGTAAGTATTCGCTTGATGGTTGATAGCTTGCGGGGCGTGCACACTTTAACCAAGGAGCGACTATGAACGTTGCAGAGCAGCTTGTTGCCCAACTCATCGACGCCGGCGTCCACCGCGTCTATGGCATCGTTGGCGACTCACTCAACCCCGTCGTCGATGCAATCCGTAAGTCTGGCGGCAGCAAAAAGGGCGGGATTGACTGGGTTCACGTCCGTCATGAGGAAGCCGCTGCTTTCGCCGCGGCAGCCGAGGCCCAGCTCACCGGCAAGCTCGCTGTCTGCGCAGGTTCATGCGGCCCGGGAAACCTCCACCTCATTAATGGTCTCTATGACGCCCAACGCTCGGGCGCACCTGTCTTGGCTATCGCCTCGCACATTCCCAGCGTCCAGATCGGCCAGATGTACTTCCAGGAAACCCACCCCGATCGCCTCTTCAACGAGTGCTCGGTCTATAACGAGCTGATTTCCAGCGCCGAGCAGGCACCCCGCGTCGTCAACGCCGCGATCCGCCATGCCGTTGAGCTTTCTGGAGTCTCGGTCATCAGTCTTCCTGGCGATGTCTCTGATCTCAAGGCAAGCTCGCCTTCACCAAAGTACGTTCCCTCCCGCCGTCCCGCGCTCACCCCGAATGAGGAGGATGTCCGCCAGCTCGCAGACGTCCTCAACCGTGCAAAGAAGGTTGCCATCTTTGCCGGTGCCGGTGTTGAGGGCGCACACGATGAGGTCATCGAACTCGCTGATGTTTTGAAGGCCCCAATCGGCCATACTTTGCGCGGTAAGGATTTTATCCAGTACAACAACCCCTTTGATGTCGGTATGACCGGCCTGCTGGGTTATGGTGCCGCTGCTGAAGGCATGAACGATGCCGATGTTCTGATCATGCTGGGTACCGACTTCCCCTACGATCAGTTCCTGCCCAATACGTTCACCGTTCAGGTTGAGAACCGCCCCGAAAAGCTGGGCCGTCGTACCGATGTTTCGCTTCCCATTCACAGTGACGTCAAACCCCTGATCGCAGCGCTCTTGCCACTGCTTGACCGCGATCGTTCGGATGCTTTCCTCAAGGCAAAAGTGAAGAAGCACTCGAAGATCATGCACTCCCCCGTCGGCGCCTACACGCGCAATGCGGAGCACATGAAGCCGATCCATCCCGAGTATGCGGCACACATCCTCAACGAGGTTGCTGCAGAGGATGCGGTCTTCACTGCCGACACCGGTATGTGTAACGTGTGGACTGCGCGTTACATCGATCCCCTCGGGAGCCGTCGCCTGATTGGCTCTTTGCTCCACGGTTCGATGGCGAATGCTCTCCCAATGGCTATCGGCGCCCAGGTTGCATACCCGAATCGTCAGGTTGTCTCGGTCTCGGGTGACGGTGGCCTCGCAATGCTCTTGGGCGAATTGGTTACCGCGCGCATGCATGATTTGCCCATCAAGGTTGTCGTATTCAATAACTCGACGCTGGGCATGGTCAAGCTGGAGATGCTGGTCAACGGTCTTCCCGATTACGGCACCGATGTCCACGACGTCAACTACGCTGATGTTGCTTCAGCGGTCGGCTTCCACGGCGAGCGCGTCACGGAGCCAACGCGTCTGCGCGCGGCTCTCGAGGAAGCCTTCGCTTTCGACGGCCCGGCCCTAGTTGAAGTCATGACTGATCCGAATGCGCTCTCGCTTCCTCCTGAGATCCGTTCGGGCCAGGTGATTGGTTTCGCAACAGCGATGAGCAAGATCGTCTTAAACCGTGGCGCTGGCGAGGTCGTTTCAATGGCAACGTCGAATATGCGTAATATTCCTCGCCTATAAGTCTGAGGGGGCGCTTTTTACTTCCCTCATCTCATAAGCGCCCTCTTCTCCTTGACGAGGCCGTGGCCGGGTAGCCTGCACTTCTTCGCGCATCCCCACCACGGCCTCGTCACGGTTTTACTGTTCCACTCGTCCACCACACGAACTCCCTGCGCCCCCCAACACGCGAAGCCCTGCGCCCCAACACGCGAATCACTGTCTTGCCGCCGCAAGACACACGAAGTCGGCAAAAGACACACGATATAAGCTGTGGCATTCCCAAACTTCCTGTGGAGGCTAAGGGACAGGAACAACGCGTCGAAGCAGGCCTAAACGCTGAGCGCCATCCGCCCAATCCGCTCTTCTACTCCACACGAAGTCGGTAAATGACATATGAAATGAGCTGTGTCATTCCACGACTTCGCATGGAGAGCTAAGGAATTAAGGCGAGGCCGCACTACCTCCAAGGCAACGGGTAGGCCACTGCTACCCAACACACGAAGTCGGCAAAAGACACAGGCTATAACCTGCGCTTTTCCGCGACTTCGTATGTCAATAGCGAGGGCTTGGCACGGCGAACGCAGCACACAACGGGCACGGCAGAAACCCGATCGACAGGTACAAACGACGCGTGGCAAGCGCACAAACGCGCAAACGACCGCGGTACGAGATAAGAAACCCAGCAGCACTTCAAACACAAACGCAGGTGGGTCCCATCCAAATGGACGGGACCCACCTGTATATTTCGCGAGAGCCTATTCCTCGAGCATTCCTCTTTCTCGGAGCTTCGGTTACCTCAGAAACTCTGCTACCTCACGCGCTCGAACCTGAGCTCGAGGTCGAGGCAAACGGAACACTCAGGCCTGCTGGCGTCGACGCATCAAGGCCACGCCCAGGGCAAGGCCAAGAGCACCCAGACCAATGGCCGGAACAGCGTTCACACCAGTGTGCGCAAGACTCTTCTTCGGAGGAAGCGTCGTGCTCACGCTCGGCGAGGGAACAGTCGTAGACTCAGAAGGAGAAGGCACAGTCGTGGGCGGAGTAGTCACAGAGGGAGTCGGAGGGGTCGTGCGCAACTGGCTTTCAACATTTCCCCAACCGACGGTTTCGATGGCGACGGTCTTGGTCGCGGTCTGGCCGTTGACGTTTGCGGTGTTATTGAAAACGTTGCCGACCTTCAGGCCCTCGGGACTCTTCAGTTCGGTGTAGTACTTGAGCTCGTAGATCGCATCGTCATTCGAGTTCGGGAAAGATGCAACAAAACCATCAGCAGTTTCGGTCATCGTGAAGGTGCCACCGTTAATGGAATCACCAACCCATACGAGTTCGCTCGGATGCTGGTGGTAAGGATCGTTCCGATAGGCCGCAGTCGTATTCCACTTGAGCAGGCGCGCCTGCTGGTTCCTCACTCCATCATTGAATAGTTTGTAGCCCCCATTGGAGGTGTCGAAGGTGTCAGTAATGGAAATAACCGGCGACTGAATCGATTGCGCAGGAATATGGATTTCCCACGTAAAGCGTTCGTTATGCCCCTCATGGAGTTGCCACCCATATTTCCATGGCTGTTGAGGAACCCAGCTGTACTGATTCGAGATCACGTTGCCATGATCGATCTCGGCTTCGAGGGTCACCGAGTGGCCGATTGTAAAGCTAAAGCGATTCGTCGTCGTGGTTGTGGCCATGTCAGCTCGCACGTGGATATCACCCTTAGCGTTGACATGCGTATTCACGTAGCTGGTGAAGACACAGTTTACGGTCTGTCCAGTACCGAACGGCAGGGAGCATTTCAACGCAACACCGCCACCGTTCTTATCGATCACATCGAAATCGGCATTACGAGTACGTAGTTCCTGCGGAAGCTGGATTGTCAGAGTGTCGCCTTCAGAGACGTTCTTTCCCGTCGTATCAAAAGTGAGATCCGCTGAAAATTCATCCCAAATCGTATTGGGACCGTTGGGGCTGGATTCGTTTGTCATCGTCACGCCGGTGACAACGTTGTTGATTTCCACTGCCGAGGCCGTGGGAACGCCTGGTCCAAAAGTACTCAGTGCGCCCGCACCGACAAGTGCACATGTAAGGGCAGTAACGAGCGAAGCACGACTCAGTCCTTCGCGCGTTGCATCGATATTCATGACATTCCGTCTTTCTGGAGGGTGGTCACTTCCGTGACGTGATACCAAGAGGCTAGCACGTTATTTTCCAGTCTGATTTCAGCTTTTCTGCGCAAAAAAACGAATATTCCCAACGAGAAAACCGCGAGTTTTCGACGAAATACCCAAGTTTTTTATATTAAAACACGTAATTTACGTGTAAATTTTCTTAGTAAAGTCCCAGTTTCTGACTACACGTAAAGAATTGGCATCAATGAAGAATCCACACACAGCAAAATTAATCAGTTTTCGCGGAACGCCGACTGACCACACGGGAATATTCACCAACTAACACCCGCTCTGAACTGCAAAAACAACACTAATATGTACCGTGTGGCCCCCACCTTTTGGGTGAGGGCCACAAGTTTTCGCTCTATTCTAGAGGCTCAGATTTTCACGCCTGCTGACGTCGACGCATCAAGGCCACACCAAGAGCAAGGCCGAGAGCCCCCAGACCGATCACCGGAGCAGCATTCACACCAGTGTGCGCAAGACTCTTCTTCGGAGGAACCGTCGTACTCACACTCGGCGAGGGAACAGTCGTTGACTCAGAAGGAGAAGGCACAGTCGTGGGAGGAGTAGTCACAGAGGGCGTCGGAGGAGTTGTCTTCAACTGCCCCTCAAGTTCCCCCCATCCAACAGTCTCGATAGCAATAGTCCGTTCGGTCGATTTCCCGTTAACTACTGCAGTGTTCTTGAAGCTGGTGCCAACGGTTGCAGAACCAGGAATCTTGAGTTCTGTGTAGTACTTGAGCAAGTAGTAGGCATCGCTATTCGAGTTCGGGAAAGAAGCAACAAAACCATCCGCAGTCTCAGTCAAGGTGAAGGTTCCACCATTGACAGAACCGCCAATTTTGACGCTTTGTGCGGGATGTTGATGGTTTACATCCGCCTTGAAATCAGCCAATGAATTCCACTTGTACAAGCGCGTTTGCTGCCAAGCATTCGGCGCTGGATCATTGAACAGCTTGTAGCCACCGTAGGAGGTGTCAAAGGTATCAGTAATGTTGATGGTATTCGACGTGATATTACGTTCGGGGAGGTAAATCTCCCATGTAAAACGATCGTTGTGGCCATCATGCAGCTGCCAACCGTACTTGTAGGGATCAACAGGCGCATATCCGGTCGTATTCCTCACAATATTGCCATTAGGCACGGTCGCCGTCAGCGTAACAGTGTGATTAATTGTGAAGCTAAAAGAATCAGAAGTCGATTCGCGAGTCATATCCGCAAGAACATGAATATCGCCCTTCATATTCACATGTCGCTTTGCATAGTCGGTAAAGACACAGCTAAGCGATTGCCCCTCGCCTGCCGGAATTGCACAATTAAGCGCAGTTCCACCGCCATTCTTATCATCAACATCAAAGCGGGTGGCGCGAGTACGCAGTTCACTAGGCAGCTGAACAGTAATCGTATCCCCTTCGGTTACAGCCTTACCGCTTGTATCGAAAGAGAAATCCATGACGTAGTTATCCCAGACGTAGTTCGGCCCGTGCGGATGCGAACTATTCGCCATCACCACGCCAGTAACAACATCAACCTCTACTGCCTGAGCAGCAGGTAACGTCGGAGAGAACACAGTGAGAGCTCCCGCTCCCACAAATGCACAGGCAATCGTGCCAGCAACTGAAGCACGCAGCACGTGTGCACGCGTAGCATCGTTATTCATCACATTCTTGTCTTTCTGGAGGGATGTCACATACGTGACTCGACGCCCTCAGGCTAACACGATCACATTCAGCTTCAATTCAGCCTCCATTGCCTAAACAACAATTTTTTACCCTCTAAATCCGCGTAATTCCAACGTCTTTTGCAAGCGCATCGAAAATCTTCCCCGGTACATTCCTGAATATTCTTCAAGAAGTCTCAGTTTCTGACAGATCGTAAGAAATTAATAACTTGAAGGAAGCCGCATTGCTCGAACTCCAAGCTTTCCAAGGACCATGAACTGACCAAGGGCACACATTCATGCAAATATCCCCTGATCACCGCTCATTTTGGGTAAAACCGTGGGCCCCATCCACAAGGATGAGGCCCACGCTCATAGTTTCGTTTCTACACGAAGTTACATACTCGCCTTAGGCCGAGGCTTGCTCGCGACGACGCATGAGCGCGACGCCCAGGGCCAGTCCCAATGCTCCGAGAGCAATAGCAGGAGCAGTCATAGCACCAGTGTGGGCCAAGGAGGTCTTCGGTGAAGGGGTAGTCGACGTGCTCGGGGAGGGCGTGGCCTCGGTAGTGGACTCAGAGGGCGAAGGTGTCACCGTGGTTGCCGGAGGTGTCGACGTTGTGGAAGTCGGAGGGGTGGGACGACGATCAGACTCGAGGTCGCCCCAGCCAACTGTTTCAATCGCGATGTCGCGCTCAGCGGTCATTCCGTTGACATCGGCCTTGTTATTAAAGACGTTCCCGGGCTTTGCATTCTCGGGAATATTCAGCACGGTGTAGTACTTGATCATGTAGTACGCGTCACTGTTAGAGTTCGGGAAGGAAGCAACGAAGCCGGTCGAGGTCTCGGTCATGGTGAAGGTGCCACCATTGACGGTTCCTCCAACGGGAATACTCTCAACGTAGTTCTCGTGACTCGGATCAGCCTTGAAGTCATCAAGAGAGTTCCACTTGAGCAAGCGCGTGCGCTGCCAAGCATTCGGATCCGTTGAGGGATCATTGAACAGCTTGTAACCGCCATTGGCAGTGTCGAAGGTGTCAGTCACTGAAATGGTGCCCGAGTGAATGTTGCGTTCCGGGATGTAGACCTCCCAGGTGAAACGTTCTTTGTGTCCCTCGTGCAGCTGCCAGCCAAACTTCCACGGAGTATCGGGAGCGTAGCCGTTCGTGTTCGGGATGACGTTGCCGTTTTCAATGTCCGCAGGCAGGACGATGTCATGGCCAATCGTGAACTCAAAGTGCGTTGAAGTGGTCGCGCGAGTCATATCCGCGAGGACGTGAATATCACCCTTCATATTGACGTGCTCATCGGCGTAATCAGTGAACGCACAGTGGAGGGTCTGGCCGACACCGGCGGGAATAACGCACTTCATTGCGACGCCACCGGTGTTCTTATCTGTGACGTCAAAGTAGGCTTCGCGGGTGCGCAGCTCGCTGGGCAGCTGGATGGTGACAGTATCCGTTTCGGAAACATCCGAACCAGTCGTATCGAAGCTAAAGTCCATCGTGAAGTTATCCCACACATAGTTGGGGCCGTTCGGAGTAGAACGGTTCTTCATTACGACGTTCTTAACAACTTGGTTGACCTCGACGGGCACGTGATCCGCGCGAGATGGAGACGCGGTCATCACCGTCATCGCACCAGCACCGGAGAGTGCGCAGATCAGCGCACCTGCAATCGAGGCACGGCGGAAACGCGCGCCTGAAGCATTGAAAATCATGAACTTAAATCTTTCTCAAGAAGCGTCACTCACGTGACCAGATATCAACAGGTTAGCACGCTGACCTTCAGCATTACCCCAGACTAAATTTCGGAAACAATAATTATTCAGGGCCAAGACGCGAGCATTCTGCCGAGTTTTCGGGAATAATACGCAATTCATGTGTAAATGCTCATAGGGAAATCCCAGTTTTAACTTTTCGCAAATTGTTCACCGTAAAACTCGAGCCCCATCGAGGAGAGTGACACAGCTCCACAAATGAGTCTCCAAGGGCAGACTAAGCGTCTTGACTTAGAGCCTGCTGCGACCTTGACGCAGAGACATTCCAAACACCAGCAGCAACGCTACACTGCCCAGCAGCATCCCAGAGTTGACTCCGGTATGCGCAAGCGCTTCCTTCGGACGAGGCGGAGTGCTGAGGCGAGGAGCAGGTGTAGTGATAGTGGTCGAGGCCGAAGGCGAGGGGGTTGGCGAGCTCGTTTGCGGAGTCGTCGCTGACGGTGTCGGAGTAGAGGTCCTCACCGAGGGGGTCGGGCTAGAGGTGCTTGGCGAAGGCGCCGGCGTAGAGGGGGTCACGCTCGGAGTCGGTGCCGGCGTACTCGTCGTCGGGGTCGGAGTAGGGGTAGGCGTTGGCGTAGCCTTCAGCTCTCCATCAACGTCTCCCCACCCAACTGTTTCAATCGCAATCGTCTTTTCGGTAACCTGCCCGTTCACAACTGCGGTGTTCTTGAAGGTACTTCCGATTGTTGCGTTAGCGGGAACATTCAGTTCCGTGTAGTACTTGAGCAAGTAATACGCATCGTTCTTTGAGTTCGGGAATGATGCAACGAACCCTTCAGAAGTTTCAGTCAGCGTGAATGTACCGCCGTTAACCGAGCCATTGACTTTAATGCTTTCGGCATAATTCTGATGCTCGGGATCAGCTTTAAAGTCATCAAGAGAATTCCACTTATACAGACGCGTCCGCTGCCAGGCATTTGCTCCGGGCTCATTGAATAGTTTGTAGCCGCCATGGGCAGTATCAAAGGTGTCAGTGACGCTGATGGTGTCCGATTGGATCTGACGCTCAGGAATAGAGACTTCCCACGTAAAACGCTCTGTGTGACCTTCATGCAATTGCCATCCATTTTTGTACGCGGTCTCAGGAGCGTAGCCATTCGTATTCTTGACGATATTTCCGTTTGGAACGGTCGCATCAATCTCAACACTGTGGTTAATCGTGAAGCTGAAAGTATCAGTAGTCGTTTGACGAACCATATCTGCCACAACGTGAATATCACCCCTGGCATTGTCGTGCGTCGTCACATAGTCAGTGAAGGCACAGCTTAAGACTTGACCCTCACCTGCTGGAATCGAACATGTGAGCGCCACTCCCCCAGTGTCCCGATCTGTCACATTGAAAGATGCGGCTCGAGTGCGAAGCTCACTGGGCAGCTGAATGCTCAAAGTGTCATTTTCAGCGACAGTCTTACCAGTCGTATCGAAGGCGAAAGTCAGATTGTAGTTGTCATAGACATAGTTCGGACCAGCGGGCGTGGACCTATTTCGAATCATCGCATTCGTGATGGCATTAATCTCTGCAGCTTGAGCGGGCGCAGCAAGAGAAGCAATCCCTGTCAGTGCACTTACCCCCACAAGCGAGCACGCAACTACAGTCGCAAGCGGAACACGGCGCGTCCTCACGCTCGTAACGTCAAGATCCATGATGTCAACAGCTTTCTTCAGGAGGTGTCATTGAGCGACAGCTACCTGAATGCTATCACTGCAACAATCAGCCGCAACCCAGCTTTTCTTGAGTGAAACATCATTATTGCCCCGATATAGCCGAACTTATTCGACCCACTCACAGGTTTTTGACTCGATAGTCCCAAAACTGCTTCCAGTTAAAATTCAGCTTGAAATCTCTAGCAGAAAATCCCACTATGCGAAACCCCACGGGTTCAGGAGAGGTCTTCAGCAGCACTGACCCCGCGAATGCGAGCAGCGGGAGTAAAGCTCATCGCAATCCCAGCCACAACCGACAGCGCGATAAAGACATACATTGCAGCTTCGACACCCACAACAGACGCAAGAAGGCCTGCAGCGACCGATCCCAGGGGCATCACTCCCCACACCGCGAAACGGAAGGTCGCATTCATGCGCCCAAGCATCCACTTGGGACAGATTTCCTGCCGCAAACTCATCTGCGTCACGTTGTAGATGGTAATGAAGTACGAGTAAACCACTCCCGCACCGGCAATCACCCAGCCAGCAATCGCGGGCACGTGGAGCGCTGCCGGCTGCAAAACAAGGATTGAAACTCCAACGACGTAAGTGGCAACAATACAACGCCCGATCCCTAGGCGCTCAAGCCACAGGGAACGAGTCATTGCTCCAAGAATTCCACCAAGCGCACCTGCGCTCAGAAGCACCCCCAATTGTGTCGCATTCATACCCAGTGTTCGAAGCACCAAAATCGGCAGGAGAACACGTACCCCTGAACCTGTAAACGCAGCAAAGGAGATGCAAGAGAATAAGGGAAAAAGCAGACGCTCATGTCGGACGAAGCTCAATCCCTCGCGGATTTGCGCAAACAGAGAAGCACTGGAGCGCACTGGTTGAGGTTCAGGCGTTCCAATCCGCCAAATGGCAACCGTCGAGAACACGTAAGTTGCTGCGGTGAATACGTAGGCCAAAGGGGGCGCAAAGACACCCAAAAGCCAGCCGCCTAGACCGGGGCCACCTGCAGCGCCGACCTGGTACGAGGCCTCGAGCCGCCCATTCGCAGCCGCGATGTACCGTGTGGATGCAATTGCTGGAACATAGGACTGGTAGGCGACATCGAAGAAGACTGTCGCAAGTCCTAAGAGCGCAGCAACGATCATCAGGTGCGTGAGGGTAAGGGTAAACCACTCATAGGCGATCGGAATCGAAATGAGCGCAAAAACCCGCGCAAGGTCAGAAACAATCATGACCCGGCGTTTACGCCAGCGATCAACCCACGCACCCGCGGGAAGACCAATCAGGAGAAATGCAAGTGTCTGCAAACCGGTAAGAATCCCGATTTCAGACTCCGTGGCGTGCAATAGAGAGATAGCGATTGCCGAGGTTGCAAGAGTGGCTACTTGGAAACCGAACTCGGCTGCGGTCTGGCCCGCCCACAGGTGCATGAAAGCGGAATTGCGCGTGAGAGGATGGCTCAGCAACCGCCCAATCGCCCTGTTCACTTCTCCCCCATGCTGCTTTGCGTTATTTCTTCACTACCCCGATGGTGCAACCGTGCAAATCTGGGGAGTCCTCTCCGAATAGAAAAATACAAAAACGACTTGAAAACCAAGTCGTTTTGTATCTTCTGTGCCCCCGAGACGATTCGAACGTCCGACACCCGCTTTAGGAGAGCGGTGCTCTATCCCCTGAGCTACGAGGGCGCACCCCCATAGACTACCATTTCGCGCAGCTCTTTCTCAGATGCGCTCGAAACGCCAAGGCTCGGGAGTGTTCAGCGCCTTGTCCACTCTTGTGCGGGATCAGGCAGCACGTCGTGATGCTTCGAAGGAACAACCATAACGGGACAGGTCGAGTGCGCGATCACCGTCTGCGAGGTCGATCCCAGCAAAATCCCGGCGAAGCCACCCCGGCCTCGGGTCCCCACAACAACAAGATCAACCGCGGTCGAGAACTCGATGAGCAGAGACGAGGGAGACCCATCAAGCGCATGGCGCGCGACCTTGCGTGAACGTCCGTCCAGCGCTTGATCGACAGCCGCGTCAAGGCCTTCCTTGACGTCCTTCAGCATGGCATCGCGGTCGATATTTGCGGGAAGCCACGCCATCATGGTCGTCCCAGTTGCCATCGGAACAGCTGCAACCGCCGTCAGACGAGCATCCCACAGCTCAGCCTCGTCGATCGCTCGCTTCAGAGCAGAGGTTGCACCTTCCGACCCATCGGAGCCAACAACGATTCTCTCAACCGGAGTGAAGCCCTTACCGGATGTATGACGCGGAACGATGACGACCGGGCACTTCGCGTGTGCAGGAAGAGCAGAGGAAACCGTTCCCAGCAGACGGTCCGCGAAGCCTCCCCCGCCACGCGATCCCACCACGATCAGGTCAACTTCCTTGGACATATCGATGAGGATCCCCGCGGGATCTCCGGCCTCAACGACTCCGTGCACGTTCGTCGCACCGATTTCACGCGCAAGATCGACGCCTTGCTGAACGATTTGGGACGCACCTTCCTTAAGAGCAGCGTCATCAAGAACCGCATAACCCCCATCAAGGGTTGCTGCCGCATAGGACGCAACTGCGTAGGTGCAAATAATGTGAAGGCGGCAATCACGTACCTTTGAACGCTCAGCTGCCCACTTAACTGCTGCGTAGCTCTCCTTTGAGCCATCGACTCCGACCAAAATCACTTCTGATGTCCCCATGACTACCTCCTCGTGATTGCCGTCGCCTCTATTTTGCCCTATTCCACGGTGAAATGTCAGGGGTTCAGGATATCCCCAGAGAAATAGTGAAGGGGCCGCAGAAGCGACCCCTTCACTCACACAGGAAAACTCAGTAGCGCACGAAGCTGTAGTTACCCCACAGCGGCTGGATCTTCGTCACAGAGCCGGGAGTCGTTGCTTCGATAACCATTCCGTTACCGGCGTAGATACCCACGTGTCCGTAGGCGTGCCACACCAAGTCACCGGGGCGAGCCTCGGAAGCCGAGACGAAGGTGCCTGCTGCACCCTGCGCGCCGGAAGTACGGGGAATGGAGATACCAGCCCGGGCGTAGACGTACTGGGTGAAACCAGAGCAGTCGAAGCCCGCGGGGGTAGAGCCACCGTAGACATAAGGAATGCCAGTGAGAGACATTGCGATCGAGACGATGTCAGAGCCCGCGGGGTTCACTGCAGCAGACGAAGTGGCAGAAGCGCCAAGATCCGCGCGAGTGTAATCACGCGAAGCAGCATTCGTCGTTGCAACAGCAGCCGGGGCTTCAGCCGAAGCGGAAACTTCGTCACTAGCAGACCAGGCGATATCCGGGACCGAAACAGTCGTAGGCAGAACGGTCGCGGTGTTTGTGGAAGTATCGACCGCAGCTTCGTGAGCGGTGGGGGCTGCAGTTGCAGCTCCACCGACCACAGCAGTCAGTGCAAGTCCAGCGGCTGACGCAGCGGCAGTGCCACGAAGCGGAGTCTTGAACGACGTGAGAGTGTCAGCCAGGTCGAAAACAGGGGCCATCGGGCGGCGGGCCTTGCGGTGCCGCGGGGCAGGCTTTGCTGTTGTCACAATTTTCTCCTCTTAGACCTGCGAGGTGAGCTGTCGGGTTCGGGCGGGAGTGCCCGGCTTGGTTTCCCAAGCTTCACCCCAAGACCGCGAAGGGTCGGAATTGGTTTCCCCGCGTTGAACCTTAGTTTCCCAATCTCTTCGCGGTTCAACCTCGGTGAACGAAGAGCGGTCGGCTTTTTTCGCCTTGTTTCAGTCTAGCGTAGCATCCCCAAAATGTCACGCGAATGTAACGAAAGGATGACGAACTTATTACAGGTTTTCTTAAGGTTTTACAGGCGTTTCCCAGACATGCTGGTCAGCGGGCTAATTCAGGTCGACAAACAAATGCGGAGAGAGCGCGAGCGGCAGCTGAACCGCACCCGTTTGTGTTACCGAACTCCCATCCGCAGCACGAGTCACCTCAAGGAGAACCTGCCGTGTATCCGCTTCAAAAGCGATTTCCGCACCAGGAAGAACCCCGAGGCGGGCAAAGTCAGCCAAGAGCTCGGTCTCTGCCTGAATGGGTTCCCCAATTCGGGTAACGACCGCGGAATTCGTGCCACCCATCCGCAGGGCGAGCTCCATCGAGATCCCCGTAGACGTAGCATCGGTACCGGGAATGGGGTTTCCGTAGGGATCCGTCGTTGGGTTATTCAGAATTTCGCCGAGGCGTTTCTCAACTTGGTCCGACATGACGTGTTCCCAGCGGCACGCTTCCTCGTGCGTACGTGCCCAGTCCAAACCGATGACGTCGGTCAGCAAGCGCTCTGCGAGGCGGTGCTTGCGAACCACTTCAACCGCCTTTTCGCGCCCCAAAGTTGTCAGTTCCAGCCTGCGATCCCCCATCACATGGACGAGGCCGTCGCGCTCCATTCGCCCCACTGTCTGTGAGACCGTCGGACCAGAGTGCCCCAAGCGCTCAACGATGCGGGCACGCAGAGGCGTCACTCCATCTTCTTCGAGCTCGAAGATCGTCTTGAGATACATTTCGGTGGTATCAATCAGGTCGCTCACGGTTTCCTCCATGGCTAGGCACTGAGCCTAGAGTACATATTTCTCGCCACAGTGCGTGTCAAAGCGCACAAAACCGCGTGTTAGAGGGTGTCATGGGTACCACTCAGACCCCTAATTGGGTCAGGTGAGTGTTATCAATTCCCTTCGCCTTCACCGTGGTGTGCATGTGGGTTGTCGATCTCAATGAGATGAGCACTGGCGTGAAGATGAACGCTCACATTCCACCGCTTCATGCTCCAAGCGGTCGCAACGACGGCAACAATCAAAGTAATAACCGAACCGACCCAGATCGAAGCACGAGCATCGATCACTTCACCAATCCATCCAACAAAAGGCGAACCGATGGGGGTCGAGCCCATAACAACCATGCCGTAGAGGGCCAGGACACGTCCGCGCATCTCTTCAACAGTGGTTGTCTGCACCGTAGCATTCGCAGCAGTCAGCATCGTGATCATGGCGAAACCGTTCGGAATACACATCAGCGCGTAGGTTTCATAGGTCGGCATAAAAGCCAGAACCGTCGAGACAATGCTGAGCGCGATCGTCGAGCCCATGACAAGGCGCAAACGAGGCAGCTTACGCCTAGCAGCAAAGAGAGCACCGGACAAAGAACCAACCGCAATCAGCGTTCCCAAAATGCCGTATTGTCCCGCTCCCTTATGGAACACGCTTGTTGCCATGACAGCGGTCGTCAATTGCTGATTCAAAGTCAGAGCTGAAGCAACACCAACGACGAGGATAATCAACAAAAGGTCAGGGCGGCCTCGGAGATAGACCAAGCCCTCACGCAACTGTCCCTTCTTGCGAGGAACCGGCCGACGCGGAACCAAATCGCGATGACGGATCGAGGTCGTAAACATTGCCGCAACAAGGAAGATTCCTGTGTTCACGAAGAAAACCCAGGCCTCGCCAACCCAATCAATCATCAAGCCCGAGATCGCGGGACCAATCAGGCGAGCAAAGTTAAAGGCAACAGAGTTCAGCGCGACCGCATTGGTGATCGACCTTGCGGGCACAAGCTCCGAAACGAAAGCCTGACGGGCCGGCGAATCGAAAGATGCAGCAAGTCCCCCACCGAAAGCAAGAAGGTAGACCAACCACAAGCTCGCATGCCCCGTGAAGACCATGATCCCCAGCAAAAGACCGAAAACTCCAAAAGAGCATTGAGTGATCTGGATGATCGTCTTGCGGTCCACACGGTCAACGACGACACCGGCGTAAGGGCTGAAGAGTAAGAGCGGCAGAAACTGCAAGGCCGTAACAATACCGACTTGAAACGAAGAATTATCGGTCAGGACCGTGAGAACCAGCCAGTCCTGGGCAACGCGTTGCATCCACTGAGCCGAAGCCGCAAGGGCATTGGCAATGAACCAATGCCGAAAGCTTCGGTACTGCATGGATTGAAACGTCGTTGACACGAACTCCCCTACTTTCGTTTCATCTTCATTTGAGAATACGCCACAAGGGAGAAATCTCTTGGAATAAACACGTGGGGGCAAGACACGATCACTCGTATCTCACCCCCACGCGAGGAAGGATCTAGATCAGGCTCCCAGAGCCGCTTGGATCGGACCCAAGAGGAAGTAGATGACGAAGAGAATCGACGCCAGCCACATCAGCGGATGAATCTTGCGTGCCTTACCAACGGCAATCTGGATGATCGTGTAGGCGATGAAGCCGACACCGATACCAGCCGAGATCGAGTAGGCGAAAGGCATGAAGGCGATGGTGAGGAATCCAGGGATCGCGAACTCCGGATCCTTCCAATCGACTTCCAGAACCTGGGCCATCATCAAGAAGCCAACGAAGACCAGTGCGGTCGAAGCTGCCTCGGTCGGAACCAGCTGAACGAGAGGCGACAGGAAGGTCGACAGCAGGAAGAGGACACCGGTGACAACCGAGGCCAGACCCGTACGCGCACCTTCACCCACACCTGAGGTCGACTCAATGTAGGACGTATTTGAGGAAACACCACCCAGACCGCCGGCAGCAGCAGCCAGAGAGTCGATGAGGAGGATGCGGCTGGAGTGAGGGGGGTTTCCGCCGTTATCCAAGAGGTCACCTTCAGCGCCCACGGCAACCATGGTTCCCATGGTGTCGAAGAAGTCCGCGAGCATCAGGGAGAAGATCAGCAGGACCACCGAGACGGCGCCGAGCTTGCCAAAAGCCCCAATGAAGTCAATCTGGAACAGGGAGTTGAAGGAAGGAATTGAGATGGGCGAACCGCTCAGGGAGGGAATAGTTTGTCCCCAGCCGGTAGGCGTGGTCTCGCTCTTCGCGGGAAGGTGGAGGATTGCCTGCAAGATGACGGCCAAGACGGTCGAGGAGAGCAGGCCGATCAGCATTGCGCCCTTTACCTTGCGGACATACAAGATGATGGTGACAACCAAGCCGAAAACGAAGACCAGAGTTGGCCAGCCATCGAGAGAGCCATTGATGCCAAGCTGAACCGGGGTTGAACCTGCGCGGATAATGCCCGCGTTAATCAGACCAACCAAGGACACGAAGAGGCCGATACCAACGGAGATCGCGGTCTTGAGCTGGTAGGGAACCGCGCGGAAAACGGCCTCGCGGAATCCTGTCAGAACCAAGACGGTAATGAGAATGCCTTCCCAGAAAATCAGGCCCATGGCCTCTTGGAAGGTCAGTTTTGCTCCCAGAACAAGTGTGAAAGCAACGATGGCGTTCAAGCCCATGCCCGCGGCCAGAGCCAGCGGGTAGTTTGCGACCAGACCCATGAGAATAGTCATGATGCCGGCAACCAAAGCGGTGCCGGCAGCAATTCCAGGGGCAGTGATGGAGCTACCCTCGGGCAGGGCAGCAGAAAGAATCAGAGGGTTAACAACAAGGATGTAGGCCATTGCGAAGAAGGTGACCACGCCACCTCGAATTTCACGGCCAACAGTGGATCCACGTTCGGAAATGTGGAAGAAAGCGTCAAGGGAATTTAGTGGCTTCGCGCTCGTGGGCGCTTTTTCTTGTGTGCTCACTCCCCAAATTTTCGCTGAAAAAACCCTCAAAGTGAAGCGTTCTTCACCTGGCGAGACCAGTTTTGATTTGAATCTCTGACCTGCTTATAGTTCTTGTTTAGAACCAGTTCAGGTTGTTTAAGCATCAATGCGTTCAGACTCGACAAGGAAGTCGTTGACGCGTGAGGGCCGAACCGGCCAATCTGTCCCGTTATTGGGGACATCTGTTTCCGAGTGCGCACCGCAGGCGTGATCCAAACTGACGACGCAGCCATCATCCGGGGCCCATTCATTTGCACATACTCCGAAGGCCAGGCGCATGGAACCGGCCATCTTCATCAAGAAGCCGCAGGTCGAGCAGGTCTGCTTCGGACGACGCCCACGCTTGGGGCCTCGCTCTGATTCGTACCAGCGCTGGGCAGCCTGATCGTGTCCTTTTGCAGAAAGCACGCGCACACGCCCTAGGCCTAGTTCACGATCGGTGGGAAGATCGGGATACTCACCGCTGTCTTCCAAACCCGATTCCAAACGATCATCGTCATCGCGATAGGGCAAGACATCATCGCGACTCACGTCACCGGGCTGAAGGCGTTCTTCCCAGGGAACCCATTCGGGGGCCAAAAGCGATCCCTCGCCAGGAACCAGATCAACTTCGCAAACGGTGATCTTGCGTGAACGAGGAACCCGCGTCACGGTCACAGACCAACGCCACCCCACATAACCCGCGTTCGTGCACGCAAAGTAATGCGTGCCCAGACGTTCTGCATTCATCTCAAACGATAGATGTTCGCCAAGTGAAGATTCTCCCGCTATTTCGAGGGCGTTTTCGCGCGCGAAATCAACCGCTTGGGCTAGTTGAGCATCCACGCGGTTATGAGCGGAAGTGTTCTTTTCAGGCATCAAAATCCTCTGCAACGGCTCGCATGACCTTCGCGATCTTCGCGGCGTTTTCCGGGTAGTGGCCGCGGCGCAAAGACTCCGAGGAGGCATCGAGCAGCTTAATCAAGTCTTCGACGACGGAAACCATTGCTTCAGGCTTACGACGCTGTGCACGCGCTACAGAGTGCGGCGCAGCGATGACGCGAACAGATAGGGCCTGCGGGCCTTTGCGTCCATCAGCGATTCCATACTCGACACGAGTCCCGGGACGAGGAATCACTCCTTCAGGAAGAGCCGACGAGTGCAGGAAAACCTGCTCACCGTCTTCTCCTGTAATGAAGCCAAAACCGCGCTCGGCATCAAAAAACTTCACCTTACCAGTGGGCATTTCCGCACTCCTTCCTTTGTCATTTGGTTTACGACGTAACCACCATCATAGATGGCTCTCCACTCAGCCGCCGCATCGTCGTAAGCTAGTGGCTATGTTTTACCATGGTTTTCGCTCCCGGTGTATTGCGCTCTTTGCTGCGATTGCGTTCGTATGTATGCCAATTGGTATGGCGCACGCCGATTCGCCCGTGACTATCACCTCGACTGTCACAGACCCGCATTCCTTCCTGTCTGATTCTCAGGCGAAGTCTGCCAGTCAAAGTCTCAGCGCGCTTAAGTCGGGTGGTCTGGACGCGTACGTCGTCTTGGTTACTGACTTTTCTGATCAGGCTCCGGTGAAGTGGTGCGAGGCCGCGGGAACCAAATCCGGCTTGTCGAATTCTTCTCTTGTCCTTGTGATCGCCACAGAGCAGCGCGTTGCAGCGACCTGCGGAAACACCGATCAGAAGGGCATTGCTGACTCCGCGGTTGTCAGCGCCTTCGCTGCCGCGAAGACGGAGCTTGGGAAAGCAAATCCGCTTGATGCAGACACTGTCGTTTCGGCAATTCAGGCCTACTCTTCGAGCTTGAAGGCCTCTCAGTCCAGCGGATCGAAGACAACAACGCCCACGAAAACACGTGCAGCTAAAAGTTCATCGAGCAGCACGAGCAGTAGTTCAGCCTTCCCCCTGAGTTCCATTATTCTCTTTGTCTTCTTCTTGATCCTCCTGCCAATTATTCTCATCACCGCCATCGTGCGTTCGCAGCGCAAGACACGAAAGACCGTTGTCGGCACACAGGAACAGCAAAGGGTCCAGTCGACCCTGGACATTGCACGCATGCTTCTTGACGCCGACGATGTTGTGCGCGCAAGCGAGGATGAGATCGAGTTTGCTCGCGCTCAATTCGGCCCCGATGCCGTTGCTTCCTTCTCCAGTGCGATTGATAACGCGCGAGCCCTTGTGAGCCGAGGATTCGCCTTGCAACGCGGAAATGAGGACGGATCGAATCCTGTTTCCACCCAGGAAATGAATGACTTCATCAACCGCCTCAACGCGGCGATGAACCAGCTCGTTCAAGAAAGACAAAGCTTCACTGAGCGCCGAAATAAGGAAGCAAATATCGGCGAGCAGGTCAGCGATCTTCTCGACTCGATCACACAGACACGCAATCAGATTTCGCAGGCTGAGATGGATCTGCAGACCCTCAAACTTGCTTATTCTGCCGAGGCTATCGCTTCTTTGATCGGTCGCCCTGACCAAGCACGCGCGCTCCTCGATCAAGCCGAGACAAGCGCAAAGGAAGCGCTCGCCGCTCAGCAGTCCGGACAAAATGCCTACGAGACTTTAGAAGTTGCACGCCGCGCTCTGGCTCTTGCTCGCCACCAGCTTGAATCGATTACCCAAGCACCCGACCAGCTTGCTCGTTCTTCCGAGCTTCTGACCGCTGCAATTGGTTCGATCACTTCCGATATTTCTGATGTCACTCGATTGAAGGCCGATCCGGTCGCCTTCAAGCCCTTGGTCGATTCAGCTCAGGCTGCCATTAGCGGCGGCCACGCAGCCCAAAACGGCCATGGCGATCCCCTTGCTGCCCTTGAATCCTTGCGACTTGCGGAGGCTGCGCTTGACGAGGCCTTGGCTCCCCTGCGTAGCGCCGAAGAGCGCGCCCAACGTGCTCAATCGGGAATCGACGCGCTCCTCGCACAGGCTGATTCAGAGGTTGCACGCGCGAACCAGCACATCACAAGCCACGGATCCTTGGTCGGATTCGATGCGCGTTCCCAACTCTCTTTTGCTCGCTCCGCACTCCAAAATGCGCACTCATTCCACAACCAGGGCAACGACGAGAGTGCTGCCGCCCAGGCGCGCACAGCAATTACCTACGCACAGGCAGCGATCACAGCCCCGCTCACTACTCCCCAACAGTCATCCGGAAGCCGTATTGCGGATGGCCTCACCGGAGCCCTGGTCTGGTCGGTTCTCGATAGCATTCTTTCCTCGGGCGGCTCACACCGCCGTTCCTGGGGTAGCGATTGGGGCGGATCAAGCTGGGGTGGCGGAGGCTCCAGCAATAGTGGCAGTTTCGGCGGTTTTGGCGGTTTTGGCGGTTCTTCAGGAGGTTTCGGCGGCTCCAGTGGATCAGGTCACACCGATTCTTTCTAATTAAGGTATAGTTCAACCAACATCCCTTTCCCGCATCCCAAGGAGAAAACAATGGCGGAAAAGCAGACCATTCTCGGACGCATCTCTCAGCTGGCTAAGGCCAACATCAACGCGCTCCTCGACCGCGCTGAAGACCCGCAGAAGATGCTCGATCAGCTCATTCGTGATTACACGAACTCCATTGCAGAGGCAGAAACCGCAGTCGCACAGACTGTCGGCAACCTCCGCTTGGCTGAAAAGGATTACGAAGAAGACGTCGCAGTCGCCGCAGACTGGGGACGCAAGGCAGCCGCGGCCTCGGCAAAGGCTGAGGAACTGCGCGCGGCCGGTGATCAGGCTGGCGCACAGAAGTGGGACGACCTCGCACGCGTCGCCATCGGCAAGCAGATCCAGTTCGAAGGCGAAGCAAAGACCGCTGAGCCGATCATCGCCTCGCAGCGCGAAGTTGTCGAGAAGCTCAAGACCGGTCTGACGCAGATGAAGGACAAGCTCGGAGAGCTCAAGATCAAGCGCGATCAGCTTGTTGCCCGCCAGAAGGCAGCCGAGGCTCAGGCACAGGTTACCGATGCTGTTTCCTCGATCAATATCCTCGATCCTTCCTCCGAACTTTCTCGCTTCGAAGACAAGGTTCGTCGCACTGAGGCACTCGCGCAGGGCAAGGCAGAGGTCGCTGCATCTTCGCTGGATGCTCAGTTTGCCGAGCTCGACACCGATGCTTCGCAGGTCGAAATTGAAGCTCGTCTTGCAGCGCTGAAGCAGCAGAACTGATTCATCACATAAAAAGTGTGGGTCCTGGATTCCAGGGCCCACACTTTTGCGTTTTAGATGTAATCGAAGGGATCGAAGGCGTCAATGTCGATGATGTGAATGCGCGGAAGCTGAACTTGGAAGGCATGCGCATCATATTCAAGGTCGATGATTTCGAGTCCCATGTCCTCAAGTTCATGGAATTGGCTCGAGAGAAATTCCTTGAAGCACATGATCCCGACGCGATGCCCATTCTCAAGGAGTTCTTGAATTTGGGGAAGGAAATCCGCATCGTGTGAGGCCAAGATGACCGACCCCACGCCCTTGTGGGCGATCGCCTCGAGGGTGCGTTGGATACCAACGTCAACAACTTTCATATCCTCGGGGCCCGCCAAGGGCAGCGCACGATAGCCCATCGCATGCAGAGCCTGAATGAAGCCCATGGGCAAGTAGCCAGAACTCCCGTTCAAGAAGAACAGACCACGCACGTGCTGGTCCCAGAACTGTTCAGTCGCCTCGCGAATACGATCCCAACGGGGTCGCTCTTCAGGGGTGGGTCGGCGCTCTAAAACGGATAAGCCAAGGGTGGCGTCAATATTCTCGCCATCGATCAGGAGGTAGGTCTCTTCGACGTCAACGGGATCCATAAAGCAATCCTATATGGCACTTCGGATCCCGTTGTGTGTTTTCACGCGTGCCCCGTCACCTAGTCTTCTTCGACCCAATCAAAAGTTCTGGTCACGGCCTTCTTCCACAGACGGTACGTGCGATCACGCTCGGCGGCATCCATCGTAGGAGTCCAGCGTTTTCCTTCCTGCCAGTTGGCCACGATGTCTTCAGTTCCTGACCAGTAACCAACAGCGATTCCAGCTGCATAGGCCGCGCCGAGCGCAGTCGTTTCAATGACTTTCGGGCGAACAACGTCTACGCCACATAGGTCGGCTTGGAATTGCATGACGAGGTTGTCATGCGTCATTCCGCCGTCAACCTTCAGTTCCTTGAGTGGCACTCCCGCATCCGCGTTCATTGCGTCGAGGACTTCGGCGCTTTGGAACGCCGTCGACTCTTCGACCGCGCGAGCAATGTGCCCCTTGTTGACATAGCGAGTCAATCCCACAATCGCCCCGCGCGCATCCGAACGCCAGTAGGGGGCGAAAAGCCCTGAGAAGGCGGGGACAAAATAGACTCCCCCATTATCGTCAACACTCTGAGCAAGTGCCTGAATATCCTTCGATTCTTCAATGAGTCCCAGGTTGTCGCGCATCCACTGGGTCAGTGAACCGGCGATGGCGATCGAGCCTTCGAGGGCATAGACCGGATCCTGAGCACCGATCTTGTAGGCAACCGTCGTCAGCAGACCGTTTTCAGAAAAGACCGGTTCAGTGCCGGTGTTCATCAGCATGAAGCAGCCGGTTCCGTAGGTGTTCTTCGCCATGCCCTTTTCAAAGCAGGCCTGGCCGAAGGTTGCAGCTTGCTGATCACCGAGGATGCCCGAGATCGGGGTATCAATGAGCAAGCCATTCTTCCGCCCATAGCCGTAGATCTCAGAAGAGGACTTGATTTCGGGGAGCATCGACATGGGGATCCCGAAGATCTCGCATACGTCCTGACGCCACTGAAGTGTACGGATATCCATGAGCATCGTGCGCGAGGCGTTGGTGACGTCGGTGCAGTGCACACCGCCATTGACCCCGCCCGTCAGATTCCACAAAACCCAGCAGTCAGTGTTGCCGAAGAGGAGGTCCCCGGCCTCGGCACGCTGACGTGCTCCCTCGACGTTGTCGAGGATCCACTTAATCTTTGAACCTGAGAAATAGGGTGAGAGCCCGAGGCCACAGATCTGACGGAAGCGATCGGGGCCCTCTTCCCCCTCGAGGTCTTTCACGATGTCGGAGGTCCGCATGTCTTGCCAGACGATTGCGTTGTAGACCGGTTCTCCGGTGTTCTTATCCCACACCACGGTGGTCTCTCGCTGGTTTGTAATTCCGACAGCAGCAAGAGAGTGCCGGTTAATTTCAGCTTTTTGTAGGGCTTCGGCAACAACTGTTCGTACAGAACCCCAAATCTCCATTGGATCGTGTTCCACCCAGCCCGGATTGGGGAAAATCTGAGTGAATTCTTTCTGCCCAACGGAGACAATCTCACCGGAGTGATTGAAGATGATCGCTCGAGTGGAGGTTGTCCCTTGGTCGATCGCCATGACAAATTTTTCGGTAGTCATGAATGTCCTTTCAGAGTTGTTGCCACGTCGTTGTGCACTACTCAGGCGCAAGCGAGAAAGTAGATTGCGGCAGGGATGACGATGCGCACTCACAAAAAAGAACACAGCGCCACGAACCACGATCCGGGAATCCTTCTAGTATCTCATTCATTGCGCGCTCACCATAATTTCGATGAACATTTGTTCACGCCTGAGGATCTCCCATTCTTGATTTGACTGGGTTCACTTACTCGCTTTTGGCGTAAACACGCGATTCATCAAATGTATCCCGCTGCACGCTTGTGCATGGCATACTAGGAAATGTGACGATACGTGACGAGCAGGCGCATGAAGCAGCCTCGATGTACTACCTCCAGGGGCAGACGATGGAAACCATCGCCCGCCACCTCGGTGTGTCACGTTCCTCTGTCTCCCGTCTACTGACCTACGCGCGTAATTCGGGCTTGGTCCGTATTTCTGTAGCCGCGACTCCCGGGAACCGGGGCTCACTTTCAGGGCAGATCAACGAGATTTTCGGAGTCCGCACCTCGGTCGTTCCCGTTCACGATATTCACACCGAAGTCAACCGCCTCCACAACGTTGCTCGCGTCGCTGCAGAACGACTAGTTGATCTTTTGAAACCCGGTGATACTTTAGGAATCGCCTGGGGTAATACGACATCTGAGGTCACGCGATGCCTGCCTCGCGTCAACCTTCCAGGATCTACGGTTGTCCAGCTCAACGGCGCAGCAACAGCGACAGAATCCGGTGTCCCCTACGCCGACGCGATTATTTCGCGCGCTGCGACTGCTCTGGGTGCTCGCATGGTTCACTTCCCTGTTCCGGCCTTCTTCGACTTCCCGGAAACAAAGGAAGCGTTGTGGAGAGAGCGCTCAATTACCTCTGTGCTCGCGACCATCGATTCGGCAAATGTTGCTCTCTTCGGTGTCGGTTCTCTTTCCGCGCGTCTTCCTTCCCGCGTGTACTCCGGCGGATTCCTTGATGCTGACGAAATCGCTCAGGCACAAGAAGATGGCGTCGTGGGCGACGTGTGCACGGTCCTCATTCGCGAGGACGGCTCAACCGATATGGACTTAAACCGTCGCGCGTCGGGTCCTTTCCCCGAGACCTTGAAGAAGATTCCGAGGCGTCTTGCCGTCGTTGCGGGCGCTTCAAAAGCTCTCCCGCTTCTGGGGGCGCTGCGCGCGGGAGTTATTACCGACCTTGTGCTAGATGACGGCGCTGCGCGCGAGCTTCTTGACCTGATCCGCCACCGCACGCACGCCTAACTCCGACGCACTTCAACGGAGCGCGCGTATGCAAATAAACAGCGACCGGCCTCGTCATTAACGAAACCGGTCGCTGAATGCTTAAAGATCAGCCCAGGCGCTTGACCAGAGGGAAGGGGATCGTTTCGCGGATACCCTGGCCGGTGAGAACCATGAGCAGACGGTCGATGCCCATGCCCATGCCGCCGCACGGTGGGAAGCCCTGCTCCATGGCAACGAGGAAGTCCTCATCAAGCACCATGGCCTCGGGGTCGCCATTGGCGGCCGCAAGCGCCTGCGCTTCAAAGCGCTCACGCTGAACGACCGGGTCGGCTAGCTCCGAGTAGGCGGTCGCCGTCTCAAAACCGCGCACATACAGGTCCCACTTTTCGGTGAGGCCGGGGCGCGAACGGTGGTAACGGGTCAGCGGAGAGGTGTCCTCCGGGAAGTCGTAGACGAAGGTCGGCGCCCACAGCTTGGAGCCGACAAGCTCCTCGAAGAGATCCTCAACGATCTTGCCGTTGACCTCATAGTCGTCAATCTCAAGGCCCACGCGATCCGCGAACTTCAGCAGCGTCTCACGAGGAGTATCCACCGTGATTTCCTCACCCAGGGCCTCGGAGGTGGAACCGTACAGGTCGATATGATCCCATTCACCTGAAAGGTCGTACTCGGTGCCATCTGCCAGCGTGACGATTTCCTGACCTTCAGACAGGCCGAAAGCATCGCGAGCCGACTGCTGGATCAGGTTACGCGTCAGTTCGGCCATACCGTTGTAATCCGAGTATGCCTCGTATGCTTCCAAGGCGGTGAACTCGGGGCTGTGCGAGGAGTCCATGCCCTCGTTGCGGAAGTTGCGGTTGATTTCGAAGACGCGATCCACGCCACCGACGACCGCGCGCTTGAGGTAGATCTCCGTCGCAATGCGCAGGTAGAGATCAGTGTCGAGCGCGTTCATGTGAGTGATAAAGGGACGAGCCGCGGCGCCGCCGTGGATCATCTGCAACATCGGGGTTTCGAGTTCGATGTAGTCGCGGCGGAAGAAGTTCTCGCGGATCGAACGGTTGACGGCCGCGCGGATACGGATCATGTCGCGCGCGGCGGGGCGTGTGATCAGGTCGAGCTCACGGCGACGGATGCGTTGATCCTCGGACAGGGTGATTTCTTCGCCGTCCTCGGTCGTCCAGGTCTTGGGCAGGGGGCGCAGCGCCTTCGAAGCGATCGCCCACGAGGCGTCGGGAGCGGGAAGGGCTGTGGGGGCGGCGTCATAGGCAGCCTGGGACTCGGGGGTAACCTCGGCCGGGGTTGCGAAGATCGACAATTCCCCGCGCTTGGAGGAGATCACGCGACCGTGGACAAAGAGGTGATCACCCAGGTCGACGTCGTTCTTGTAGGCGGCCAGGGACTCGGCGCCAACGGAAGCGGCGGAGAGCATGACCTGAATCTTGTTGCCTTCGCCGTCCATGAGGGTCGCGAAGCAGAGCTTGCCACCGTTGCGCGCAAGGATGACGCGGCCTGCCAGGCCCACGTAATCCTCGGTCTCTTCGCCGGCCTCGAGGTGCGCGTACTTCTCGCGCACCTGCTTAATGGTCGTTGTAATGGGCAGGCGCACCGGGTAAGCGGGGATCCCCGCATCCATCAGGCGTGCACGCTTGGCCGCGCGAACTTGTACTTGCTCTGGGGTGTCGTCAACAGGCGAATCAGTCATGTTCCCATCGTAGCGAAAGCCGAAGACATATCGAACTTCCAGCGCCCGCGCTGAGCAATTTCACACGCCTGAGCTCTTCAAACCTAAGTTTTGGGCTTGAGATGAGGACTCTGGGACATGTCCTAGAGCTGCCCCTTTTTCAATAATGCGATTGTGCGAATCGACGAAAACAACGCTGGGAACCACCGAACGCACCTGCGACTCGGGGACCTGTGCGTAGGCCATGATGATGACCAGATCGTCAAGATTCACTAAATGAGCGGCAGCACCATTGAGCTGGATGACACCACTCCCCCGCTCACCGGCAATCGTGTAGGTCGACAGGCGCGAACCATTATTCACGTCTGCGATATCCACCTTCTGACCGGGGACAATGTTGGCAGCGTCGAGAAGATCCTCATCGATGGTGATGGAGCCGACGTAATGCAGATCTGCACCCGTGACTCGCGCACGGTGAATTTTCCCGATCACCATGGTTCGGGTCATTTCACTCATCGAGCGTCTCCAGAAACACTGACCATAACATCCGCATTGTCGATCAAACGGGTCGCCCCCACTCGCGCAGCAAGAAGAATTCGGGCTCGCATTGTTCCTTGCGCTGCCCATCGTTCAAAGGAGGCCCCGCGAAGCTCGGGATTAACCTGGTCTGCTGCGCTCCCGCTTCCCGCAAGCAAGGTGAAATCATCGTCATCCACAATTGCGACATAGTCAGGCTCAACGCCTTCTTCAGCGTCGAGAACCTGCTGGGCAGCACGCAAGACTTCACTGACGGGCACCCCGAGCGCAGCGGCAGCCCGGGCCTCGTCAATCGCCCGGGAAAGAGCACGCGCGTGCTCACGCTCAGTATCGCTGAGGTACTGGTTGCGCGAGGAGAGGGCAACACCATCACTATCACGCACAATCTCTACGCCCTGAATGCGCACGGGGATATCAAGATCTCGGACAAAAGTGCGGATCACAGCGAGCTGTTGAGCATCCTTCTGGCCAAAAAGCGCGACCTCCGGGCGGATCAGGTTCAAGGCCTTCGTGACAACCAAGGCGACACCTGCAAAGTGCGTCGGACGCGTTGCGCCTTCAAGGATGTGAGCGACAGGCCCAGCATCGATACGGGTCGTTGCGGGAACCGGATAAGCATCGTCATTCGAGGGAGCCCAAACGACATCAGCACCCACTGTCGACAGGGCCTCCATATCCGCATCCAGAGTGCGCGGATAGGCATCATAGTCTTCTCCCGGCGCGAACTGCGTGGGGTTGACGAAGATCGTGACAACGACGTGATCAGCTAGTTCGTGGGCTTGCCGAACGAGTTCCAAATGGCCTCGGTGCAGCGCTCCCATAGTCATGACGAGCGCCACGCTACCTTCAAGGGCACTAAGAGCCGCTGCTAGTTCTTCACGGGTATGCGTCAGTTGAGGCTTTGGATTCATATAAATAATTTTTCACCGAAAGGTACCCGAGGCGCCATTTTCACTGGGGTCTAACAGGTCACTTTTCGTCCATAGCACGCACGGCCTGGCGAATTTCTTGGGCAATAGGGGCGCTGATACGCCCCTCAAACTCCAAAAGATCCACGGTGTGGAGCGTCATCGAAGCGTAGGTCTTGCTGACCTCGCGCAGGCGCTGCCCCCACTGTCCTTCCCCTTCAAGGTCTTCTTCGAGAGCCTTGGCTTCAAGGACTCGAAGGTGAGTGCGGATGGTTCCCGCATCACCGCGCGGAATCGGTCCGGAAATTCCCCGTTCTCCTGCTCGAAGCGCACGATCAAGCGCAGCCTCGCACAGGGGACGCAGGAAGGTCCCAGGATCTTCGATCCCGACAGTCGTCAAGACCTGCTTTGCCTGCGCAACAACTGCTGCAAGGAAATTTGCCCCGTGGTTCAAGGCAGCGTGGTAAACGCCGCGGTCTTCTTCGGAAACCTCGAAGGGCTCCCCACCCATCTCAACAACCAGCGCCTGCGCAATGGGAAGCGCGATGGCCGGAGCAGTCACAGCAAAAGGAGTACCGATCAGGCGAGGGATATCCACCGATGTGCCCGTAAAGGTCATCGCGGGGTGAATTGCCAGCGGAATCGCACCCGCTCGGGTTGCGGGTGCAAGAACTTCAATCCCGTGCGCGCCTGAGGTGTGGACGACCAGCTGAGAAGACTTCCATGCACCGAGTTCCCCGAGGCCTGACACCAAGCCCGCGAGTTGATCGTCGGGGACGGTCAGGAGAACCAATTCGCAGCTGCGAACGATCTCTTCTACGGGCAGGACCGGTATTCCCGGCAGGAGCGCGTCGGCACGTTCTCTCGATTCTTCGGAGGAAGCGCTGACCCCCACGAGTTTGTGTCCCACTGCGCGTAGGGCAGATCCGAGGACCGGACCGACATGCCCCATGCCGATAATGCCAATATCTAGGCGTCCGCCACGCATGTTGAGCCTTACTGTGTCACTGGTGATGTCTCAAAGCCTGAGCGCACACCATTTTCCATGCGGAGCATCCACTTTTCGGGAGGCTCGCTTGCTCGCGTGACATGCCCGAGGTGGAGCAAGGTTTCCAGGTCCGCACTTACCTGCGTGGCATCCTGATGTTCCGCTTTCATGGTGAAGGGACCGGGAACCAAATGCATGTGAAGGGTGGCAACACCCAGAGCGCGTTCCAGCGGACCTGCCTTCGCACTGACGGACTGCAAACGCGCGATAGGCGCCCAGAAGCTCTTGCGCGTAAGCCACCCGTCTCGGACAACGAAAGTCGTCCGAGTAATTGCGCGGGCACGACGTTTGAAGAGGAATGGATCCAGAATGAAGGCGCGCGCTGACATTCGGACAAAACCGTTGCCATCCCCTGTTCCGGCGAGCGCAGCATCAATGAAAGCCGAGATGTCATCGACCCCGAGGTCCTCGATGACTGCCCATAGTGCAAAGTTCACGTCCCGGCGTGTTCCCACGGGGATAAGGACATGAGAGCTCTGCTGTTTATTTTGATCAGTATCTTTTGCCCCGTAGCCCGCCTGCAGGATCAGCACGCGATACCACCCGAAGAAACGCCACAGGAATGGCTGCTGGATCTCAATCGCGTGGATTCGCCTGGGGGGAATTGTCTGAGAACGTGTACTCAGGAGCCCGCGACGCAGGCGCAGGCCGTCCGGGGAAATCGCAAGGCGGAAGTTGGCCTCGGAAGCAAAGCGATTCCAATGGAAGCTCGCAACGGAGAGCCCCACCATAGCCACACCACCGAGAGAGGCGGTGATTCCAGCCAAGCCGATATAGGGAATACTTGCAGCGCCGATAACAATGATCACGATCAATGCCAAGACAGAGACGAGCGCGCTCATCGAAAGAAGCTGCGAGCCGAGGAGGCGCCCCATTGGCACTTGGTACAGTTCCCGTTCGGGTGCAACTGGGATTGTGGATGGCGCAAAGACCTCACCCGTGTAGCTGAAGTTTGCCGGCTGAGGCATCGCGCCCGGTTGTGCGGGCATTGCCGGAGCTTGCGGGTATTGACCTTGCGGAACAGGGCTGTAGGGCGCCTGGGTACTCTGCGCGCCGCCGTAGGGAGCCTGGGTGGGAGCGTAGGGGGAGGCAGCCTGGGGCGCTCCATACGGTGCCGCGTACCCTTGACCTCCCATTGCCGAGGCCTGGGCTGGGCTCTGTCCGCTCATCTTCAGTCCTGCTGCGCGAGCAAGAATTTCACCGCGCAAGGCTTCTAATTCAGAGACCTTGAGGAAACCGATCGTGATATTTGAATCCGAGCCACCAGCAACCTCAACGTCGAGTTTCCCGAGTCCAACAAGGCGTGCAAGGACCGGCTGGGTAATGTCCACCGCTTGGATGCGGTCAAGCCGGGCGTGACGCTGATTCCGGTTCAGGATGCCTTTGCGGAACCACAGAGCTGAATCAGTGAGCGCGTAGGCCGTCACTCGCCATTGAAGGAAGGTGTAGAGAAAAAGAAATGCGATGACAAGAATAGACACCAGTGCGACAAGGAAAAGCCTGTCCATAATGGCGTTTCCAAGCCCGGCGTTCATCGCCTCTTGGAGTTCGTTGAGGTTTCGCACGGTAGCGAAAGCAATGATGGCAACAATGATCTGCCACACCTCGAGAAGAGGAGTGATGATGTGGACACGTCTCCACAGCGAGGGGTCCACTCCCTGGTCTGCTGCAAACGTTCGCTGCGCAGAATTCATGATCACAGCCCCGCCATCTCAGCGCTCCCGCGCTGCGCAAGGTAGTCGCGGAGTTGGGCAGCTTGTTCGGAGGGAATGCCGTGGAGGTGAGCTGACGTCTGGGTCGATGCCGTGTGAATCACGATCGAGGAAATTCCGAACATACGCGCAATCGGGCCCTCGGAGATATCGACATACTGGATGCGGCCGTAGGGAACAATCGTCATTGAACGGAAGAACGCGCCTCGACGGATGAGGAAGTCATGCTCTCCCTGTGCCCATGCGAGGTTGCGAACTTGGCGTCCGATCAGCCATAGGAAATAGAGCCAGAGGAGGCCGACACACACAAGTGCTGCATAAAGAAGTGGCTGTGGGAATTCCTCCAAGATCTGCGTCATGACGACAATGGGGGCCGCAATGATGAGGAAGAAAACTGTCAGGGAAATCCGACGAACAGTTGCCAGCGCACGCTTGACGGGATTGAAGATCACGCCCTGAGGTTCGAAGAGGGCACGGGAGGAGTTTTTGCTCATACAAAAATGATACGGGCTGACTCCGTCATCTCCGACAATCTCACAAATAAAATTTCACACAGTGGACATTCAGGCTTCGTCCAGAAAATTCACTCAAAATGTTCACTATGACGGAATTTGAGAACAATGGAGAAGCACGACTTCTCGTCGTTGACGATGAACCCAATATCCGAGATCTTCTGGCCTCATCACTGCGATTCGCAGGATTCGATGTCATCACGGCAGAAGACGGTGCCTCGGCATACCACCAGGCACAGGAAGAACGCCCTGATCTGATCGTCTTGGACGTCATGCTTCCCGACATGGATGGTTTCACCGTGACCCGCCGCCTGCGCGACGCCGGAATCACCATCCCCGTTTTGTTCCTGACCGCTCACGACGATATGCGTGACAAGATCCAGGGCCTCACGGTCGGCGGCGACGACTACGTCACCAAGCCCTTCGGCCTCGAAGAAGTTGTTGCACGCATCCGCGCAATTCTGCGCCGCACGCTCGGCGAAAGTGGCGACGATGGCAAGCTCCGCGTCGCAGATCTCGTCATCGACGAGGACGCCCACGAAGTGACCCGCGCTGGCGTGCCGATCGACCTCTCCCCCACCGAGTTCAAGCTTTTGCGCTACCTGATGATCAATCAGGGACGCGTCGTTTCCAAGATGCAGATCCTCGATCATGTGTGGGAATACGACTGGGACGGCGAAGTTGCGATCGTCGAATCCTACATTTCCTACCTGCGTCGCAAGCTTGCTGTCGAAGGCGCAAGCGGCGAACTGATTCACACCAAGCGAGGCGTTGGATACATCCTCCGAGACGAAAACTAAGAGATGTATCCTCGCGGGGTCGTATACAAATTCTGGTCGTCACGTTCGTTGACGGCCAGAATTGTTGCGCTTACCACGCTTCTTTTGACGCTTGGTCTTTCCCTTTCTGCGACGGTCATGATCGGCCTTTTGCAACGTCACTTGGTTGCACAGGTTGACGATGAACTCTCGTCGACAGTTCTATCGCTGTCCTCGAAAGTCATCGAAACACCGCAGGAACTCGCGAAAGAGCCCAGTCTTCCGACTCTCTACTACCTGAACATCCACCGGGACACGGAAGAGGATGTCACCCTACTGTCGGCCTCGACGCGCGACCACGCGGGTAAGCCACTAGTCCCCGAGCTCCTCAAGCCCGGAGAAAGCGCGAATACAGCTAGCGGATGGACCGACCCCATTACCGTCGAATCGACGAAGAAAGGCTCGATGTGGCGAGCCGTCATTGTCCCCATCACGCGCAAGGGTGAAACCACCCCATCGGGAACCCTCACCGTCGCCCTGCCCCTCAACGACGTCCAATTCACCATCCAAAACATGGCGGGATACGTTGCGACAACGGCAATTGCGATCATCGCTATCGGAACGGGATTGGCAACCTATCTCGTGAGGCGTGCGCTTTCTCCGCTGCGTGGCATCGAGACGACAGCGGGTGAGATCGCTGCGGGAGACCTCACCCAGCGTGTTCCTTTCGCGCCGCCTTCTACCGAAGTCGGCTCACTCTCCAAGTCCTTGAACTCCATGCTCTCCCAGCTTGAGCAATCTTTCGCCGCGCGCGAAGAATCGGAGCGGAAGATCCGACGCTTCGTCTCCGATGCCTCGCATGAATTGCGCACCCCTCTTGCCGCGATCTCCGGCTACTGCGAGCTGTACTCGATGGGTGGAGTCCCAAGTGAACGCACGGGCGAAGTCATGGGACGTATCCGCTCTGAATCAACGCGCATGAGTTCTTTGGTTGAAGACCTCTTGACTCTGGCGCGCCTCGACGAGGGACGCCCGCTAGAAATCGTTGACGTCGACGTTATCGCTATGCTGCGCAATGCCCGTTTCGATCTGTCGGCTCTTGACCCAACCCGTCAGGTTGAAATTGAGAGCTTTGACTCGCAAGAACTCCCTCAATCCGTGTGGATTCAAGCCGATCGCGATCGACTCCAGCAGGTACTGACCAACATCATCGGCAACATCGTGCGCTACACGCCTCGTTCGTCACCGGTTGAGATCGCCGTCGCGCAGCGCCCCTCCAACGTTCTCATCGAGTTCAGAGATCACGGTCCGGGTATCGCTAAGGAAGACTTCGAAAAAGTCTTCCAGCGTTTCTACCGCACAGAGAACTCACGCGCGCGATCCCTCGGCGGGTCGGGACTTGGTTTGTCGATTGTCTCGTCGATCATCTCAGCCCACGGCGGGCACGCGGAACTCGCCAAGACGCCGGGCGGGGGGCTGACCGTCCGCATCACCATGCCGATTGTGCAGTCCAAGGACCGCATCAACACACAGCCCGATGCATAAACGCGCTGGGAGATAACCGGGCGGGCGCTGTGTTGCCTCTGCGAGTTTTCTCGCGTTAAGATCACGGCCGTGCCAAGTGCCACGAAAGTGGCTAGCATGGCAAAGTAACATTGTCAGACTAGGAGTGAACGCTCATGGGTGCCGATGCACCTCAGTGGCTTTTTAGTTCCTTTGTGGACGCGATGCAAGAGATCGGGGCGAGCGCCCCGATTCCTGTTCTTGAGGCAGAAGCGCGTGACTTGATTTCTCGGTGGAACGCCCGAGGACGTTTTCTTCACAACACCCGCCACCTCCTGAAGACCCTGTCGCGTATTGACGAGATCGCTTCAACCGCGCACGATCCGGATGTACTTCGAGTTGCTCTGTGGTACCAGGGTGCAGTGCTCAATCGTAGTTTTGACATCTTCCGCCGCGGCGAAACGGGCGACGAGCAAGAGTTTGCGTCGCTGTATCACGCACGTTCACGCATGGAAACTCTGGGAGTGAGCGAGGATGTGATCTCGCGTATCCAAGAGCTCATGATGGCTCTCTTCACTCATCGCGCGGATCCTTCCGATATGGACGCTCAAGTCCTCATCGATGCGGATTTGGGAATGCTTGCCGCAAGCCCGCAAGATTTCAAGCGTTTCCGTGAGGCCTTGCGCCAAGAATGTACAGACTTGTGTGATCTTGAGTTCTTCCGCGCACGCCGGTTAGCAATTCGAAAGATCTTGAAGCGCGAGCAAATTTTCCACTCCCCTTTGGCCATCGGCTGGGAAGAAACGGCGCGCGCCAATCTTGAGGCTGAAAGCACGAAGCTGACGCGCCTCCTGAAGGACGCCGAGGCCGCCGGTGAGATCACCGATAGCGACGACGACTTCGACGTCGAGGACGGCCCGCAGGAGACTTCCCTTGATACTCCTGCTTCGGGAACCATGATCATCAGGCGCCGTCATCTCAATATCAAGAACCACGCCCAACCTTTTGACCGCGTCGATGAGGGGCTTTCCGCTCCTAGTCTGCCTTACGCAGTTGTTGAGTTACCAGAGTCAAAGATTGCGCTCACCTCAGAGGATCTTTCCACTGACGAGGCCGCCTCGCAGGAAACCCCTCAGGTGCAGCCGACCGGTGACCTTGGTGGTGTTTCTTCGCTGAGTGATGCTCCTACAGGTAGCCTCCCTGTGGATGCGACGCCGACAGATACTACGCTTGCTGGCGATGCGACCGTCAGTGCCGCGGCCGTCGGCAGCGCACAAGATGACGCTACTGAAGCAAGCACAACGCCTCTTGCCGGGGTTCCAACAGTCGAGCGTACTTTGGCTCCCGCCGCTTCAACAACGGGCTCTGAGATGGCTCCGAAGAATGCAGCGGACGAGGACGATACTTCGTCTTTGGAATCCGCTATTGAGGATCTTGATATTCCTGCACCCCCGCCGTTGTCCTGAGTGTTTTCTTATTTCATGTCTTGTGAATCGGATTTAAGGCGTTGAATCCTTGTATTTGTCCACAGTGCGCGGGTTAATCCTTTTATCCACAGTTCGCAGTACGCGCTCGGCGGCAGAACACTGATTATTCCTAGGCTGTGAGGACCATTTTTCTCACGCTAGGAGGAATTATGACCGTCTATTCGGTTGACTCTGGCCAGGTCGCATCCTGCGCCTCTCGCATCCAGGTAACTTGCGACAGCATTCGCGGGGAGGTTTCTGCTTTGATGCATGAGCTCCTTGCCCTGAAAGACTCGTGGCAAGGAGCTGCCTCAGCGCAGTTTTCGGAGTCTGTGTCGTCATGGCAAACCACCCAAGCGCAGGTCGAAACGTCTTTGGATCAAATATCGACTTCGCTTTCGCACGCCGCACAAGTCTATGCAGATGCCGAAGCGCAAAGTATGGGACTCTTTGCGCATTAAAAGCCGTTGGGGGGCGCGCCGCTTGGCGCGCCCCCCAACGGGACTTAACCAGAAATGGTGTCTGAATCCTTAGCGGATCAGTACATTCCGCCCATTCCGCCGTCAGCAGGTGCTGCAGCCGGTGCCGGAGGCTCAGGCTTGTCAGCAACAACAGCTTCGGTGGTCAGGAACATTCCGGCGATCGAGGCTGCGTTCTGCAGAGCAGAGCGGGTAACCTTGACCGGATCGGAGATGCCCTGGGTCATGAGGTCGCCGTACTCGCCGGTTGCAGCGTTCAGACCGAAGCCGGGCTCCATCTGAGCAACGCGGTCGGCGACAACGCCACCCTCGAGGCCAGCGTTCTCTGCGATCTGCTTGAGAGGTGCGGAGATTGCTTCGCGAACGATGTTGACACCGGTTGCTTCGTCGCCCGAGAAGTTGAGCGAGTCCAGAGCGGAGGAAGCAGCCTGGATCAGTGCGACACCGCCACCTGCGACCAGGCCCTCTTCGGAGGCTGCGCGAGCGTTGCGGATAGCATCTTCGATGCGGTGCTTACGTTCCTTGAGCTCAACCTCGGTTGCGGCGCCGGACTTGATGACGGCAACGCCACCGGAGAGCTTTGCCAGGCGCTCCTGGAGCTTCTCGCGGTCGTAGTCGGAATCGGTGGTTTCGATTTCCTTGCGCAGCTGGCGAATGCGAGCCTGGATGTCTTCCTTTGCACCGAGTCCGTCAACGATGGTGGTCTCATCCTTGGAGACGATGACCTTGCGTGCACGGCCGAGGTCTTCGAGGGTGGCGTTCTCAAGGGAGAGGCCAACGGTCTCGGAGACAACTTCACCTGCGGTCAGGATTGCAACATCCTTGAGGATTGCCTTGCGACGGTCGCCGAAGCCGGGGGCCTTGATGGCGACGGACTTGAAGGTGCCACGAATGTTGTTGACGACCAGGGTTGCCAGTGCTTCGCCCTCAACGTCTTCAGCGATGATGAAGAGGGGCTTGCCGGTCTGCATGACCTTCTCGAGGACGGGCAGCAGTTCCTTGGCGTTGGTGACCTTGGTGTCGACCAGGAGGACGTAGGGATCCTCGAGGACGGCCTCTTGGCGCTCTGCGTCGTTGACGAAGTAAGCGGAGAGGAAGCCGCGCTCGAAGCGCATACCTTCGGTGGTCTCAAGGGTGGTGTCGAAGGAGTTGGTCTCTTCAACGGTCACGACGCCTTCGGAGCCGACCTTCTCGAATGCCTGAGCAATGAGCTTGCCGATTTCGGGGTCGTTTGCGGAGATCGATGCGGTTGCTGCGATCTGCTCGGTGGTCTCGACGGGCTTGGAGTCCTTGTGCAGCTGCGCAACGATGGCCTCGACAGCTGCGTCAATGCCGCGCTTGAGGGCGATGGGGTTCGAACCGGCTGCAACGTTACGCAGGCCTTCGCGAACCAGAGCCTGAGCGAGGACGGTTGCGGTGGTGGTGCCGTCACCTGCGACGTCATCAGTCTTCTTCGCAACTTCCTTCACCAGCTCGGCGCCGATGCGCTCGAAGGGATCTTCGAGGTCGATTTCCTTAGCAACGGAAACGCCATCCTTGGTGATGATGGGGGCGCCCCACTTCTTGTCGAGAACGACGTTGCGGCCCTTGGGGCCCAGGGTGACCTTAACGGTGTCGGCGAGGAGGTTCAGACCGCGCTCCATGCCGCGGCGTGCCTCCTCATCGAAGTGAATGAGCTTTGTCATGTTCTTCTATCCTTCCGCGATGCGGATTGGACCGATGCCCGCGACGGACGACTCAGGTTCCTCCAGAGCCTCACCGGCCTTAGTGCTTATCACTCGGCACTCCCGAGTGCTAAGTCCAAGTCTGGCACTCTCAGCCTCAGAGTGCAAGACGGGCGACATGAGTTCACTGATAAAGAAAAACCCCGGTACCAAGTACCGGGGAGAAGCTCCCGCGACTGGATTCGAACCAGTAACCGTCCGATTAACAGTCGGATGCTCTGCCGTTGAGCTACGCGGGAAAGCGACAAAAAGAAATACTACCGATGAAGTGGGCCAAGAGCAAATCCGAAAAGGGCATTCACTCATGGCCTGCCTCACATACCAATCACACCCATTCAGGATTGTCGGTATCCACACCGCTAGCGCGAGCAGCACACTCGATTGCAGACGCGAGCCACCACGCAAAACCGTCGAGCTGCGAGTCGTAGTGCGAGCGGAAACGCTCGTCGTGAATGTAGGAACGAGAAATCACATAGTGCTTCGCAGGAGTCACCGGGAAAAACTCACTGAGTAATTCCCGATGCAAGGCGACAAGAGCTGCCGCCTCCTCACTATCGGGGGCAACACCCTTGCGAATGGCTTTGATCATATCCTTTTCGACCTGCTGAAAACGGTCAGCATTTCCCTGCCAGTCCGCTGCACTCCACGACGCAGTGCGGCGCTGAGATTCCTGCCAGTCTGCACTGTCACCGTAGAGTTGTTCAGCTTCCTCCTGATGCGCGGCAAAGTCAGCATCCCCAAGGATTGCCCCAACTTCTTCCACGCTGAGAGAATTTTCGTTCATTGCATCCTCCAATAAGGTATCGATTGCTGCGATCATCTTGTCCGTCTGGTGGCGATGGGCAATAAGGCTCTCTCGCTGACGTTTGAGGTGCACAATCGCAGAGTCATCGGATTCAAGGAGCTCCTTGATATCCATCAGTTTCATTCCCGTCGCTCTATAGATGATGATCCTTTGGACCCGAGCACAGTCCTCGACCGAGTAGAGCCGGTAGTTTGACCAGCTCCGTTCGACAGGCGCGAGGAGCCCCTGTGCCTCCCAGTGGTGAAGCGTTCGCACAGTCACCGAAAAGCGCTCAGCGACCTCACCAACGGTGTAGAGATTCTTGTCATCACTCATGTCACTCATTGTGAAGTCTCACGTCGCGTCATGGTCAAGTCGAGTGCGCACGTGGCTTGATTGCGTGGCCGGGTGCGGCGGCAGGGCCTGGCCGGGCTTCGAACCGACGCGCCGAGCGAAAGCTCGCAGCGCGGAAGGCGAGCGGGCGGGCCGTCGCACGCCGCTGCCGACGCTAAGCGGGCAGGCCGTCGCTGGCGCGGCCGGGTGCGGCGGCAGGGCCTGGCCGGGCTTCGAACCGACGCGCCGAGGGAAAGCTCGCAGCGCGGAAGGTGAGCGGGCGGGCCGTCGCACGCGGCTGCAGACGACAGGAGGGCGACCGCGGCTCACGGCGCGGCGTGAAACGCAAAGCGGAAACCCCGCCCTGCCGTAGCAGAACGGGGTTTCACAGCCCATGACGGGCGAAAGTCTGAATGAATCAGACGGGGAAAGTCACTTAAGGGTGACCTTGCCGCCGGCCTCTTCGATCTCAGCCTTAGCCTTCTCGGCGTCTTCCTTCTTGGCGTTCTCGAAGATGGTCGAGGGGGCGCCGTCAACCAGGTCCTTGGCTTCCTTGAGGCCCAGGCCGGTCAGAGCCTTGACGGCCTTGACGACGGCGATCTTCTTGTCGCCTGCGGACTCGAGGACAACCTCGAACTCGTCCTTCTCTTCAGCTGCGGGGGCATCGCCTGCGGCGGGAGCAGCAACGGCAACGGCTGCGGGAGCAGCAGCGGTGACGTCGAAGGTCTCTTCGAAGAGCTTCACGAAGTCGGAGAGCTCGATGAGGGACATTTCCTTGAAAGCTTCGATGAGCTCGTCGTTGGAGAGCTTAGCCATGATTGGCATCCTTTCGATTTTGGCCTGCTACGTGAGCAGATTGTGGATGTGATCGCAAAGGCGGTTGCCTTTGCGGGCCTGTCACGTCAGGCCGCTTCGCCCTGCTTTTCACGCAGAGCATCGATGGTGCGCACCGTCTTGGACGGGAGCGCGTTGAAGGCGTATGCCGCCTGAGAGATCTTCGCCTTGAGGGCGCCTGCGGCCTTGGCCAGCAGGACCTCGCGAGACTCGAGATCGGCAAGCTTCTTGACTGCCTCAGCGGAGAGCTGTGCGCCCTCCATAGCACCGGACTTCAGTACCAGCTGAGGATTCTCCTTGGCAAAATCACGCAGCGTCTTGGCAGCCTCAACGGGCTCGCCGGTGACGAAAGCGATAGCGGTCGGGCCCTTCAGGTCGGCCTCGAGGAAATCGAGACCAACTTCGCGAGCCGCCAGGATCGCCAGCGTGTTCTTTGCCACGGCGTAGGTCGCATTCTCGCCCAGGCCGCGACGCAGCTGCTTGAGCTGGCCAACGGTCAGGCCGCGGTACTCGGTCAGCAGGACAGCGTCAGCTCCGCGGAAACGCTCCACGAGCTCAGCAACTGCTGCTACCTTGTCGGACTTCGCCATGGTCCTCCTTTCAAAACTTCGCCGCCGGACGCGCAAAAAAGCCCGGCACGCAGGAAAGCGGCCGGGCTCAATAAAACCCACTTCGAAAGAAGTCACTCACCTGCGTCGGATGCTTTCGCACTTGGAATCCACCGAGGTGGATGACCGACGGTCTTCGGCAACGAATAGACTAACACGCCCACGCACATGAATCCACCCTGCCGAATGTGGATCAGCACACCTCAAGGAGGAGAACGAGCGCCAGCGGACCGTCTTCAGACGAGGCGCCATCCCGCTGCCCGCGAGCGAGCCTCCCAGAATTCTCGGTATTGCCCCTCAGTTTCCGCGAAGAGCTGCGCATGAGTACCAATTTGCGTAACACGCCCATTCTCGTCGAGGACGACGATCTGGTCAGCGGCCGTGATCGTATCAAGCTTGTGTGCAATAACGATGAGGGTTGCGTTACGACGCAATTTATCCATAGCGGCGGTCACACGGTGTTCGTTCTCGGGATCGAGGGCACTGGTGGCCTCGTCGAAAAGAACAATGGGAGAGTCTTTCAAGAGCGCTCGTGCGATGGATACGCGTTGGCGTTCGCCGCCGGAGAGTGCGCGGCCACCCTCGCCGACTGGGGTGTCCCACCCCAGAGGTAGGCGCGCGACGATTTCATCGACACCACTCAGGTGCGCAGCTTCCTCGATCTCGGCGGCACTTGCATCGGGACGACCGACACGGACATTCGCCTCGAGGGTATCGTCAAACAAGTAGACGTCTTGGAAAACCAGAGAGAGCTGGGCCATGAGTTTCGCAGTATCCCAGCTGCGAACATCTCGATCACCCACACTCACGACGCCACTATCCGCATCATAGAAACGGGCAATAAGACGGGCAATCGTCGTCTTCCCGCAGCCTGAAGGACCGACAATCGCAGTCATAGTGCCCGGCTCGACACGGAAGGAAACGCCTTGTAGGACGGGTTGATCGGCCTCGTAGGAGAAAACAACGTCCTCAAGCGCTACGGAAGCACTCAACTCAGTCGAATCGTCACTCTCCCCGTCTTCCGAGGCGGTGGGAAGCTCGGGCGCAGAAAGGATCTCATGACCGAGGTCAAGGACCGGGCGCCGGGTCTCGAAGGCGGAGGTGAGCATCCCAATATCAACAAGAATCTGCGTGAAACGCAGGAGCAGACCTATCGCAACAACTGCCTCCACAGGACTGACGCTTCCACCGACCGCCAGCAAGCCGATCGCACAGATCAGTGAGACGACAACGACTTGCGCGGCCATACCGTTGGTGATTTGTCCCAGTGTTTCCCGGATAAGCGAGCGTCGGGCGGCCGCCCCATACAATTCTTCCGCCCGCTGGAGAGGCTCATAGGAAGCGGAGCGCCCACAAGCGCGCAAGGCTCCCTGTTTCGTCGCGTATTCGACAATGCGATGAGACAACTCTCGGGCAGGAGCTTCTTTCAACGCCGACCCTGAAAGCAAGCAGCGGCGTGCAACCCATACTCCCCCAGCAACGATCGGAACTGACACAAGGCACACCACCCCTAGAACCGGTGAAAAAACGGTGATTCCCGCAAGCATTGTCAGCGAAGTAACGATCGCTGCGATCAGTGGCGAATACATGTGGGCAAAGATCTCGCCGAGCATCATAAGTTCGCGAGAGACAAGGCGCGAGGTCTTCCCAGCCGTATCCGCACGGAAAGCCCCAAGAGGCAGAGAGGCGATCTTATCTCCGATCGCGCGATGCATATTCGTGAGGAAATCGAAGGCCACCACGTAGGAGCGTATGGCTAGAAAGTACTCCAAGATAAACGAGGCCGCTGCACACACGGCGAGCGCGATGAGCCACCCACGTAAATCCATACCCCACGCTGGCTGCCCTGATGTCAGTGCAATCGCCGCCGGAATGAATGAAATCAGAGAGAAACCCCGAACGAGCCCGACAATACAGGACAGGTACATGACGTGGGAGAATCCTGCGCGCCCCTCAGGAGAGAGAGGCTCACGCAGCCTGGAGATCAGCTCGAACATGTCAGTGTCCTTTCCCGGGTGCAGAAAGTTCACGCAGATACGGATGATCTGCGAGTTCGTCGGGCGTACCCCGCGCAATGAGACGTCCCGCCTCGAGGATGGCAATTTGATCGACACCGATAATCGACGCAGCCCGGTGGGCGATCACCAGAACTGTTTTTCCTTGAACGAGGCGGGTGAGAGCCGCCTGGATCTCGGCCTCGGCTTCGGGGTCTGTGAAGGCGGTGGCCTCGTCGAGCACAAGGATTGGCGCGTCGACAAGCAGTGCGCGCGCAATCGCAATGCGCTGTGCCTGCCCGCCCGAGGGATGGGCGTCTTCTCCTATGACGGAGTCGAGGCCTCGTGGAAGGGAACGCACGTAGTCGTCAATGCGGGCAGCGGTAGCAGCTGCCCAGATTGCCTCGTCCTTGGCATCTGTCCTGCCCAGCGCAATATTTTCACGCACGGATATGTCAAGAAGCTGCGGATCTTGGAGAACAAAAGACACGTGCCGGTAGAGGACGTCGGGAGCAATGGCTCGCACATCAACGCCTCCGATACGCACACTGCCCTGGTCTGGATCAGCAAAGCGGGCAACCAAGGTTGCGAGGGTGGACTTTCCAGAACCGGATGGGCCGATGAGCGCGGTCACTGTCCCTTCGGGAACTGCCAGACTGACCTCGTCTAGGGCACGTGTAGAACCATAAGAGAAGGACACTTTGTCAACCTCGACATCTGCACCTGCCGGTTCTTCACTTCCATCCGCCGATAGAGGGGCAACGGAAAGAAGGTCAACAATGCGCAGTGCGGCAGCTCCAGCGATCTGATAGGACCAAACCGTCGAACCCAACACCTCGATTGCGGCCGGAATGACAAGGGCGATCAACGCGCAGGTAATGACTTGAACGGGGCTCACGATCCCAGTAGCTGCCAGCGCCGAGCCTCCCGCTGTCGATATCAATAGAATCATCGAGGGCGACACAGCAGCCTGTCCGAGTGCTGACCCCTTAAGCAAGGGACCACACCATGCAACGTAGAAGCGCGCAAAATCTTCAGCCGCGTGACTGAAGCGTTCATGTGCACGCCCGACAGTCCCAAATGCTTTTACGACGCTAATACCGGAAACAAACTCAACCATGGTTGCCGAGACACGCGTGAGGTACCGGTCCATCTCGGCAGTTTTCTCGCCCATGTCCCGCATCATCCAGGCATTAATGAGGGCGTAGATCGGCAAGGTGGCGATTGAGAGCAGGCCGAGGCGCCAGTCGATGATAAACGAGTAGATCAACAAAGAGAGTGGCGCGCTCACCGCAGCAGCAGATTCAACTGGTGCATGGGCGATGACCGTATGAACATCGTGGGTGTCGTCCTGGATCGCCTTGCGCACAGCCCCCGAGTTCGTCGAGGTGAACCACGCGAGGGGTGCTGAAGCGAGAACTTTCACCATACGCATGCGGACAAGATGACCGAAACGCACGTCCGCGAAATGAGTGACGCTCAAGGCGACAAAATAGATCCCATAGCGCATGCCAAATGCGCCAATGAGCCACATGAGCAGATTGATAACCTCACCGCGCTCAGGTGAGACCCCCGAACGCGCCGCAGCAAGAAGCACCTCACCTAGCTGGACGAGAATGACATAGGGAGCGACTGCAAGCGCACCGTAGAGGACGCCCAGTATCTGCGCCACGGTCATGGCCATACGGATGGGAGAAGTCAGCTCTTTGAACGCCTTTTGCCCAGCCTTATGTGCAGCGCGCGGGTCGTCGATTTGCACATCGCTAGTGGATGAACCGCGCTCTCCCATGCGGGCTTTCCTCTCCTGATCAGTGACAGTCATTAGTGCTCTCCTTCACAGGCACAGGTTTCACCTAACGGGCTGAGTGTGATGAGCCGATCTGCGCACGCCGAGGCAAACTCACCGTCGTGGGTGACAACGATGACGGCGGCACCTTCGTCGGCAATGCGTCGCAGGGTGGCGGTAATTGAATCAAGGTGTCTGGCATCGACTCCCGAGGTTGGCTCGTCGAGGATGACGATGGGGCGCCTCGCTGCGCGTGCGGCAGCAATGACGAGGCGTTGTTTCTGCCCTCCCGAGAGGCTCAGGGGGTGGCGATCACCTAGGTTTGCGAGGTCGAAGTCGGCCAAGAGTTTTTCTCCGGCTTCTCCGCCGGCATCCGAGGCGCCAATGGTTAGTTCGCCGCTAAGTGTGTCGGAAAAGAGTTGACGCCCGGTGTCTTGCATGACGAGTGCGCACGCCGCGCGCCTGTGCCTGCGCGAGCTAGTCACACCGTCCAAGGAGATCTCTCCAGAGTTCGGGGCCGCCAATCCGCACAGCATACGGACAAGAGTCGTCTTGCCGACGCCATTCTCCCCGGCGATGCAACTGATCTCTCCAGCGTAAAAATCAGCATTAAATTCATTGAAAATTGGGGTTTCCCCGTAGGAGAAGCTCAGGTTGCGGCACGAAAGACGGGGAGCCTCGTCAGGCGCGGACCCTTTCCCACGCCCTCGCGAGGTCACCCAAGTTTCTGGCGGCCCCGGATCAACGAGGGTACGCAAGCCAAGAGAACAGCGTTCTTCATCCGTCATGGAATAGAACTCCTCGCCGCTCCAACGCCTCGTCACCGCGCCAGCTTCCATGAGAAGAACCTGATCGGCAAGTCCCCTCAGGAAGTGAAGGCGATGCTCGACAACGACAATCGTCATGCCCTGTTCTTTGAGGGTGCCCAAAGCCTCGCGTACATCAGCGATGGCAGCGGGATCCAGGTTTGATGTCGGCTCATCGGCGAGGAGGACCGGAGCGCCAGATGCCAGCGCACACGCAAGAGCTACCTTCTGGAGCTGTCCACCCGACAGCGTCGAAAGCTTGCGATCCATGAGCTTGTAGATCCCCATGAGTGTGGCGGCGCGCTCGCTGCTCTCGATCAAGTCTGCACGGTCTCTGCCATAGTTTTCACCGCAGAATGCGAGTTCCTCTGCAACGGTATCGCAGAAAAATTGGGTGCGTGGGTTCTGGAAGACGGAGGAACACAGATGACCAACCTCGGTCAGGGGAACTTCGGAGAGGTCGCGCCCGTCGATCCGAACTGCCCCTTCCAGCTGTCCCGGAGTCATCTGCGGAACGAGGCCGGTGAGGGCCCGCATGAGCGTTGACTTTCCGCAGCCTGAGGAGCCACACACGAGGGTGAGGGTGCCCGGATGGGCAGACAGGTTGACCCCGCGCAGCGCATCGACGCGATCTCCCGTCAGCTCGCTGACGTAGGAGAACGACAGGGATTCAACATCAATCATGGGAGGACTCCCAAGTAACAGAAGAACTCAAGCACGATGACAACAGCCACGCACCCAAGGGCAAGAGCGTCCCAAACGGTTGCGCGTAGAAGCGTCAGAGAGGTCGGCCGCGTCGACCCGCCCAAGCCTCGTACAACGCTGGATGCTGCCAGGTCGTCGGCGACGCGCGCGATCGAGGAAAGCAGGGGAACGAGGAAGCGCTCAGCGATCACCAGCGGGTGACGCAGCACGCCGCGCATCCTCAGGTCCACTCCGCGCATCTCCATGGCCTCACGGATGGCCACTGCCTCGGCCCCCACAGTCGGAATGACGCGGAAGGCAACCACGAGCGCATCAATGAACACACGCGGTAGATGAATGGCACGCAGTGCCGCCTTCATCTGTCCAATTTTCGTCGTTCGATACACGTAGAGGGCGAGGCCGAAACCCGCGAAGAAACGTGCAAACCAGTACATGATCGCGCTGCACGTTCCGATGATGAGAACGATGCTCCGAGGCCAGCCGATCGACTGCATCCAAGCGATGAGAAAAGGGGAACCAAGGGTGACGACGTCGCAGATGAAGCAGCCGAACCCCGTGTGCAGCGCGGACCGAGCGCTCACCTCCCATGCGAGGGCAACCACTACCAAGAGCTGAACGGCAACAAGGGTTGTCGTGGGACTCGCACGCATGACGAGCGCATTGAGCACGAGAAGGGCTAAGAGTTTCGTGCGTGGGTCCAGCCTGCTCGACGACTCACCGGGAGCCGAATCGGCCGGCGAAATCTCAGGCAACGCCGGCCTTTGCGAAGTGCTTGCGAAGCAGGAAGCGCCCGATGAGTCCACCAATGCACGCAAAGATCATCGCAACAACGACCCATACGCTGATGACAGCGGGGCTAAAAAGGGCACGCATACCATCCGCGTAGTCCTGGCCCATCTGGGACGCGACATCCGCGTAGTAAGAGTCGGGAGCAAAGAAAATCGGAGCAAGCGGGCCGATCATCCACAGGGAGAAGAGCATGTATGCTGCGATGTTTCGAGGGGCGCTCAGATATCCACCGCTGTGGGCGATGAGGTCAGCCAGGAAACCGAGGACAAGAGCGAAGGGGACGGTCACCCATGCATGTCCTGTCACGACCATGAGGAAGGCGACGATGCCCGCCATGATCGTGACCGTCCCAAACATGCGCGAGCGCACCATCATCAGCATGATTACCGGCCCGTTAAGGAGAAGACCGACAATCCAGCCAACAAACATGAATGCTGGGCCGAAGAAGCCGAGCATTCCCGAACACCACATGAGAATGAAATAGACGGCAGTAAATGCGCCAATGGTGACAGCTGAGCGCGCCTTTGTAACGCCCGAGCTTGAAACCTGAGTCATGATCGCGACCTTTAATGATAATGAGGTTTATAGAATAAAGCTAAGGATAGCCTATCTTTATGTAGGATCGTAATTCCCTGCGCCTCATTGGAATAACACAAAGGCCCCCACGAGCGTTGCTCGTGGGGGCCTTAGAAAACGACTATCTGCCGTTAACCTCTAGTGCTTCAGGAAGCATCCTCGGAGGTCAGGGCGCGAGTCTTGGTGGCATCCAAGGGAATACCGGGGCCCATGGTCGTTGCGACCGTGGCCTTGATGATGTAACGGCCCTTTGCGGAAGCCGGCTTCAGACGCAGGATCTCATCGAGAACAACTGCGTAGTTCTCAACGAGCTGCTCGGCGGTGAAGGAAGCCTTACCGACGATGAAAGCCAGGTTGGCGTGCTTGTCGACACGGAACTCGATACGACCACCCTTGATCTCACGGACAGCCTTGGCGACGTCCATGGTCACGGTGCCGGTCTTGGGGTTCGGCATGAGGCCACGGGGACCCAGGACGCGGCCCAGACGGCCGACCTTGCCCATGAGGTCCGGGGTTGCAACGGCGACATCAAAGTCGGTGTAGCCCTTGGCAACCTTTTCGATGAGCTCGTCGCCGCCGACCTCGTCGGCTCCAGCGTCGAGTGCTTCCTGTGCACGCTCGCCAACGGCGAAGACCAAGACCCGAGCGGTCTTGCCGGTGCCGTGCGGCAGGGAAACGGTGCCTCGGACCATCTGATCCGCCTTGCGGGGATCAACACCCAGTCGCATAACAACCTCAACGGTTGAATCGAACTTGGTGACCGAGGTTTCCTTGGCCAAACGCATTGCGGCCAGAGGGCTGTACAGTTCGCCAGCGTGGATCTTCTCCGCCGCTGCGCGGTAGCTCTTAGAGCGCTTCGTCATTCTGCTTCTTCTCCTTGCAGGTGTGGGTGTCGGGCAGCGCCTGCCCTACCACGAGGTAATAAAGGGTCAGTCCTGAACAGTGATGCCCATGGAACGCGCGGTGCCCGCGACGATCTTGGAAGCGGCATCAATGTCATTGGCGTTGAGGTCAACCATCTTGGCCTGGGCGATTTCGCGCACCTGATCCATGGTGATCGATCCAACCTTGGCGGTGTTCGGGGTACCCGAACCCTTTGCAACACCTGCAGCCTTCTTGATCATTTCGGAGGCCGGAGGGGTCTTGAGGACGAAGGTGAAGGAGCGATCTTCGTAAACGGTGATTTCAACCGGGACGATCGAACCGCGCTGCGATTCAGTTGCAGCGTTGTATGCCTTCGTGAATTCGACGATGTTAACGCCGTGCTGGCCCAGTGCGGGACCAACGGGCGGAGCAGGGGTCGCGGCGCCTGCAGCGATCTGCAGCTTAATGAGGCCGGTGACCTTCTTCTTCTTCGGTGCCATATTTCGGGTCTTTCTATTTCTTACTGGGCCGCGGAGACTACCGCGGCATGCATCCACGTGGCGCCCACAGGAAGAGCAACCTGCGGACATAGTCCACCCAGACGCACGAATCTACATCATAACGCGATGTCGGCGCTCCCCCAAGTCTTGGTGCTCGAGGTCACGCCACGAGGCGTTTACTCTTCGATCTTCTCGACCTGATCGAAGGTGAGTTCCATGGGAGTCTCACGCTCGAAGATGGTCAGGAGGACCTTCAGACGCTGGGTTTCAGGCATGATCTCAGAAATCACAGCGCTCATGGTGGCGAATGCGCCGTCGATGACGGTGACAACCTCGCCGACCTCGAATTGGGTCTGAATTTCCTGGACGGGGGCGGGAGCGCTCTTCTCCTCTGCAGCCGCGGCCTCGAGAACATTCGGGGTCAGCAGCATGACGACCTCGTCGATCGAAAGCGGGACCGGGTTGTGCTGGTCGCCCACGAAGCCAGTGACCGCGGGGGTTTCCTTCACCACACGGTAGGAGTCTTCGTTGAAGTCCATGCAGACGATGACATATCCGGGGATACGCACGCGACGAACGCGCTTCTTCGCGTTTCCGCGGTACTCCATAACGTACTCATCGGGAACCTCGACCTGGAAAATCGAGTCTTCCATGTTCTGGTTGGTAATACGCTGCTCAAGGTTTGCCTTCACCTTGCGCTCGTGACCGGAGTAGGTGTGAATGACGTACCAGTCACCGGGAGACATGTAGAGTTCGCGGCGCAGCTTTTCTACCGGATCGTCTTCTGACGAGGCCGCCTGCTCGGCTGCCTCTTCAACGCCGGCTTCCGCTTCGCCTTCTTCACGTGCTTCCTCGCGCTCGACGGGAGCATCTTCAAGGCGCTCTGCCACGTCGTCTTCGCGCTGTGCGGCGGTTTCCAGATCAGCTTCGGGCGCGATTCCACCGTCAAAGGTGTCGATCGGGGCCTCTTCGATATTGTCTAGGCTCACGGGTTTTCCTCCTGTGCTTAACGCTCACGCGGTGTTCGCGGCCGAGCCGTAGAAGAAACCCGCCTGCATTCCTGCGGGCGGGTTAACGGTTTCAGCCAAATACCAATGAGTTCAGTCTACCGAATAAGAAATCAAGAAGGCCAGTGAAAGCCATAATTGCGGCAACAAACACAATGACGACGAGGAAGTAGGTCCAGGTCTCAGAACCGCTGGGATAAATGACTTTCTTCATCTCAGCGATCACCTGAGAGACGAAGATCACCATACGCTTGAAAATATTCGGGCGCTTTTCCTTGGTTTGAGGTGCGCCATCGCGCGAGGGGGTTGCACGCTTCTTCGTACGATCCACCCGCGGGGATTCTTCACGGCGAGCCTGGGATTCGCTCATCGTTCCTCCAATAGTTATGCACCTGAGTGGCAGGGCAGGCGGGACTCGAACCCACAACCGCCGGTTTTGGAGACCGGTGCGCTACCAATTGCGCCACTGCCCTACTGCAACTCTTTCGAAAAAGACTTGCTCGGTTGAGTTTAGGGGAGAAGAGGCCTCCTGTCCAACTCACCGCGATGCGCGTGCCGCATAAGTGCTCAAATTGTGACTCACACCAATAAATGGATCTATCCATGCCACAATGTTCGCGTGGACACTCAATCAGCTTCCCGCGTCTCAGTGCGCTTCGCAAATATCACTCCCTCAGCAACCCTTGCCGTCGACGCTAAGGCTAAGGCGCTGAAGGCTCAGGGACGCCCCGTCGTTGGTTTCGGTGCTGGCGAACCTGATTTCGCTACCCCCGATTACATTGTCGAGGCCGCACTCGAAGCGGCGCGCAACCCTGCGATGTACCGCTACACCCCGGCCTCGGGACTTCCCGCCCTCAAGGAAGCAATCGCTCGCAAGACTCTTCGCGATTCCGGATACGAGGTCAGCCCGGACCAGGTTTTGGTGACCAACGGTGGAAAGCAAGCGGTTTTCCAGGCCTTCGCCTCGCTGCTCAACCCCGGGGACGAGGCAATTTTGCCGACTCCCTACTGGACCACCTACCCCGAGGTCATCAAGCTCGCCGGGGCGACTCCCGTTGAGGTTTTCGCGGGCGCCGACCAGGACTACAAGGTCACCGTTGACCAGCTCGAGGCCGCGCGCACCCCTCGCACAAAGCTTCTTCTGCTGTGCTCTCCGTCGAACCCGACGGGAAGCGTCTACACCCGCGAGGAGATCCGTTCGATCGGTCAGTGGGCACTCAAGCACGGCGTGTGGGTGATCACCGATGAGATCTACGAGCACCTGCTCTACGACGGTGCGCAGAGCGCGCACATCGTTGCCGAGGTTCCCGAACTTGCCGACCAGACCATCGTGTTGAACGGTGTTGCGAAGACCTATGCGATGACCGGTTGGCGTGTGGGCTGGATGATTGGTCCTCGCGACGTCATTCGCGCTGCGACGTCCTTCCAATCGCACCTGACTTCGAATGTCAACAATATTGCTCAGTGTGCGGCAATTGCTGCCCTTAACGGTCCGCTTGATGTGGTTGAGCACATGCGCGAGGCTTTCGATCGCCGCCGTCAGACCATGGTGAAGATGCTTCGTGAGATCGACGGACTGGAGGTCCCAACTCCGCGTGGCGCGTTCTACGCCTACCCCAGCGTGAGCAATCTCCTTGGTCGCTCGATTCGCGGCAAGGTTCCTACAACTTCCTCCGAGCTGGCAGATCTGATCCTCGATGAGGTTGAGGTCGCGGTTGTCCCCGGCGAAGCCTTCGGCCCCTCGGGCTTCATTCGGCTCTCCTACGCCTTGGCCGATGATGATTTGGTCGAGGGCGTGGGACGAATTCAGGAGCTTCTTTCACAGGCTCGCTGACTGAGTGTTCCACTATGAAATCCCGCGCGGTAGGCACATTGCTCGCCGTGCGGGATTTTTCTTACTCTTCGTCAACTTACACCCCAATATCGCTACCCAAATGACGCCTTGAGCTGTCACAATTGACACATGGACCTTTCAACTCGGCGCACTCACCTCGATCAGCCTCGCGGGCATGTCCTCATTGCCCATGGTTACGGCGAGCATTCGGGACGTTTTGAAGGACTCAGCACCGCTCTCCTCCAGGCGGGCTACGACGTGTCCACTTATGACCACTACGGTCATGGCACTTCTCCCGGTCCTCGCGCCCAGGTCGACGTAGGTCTATTGATCAAGGACCACATCAGTGCACGCCAAGAGGCTCTTCAGGATTCACGCTGCGATGAATTGATCCTCTTCGGACACTCGATGGGTGGTTTGATTACCGCCGCTTCTGCGCTGATCTACCGCAAGGATCTGCGCTGCATGGTCCTCACCGGCCCCGCTTTCATCCCACTCCCCGAGCTTCCCTCGCCGGTGGTTGGCGGCCTCAGGAAACTGGCTCGCTATCTGCCGGGAGTGCAGATTCCTGCGGCCCAGTCCACGCCCGAGCACTCTTTGCTTTCGCGAGATCCCAGCGTCCAGGAAGCTTTCGACGACGATCCGCTCAACTACCACGGCGCTCCCCCGCTTCTGACGGCCTCGACCATGGTGATTCAAGGCAAGAAGGCACTCGAGCACGCGGATCGCCTGACCTGCCCCACGCTGATTTTCCATGGCAGTGCTGATGAACTGACCTCACCGGAGGGCTCTGCAGAGTTTGTTGCGCGCGTGCTCGAGGCTCACCCCGACGCAGATATTCACCTGCGCGTCATCGATGGGGCTTGCCACGAGGTTCTCAACGAGCCTGAGAAGGCCATGGTCCTACGCGACCTACTCCTGTGGGTCGAGAAGCACTGATGGAGCAGCATCAAGCATCTCGCCAGCTTTCACTAACGGTCCCAGCACCGACTCCCCCCGGGCGTCGGCCGTTGTCCACTCTGCCAAAAGCGCACCTGCATCTGCACTTCACGGGTGCGATGCGACCGCAAACTCTGATCGATATGGCCCGCGAGAAGGGCACTCGCCTTCCTCCCCACCTGCTTGATCTTGATCCCTTAACCGTGCCCGCGGATGCCCGCGGATGGTTCCGTTTCCAGCGCTCCTACGATGCCGCGCGAGCTTTGGTCCGTTCCGAAGCCGCGATGCGACGGATCGTTGCCGAGGCCGCGGAAGATGATGCAGCCGAGGGCTCGCGTCGCCTCGAAATGCAGGTCGACCCCACGTCTTATGCCCCTTGGGTTGGCGGGATTACTCCCGCTTTGGAGATCATCATTGACGAGGCCATCGCCGCGGGGAAGCGCACGGGCGTTGAAGTTGCCTTGATCGTTGCGGCCTCGCGAATTCGCCATCCCCTTGACGCGCGCACACTTGCTCGTCTGGCAGTTCAGTATGCCGGTGACGGGCCCGGACAGGTTGTGGGCTTTGGTCTGTCCAATGATGAGCGCGTTGGCGATACCTCAGCGTTTGCACCCGCCTTCCGTATTGCCCGCGAGGGCGGTTTGGCCTCGGTTCCTCATGGCGGGGAGCTTTTGGGCCCGGAGTCTGTGATGAATGTTGTTTCAGCCCTGCACCCGACGCGTTTGGGTCACGGCGTGCGCACCAGTGAAGATCCCGATTTGCTGCGGCGTTTGGTTGACGCGGATATTTCTTTCGAGGTGTGTCCGACCTCGAATATTCACTTGGGGGTCTTCCCAGATTTTGCGTCGGTTCCGCTCATGCGCTTTATCGAGGCCGGCGCGCGCGTTGCTCTTTCGGCTGACGACCCCCTGTTATTCCATTCGCGCGTGGTTGCCCAGTACGAGGCCGCGCGCGATGTTTTCGGGCTTTCTGACGTTCAGCTGGCAGATTTGGCACGTCAGTCTATTGATGCTTCTTTGGCTAGCGAGGCCTCGAAACGCGTGTGGAAAGCGGAAATCGATCAGTGGCTCGCGGCCCCGCCCGCGGTGTGAGCGGCATTCCGTTCAATAAATTTGCTCGCTAGCTTGTGGACCTGTCGAGTTTCCTTGCTTTCCAGATCCCACGCGCTTAATTCGGTTGCAACCAGGTCTGGGAACCTCTTACTGATATCGCGTAGAGCGTTTCCCACAGATTTTCTGACGTACTCGCTCGGGTCATTTCGAAGCGCCGAAAGCCTCTCGATTGCCTCACATGGGTGCTCTTTAAAATAGGGGCGACTGGTCCATATCCGTAGTCCTTCAGTGACAGCTCTACGAACATTTGGATTGGAATGAGCCAGCCACTCGTCGATCACTGAAAGAGAGTGCTCATACCCCGTAGTGGCGCAGAAAAAGTCAAAGGCTTTCGCCAGGATTTCTTGAACTCTCCAGTTGTCATCCTGGGCGATATTTTCCCTCAAGAAAGTAAGTACTTCCTGATCCTGCGAGAGATACCCGAAGAGGAAAACCGCGTACATTCGCACCTGGTAAACCTCGGAGCGGTATGCGCAATACGCAATTTCCAAAGCCTGGTCGCGATCATGAGAGTCGTAGTCGCTGCGTGCCCGCCGCTCTTCTTCTTTGAAGCCTCCCTCGATCGGGGAAAGGTCTCTTTCCAAGCTCGCAAGGTACTCGTTCACGGCGGTCCTCCTCAGCTCGTTGAAGATAGCCCGAACTACCACTCAATGCCGATGGCAACAGGCTCAGGAACAAGAGTCACGCCATAGGCGTCAAATACGCGCCTGCGCACAGCGCGCGCCAAGGCCTCGATGTCTGCACCGCTTGCGCCCCCGCGGTTCGTCAGCGCCAGCACGTGCTTGGTCGACAAAGATGCACGAGGCGGGTCGCCGGCCTCGGGAAGATGGAAACCCTTGGAGCAGCCCGCGTGGTCAATGAGCCAAGCGGCGCTGGTTTTCACGAGCCCCTCCCCCGCCGGGAAACGAGGAGCCTCTTCTGGGAGCACGGCAGCCACGGCCTCGGGGAGGATGGGGTTGGTGAAGAAAGATCCCGCGCTCCACGTATCGTGGTCCTCCGGGTTTAAGACCATTCCCTTCCCCGCGCGCAGCTCAAGCACGGTCGAGCGGACCAGGGAAGCCTCGGCACGCTCCCCAGCTTCCACTCCCAGGCGCCGCGCAAGTTCGGAATACATGACGGGCGCACTCAAGGATGAGCGCTCGAGGCGGAAGTCGACGCTCAACACGACCCAACGCCCCGTCGGCCCCCACACGCGGCCTGGAAGACCGGGCTGACCAATGCTGTGCTTGATCGCGGAGGAACGGTAGGCAAAACCTAGCTCTGAGGGAAGCAGACGGACGATGCGCTGCTCGAGGCGGTCGTAAGCCTCGACGCTGTGGATTGTTTCAGCGACCTCGTGTCCGTAGGCGCCCACGTTCTGCACCGGGGATGCCCCCGCGCTTCCGGGGATCCCCGACAAGGCCTCGATACCGGACAAGTGTTCGTCGACGCTCCACGCAACAAAGTCATCCCAGACCGTCCCGGCCCACACACGGACGATCACCGAGTCAGCCGCGTCTTCTTCAACGATCCGTGCAATCTCTGCGCCCGGGCGCACAGCAACGACAGTTCCATCAAATGGAGCATCGGATGCAAGCAGATTCGATCCACCGCCCAGGACTAGAAGCTGGCGCTGCTCCTCATCGGCCGCGCGAACGGCAGCAACCAATTCCTCACTGGAAGTCACGCGCACAAGGCGAGAAACCTCTCCGCCCACGCGAAAGGTCGTCAATTCAGCAAGAGTCGTCATGACTCAAGATTAGTCGTCAAGAGGTGCAACGGCTCGCACGCGCCCCCGCTGGTCCGGAACCTGACCGGCCAAGACGATAGCCAGACACACCGGGAGCACAACGAAAACGAGCGCACGGTGGTAGCCAACGTGATCCGCAATAAGACCTAAAATCGGCGGTCCGATGAGCGCCGAACCATAATTCACGGTCGAAAGGACCGACACTCGCGCAGGTGTCATGACGGGATCAACGCTCAGGGCGGAAATACCCAGAGGGAACACCAAGGACGCACCGATACCCCACAAGGCAACACCGACAAGCGCAAGAATATGATGTGGCGCAAAGGCAACAAGCGTCAGGCCGATGATCGCGCAGCCCATGGTAAATCGGAGCAGATGCGGCGCTCCGAAACGCCTCTCCAAACGCGGGGATCCGAAACGCATGATCGTCATCATCAGCAAGAAGAAGGCAAAGATCGCCGACGCGGAAGAAGTCGCAAAACCATAACCGTCGACCATCGACAGGTTCAGCCAGTCGTTAGCGGCGCCTTCCAGGAGTCCGCCACTCATCACCATGAGCGCGATCAGAACCGTGCGACGCTCGCGCCAAGCCAAGCGGGTCAAGCCCTTCTTCGCATTGCCTGCCGAGGCCTCGTCCCCTTCACCCACGAGGCTGTCCTTTGCGGGTTCAAGAGCGGCGACCTCGTCCTGACTGAGGTAGAAGCCAACGGAAACACCACAGACAATAAGCTCAAGAACAGCAAGACCATAAAGGTGCGCTCCGAGTGGAACTCCGACCCGCGAGGCAAGTGCTCCAAGCAATGCGCCACCGAGCATGCCAACCGCGTACATCGCTTGAATCACAGGAACGACGAGGCGTCGGACAGCAGCCTGAACCAGGCCAGCCTCGATATTCATGCTCGATCCCCACAGGCCCGTCCCGGCGGACATGAAAACGAGGGAAGCGGTAAAGAGCACGAGAGAATTCGCAAGCGTTCCCGTCGCTGCTCCGGCGATACCCAATGCCCAGATCGATACACCGATGCGCCCCGCCCAACGTGCGCCGATCTTCATGACGATCGGGCCGGAAGTGGGAAGCGTCAACAAAGAGCCCAAGGAGGCAATCAAGAGCATCATGCCGATGGTTCCCGGAGTCAATCCCAGGTGGTCACGCACATCTGGCAGACGCGAGAGCCATGCTGAGGTTGCAGAACCCAGGCCAGCGTAGACCACAAAGGTTGCACGAAGGGCACTGTGAGCGCGAGCTGAGGGGATAGACATGGTTCGCAATTTTACGCGCGTTCACGCACGTAGATAAAGGCTGAATACAGCGGTGCCCGTGTGAAATACATCCACACGGGCACCACAGAAATTCGGGACGAATCAGCCTTCGACGGCGGCCTTAAACCAGCCGGTGACCGAAGTCGGGTGAGTAATCGCGGTACCCACGATCACTGCGAATGCGCCGAGCTTCATGGCAGCGGCGGCGTGCTCCGGAGTGTGAATACGTCCTTCGCAGATCACGGGAACACCCGGGAATGCCTGGACCGTCTGCTCGAGAAGCTCCAAGTCTGGGCCGTCGGTCTTCGGGCGATCGCCGGTGTAGCCAGCAAGAGTCGTTGAAACAATATCGACACCGGCATCAACAGCGCGCTGTGCATCTTCAAAAGAGCCACAGTCAGCCATCACCAGCGTCTCTTCTTCGCGCAAAGCCGCAACGGTTTCAGCAAAACTACGACCGTCAAGGCGCGGGCGACCCGTCGCGTCTAGAGCCACGATATCGGCACCCGCCATGACGCAGGCGCGCGCGTGACGCAACGAGGGGGTGATGTAGACACCCTCGTGGCCTTCCTTCCACAGACCAATCACCGGGACATCGACACGTCCCTTGATCGCGGAGATATCCGACAGCCCCTGGCAACGGATCGCCGCAGCGCCACCGATTTCAGCGGCGCGCGCAATCTGAGCCATAGTCTCGGGGTGACGCATGGGTTCCCCCGGGTAAGCCTGAACAGAAACGATGAGCTTTCCTTTAAGACCGGCAATAAGCGGATGCATGATGAACTCCTATGCGTTGAGGAAGAAAGAAACAGCCCCGAGCAGCGGCGCATCGCCACCAAGGGAGCCAACAAGAATGGGGGTAGCTGCAACGGGCGTCATGGCGCTGGCTGAAAAGCCCTCGTTGAGACCATCCCACCAGATATCCCCCGAGCGAGTCATCGAACCGGAGATGATGACGACGGCGGGATCCATACAGTTCACTAACGAGGCCGTGGCCTCGCCCAGTGCGTACGCGGAACGCGCGAAACACGCTTGTGCGAGGGGATCGCCAGAATCGGCGAGCTCTTGGAGAGCGCGTCCTCCGTCAACTTCCGGCTTGTCTTGTGGACGCAGCGAGTTATACCACGTGGTAATTCCTGACCCGGAGCAGAAGGATTCGATGTGTCCCAAGCGCCCACACGAACAAACCATGTCCGGAGCGAAATGGTGGTGAACGTGACCCACGTGTCCCGCAATACCGCGAGAACCGAAGGCAACGCGACCGTCTTCGACGAAGGCACCACCGATCCCCGTTCCCACGGCAATAGATAGAACGCTTCGATAGGGACGCCCTGCACCCAAAGTGGCCTCGCCAAGCCCGTGTGCGTGCACGTCGTTGAGGACACGAACCGGGAGCTGCGTATGCGCGGAAAGTAGGTCACCGAGTTTGGTTCCCGCCCAACCGGGCATGATGTCCGTTGCGGACACGATCGTACCGGTCGCCGGGTCGACAACTCCGGCGCTTGCGACCGCGATACCTGTAATAGCCGGGTGCGACTCGATCAGTTCCGAGGCCAGTGCGCAGATTCGCGCAGCAACATCAGCACCGCCCTGAGCGGCCAAGGTCGGGATTGATCCGCGTTCGGTAACGGTGAAGCTGGCTTCGGCCTCGACAATGCCCCAACCGATCTTCGTTCCACCGATATCAAGAGCAAGGAGCGTAGTCATGAAAATTCTCCAAAAGGCGACGGAAGAGAAGACTAATCAGCGAGGCCAAGGCGGGCGCACGCTCGCACGCACGCGAGAGGAAGTACCGCCTCGGCCTCGCTGATGATCAGGAGAGCAGACCAACCTCACGAAGGACGGAGGCGACATGCTCGACGTTTGCACCTTCAAGAGCCTTCACGGGGCGAGGCATCTCGTTGGAATCAAAGACACCGAGGAGCTGCAGAGCAGTCTTGAAGGCACCAACACCGGCGCCAAAGCCCTGAACGCCCTGCACCAAAACGATGCGCATGAGGTCCGCGAGGCGGTCCTGCTCCGCGCGCACAGCTTCCCAGTCGCCGCGCTCGAAGGCCTGCCACTGACGGACGTAGCCCTCGGGGTCGACGTTTGCCAGACCGGGGACGGAACCATCCGCACCCGACATGTAGGCGCCATCAACAACCACTTCGTGGCCGGTCAGCAGCTGCAGCGGGTGGCCAGCGGCCTCGTTCGCGCGAGAAAGCCAGCGGAAGCCCACATCGTCACCCGAAGAATCCTTCACGCCATCCAGGACGCCTTCCTTGCCCAGGCGAAGAACAAGGTCGTTCTGCAGCTTGGTGTGCACGCACACGGGGATGTCGTACGCCCACAGCTCCAGGTCGGTGTTCTCCTTAAGGATGCGGAAGTGATTCTCGATCTCAGCCTGTCCGCCCAGTGCGTAGAAGGGAGCGGTTGCAACCACGCCGCGCGCACCGCCGATTTCCTCGACAGCCTTGATGTTCTCAATGACGCGCTCAGTTTCGGTGTCGATGACACCAACCAGAAGCGGGATGCGGCCGTCGACGATGCGAACAACCTCACGCTGGATCTGCTGACGACGCTCAGAGGTCGAGAAAGCAACCTCACCGGTTGAACCGGAGACGAAGAGGCCGTTCAGCCCCGCGCCAATCATGCGATTGATATGACGCTCCAGCGACACAACATCCAGCTCGCCGTCCTTCAGCGGGATAGCAAGGGGCGGGACAACGCCACGAATCTGCGAAGTCATCAGTTCTCTCCTTCGAGTGTTGGGTGCAGCAGTGAGGGCGCAGCCCCCAGCAGCTTGCGGGTGTAGGGATCCTTCGGGTCAGCAAGCAGTTGCGCAGCAGGCCCTTCTTCAACGACCTTCCCGCCGTTCATGACGGCGATGCGGTCCGAAACGTAACGAACCGTCTGAATGTCGTGTGAGATGAAGACCATCGCCAAGCCCAGTTCACTCTTGAGGTCCGTGAGCAGGTTCAGGATCTGTGCGCGCACCGAAACGTCCAGTGCGCTCGTGGGCTCGTCAGCGATGATCGCGTCGGGGCCGATGGACAGGGCGCGAGCAATTGCAACGCGCTGACGCTGACCGCCGGAGAGCTGACCGGGGAGCGCATCCAAGGCACTCGAAGGCAGACCCACCAAAGAGATCAGTTCTTGCACGCGCTTGGCGCGCGAGGCCTCGTCACCGATACCGTGCACGCGCAGCGGATCAGCGAGCTGATCGGCGACGTGCATACGCGGGTTCAGAGCGGTTGCCGGATCTTGGAAGACCACTGAGACGACGCGTCCGATACGCCGACGCGCATCTGCACCACGCTTCGTGACTTCCTCACCGTTGAAGAACACCTTGCCCTTCGTCGCCATCTGCAATCCGCACATGACGTTCGCAGTCGTGGACTTGCCACAGCCCGATTCGCCAACGATACCCAGCGTCTGTCCACGCTCAATGCGCATGTTGACACCGCGAACCGCGTGCACCTTGTTGGGGCGGAACAGCGAGCCAGTGCGGGAGTTGAAGGTCACCTCAACGTCTTGCAGTTCGATGATCGGGGGTTCGGGTGTCGCGATCACCGTCTCGGTTTCAACAATCAGAGTTTCGGGGCTCATCGCGCGTCCTCCTGACCTTCTTCAATGACGACGGATTCGCTTGCGACACGAACCTCTTCGCGCGGTGGCAGTGCCGCGTAGACGTGCTCGGGACCCACCTCGGTGAGGACCGGGCGAATATCGAGGCCGTAGTCGGGGTGCGAAGAACGAGGAGCGAAGCGGTCGCCCTTCGGGAAATCTCGAGGCGAGGGAACAGTTCCGGGAACCTGGTGGAGGCGTCCGGAGCCGGCTTCGATCGAGAGGACTGCGCCCAGCAGGCCGCGAGTGTACTCGTGGGTCGGGTGCTTGAGCAGTTCCTTGGTCGGCGCCTGCTCGATGACCTGACCGGCGTACATGACGGTGATCTTGTGAGCCACCTCGGCGACAAGCGCCAAGTCGTGGGAGACGAAGATCATTGCGAAGCCAAGCTTCTCACGCAGCTCGTTGAGCAGGTTGATGACCTGCTTTTGAACGGTCACGTCCAGAGCGGTGGTCGGTTCGTCCGCGATGATGAGCTTCGGGTCGCGGGTCAGAGCCATAGCGATGAGAACGCGCTGACGCTGGCCACCGGAAAGCTCGTGCGGGTAGGACTCGAGGGTGCGCTTGGGATCCAGGCCCACCAGTTCGAGGAGTTCCTCTGCGCTGCGGGTTCCGCCGCGCTTGGTCAGCTGCTTCATCTGTGCCTTGATGAGCATTGCCGGGTTCAGCGAAGAAAGCGCATCCTGGTAGATCATTGCCATCTCGTGGCCCAGAAGCGCACGACGCTCTTCAGGCTTCATCTCCAGGAGGTTCTTGCCTTCGTAGAGAATTTCGCCGGTGATCTCTGCCTTGGGATCGATCAACCCCATGATGGTCAGAGCCGTGATCGACTTACCACAGCCGGACTCACCGACAAGACCCATGGTTTCGCCAGCGCGAACCTTGAAGGATACGTGATCGACAACGTTGACATCACCGTGGCGCTCGAACTTGATGCACAGATCCTTGACCTCCAGGAGAGGCTCTCCGGTGAAGTCATCTTCGAAGCGGTCGGTGCGCTTACCTTCGACAGATTCCAGATCGTCGAGGCGTGCCTGCAGGGATTCTGCCTGCTCGGCGTAAGCGCGGCGAGGATCGAGAAGGATACGATCGGCCTCGCGCTCAGAGTTCTTATCGACTTGGGCAACAGCTGCCGTGGAGGGAGCCGCGACCATGGCGTCCGTGATGCCTTCCGAGAGGATGTTCAAGCACAAGACGGTGATCATGATGAACAGGCCGGGGAAGAAGGCGGTCCACCAGTAGCCCAGCAGGACCGAGAGGTAGGACGAGGCCTCGGACAAGATATTGCCCCAGGTGGGAACCATGGTTGCAGGAAGGCCTGAACCGATGAAGGTCAGCGAGGCCTCGAGGATGATCGCATCTGCGACCAAAACCGTGGCGAAGACCAGAACCGGAGCAGCAGTGTTACGCATGACGTGCTTGATGAGGATCCACGGTGCACGAGCACCGGAGACGATCACTGCACGCACATAGTCTTCACCGTATGCGGCCATCACGTTTGCGCGAACAATACGTGCCAGCTGCGGGATGTAGACGAATGCGATCGAGAAGATAATGACGAAGACAATGCCCATCTTGTTGTCGGACTGGGCAAGTGTGCGTCCGAAGACCAGAACCGTGACGGCCGCCATTGCGATACCGGGGACAGCCATGATGATGTCCAAGATGCGCATGATGGTCTCGGAGATGGCCTTGCGCGTCACAGCTGCGATCGATCCGATGATGGCGCCGAAGAAGAGCGCGATCACGGTTGAGCACAGGCCGATGAGCAGCGAGTAGCGACCACCGAAGAGGACGCGAGAAAGAATGTCTCGACCCGCGTGGTCAGTACCAAAGAGGTGAGCCGACGACGGCCCCTGCCACGGCGTATCGATGAATTCGGGCGAATAGGGTGCCACGAAGGGCGCGAGGATTGATACAAGAACGACCAGTGCCAAAACACCGATTGCGATCTTGGATCCCAAAGACATCGCGCTGATGCGTGAGAAATGCGCACCCTTCGCGGTGACCTTTGCGAGTTTTGCTTTTTGGTTCATGACTCACACCGACCTAATACGCGGGTTGATGAGCAGGTAGAGCATGTCAACGATGATGTTGACGATGATGAAGGCGATTGCGACGACCAAGGCGCCACCTTGCACCAGGGTCACCCAGTTCTCTTGGATGCCCTTGAGGAGCACGAGCTTACCCATGCCATCAATGGCGAAGATGATTTCAATGACGACGGCACCACCCATGAGGTAGCCGATACGCAGACCGAGAACAGTCACGGGAGTGATGAGCGCGTTGCGCAAAACGTTGCGGGCAACGACAACACGCTTGGGAATGCCTGCACCGATTGCGGTACGGACGTAGTCGCGGTCGAGTTCCTCAACCATTGAGGTACGCACGACGCGGGTCATTTGTCCGATCACAGGGACAGCCAGTGCGATAGCGGGAAGAAGTAATCGAAGGAACCAACCCGAGGGATCGACGCCGAATGCAGGAATAGGACCGGAAACCGGGATGGAACCACCGACGAAAGCCAAGACCAGCAGCGCTGCCAGCCAGAAGGAAGGGGTACCAATGCAGATCACCGAGATCACGCGGATCAGCTGATCGGGCCAGCGATCGCGGTAGAGAGCAGCAATGACGCCGAGGGGGAAAGCGATGACGACTGCGAACAACAGACCCAAGAAGGTGAGTTGAAGAGTGACAGGCAGCGCCTGCGCGACCAGATCGCTCACGTGGTAATCCGTGCCAGTTGCGTACAGACCGAGGTCACCGTGAAGCATGTTCCACAGATACGTTCCGTATTGGGTGAAGAAGGGCTCGTTGAGTCCGCGTTCAACGCGGTACGCTTCGAGAGCTTCGGGAGTTGCTGTCTCGCCCAGTGCCGAGTAGGCGGGGTCAATGGGAGACAGCGACATGATAAAGAAGACGAGGAATGACACGCCGACCACCATGATCGGCAGCGCCACCAGTCGTCGCGCGATAAGGCGCAGAAGGTTATTCACTGCTAGACCTCCATGTCAAGCGGAATTGAGCAAAATGAAGGAGGGGTGGGGTCCCACTGTGGCATTAGCCCAAGGTGGGCATCCCACCCCTCCTTTCGTCGAAAGCCTGCTAGGGCTTTACTTCGCGCTTACTCCAAGCAGCTGCAAGCCGGTGGAGGAAATCGCCTTGAATCCGTCAACCTTCTTGGGGTTGGAGGCGGTGATCATGTTGCGGAAGACCAGCGGGTAGATCACGGTCTGCTCGGCGAGCAGATCCTGAACCTCGCCCCACTTAGCCTTGGCAGCGTCACCGTCAAGCTGAACAGCCTCATCCATGAGTCCCTGCAGCTTCTTGAAGGAATCGGGATCCGAAACCTGCCAACCGTCACGCTTCTTGGTCCACACGTTGTCACCGTTCCACCAGGAAACGATGATGCCAGGGTCGGTGCCGAAGACCGAGGGGTCACCGGGGGCCAGGACGACATCGTAGGTCGGGTTGTCGACATCGGTCACGGTCGAGTAGAGAGCCGAGGAAGCCATCTGCTGGTGGTTGACCTTCAGGCCCAGTGCCTCGAGATCGGACTTGATCTGGGGAACCAGGGAGAGAACCCACGGGTGGTCCGTCGTCACTAGGTTGACCGTCATATCGGAAGCGCCGGCATCGGCAAGTAGCTTCTTAGCTGCGTCCTTGTTGTAGGACAGGTCGGTTGCGGGCTTCTTGTAGGCCGGGTTTGCTTCGGGCAGGAAGGACTTGGCTTCCACAGCCTGACCGTTCAGAGCCGAAGAGATCAGCTTCTGCTTGTCGATGGCCTTGATGAATGCGCGGCGCACCTCAGGCTTGTCGAAAGGAGCCTTCTGGGTGTTGAACATCATGAAGGGGTTGCCGTAGCCGGGCTTGGCTTCGACGTTCCAGCCTGCTGCCTTGAGCTGATCCTGCGCTGCGGCGGGAACGGCTTCCATCACGTCAATGCTGCCACCGAGGGCGGCGGACAGGCGCGCTGCGTCATCCTTGAGGGCGCTCCACTTGAGGGTGGCTGCCTTCGCGGGGGTCTTGCCGTTGTAGTGCTCGTTGGGAACAGCGGTGATTTCGGTCGCCGAGATTGCCTCGTACTTGTAGGGGCCGGTGCCAACGGGCTTGGCCTTGAGTGCGTCTTCGCTCATGCCCGAGGGAACGACGTGAACGTTGACGAAGCGTTCCTTCAGGTTGGAGAAGGGGTACTTCAGCTTGACGGTGACGGTCTTGTCATCCTTCGCGGAAACGGAATCCACGAAGGTGAAGAACTGACGGAAGATGGACTTGTCGCCAGTGGTGCGCTCGTAGGAGCTCACAACGTCTGCTGCCTTGACATCGGTGCCGTCAGAGAACTTGGCTCCGTCGCGCAGGGCAATCTCGTACTCGGTGTCGGAGACCTTCACGGGGTCACCGGCTGCCAGCGCGGGGCTGACCGAGTAGTCGGACATGTCGAAGCGGTACAGGCCTTCGAGGACCTGCCAGTTTGCGCCCATGCCGAGTGCCGAGGTGGTGATCGGGCTGTAGTCAGTGGTCTCGTAGGCAGAACCAACGGTGATGGTACCCTTGGGCGCGCCTGAGTCTGAGCTACTGCTGCTGGTTGATGGTGAAGTGGAAGATCCGCCGCCACAGGCGGTCAGGACCATGGTTGCCGCTGCTGCCATTGCAGCACCGGTTGCGAAGTGTTTGCGCATACGCATGTTCTCGCTCCTCATCTTCGAGAAATGGGATGTGCGGTCCGTGAATCACGCCCGCTGAAGCAAGCATATGTTGTCTGACAAATTTCCGCAAGGGGTAAATCGACATTCGCGAAAAAACTCCAAAGACGTGCGCAAACACTCGCAGAAAGCTCAGGAAACAGCTGCCTCACTCACGCACACAACCGCCTCCCACACACCACAATTGCGCTCAAAAACAACCACAGCCTCGTCTCCGGAAAGAATCGCATCACTGTAGCCAAAGCCCCCAAACCCAAGAGAAGCAATGCAATCGGCATGCACCGCACCTTCCCACGGAGGCGTTAAACGCAGGATCGAGCCACGCTCCCGTGCGGAAAGCGAATGCGGGTGGACAAAGAGATCCCCCATCGCCTTCGCATTGCACCCGGGGTCCTCGCACTCCCACAGCTGCCCGCCAGCCCAGCTACGGCCATCCCCCCAGGCAAGGTAGCGCCCGCCTGCGCCTCGTCCTTCAAATCCTTGGAGGCGACAATTCGCAACAACGCGGCCATCCCACACCGTGAGCGTTGTTTCGTCGAGCAGGACACGCTCAGGACCCACGAGAGGATCTGAAATCCATTCAATACTCCCCGCTCGAAGAGCGACGACTCGAATATGAGTCTCCTCCCCAACGCGCACAACATAAGGAATCAAAACCGCGCCATCGAAACTCACTGTTGACCCAGAGGTCGCGAAGAGGGCATCTGCTCCGGTCTCCCGGTAAAGCTCATCCGTCAGATCAGTCAAACGCAGGTCCTCCGGGGAAGGTCCCCACGCGAGGATCGCTTGTAGGCGATCACCATCGGCGCGCGAGTCCATGTAGCCGACTCGCCCTTCGCTTGAGGCGCATGCGAGGTGCAGGAAGCCATCGCCGTCCACTCCCACGCAGGCATCTGAGGTAATCGCGGGCAGCGTCGCGGGAAGGTCCCGAGGAGTCGACCACTCCCCCGTCGCGCTGCGTTCCATCCAGCGAATTTTGTTCGGGTTGGGTAGGTCCGAGGCCATGGTCAGCCCGTTGAAGTCCGATCCATTTCCCGAGGCCGGGGCTGGGCGTTCGTCATAGAAAAGAATTGTCCGCCCGCTGGCCACAGTGACAATCGCCGGAATACGCACCTCACCTGAGCCGATGGGGGCAAGGATCTGACGGGGTTCACCACGAGTAGTCATAGGCGAAAGAATAAACCACCAGCGCCGCCGGGATAACAAAAATCCCCGAGGACCTTACGTTCCTCGGGGTTAGCGCGACGCTGTCAGCGGGTCTCGCGGTGAAGCGTAGACTTGCGGCAACGCGGGCAGAACTTCTGCAGTTCAAGACGATCCGGCGTGTTACGACGGTTCTTCTTAGTGATGTAGTTGCGCTCCTTGCACTCCGAGCATGCCAGAGTGATCTTGGGGCGAACGTCCTGAGACTTGCTTGCCACGGTGATTCCCCTTTTGCTTTTGCTTATGTCGGCGTGCGACTCTTCGTTGGTCTGGTAGCGGGGGCGGGGCTCGAACCCGCGACCTCACGATTATGAGTCGTGCGCTCTGACCAGCTGAGCTACCCCGCCGCAGCGGCTGCGGCTGTAGCCGCGACCTGAGCCCCGAAAGGGAATCGAACCCTTGACCTTCTCCTTACCATGGAGACGCTCTGCCGACTGAGCTATCGGGGCAACGCCGAGAAGCCTAACTCAAAATGGAACCACAATGCAATTCCTGTGATTGAGAATGACATCACAACGAGTCTCGAAGAGACTGTGGCAGGTGAGGGATTCGAACCCCCGAAGCACGAAGCGTCTGATTTACAGTCAGATCCATTTGGCCGCTCTGGAAACCTGCCATGCGCCGAAAAAATCGGTGCTGTGGAAGAATAGCAGAATGACCCGGCACTGCGCCAATCAAAGTGACCGAAGTGCGCCACAGCGCACAAAGAAAGGATGATCATGGCAGATTCATCGTTTGACATCGTTTCCAAATTGGACCGCCAGGAAGTCGATAATGCGGTCAATCAAGCCGCAAAAGAGGTCTCAACTCGCTACGATTTCCGCAATGTTGACGCCTCGATTCGACTGGTTGGTGATGCCATCGAAATGGAGGCGAACACCCCCGAACGCGTCATGGCTATTGTCGACGTCTTGCAGACGAAGCTTATTCGCCGCGGAGTTTCACTTAAGGCGCTTGATCTCAAGGATCGCGAACCCAAGGCACAGGGCAAGATCTACCGCCTCGTTGCCCCTCTGCGCGAAGGAATCGAGCAGGATGTTGCGAAGAAGATCACAAAACTGATTCGCGACGAGGGCCCCAAGGGAGTGAAGGCACAGATCCAAGGAGATGAAATCCGTGTTTCTTCCAAGTCGCGCGATGATCTTCAGGCAGTGATCGCCCTTCTCAAAGGCCCTTCCGGAGAAAAGCTTGACGTAGCTCTTCAGTTCGTGAACTATCGCTGAGATTCCTCGAATATCGCAAAGCTGTGGGGGCATCTAGCACTACGCTAGATGCCCCCACATACGTCTATTCAGTTGCCGCACAAGCTTACGCGGCTCAGCTTGATCAGCTTTGCTGACACTGAACAAAGCATGGCATTAGTAACCCGCAATCTGCTCGAGGCGTGCGATTCTCTGATCCATTGGCGGGTGCGTCGAGAAGAGATTACGAATTCCCCCGCCCCTGAAGGGATTGGCAATCATCATCGCCGAGACATTCTGCGTCTGCGGGGTGGCCGCAAGGGGATACTGTGAGTTTCCACTCTCAAGCTTCTTCAATGCAGAAGCGAGCGCCAGCGGGTCTTGCGTCAGAAGGGCACCATCTTCATCGGCATCAAATTCGCGCGTACGCGAGAGAGAAAACTGGATGAGCGTCGCAGCAAAAGGCGCAACCAAGGCAAGGACAAGTGAACCAATCACTGCCAGTCCCCCTCCCTCACGATCACGACGATTACCACCACCGAAGAACATGAGGAACTGAGCAATCGAGGTCACCACACCCGCCATCGCTGCCGCAACGGAGGAGGTCAAAATGTCGCGGTTGTAGACGTGCATGAGTTCGTGTCCCAGTACTCCACGCAACTCGCGCTCGTTCAGTAGCTGCAAGATCCCTTCCGTGCAGCACACTGCAGCATTCGCGGGGTTACGTCCTGTCGCAAAAGCATTGGGAGTCATGGTCGGTGCGACCCACAGCGTGGGCATCGGCTGCCCAGCCGTTTGAGAAAGCTCGCGGACAATGCGATACATAGCTGGTTGCTGAGCTTCGGTGACCGGGTAGGCGTTCATCGAACGCAGGGCCATGGTCGCCGAATTCCAATAGGACCATGCCGTCTGAACCAAGCCGATTCCTGCGAAGATGAAAATCCACACCGCGCGGCCGGTTCCATAGGCGATGCCCGAGCCGATGAGCAAGAGCAGAGCCCACATTCCCCCAAGGAGCAGGGCGGTCTTGAAACCGTTGTGATAGTGACGCGTGCGCATAATCCTCCTTTGCGCGACCGATCCGCTAGATGCGGCTGGGACCCGAGTAATCCTCGAAACGCTCGGGGGCAGAAGGAACTCCCATCTCCCCCATCTGACCGATGAGGTCCTCGTGCACCTGATCCTTACCCAAAGACACATCGGTCATCGCGCGACGCGAAACAACCTTGATGCGTTCACGCACGCCGCGGCCACCGGGAAGCTCACCATACTTCTCACCCAGCGCGGCCTCGTAAGCGTCAAGAAGCTCCCACCCTTCCCAGGTGGTGAACTCCACGCCACGCTCACGAAGCAGAGCAACCATGGCCTCGTGACCGACCTCAGAAGAAGTTGCATGCAGGCGACCTGCCTCCGCGTCCTCAACGAGGTGAGAAATAGTCTGCTGAGCATCCGACTTCGTCGAACCGATCAGGCCAACAGGGCCACGCCTAATCCAACCGGTCGCGTACACGCCCTGGACCACCGGCGCATTGGGGTCTTGTGTTGTGTCCGAATCGATAACGCGTCCTTCAACGTTGGGGACAACGCCTGCACGCTTGTCGAAAGGAAGCCCCGGAACCGGCGAAGAATAGTAGCCAATTGCGCGATAAACCGCCTGAACGGGCCAGGTGGTGATGACACCGGTTCCGCGTACGGAACCATCTCCCGTGAGCTCAGTGCGCTCGGTGCGAATTGCGCTGACATTTCCGTCCTCATCGGCAAGGATCTCGACCGGAGACTGGAAAAGGTGAATGTGGATGCGACGCGAGGCGGTGTGCGATTCGGGATCCTCCATCGCGTAGTTGGTCAAGGTCTTGACGACCTGACGCTGCTGGTTCGAGGCGCGCAGTGCCTCTTCGGAGCCCTCATCGAAGTCGAAATCGTCCTCGGACACAATGATGTCAACGTCAGGAACGTGCCCCAATTCGCGCAATTCCAAGGGGGTGAACTTCACCTGCGCGGGGCCTCGGCGACCAAAGACATGTACGTCAGTAACCGGGTTTTCAGCCAAGCCCTTGGCGACGTTTTCGGGGATCTCAGTGACGAGCATGTCTTCGACGTGCTTGGCCAAGACACGCGAAACATCCAGTGCAACATTTCCGACGCCCAGCACGGCAACGGACTTTGCTTCAAGAGGCCACGTGCGGGGGTAATCCGGATGCCCGTCGTACCAAGACACGAAATCGGCAGCGCCGTAGGACTGCGGAAGGTCAACGCCCGGAATATTCAGCGGAGCATCACGATCTGCGCCCGTGGCAATGATGATTGCATCGTAGTGGGCGTGGAGGTCCTCGATGGTGATATCGCGGCCAACCTCAACATTACCCAGCAGACGGATATCGCCGCGCTGAAGAATCTTGTAGAGGGCGACAATAATCTGCTTGATTCGCGGGTGGTCCGGGGCAACGCCGTAGCGCACCAAGCCGTAGGGGGCGGGAAGGCGTTCGAACAGATCGATATTCACGTCCAAACCAGACTTGGACAGAATGTCAGATGCATAAATGCCCGCAGGGCCTGCGCCGATAACGGCAACGTTGTAGGTGCTCACGCGTGATCCTCTTCTCCGGCTGCGCCCACGCGCAGCCCTCATCCTGCTCCAATCCTACAAGCACACGACCTGAGGAGCAGCCGAGAGGACTTAGGCGACGCGATCCACCATCAAGTGCGCAAAGGCAATAAGCGCCTGCTTTGCTTCCCCCTCGGGAAGATCGGCGATGCATTCCAGTGCGCTTTCGCACCACTCATGAGCAAGCTCACGGGTCTGGGCGACGACCTGATGCTCACGCAGCCGTGCAACCAAAGCAGCCAAGGCCTCGTCCGAGGACAAATCCCCACTCAGCATCGACAAGATCTTCTGGCCTTCGGGATCCAGATTTCCGTTGGACTGTGCGCGGCGAAGCAGCAGCACGGGAAGGGTATCCACGCCTTCGCGAAGATCCGTTCCAGGGGTCTTGCCTGACTGCCCTTCTGCAGGACCCAGGTCGATGACGTCATCTGCGATCTGGAAGGCAACGCCCAGGCGCTCACCGAAGTTCGTGAGCGCTTCGATGGTTGCCTGATCCGCGCCCGCGTGCATCGCACCGAAAGCAGCAGCAGATGCCACTAAGGAACCGGTCTTATCGGCAAGAACCTGGAGATAGAAAGTCAGCGGGTCATCGCCCTCTTCGGGACCGAAAGTCTCATTGAGCTGGCCCATGCACAGGCGCTCGAAAGTGACGGCATGGTGGCGAACCGTTTCATCACCCAAAGTCGCGATCATCGCAGAGGCACGAGCGAAAAGAATATCGCCGGCCAAGATCGCGCGGTTATTGCCCCACAGGTGTTGAGCCGAAGGAACTCCACGGCGGGTGGGAGCAGAATCCATGACATCGTCGTGGTAGAGCGATGCCAAGTGCGTGAGTTCAATGCCGGTTGCTGCGGTAAGGACCTCATCGCTCAGAGCGCGCTGGGGGTCGCCGAATTGCGCTGCAACCAGCGTGAGCAAGGGACGCATGCGCTTGCCACCGGCCTGAGCCAGATGACTGGTGAGTTCAGTGACCAAGTCCCTGGAATCACTGACGGAACGGTGCAAACGGTCCTCAACGGCCTCGAGGCCCGGAAGAATTCGGGCCTCGAGATCAGGAACGTGTAAATCGATTACGGCGCTCACGGGAGAAGCACAACCACCTGATTGAGTAGAGACAGAACCGGACTCGGGAAGAGCCCAAGGGCAATCGTACCCACAGCACACACGGTGATCGCAACACCAGCGAAACCTTCAGAGCGAACGACCGCAACATCCTCACGCGGCTGCATGAAGAACATCACGCGAACCAGACGGAAGTAGAAGAATGCCGTGACAGCCGAGCAGGCAAGCGCAAGCGCGACCAGCCAGACGTATCCACCCGCGAAAGCATCCGAGAACACGACGAACTTCGCAATGAAGCCGCCCGTGAAAGGAATACCCGCAAAGGAGAGGAGGAAGATCAACATTGCCGAGGCCAAGCCGGGGTTGGTCTTCCCCAGTCCCGCCCAGCGGCGCAGATCCGTCACTTCGCCGCCGATATTTCCCTCGCTGTCATTGGAACGAACAAGGGTGATCACGCCGAAGGCTCCAACGGTCGCCACCGCGTAGGCCAAGACATAGAAGAGTACGTGACCAGCTGAGTAGCGCACCAGCGAGAGAATGCCCAAGAGGATGAAGCCCGCGTGAGCGATCGACGAGTAGGCGAGCATGCGCTTGACGTCCATTTGCACGAGGCCGGCGAAAGTTCCAACCAGCATGGTCAAGACAACGACAACGATCATGATCGGAATCAGGCTCCACTGCAGGGGAGCTGCCACAACCTGGAAGAAACGGAGCATTGCGCCGAAGGCTGCGAGCTTAACCGCGGCGGCCATGAAGCCCGTCACGGGAGTTGGAGCACCGGTGTAAACATCGGGAGTCCACGCGTGGAAGGGAGCTGCGCCGACCTTGAAGAGCAAGCCGACCATCACCATGACAGTGCCCATCAGCAAGAGCACGTGCATTCCAGCCGTCTGCGGGGTCGGGGTAGCTGCATCGGAGATGATGAGCGAACCGGAGTAACCGTAGAGGAAAGCAGAACCCATGAGCATGAAGCCCGAGGAGAACGCACCAAGAATGAAGTACTTCAGCGCAGCTTCCTGCGAGAGCTGACGACGCCGACGCGCGGTCGCAGCCAGGATGTACAGAGGAAGAGACATCACTTCGAGAGCAACGAAAAGTGCAATATAGGAATTCGCTGCCGGGAAGATCATCATGCCGCCGGTTGAGAAAAGAACCAGAGCGAACATCTCAGAACGCTGGTATCCCTTCGCGTCCGAGCGCTCCTCATCGGAAGAACCCGGGCGGTCCGAAGGCTGTCCGGCAAAGGCGCCGTCGCCGGCCTCGGAACGATCAGCAATGACGAGGACTGCGAAGAAGGCAATCAGGACAAGAATGCCTTGCGCGGCGATCGTCAAAGGATCGTCAATGTACTCCCCCAGTGACGAGGGGGTCACTGTGACCACTGCCCAGCGCATGACCAGGGCAACCGCCGAAGCAATGAGTGCAACAAGAGCGATTCCGATGACGCTCGAGCGGCGCGCACGCACCGGCACGAAAGACTCAGCGAGAACCGCGAGGACACCGCCACCAAGGACGCACAGGATGGGCGCAAGTGCAGCCCAGGAAATCTCGGGGACCGTGAACGTCACGGCTGTTGCCACAGAATTCACTGTGCGCTCCCTTCACTCAAAACTGCACTTGCAGCGGTCATCAGCTGTTCGCCCTGCGTCGCAATCGGCGTCAGAGCGGAAACCAGCGGCGCCGCCCAGATGCCCAAGACGAGCATCGCAATGACTAGCGGGGTCATAACGGTCTTCTCACGTCCATTCAGATCAGCAATCTGGTCCTTCCCAGCTCGCGGCGGACCGGTGAAGACACGCTGGTAAGGCATCAGCATGTACAGCGCGGCCAGAATCACGCCGAGTACTGCGAAGAGCGCGAGCATCGTCGAGACCTTCCAGGTTCCCATGAGGACCAGGTACTCGGGGACGAACCCGGACAGGCCGGGAAGCGCAACCGAAGCTAGACCCGAGAAGAGCCACAAGCCTGCCAGGACCGGGCTCACGCGCTGCATACCGCCGTACTCACGCATGTCCTGGGTGCCGCCTCGTGCGGAAAGCCAACCGGAAAGGAGGAACATCGCTGCGATCGACACACCGTGGGCGACCATGTAGACCATGGCGCCGGTCAGCGCGATCTGCGAGCCGATGAAGATACCGAGGACCATGAAACCGAAGTGCGAGACCGAGGTGTAGGACACCAGACGCATAATGTCGTTTTGTCCGATGGCAGCCAGGCCGCCCCACAGAATCGAGGCCACGGCGAAGCCGCAGATCCACCACTGCAGGCTGGCCGCTCCCAGCGGGAACAAGCGCAAGCACAGGGTGATCATGCCGAAGGTTCCGACCTTGTCGAGAACGCCAACGAGGAGCACCGAGGTACCCGGACGAGCATTCTGAGCAGTATCAGGAAGCCAGGTGTGAACCGGGACCATGGGAGCCTTAATCGCGAAGGCGATGAAGAAGGTCAGGAAGAGACCGACTTGAATGCCCACGGGAAGGTTCACTGTCCCCGAAGCGAGCGAATCGAGGCGGAAGAGGGTATCTCCACGGCGAGCAGCCAGCGCCCAGATGGCAACGAGGCCACCGAGCATCACCAGACCACCGGCCAGAGAGAAGAGAAGGAACTTCATCGCAGCACGCTGACGTGCCTTCTTTTCACCGACTCCGTAACGACCGATCATGACGAAGAGAGGAACGAGCATTCCTTCGAAAGCCAAGTAGAAGAGCAGGACATCGGAAGCCGCAAAGATCAGCACCATGAAGGCCTCAAGAAGCAGCACCCATCCGAAATAAGCTCCAGCTTTTGCCTCGTCTTCATCGTCGTTCCAACCGGCCAACACGACCAGGGGAACCAAGGCAACGGCAAGAAGAATCATAACCGCGCCCAGTGCATTCACGGCCAGCGCCCAACTCAGGCCCATCTGGGGAATCCAAGAGTAGGCCTCGGAAAGCTGATAGGTGGAGGAAGACGACCAATCGAAGGCGCTGACAAATGCCACGATGGCCGCGGCAAGTTCACACACCGACAAGATCAGGGCGAAGGTACGTCCGGCGCGACGCAGGGCGGGGACCATCGCGAGCATCAAGGCACCCAGCGCGGGAAGCGCGACAAGAATCGACAGCCACGGAAGTGGCGCGCTGGTCATTTGAGAAATCTGCATAACTCTTACTTCCTCACAGCGTGAATGCCAAGACGGCGGCCAGGGCAAGGACTACCCCGCCAAGAATGTAGGAGGCATAGGTGCGCACGCGTCCGGATTGGGTAGCACCCACCGCACGTCCAGCACCCGTTGATGCCTTTTCCACCACGTGAACGATGCCGTCAATCGCCTTGTCATCGCCAAGAGTTGCGGCCTTAACCAGGGCAATACCCGGAGTCATGAAGAGCGCCTCATTCACCGAATCCTGATAGAGATCCTGGCGAGCAGCACGCGTGAGCGCATTACCCGCAGGAATTGCGGTGGGAACCTCACGACGTCCGTACATCATCCACGCAAGGCCAGCGCCCGCAAGCACCAGCAGCAAGGTCACGACCTGAATTGCGATCTCTGGGGCAACGGGATGAGCGTGCTCAACCTCGCCCAGCGAAGGCTGGAGCCACGTCGTAAAAGCGTTTCCGATTGAGAGCACTCCACCGATAGCGGCGGCCGCGATCGCCAGAATGATCATCGGGACGGTCATCAAAGGAGAGGATTCATGCGGATGCACGCCCGAGCCTTCAGCTTCGGTCGTCCAACGAGCGGTGCCGTGGAAGGTCATGAAGAACAGTCGCGACATGTAGAAAGCGGTGATTCCAGCGCCAACCATGGTGACGATGCCGAAGACCCAACCGGCCCAGACGGCCTCGTGGCCGGCAAAAGTGGTCGCACCGAAAGCGGCTTCGATGATCTTGTCCTTGGAGAAGAAGCCCGAGAAGGGCGGGACTCCCAAGATCGCCAACCAGCCAAATGCAAAGGTGATCCACGTGACCTTCATGGCGGTGCGCAGTGCACCGAAGCGACGCATATTGACCTGATCGTTCATGCCGTGCATGACCGAACCCGCGCCAAGGAACATCAGGGCCTTGAAGAAGCCGTGGGTGAAGAGATGGAAGATCGCGAAGGCCCAACCGATGGGGCCAAGACCTGCACCGAGCATCATGTAGCCGATCTGGCTCATGGTGGAGGCCGCGAGCACCTTCTTCATATCATCCTTCGCGCAGCCGACGATCGCGCCGAAGAGCAGCGTGATCGCGCCGACGATGACGACCGCGGTCGCCGCAATCGGTGACGCTTGGAAGATCGCACCCGAGCGAACGATGAGGTAGACACCGGCGGTGACCATCGTTGCCGCGTGGATGAGAGCGGACACGGGAGTCGGGCCAGCCATTGCATCGCCGAGCCACGCCTGCAACGGGAACTGAGCGGACTTACCGCACGCACCCACCAGGAGGAAAAAACCAATGATGGTTGCTTGAACCGGCGAGATCGAAACGACCATCGAGTTGACCTTCTCCATGTTGACGGTCGAGAAGTTCGCGACCATTGCCATCATGGCGATGAGCAGGCCCATATCGCCCACTCGGTTCATGACGAAGGCCTTCTTCGCGGCAACCGCATTGGCGGGAACGTGGTTCCAGAAGCCAATGAGCAGGTACGAGGCCAAGCCCACGCCTTCCCAGCCGACGAAGAGCCCCGCGTAGGAGTCCGCCAGAACCAGGATCAGCATTGCGGCGATGAAGAGGTTGAGGTAGGCGAAGAAACGACGACGATCAGTATCGTGCTCCATGTACGCAATCGCGTAGACGTGGATGAGAGAGCCAACGAAGGTGACCAGCATGACGAAGGTCATCGACAGCGGGTCGAGCATCAATCCGAAGTCAACGGAGAAGTCTCCCGCGGGAATCCACGAGAACAGGGGAAGCGTGATTCGCTGTCCTTGGGCAGGAAGGGAGAGCATTGTGGCAATAACCGCCACGCCCACCGCGAAGGCGGCCCATGATGCCAAGGTTGCCAGCAGGTGACCCCAGCGATCGCTGCGGCGTCCCAACACAAGAAGAAGCGCACTGGATGCAGCTGGAATTGCGATCATCAGCCAAGCCCAGGAGAAGACTCCCGTAGCCTCGACTGGAGCTGCGGCTTGGGCCGCAGCATTCAGCAGTGTAAAGGTCATTCCGGCTTACTCCTCAGTTCTTCAGAAGATCGAGGTCGTCAACGTTGGTGGTAACGCGTGACTTGAAGATGGACACAACGATTGCCAGTCCGACCACGACTTCAGCCGCAGCAACAACCATGACGAAGAAGGCCATGATTTCTCCACTGACGTTTCCGTGGATTCGCGCGAAGGTCACGAAGGCAAGATTGGCGGAGTTGAGCATGAGTTCGACTCCCATCAAGGAGATCACTGCGCTGCGACGGACCAGAACAATCGCTGCACCGATCGCAAAGAGGATCCCCGAGAGCACGAGGTAAGCTGCAAGGCTCATTCTTCTTCCTTCCCTTCTTCACTGTTATCGCTGGCAAGGGGCTGGTTCAAGCCGCTCGGGGCGGGCGCACCGGGCATGCCCCAAGCCTGCGAACGCTGACGAGTCTGCGGGTGTGTGGGATCGAAGATCGTGTCCTCAAGAGCACCGCTCTTGGCAAGTGCCAAGGACTGCGCGACTTCGGGTTCGACCTGTCCAACGACACGCTCCAGACCGCGCACGCGCAGCACCCTGGGGACCGAGGCCTCGACCGGGCCGTGCGTCTCGCCGGAGATTGCCGGAACGTCGACCGCGTTGGAGTGCGCGTAAACACCGGGGGCGGGAAGCTGACCAATCCTGCGTCCCGAGGCCTTAAAGGCGCGCATCTTCGCTTCTGCGGTTGCACGCTGGGTGAGGACCGGGCCGAGCTGATCGGAGTGAGTGAGCAGCATGGCGCCGATGGCCGCGGTGATGAGCAAGATTCCCGCAAGTTCCATTGAGAACCAGTAGCGCGAGAACAGCGTTGCTGCAAGGTCGGTGATCGGAGCATTCGAGTAGGGCTCTGAACTCAAGGAATTAGAGGAGCCTGTTGCGCGCGAGCGGGCAACAGCTCCAATAACGACAGCTGCCAAGCCCAGAGCGATGAGCACCGAAGTGATGATGCGCCCGCGCGATTGCTGCGCGTAATTGTCGGATGCACCCAGACCGATCATCATGATGACGAAGAGGAAGAGAACCATGATCGCGCCGGTGTAGACGACAACCTGAACGGTTCCCAAGAAGGCTGCTCCGTGCATGAGGTAGAGGACGGCCAATCCGAGCATGACTCCGACCATGCAAATCGCACAGTGGACGGCTTTCTTGAAGAAGAGCACGCCCAGGGCGCAGGCAATCATGAACACTGCCACGCAGCCAAAGAGGATCGCCTCCCCCGTTGATGCCATTTCGGGCCAATTCATGAGGGTCATGACTGACGTGCCTCCTCGTAGACGGGACGTGCAGTAGCAAGGGAAGGATCATCGGGACGATGCTCGCGCACCCAGTCGATCTGCGCCTGCGTGGGGCCGTGGACTTCGCCTCGGTAATAGTCGCCGTCGGAGAGTCCTTCAACCTGTGGGTGAGGAGGTTGCAGCATTCCCTCGGAGAGGGGAACTAGGAGCTGTTCCTTCTCGTAGATATCGTCTGCGCGAGTGTATTCGGCCAGTTCGAAGTCGTGACCCATCGTCAGTGCACGAGTCGGGCAGGCCTCGATGCAGTAACCGCAGAAAATACAACGTAGGTAGTTGATCTGGTAGACGCGACCGTAGCGTTCCCCGGGACTGTACTGTTCCTCGGGAGTGTTGGATGCGGCCTCGACGTAGATCGCATCTGCGGGGCACGCCCACGCACACAATTCGCAGCCGACGCACTTTTCGAGGCCGTCGGCATAGCGATTGAGCTGGTGTCGACCGTGGAAACGCGGTTCAACGAAGGGCCCCTCGAAGGGGTACTGCTCGGTAACGGTCGGGCGGAAGAAGGAGGACAGGGTCACTCCGTACCCCGCGAAGGGTGCGAAGAACTGACCGATCGGTCCCTTGGGATCCTGCTCGTAGCGCAGGTTCTCGCTTTGGTTCTGCTCAGTCATTCGTCTCCTCCATTACTGCGTTGACCACGCGAGAAGCGCGCGGCGAGGGCGGGAGCTTTTGTCCGGGAAGCGGAGGTACCGGGAAGCCGTCGGCCATCGGATCGAAGTTCTCGAGGCGTGCGCGCGCTTCTTCTTCCTTCGCTGCTTCCTTACGGGCATCAGCCGAATCTGCGAACCACATGATGATCAGCGCGACAACGAAGATGCCGGCGACCGCGCCGATGAGCTGAGGCAGGGTGAGGGACACCCACTGCGTTACGGCGCGAATGACGGCGACCATGACGAGCCACGCCAAGGAAATCGGGATGAGGCGCTTCCAGCCCAGCTGCATGAACTGGTCGTAGCGGAAACGCAGGAGGGTGCTTCGTGTCCAGATCATGAGGATCATGAAGAACCACATCTTGAGGAAGAACCACAGCATGCCGAACCAGCCGCTATTGAGGAACTCGATGTGCGACAGCGGCCACGGAGCGTGCCATCCGCCGAAGAACATGGTCGTTGCCACCGCTGAAACGTTGAACATGTTGACGTATTCAGACAGGTAGAACCAACCGAACTTCATCGAGGAGTACTCGGTCATGTGACCGGCGACCAATTCGCCTTCAGCTTCGGGGAGGTCAAAGGGAAGACGGTTCACTTCGCCGACCATCGAGATCAGGTAGATGACGAAGGCCGGTGCTAAGGGCAGGAACCACCAGGTTTGCGCCTGAGATGCGACGATCTGCGAGGTCGACATCGAGCCGGCCATGAGGAAGACCGCAACCAGGGACATTCCCATTGACAGTTCGTAGGAGATCACCTGCGCCGAAGAACGCACCGCGCCGTAGAGCGGAAGCGTTGAGGACGCGGACCAACCACCCAGAACGATGCCGTACAAGCCCAGCGAAGAAATCGCAAGGATATACAGGGCAGCGACCGGCATATCTGCCAGCTGCAGGGGCGTTGAGTGGCCGAAAATCGAAACATTCGGACCCATCGGGATGACGGCGAAGATGCTGAAGGCCGCGAATGCGGAGACCGAAGGCGCAAGCAGGTAGATGAACTTCTCGGACTTGCGCGTCCACATGTCTTCCTTGAAGAGCAGCTTCACGGCGTCGGCAATTGCTTGGAACAAGCCGAAGGGACCGGCGACATTCGGGCCGGGACGAGTCTGCATGCGTCCGATCGTTCGACGTTCAACCCACAGTGCGAGCAGAACGTTGAGGATCAGGAAAACAATGATGAAAACGGCCTTGAGGACTGTTAACCACCAGGTTTCCTGCGAGAAGTCCGCGGGAGAATAGTTGGGAACTTCCATGGGGATCATGTTCATCGGGCCACCTCCCCCTTTGCGCTCAGGGTGACAGAAGAACCGAAGTTCCCCAGTGATTCGTGGACGAGGGAGCCTTGGGAGCACTCGGGCACCCAGACGACTCCTTCCGGAAGATCAGCAAATTGCAGGGGAAGCGTCACGCTTCCGCGCGGGCTGCTCAGCGTGAGCAGTTCCCCTTCGTCGAGGCCGAGGCCCGCTACCGTCGCGCGCGCCGCGAAGACGACGGGGCGACGTGCGCTTCCAGCCAGCATGTGTGCACCATCTTGCAAGCGACCGGCATCGAGCATCGGCTTATGGGTGGCGAGGAGCGCCTGTCCCTCTGCGAGCTCAAGTAGCGGCGAGGCTTGAGCAGGAGCGAATTCTTCGCGCTCACCCGCCCAGTTCATAAGCGGGTTGACCTGGTCGTAAAGGCTCACCAGATCGGAAAGACCAAGATCAGCGCCGAATTCGCGAGCAAGAGCATCGAAAACAAGGCGGTCGGTCTGTGCACGAGAAGCGATTGCCTGACCGAAGGGACGCAGGCGTCCTTCCCAGTTGATGAAGGTGCCGTTCTTTTCAAGAGGCGGTGCGACCGGCAAGATCACATCTGCACGATCAGTTACCTCGCTGCGGCGAACTTCAAGGCTGACAAGGAAGTCGACTCGGTCGAGGGCATCGCGCGCAGCGGCCGGATCGTCGAAATCGCGCAGGTCAACGCCACCGACGACGAGGGCCTTGACGCGGCCTTCAGTTGCAGCTTCCAGCATCTGCGAAGCGTCGAGTCCGCGAGTTGCGGGGATTTCGCCCCACGCAAGGCTCTCACGCGCATCTGCGCCAGACACCGGACGACCAAAGGGCAGGAGTCCGGGAAGGAGACCGGCCTCGAGGCCACCGCGTTCACCCGCACGACGAGGCACCCACTGGATGCGTGCCTTGCAGCGCTGGGCAAGACGGACAACTTCGCTGAGCAGACCCGGGGTGCGGCTGGCGCGCTCACCGACCAGGATCACTCCCCCGTCAAGACGCGAGGCGAGATCGGCGAACTCACCACCTTCACGGATCTCAGCAGCAACCTCGACCTCGGTACCCGGAGCGCAACGGAGCAGCTCTCCAGAAAGCTTGGCGAGGCCTCGGGAAGTCATGGGGGCCAAAGAAGCAACGCGAAGCTTGCCCTTGCGAGTGGCCTTGCGCATCCGCAGGAAGAGCGCACCACACTCATCCTCGGGCTCGAGTCCAACCAAAAGGACCTGGCCGGCACTCTCAAGCTGCGAGTAAGTAACGCCCAAACCGCTGCCTGCCACGTGGGAAGCAAGGAATGAACGTTCTTCTTCACTGTGGCTACGCGAACGCATATCGATGGAATCGGATCCCACGACGGTGCGTGCGAACTTCGACCATGCCCAAGCATCTTCAAAGCTCAGGCGGCCACCGGGAAGGAAACCAACCTGATCACCGGAAAGGCCGGCAAGTGCGCGGTAGACACGATCCAAGGCATCCGACCACGAGGTCGGGACAAGCTGACCGTTCTCGCGAACGAAAGGAGTATTGAGGCGCTCAACGCCCGACCACCTGAAGGCAAAACGATCCTTGTCGGTGATCCACTCTTCGTTGACCTCGGGATCATTTCCAGCGAGGCGTCGCAGAACTTCACCGCGGCGAATATCCACGCGGATCGCACTACCGGAAGCATCGTGCTCGGTCACCGAAGCGGTCGAAACCAAGTCGAAGGGGCGTGCACGGAAGCGGTAGTCATTCGAGGTCAGAGCGCCAACCGGGCAGATCTGAATAATGTTGCCCGAGAAGTACGAGGCGAATGCGCGGCCCGAAACATCACGATCGTTGGGGGCAAGATCGCCTTCATTGAAGGAGCCAATAATGCCTTCTTGACCGTAAGGACCCGAAATTCCTGCCTGAACGTTGTCCTTTTCCTGCGGATTGAAGTAATCCAAGACCGCGGTATCGAAGGAGCCAACCTGCTCACCCATGAAGTGGTGGTGTTCGGTCGGCGCGGTGCCACCGCCTCGTCCCTGAAGGTCCAGGAACACGTCGCCCGCAATTTCCTTTCCGAAGCGCACGCAGCGCTGGCACAGGATGCAGCGCTCGCGGTCCAGCAGGATCTGCGAGGTGAGCTTCAGGGGCTTGCGGTAGGTGCGCTTTGCGTCAATGAAGCGCGAGCTCTCGCGGCCCTCGCTCATCGCCTGGTTCTGCAGGGGGCATTCGCCACCCTTGTCACAAATTGGGCAATCCAGCGGGTGGTTGATGAGCAGGAATTCCATCACGCCTTCCTGGGCGCGACGGGCAACCTCGGAGGTGCGCTGGGTCTTCACCACCATGCCGGGGGTGACCGTCTGAGCACATGAAGGCTGAGGCTTGGGCATGAAACGCAGCTCGCCCGTATTGCGATCGGGCATTCCGACCTCAACCAAGCACTGACGGCATGCAGCGACAGGCTCAAGCAGCGGGTGATCACAGAATCGCGGGATGCGGATTCCAGCCTTCTCGGCCGCGCGGATCACCAGGGTGCCTGCGGGAACGTCCAATTCGACGTCGTCGATTGTGACCTTCACTAGGTTCTCGCTCATCGAACTCCTCCCTTGGCAAAGTTGCTCGAGGCCTCGTAGGGGAACAATTCGCGCGCGGGCGTGGTCAGCCCGGCCTCGAATTCTTCGCGGAACTTCTTAATTCCCGACATGATCGGGGTTGCCGCTGCATCGCCCAGGGCGCAGAAGCTTCGACCGAAAATATTGTGTGCGATTTCGTCCAGCAGATCGATATCGCCTTCCTGTCCCTTACCTGCTTCAAGGCGGAGCATGATCTGCTTAAGCCAGTAGGTTCCTTCGCGACAGGGCGTGCACTTACCGCAGGATTCGTGCTGATAGAACTCAATCCAGCGGGTGATCACGCGAACCACAGAGGTCGTTTCATCGAAGACCTGCAGGGCTCGGGTACCGAGCATCGAACCGGCAGCACCGACGGATTCGTAATCCAGAGGTGTGTCAAGTTCGGCTTCGGTGAAGATCGGAGTCGAAGAGCCACCGGGAGTCCAGAACTTCAGCTGGTGTCCTTCGCGAATACCGCCGGCAAGCTCAATGAGCTCACGCATGGTGATTCCGAAGGGGGCCTCGAATTGACCCGGGTTCTTCACGTGGCCAGAGATCGAGAACAGACCGTGTCCCTTGGACTTTTCTGTTCCCATCGAGGCGTACCACTGCGCGGAGTGCTGGAAAATTCCCGCCACCTGGCTGATCGACTCAACGTTATTAATAACGGTCGGGCGAGCATACAGACCCGCAACAGCAGGGAATGGGGGCTTCAGACGCGGGTGACCGCGGAAGCCTTCCAGGGAATCCAGAAGAGCGGTTTCTTCACCACAGATGTATGCGCCGGCACCCGCGTGAGCGGTAATGCGAAGATCGCCCAGCAGACCGGCCTCGGTTGCTTCCTTTACCGCATTCATCAGGCGACGGTAAACGTGAACGACCTCGCCGCGCAGGTAGACAAATGCGTGGTGGCAATTGATGGCCCGCGAGGTAATCGCAATGCCCTCAATCAACACGTGAGGGTTCGCCATAATCGTCGGGATATCCTTACAGGTTCCCGGTTCCGATTCATCGGCGTTAACCACCAGGTAACGAGGAAGACCGTCATCGGGCGGAAGGAAGGACCACTTCAGGCCAGTGGGGAATCCAGCGCCACCACGGCCTCGCAAGCCAGAGGCCTTAACGGTCTCAACGATCTCGGCGGGCTCCATGGTATTGGCCTTCTTGAGTCCCTCGTAGCCGCCTCGGCTCAGGTAAGACTCCAAAGTCCACGAGCGATCGCTTCCCCAGCCGCGGGTCAGAATCGGGGTCAGTGCCACGGTTGCTTCACTCACCGTCCGTCTCCTTTCCTTCTTCCGCGGGAACATCGGCCGGAGCGCTCCAGCCGCGTTCTTCGGCGATCCTCAGTCCCAGTGTCGAGGCCTGGCCTGCGCTGGGTCCTTCGTGTTCGTGACCGTCGAGGAAGCCCGCAAGAACATGCTCGGTCTCCTTGAAGGTCGGCAGCACAGCGCTTCCGCGCGTGGGGTGCAGGGGTTTGCCGGCCTCGATGTCATCGATGAGGGCGCATGCCGACTCGGGGGTCTGGTTGTCGAAGAATTCCCAGTTCACCATGACGACGGGCGCGTAATCGCAGGCCGCATTGCATTCGAGGCGCTCCAGGGTGATGGTTCCGGCCTCGTTGGTCTCATCGGTTCCGACGCCAACCTTTTCGCTGACGGCTTCCCAGATTTCGTCTCCGCCCATGACAGCGCACAGCGCATTGGTGCACACGCCCACGAGGTACTCGCCCGTGGGGTGACGCTTGTACTGGGTATAGAAGGTCGCAACTGCCGAAACTTCCGCACGGGTGATGCCCAGAAGCTCGGCGCACAGCGCGATTCCATTAGCGCTCACATAGCCGTCTTCAGACTGAACCAAGTGCAGCATGGGAAGCAGTGCGGAGCGAGCGTGGCCCTCAGGGTAGCGCGCGATGATTTCGCGTGCCTCACCTGCAAGGCGCTCATAGGTTTCCACGGGATAGCTCATCGATCAACGCCTCCCAGAACGGGGTCGATAGTGGCCAGTGAAACAACGACGTCGGCGAGCTGTCCGCCTTCCGTCATCATGGCCAGAGACTGCAGATTTGCGAATGAAGGGTCGCGGAAGTGTGCGCGGAAGGGGCGGGTTCCACCAGCAGACACCAGGTGGACACCCAAGATGCCCTTGGCGTGTTCAACGGTCTGGTAGACCTGGCCGGCGGGGACCTTGAAACCTTCGGTGACCAGCTTGAAGTGGTGGATCAGGGATTCCATCGAGCTTCCCATGACCTTCGCGATGTGTTCCGCAGAGTTACCCTGGCCGTCCGTTGCGACCGAGAGCTGTGCGGGCCACTTGATGTGCGGGTCAGAAACCATAACAGGCTGACCTTCGGTTTCTTCGAGGCGACGCAGGACCTGCTCGACGATGCGCAGCGACTGGTAGCACTCGTCGAAGCGGACGCGCACGCGGTTGTAGGCATCATTCGAGTCATAGGTCGGGACATCGAATTCGAAGTTCTCGTAACCGCAGTAGGGCTGGTCCTTACGCAGGTCTTGAGGCAGACCCGCGGCTCGCAGGGAGGGGCCGGTCAGTCCCAGGGCCATCATCGCGGAAAGGGGCATGTAGCCCACCCCGATAAAGCGCTGCTTGAAAATGGGGTTGGCCAAAACCAGGTCCTGGAGTTCGCCGATGTCGTGGCGGACCTTGGGGAGCTTCTCGCGGATATAGGGAACCATACCGCTGGGCAGATCCTGGGCAATGCCACCGGGGCGCACAAATGCGTGATTCATACGAAGGCCGGTGATGCGCTCGAAGATTCGCAAGATCTCTTCGCGGCCCCTGAATGCGATGGTCATCATGGTCGTCGCGCCCAGCTCGTTACCACCGGTACCGATAGCAACGATGTGCGAGGCAATGCGGTTGAGTTCCATGAGGAGAATACGAACCAGGTTCGCGCGCTCGGGAACATCATCCGTAATACCAAGAAGCTTTTCGACGGCCAGGCAGTACCCGACTTCCTGGAAGAAGGGAGCAACATAGTCCATGCGGGTGCACAGTGTCACGCCCTGTGTCCAGGTGCGGTATTCCATGGTCTTTTCGATACCCGTATGCAGGTATCCCGTATCGACACGAGTTTCACGAACGGTTTCGCCATCCAGCTCGAGGATCAAGCGAAGAACGCCGTGGGTCGAGGGGTGAACGGGACCCATGTTGAGAACGACGCGCTCGTGGTTGATGCGCTCGATTTCGGCGATGACGTCATCCCAGTCGCCGCCTTGAGCCAGGACCTCGGGGACATCTTCAATGTCCAGGCCCGCACTTGATGCTGCCGCATGCAGTGAAGGAGTAGTCATTAGTTGTACGACCTCCGGGTGTCGGCAGGGGCATTGACTGCTCCCTTGAATTCCACGGGAATACCACCCAGGGGGTAGTCCTTGCGCTGGGGGTGCCCTACCCAGTCATCGGGAAGAGCGGTGCGCGTCAGCGAGGGGTGTCCATCGAAGACGATGCCCATCAGGTCCCAGGTCTCGCGCTCTTGCCAGTCGTTCGCCGGGTAGATATCGACGATCGAGGGGATGTGCGGGTCGGCGTCCGGGCAGGTGACTTCCAGACGAATCATGCGATTATGCGTGATCGACATGAAGGGGTAAATGGCGTGAAGCTCGCGGCCGCGATCTTCGGGGTAGTTCACGCCATTGGTTCCCAAGCACATTTCGAAACGCAGATCTTGGTCATCGCGCAGGTATCGCACAACGCGGCGGATGTACTCGCGCGGAATGAAGATGCTGAGTTCGCCGTGTTCGATGACGACCTTCTCGATGACATCGGTGACGAGCAATCCATCGGCTTCAATGAGTTCCTCGAGGACGTCCACGATCTGGTCAAAGTAGGAACCGTAGGGACGAGTGGCGGCAGGGGCACTCAGAGCAACGGTTTCAAGTTCAGAAAAGCCCGTGGTATCGCCCTGGTCGGCGACCCCGAACATTCCCTGACGGCTCTTGATCACCGAGGGTTCTGCCGCGCCAAAACGGCTGATTTCTTCGCTCATGCCAGCAATCCCTTCATGTCGTGAGTGGGGGTTGCCGCAAGCGCTGCAGCCTCAGCCTTGCGTGCGATTTCGCGACGGTGCGCGCCCAGGGGCTCGCTACCGATCTGCTCACGCAGAGTCAGGATTGCGTGAATCAGCGCCTCGGGACGAGGCGGGCAGCCGGGAAGGTACACATCGACGGGAACGATGTGGTCGCATCCCTGGACGACGGCGTAGTTATTGAACATGCCGCCCGAAGATGCGCAAGCTCCCATGGAGATCACCCACTTGGGATCCGCCATTGAGTCATAGACACGGCGAATAACCGGGGCCATCTTGTGGGAGACTCGTCCGGAGACGATCATGAGGTCGGAGTGACGCGGCGAAGCGCGGAAAACTTCCAGGCCGAAACGCGACATGTCGAAACGGGGAGTTCCGGCTGCCATCATTTCAATTGCGCAGCATGCCAAGCCCATGGTGACCGGCCACTGACTGTGCTTTCGAGCAAGACCGAGGATTTTCTCCATGCTTGCCAGGGCAATGCCTGCAGGCAGGCTCTCTTCAATTCCCATTGTTTTCCTCTTACCTCAGTAATCCAGTCCGCCGCGGCGCCATTCGTAGATATAGGGGACGGTGATCACCGCGATGAAGGTCAGCATGGCGACCAGTCCGAAGAGTCCCAGCTGGTTGAAGCTGACGGCCCACGGGTACATGAACACCACTTCGATGTCGAAGACAATGAACGTCATGGCAACCAGGTAGTAGCGAACGGGGAAGCGTCCGCGTTCCAGGTGCTGTTCGGTGGGTTCGATACCGCATTCGTAGTTATCGGCCTTCGTCCGGTTCTTGCGCGTTGGCCCCAGAATTGCGGATGCGCCTAGCCCGCCAAGCGCAAGGACCATGGCGGCTGCAGCCATGATCAGCAGCGGAACATAGGGATTGGTCATCGTTCCTCCCACATCGGGTGTACCTTCGTGGCCATCATGCTGATGGCACCATCTTGGATAGGGTCGTAATCAGTCGGTCATCGAAATCGCCGCCTTGGCGTTCGAATCCATCCGACAGAAGCTTGTGAACCAGTGTCATCAGGCGCGGGACGGGCAGACCGTAGGTCGTGCACAGACGCATGATCTTGGGGTTTTCAATGAGTCGGACAAAGATGCGCCCAAGCTGGTAGTAGCCGCCGTATTCGTCGCGAACTCGCTGCGGATAGGCGCTCATCGCGCGGTCTACTCCCGCCCGGTGAGTCCGCGAGAGAGCCTGAGCCATCGCTTCGGCGGCGTAGCGCCCCGCCTTCATCGCGGGCGCGATTCCTTCGCCGTTAAAGGGCGAAACCATTCCACCGGCGTCCCCAACAAGAAGGAATCCATTGGTGTAGTGGGGCTTGCGGTTCAAGCTCATGGGAAGCGCTGCACTGCGGAGCTGGCCGATCTGGTTTTCGGCGGTGAATCCCCATTCTTCGGGGAGGTTAGCAACCCACTGCTCGAAAACCTGGCGATAGGGCAGGCTCGTCGCGCTGGCCGTTGAAGATACCGACCCCAGTCCAACGTTGACGATTCCGTCCCCCATGGGGAAAATCCACCCGTATCCGGGCAGAAGATCAGAGTGCCCGGGTTCTCCGGCCCACAGTTCCAGGTGGGATTCCATCCACTCTTCGTTTCCACGAGGACTGCGGAAGTAGGTGCGCGCGGCAACGCCCATGGGGCGCTTGGGATTCTTTTCAATTCCGAGGCGGGTGGCGACCTTTGCGGACACTCCCCCGGCGTCGACAACCAGCTTGGCGCGGATGGCCACATCCTGGGTCTTTGCGCCACGGCCTCGGCGCGCACGAACACCGCACACCCGGTGGGCAGAATCTTGGATCACCTCGGTGACGGTGAGTTCTTCTTCGAGGCGAGCTCCCGCACTCTGCGCACGCTGGACCAGCGCGTGGTCGAGTTCCATGCGTGCACGGGTCATTCCGTATCCGGGAAGCGAGGCCTGGTCTGGCCACTCCATGTGGATTGTGTGGCCGCCTCCAATCACCGTCAGTCCTCGGTTACGAGCCCAAGTAGAGGTATCGACACCCATGAGGATGAGCTCTTGAACGGCGGCAGGAGTAAGCCCATCACCGCAGATCTTGTCACGCGGGAAACGGGCCTTATCAACGAGGAGAACATCAATACCAAGGGTCGCCAGGTGGTAAGCGGTCGACGCACCGCCGGGGCCGGCGCCGACTACGACGACGTCGGCACTCATGTCCTGGGCCTGCTGGCTCACCAATCCTCCTGAACGCTCCATATGACACCCGAATTTCAATCAGGGTCCATTAGACGACGATAGTCACGGCGTCCACAAAGGGCGAAAGAACGCCAAAAAGTCCGTGAGCACAACACTTTGAGGCCGTGAGCGAGCGCACACCCTTATTTAATTTACGCACACATACGTTGCGTTAATGATGTGAAGGACAAGTTCAGGAGAAAACAGCGCCATCTCAAAGCTCTTGAGAGTGCTTCCAGTTGCAACTCAGGAATCCCCAACCACCTGCTCTCCGTCGCAGATTCCCTCAGTTCTTTTCCAGCCAAAAACCGCAGATCACGCGGCTTTCACCCACTCTGAGCACAGTGCAGAGCAAGCTTCGGTAGATATTGTTGCTCAGCGCGCATAAAGGCCAAGGAAAAGACATTTTCGTGAGCACCGAGCTCACCCTAGTGAAAGACCTCTTTGACGATGAGAAAACTCAGCGCATGTGCACTCGCAAGCGCACTCGCAGCCTCGATCTTTGCCGCCTCACTCCCCGCAGAAGCAACCGAGGGGTCAGGCGAAGGACAATGGCAGGAGCTTGCCGGCGCAGACGCTCCCATTTCTAATCCTCTTAAAGGTTTTCTCCCTTTTGCTCCCGAGGTTGGAAGCGAGCCGGATCTTGCTGATCAACCACTCCCCTACACGATGGAGTTCGCACTATTCCCGGTCAACTCTGTTGTCACAGACAAGGGCAGATACAACTGGGAAAACGTCGATAAGATGCTGGACTCCATTGCGAGCCGCGGACACCAGACAGTTCTCCGCTTCTACCTCGACTGCCCCAAGAAGGAGAGCGGAGTCCCCTCCTATCTCATCAAAGAAGGCATCGACACTTCGCGCCAGTACAGCGTTTACGGGAACACCGATTCTTTCTCTCCCAACTACGACGACCCTCGAATCCAAGAGATGCTCGTCGATTTCATTAAAGAGTTCGGCAACAAGTACGACGGCGATCCACGCATTGGCTACATCACTGCTGGCTTGATCGGTTTCTGGGGAGAAGACCACACATACCCCATGAACGGAGAGAAGAGTCCGGAGAACCCAAAGGGCGAAAACTGGATGCCCTCGGGCGAAACCCGCGCGCGCCTCGTCGAAGCATGGGACGACGCTTTTGACACCACTCCCGTTCAATTCCGTCACCCAACCGCCGCGACGAAAGCCCACCATATGGGCTATCACGACGATTCCTTCGCCTACTCGACCCTTCCCAACGTCAGCTGGCACTTCCTGTCGCATCTCAAGAAGAACGGGGAAGAAAACGCGTGGCAACAGGTTCCAATCGGAGGCGAGCTCTACCCATCACTCCAGACCTGCATTTTCTCCGAGCCCCTCAACTGCCCCGATCTTGAAAAAGAGAAAGCGCAAGGACGCAACTACGATGCAGTGACCTCCATCGAGGAAAGCCATGCAACATGGCTCATCAACCACAATGGATTCAGCATCGGTTACACGGGTGAAGACCGCGAGCGCGCCGCTGGAGCGAGTGCTCTGATGGGTTACACATTGCAGGCAAAGAAGACTCGCCTGATCTCCCAAGGAACTTCCGTCACCGTCGAAGCAGAGATCGCCAATACGGGCCTTGCTCCTTTCTACGCCTCGTGGCCCATTGAGTTTGCCTTGGTGGATTCGCAGGGGCACATCGTTTCATCAACTCGCATCGATTCGCCGCTGCCTTCCCTTGAGCCGCAAAGCTCCACCATTGTCGAGGCCACGCTGAACCTCGGCGAAGAATCGGAAGTTTCCCCCGCGCCAAGTTCTGCTTCGGATAACGGACTCACCGCGGTTGTGCGCGTTGTCAACCCTCTACCCAATGGCGTTCCGCTTGCTTTCGCAAATGAGGCGATGGGCGAGACTCTTCCCGGATACCTCACCCTTGGGAAAGTCTCCCCTTCCGCGCAGGAACCTTCTGCCCAGGAAGCTCCCTCTCAAGCCGCTCCTTCCGCAAGCGAGCAAAGCGATACCCAGCCCTCTCCCACGGCCACGGCTACGGCCTCGGCAATGGATAGGGAAAGCACCACGGAGAACTCCAGCGACCTCGCACGCACAGGAAGGATCAACGCTGCATTACTGAGCATTTTCGCTTTCCTAGCGAAGATTGTCTCTTCCTTCAGCGGCTACACATTCGGCTAGCCTCTAGCCGTTCATCACGCGAATCTTTACCGGTGGCCTCGCTCTTGGTTGCCCTCAAAATAGGCAGCAATGTGCGGGGCCACCCGTGGTACATCGAAGGGAATATTGCCCTCGCGTAGCGACTTCGTTGCAAGAACCCCCGCAGCAACGGCCTCGCGCGCACCCAAAGGTGTCGTATCTGTTTGATCTCCGTGAGCAACAAAACGCAAGAATTCGTCCATTGTTGCGAGGTCGGCATCATCGTGACCACGAGCATCACCCCGGATCGGAATTTCAATGTCGCCTTGAGGTTCCCAGCGACTCCGGTGCTTCCACACCCGCACCACTCCGCCGTCACCGTCGCCGAAGTTCTCTGCGCGCCCTCGGGTTCCAATGACGGTGTAGTTTCTCCAGTAATCCGGAGTGAAGTGGCACTGCTCGTAGGAAATCATGGTTCCTGAGACCTGTCTCATCATGAACATCGAGAGGTCTTCAACGTCAATGACGGGGTTGAGTCCCGTGAGGGATTCCGGCGGCCAGTTTTCATAGGAAAACCAGTCACCCATAACGCGATCACGGCCCTGACCACTGCGATCTGTGAGCTTTCCGTAAACCATGAGGTCCCCCATTCCGACGACCCGCTCGGGCACAGAATCGGAGAGCCAATTCATCACGTCAATATCGTGTGCGGCCTTTTGTAAGAGCAAGCCTGTCGTTCGGCTGCGGTCAGCGTGCCAGTCCTTGAAGTAGTAGTCGCCGCCGTTTCCCACGAAGTGCCGGCACCAGATTGCACGGACCTCGCCGATCAAACCATCACGAATAACCTGGCGAAGGATTCGGACAACGGCCATGTGGCGCATATTGTGTCCAACGTACAGCGGGGTCTTTGTGCGGAATGCGGTCTCAAGCACGCGATCGGCACCTTCAATGGTGATGGCGATGGGCTTTTCCAAGTAGACTCCAACCCCGGCTTCTAGCAGCTGGCATGTGATGTCTTCATGAGTGTCATCGGAGCTGGTGACAATTGCTGCATCAATTCCCAGGTCAAGAAGCTCTTCCAGACTTTCTACCCACGGATGGTCACCAAGGATTGCGCGAGCGCGCTCGCGCATTGCGGGGTTGGGATCACACCCGCCTACTAGTTCAGCAGGTACCGAGGAAAGCTGACAGTTTTCGGCAATGGAGCATCGCGCTCCCAATCCAATGATTCCGATGCGCAGTGGTGTGGACATGAAGGCTCCATTCACACAGTCTTCTTCGACTCCCCCATTATGCGCCCCGAAACTACGGCACATAAAAGGATCCGGCCGCCTGCAGTCCACACTCTGCAAACGACCGGAAGTCTTCCGCGCCCCTCTAGGCCTTGTAGGCTCGATGAAGCGCAACAATGCCACCCGTGAGGTAACGATACTGCACATCGCTCCACCCGGCCTCGGCAATCAAGGCTGCAACTTCGGGGGCACCCGGCCAGTCAAGGATCGACTCCGCCAAGTAGTCATAGGCAACATCATCCGAGGAAGCAAACCGGGCAACCAGCGGCATCAGGTACTGGAGGTGCAGCGAGTAGCCCGCGCGCAGGAGCGCCGATGTCGGCGTCGAAAACTCGCAGACAAGCAAACGCCCACCCGGACGCGTCACGCGAGACATCTCTTCCAAGGCGCGCTTCGGATCGGGAACATTTCGCAGTCCGTAGGAAATTGTGACCGCGTCAAAAGTATTGTCCGCAAAGGGAAGGTTCATGGCATCGCCCTGAACGAAATCAACCTCTGGGTGGCGAGCGCGTCCCACTTCAATCATTCCAGCCGAGAGGTCACATGCGACAACGCGAGCACCACTGCGCGCGATCGCTACCGATGAGGCGCCGGTCCCAGCGGCCAGGTCCAAAATATAGTCGGAGGGCCTGGGTTTGAGTGCCGCGGTCAGCGCCTTCATCCACACAAAATTCATCCCGCCACTGAGCAGAGCGTTCATCACGTCGTAGCGCTGGGAGACGTCGTCAAACATCGCAGCTACTTCGTCTTGAGATTTCCCAAGATCGGCGCGGCGCGGCTGAGAGGAAGTGTGTGCACTCATGTGTCTATTTTCCCATTTGTGCGTGTTTTAGGCACACTCAATCGCTCATGGACGTGCAGGGAATTAGCATTGACTCATGCCCTCTCGACATTTCTCGACGATCCCGACGCTGTATTGCTGGGTTGATCTTATTGACCCTTCCAGCGAGCATGGGCGCGCGCCAATCTTCTCTTTGCTTCCCTCCTCCGGGGTATGCGCGTGGATCCGCGACGAGGCCATGGTCGGTTGGGGGAAAGCCTGGGCCTGGAAGCGCGGGAAAGATCGCCCTCCTCTGGTCGAGGCCGGGGAAAATGCTGCGATCACCGAGGCCGCTCGCGTGTGGGATCTCCTGCATGAAAAAGCCCAAGTTCATTGGGGCGAGGGCGCGCGCGACGCTTGGGGAAAGAACCTCCCCACTCTTCCTTTTGCATTTGTATCCTGCGCTTTTGAAGACGATGGTGAGCGCACGATCATCGTTCCGGAATTGACAATCATCACCTCCGGTTCGCAGCGCTTTGTCATCGCTGCTTCAACAGATTCTCGCGTGAAACCCGAATTTGCGCCGCCGATCCGCCAGCACGCTCTTCCTGCGCACCTTGAGTGCGGCCCCGGCGCAATGGGCGAGGAACAGTGGCGCAAGGCTGTTGACGAGGTGATCGATGCGCTGCGCAATGAAGAGGCCGCAAAAGTTGTGATGGCACGCGACCTCACCATCAGCAGCGACAGTGAAATTAATGAGGCCGCCCTCGTTGAGAGTCTTCATGAGCGCTACCCGCAAACCTGGACTTTTTCCGTTGACGGATTGATCGGTGCAACACCGGAAATGTTGGTTTCCTTGAAAGACGGGCACCTTCACTCGCGGGTCCTAGCAGGAAGCTGTCTTCCCGAAGATGCGGAAAAGCTCCCGCTGTCTCTGAAAGATCGCTCCGAACATCTTTTCGCCCTTGAATCGGTTGTCGCAGCTCTTCTGCCCGTTGCCCAGGATGTACGCGCACCCGCGCGTCCCGAGGTCCTCGTGCTCCCCAATATCGCTCACTTGTGTTCTGATGTTGATGCGTCTTTCCCCGAAGGCTCTGTTCTTGATGCTGTCGCGCAATTGCATCCCACAGCTGCGGTGTGCGGCACTCCCCTCGATGATGCTCTCGATCTGATTCATGCTCACGAGCGCATCGAAAGGGGTCGTTACTCGGGACCGGTGGGATGGATTGACGGCGCCGGTAATGGCGAGTTTGGGATTGCGCTTCGTTGCGGTCAGCTTGAAGATCACGGCCGCACCTTGCGAGTCTTCGCCGGCTGCGGAATCATGCCGGATTCGCTGTCGAGCAGCGAATTTGAAGAGACTCAGACCAAGATGCGGCCGATTCTTGAGGTTTTGGGCGTCTAGCCTAGTTCTCCGATTGGAGTTTCACTTGGACGGTGTTTTGAACACCGTCACGCACGTAGGTGACCTTGACTTCTTGGCCGCCCATGTAACGTCGAACGTATCCAACCAGAGATTGTGCCGATGAAACAGTGTTGTCATCAACAGCAGTAATGACGTCACCAGCCCTCAATCCCGCGGCTTCCGCGCCCGAGCCCTGAGTCACTGCTGAGATCTGTGCCCCCGCGCGCGTCTCGTTTCCAACTCGTGCAGCGCCCGTCGTAATGGAAACTCCCAGCCTGGCGTGGTCGACCGCGCCATTTTGGATGAGCTGATTGACAACGGAAACGACCAGGTCCGAAGGAATCGCGAAACCCAGACCAATCGATCCCGCTTGAGAACTCGACGATGAGGACAGTGAGGCGATCGAGGAGTTGATTCCGATCACTTGCCCGTGCTCATTGAAGAGAGGACCGCCCGAGTTACCGGGGTTGATCGAGGCGTCAACCTGAATTGCGTTCGTCGTCACCGCCTGATTGTTTTGCTGTTGAAGCTGATTGAAGGGGTCTTTCGAATTGCCCTGGTCATTCGATTCGGAGGCCTGCACCTGGACGGGACGATTGAGCGCCGAGATAATTCCCGTCGTCACGGTATTTGACAGGCCCAGGGGTGAACCGATTGCCATGACGGGCTGACCGACCTTGAGGTCAGAGGACTGGCCAAATTGCGCTGCGACCAGATCCGAAGGCGGGTTGACCAGGCGAATCACTGCGAGGTCTGTACTTTGATCAGTTCCAACGATTTTTGCCTCGTAGATTCGCCCGTCCGTCAGGGTCACTTGGATCCTTCCGCTTCCGTCGACGACCGAGGAGATGACGTGGTAGTTGGTCACGATGTTGCCGGAGGAGTCAACAATCGCGCCTGAGCCGATGCCGGAAGAGTTTTGCCCAGAGACGTTGATTGTCACGACCGCGGGAGACACGGTTGCCGAAACCGCTTCCCAATCGACTGCAGTTCCAGCAGAGTTTGCTTGTGCTGGCGCGGAAGTCTGGCTGACCAGGGGGGTGGTAACAGAGGAACGCAGATTCTGGCCAAGTACCAGGGTTCCGCCGGTTGCCATTCCGATACTGCAGACCATGGCAAGGAAGAGGGCTCCCCACCCCGGGCCGCGCTTGACCGGAACGGGCGCAAGGGCAACCGGTGCCGCCTCTACAGTTTCTGCGCCAGTTTCCTCTGCCGAGGCGACCGGCGCACTCTGCGCAAAGCTTGCGTTGCCAGCAGCCGGAGTTGCAGGAGCCGGAAGGACAGGGCTAGGAGTTTCCGAGGCGCTTTGCTCGGGTGTTTCATTCATCTGCGGTTGGAAGCGTGCGCCGTCTTCGGGTGTGTTTTCGTCAGTATTCATCGCCAACCCATTTCAATCGTTATCAATTTGTTACATTAGCATGCTACAAGGATCGCAGATGCGCAATATCTTTCGTCGGTCGCGAAATAGGAAGATGAAGAATCTCTAGTCCTTCAACTTGCGAAGCGAGGATCTCTCGAAGCTTGGCAAGTGATGAAATAGTGCGGGTTTTTACGCCGTATGACTTGGCAAGTGCGGGGATATCTGCGCGCTGTGAGACCCCGAAATAGCGCTCGTACACTCCCGCAGATGCTGTACGCCCGTGCTCGAGGCTTTCAAAGATTGAGCCACCGGAATCATCAAGAACGATTACTCGAAGAGGCGGAAACTCTTCACCGCGAGGCAGCCCCAAACCAGAGGCGTCGTGCAAGAAAGTCAGGTCCCCCATCACCGCAGTCACCCCAGAGTAATCTGCACCTTCAAGGCGCGCGCACGCGCTCGCCCATCCAAGAGCGGTCGAGGTATTGCCATCGATTCCCGCCAGCCCTCGATTCGACCAGACCTGAGTAGGGCCGCTGGCGTTTTCGTGGCGGTACGCGATGAGGTCAGCGATACGAACCGGGTTGGAAGCCCCGAGAAAAACCCTTGGACACAGCTGCCACACCATATCCATCACTCCGAGCGCGCTCGGGGTATCCCCATAAGAGGCAATCATTTCCTCGATTCCCGCGCGGACTTCTTTCACGCGTTCACGCAGCGTCTCGAGTAGCAGAAGTTGGCGGGCCTCGTCCACACAATCATTGTCATGAAGAGCTGGCACAACACATGATGCGCTTCCGTGTAGATCGGGCCACTCACCGTAGGAAGCAACAACCACAACTCGTTTACCCGAGGCGCACACAGCCTGAACCGGACGCGACAAGGTCGGACGCCCCGTCACAATGATCTGCTCAAAGCGTCCCGTGACCTCTTCATGGCCAAGAAGCGTCTGCTGGAAAGGAATACGCACATCTTCAGGAACGCCGGTCACCATTGGCTCGGCAAAAACCGGAACCCGCGAGCGAGCGGCCCACTCAAGCACTGTTTCCTCAGCTCCCTGTCCCGCAATGACTACGCTCGCTCGCGCTGGATCAAGAATGTTCTCACTGAGGGGATCGCGAAGAAATTGCGCGGGATAGACCGATACCGCCGAGCGCCGGTTCCCTTCATGGGCCTCGCACACACTCTCGGTCTGGAAATCTTCGGGAACCAGCGGATCACGGAATTCACAATTGATATGAACGGGGCCAGGAGTACCGCTCGGCGCGCCTGCGCTTGCCGCAAGCGCGCGGCAAATGCGATCAGGAATACTCCCCAGTTCTTCTCTCGCGGTCGAGAAGTTCCACTCCCCCACGACGTGAGGCGAGAAAAGTCCCTGCTGCGTCATAGTTTGCGAGGCCCCAACTCCGTGCAGGTCGACGGGGCGATCGGCGCTTATGGCCAGCAGCGGGACGCAGGAGTAGTGGGCCTCGACAATCGCGGGATAGAGCTCAGCAACTGCACTCCCCGAGGTCGTGATGACGCACGCACGCGCGGGGCCTCGTCGCTGCGAAGCACTCGCATCAAGGTTCAATCCCAAGGCGAAGAAGGCGGCGGAGCGTTCGTCAAGTCTGACGTGAACGCGAATCGGACTCTTGGCCTGGGCTTCCAGGCGCGCAAGAGCATAGGCGAAAGGAGCATTGCGCGATCCGGGACAGTACACGAAGTCGCGAACTCCACCTGCGATCAGGGAGTCAATAATGCCTTGCGCTAGAGCTTGTGATGGGAACATGTCTTTTCTTCTATTGATAGTGCGCCATTTCAGCAAGGCGCTCAGCCCAGGACTGAGTGAGGGAGCTGTCAGTTGGTGCTTCGCTCAGCAAAGCCTCATTCAAGCAAAGCTCGGATGGAATCATGCACCCGTCCTGGATGAGCGCGGGGGTGAGCGCAGTGTCCGCTGCTAGCAGATTAGCGGTCCCCAGCCCGCACGCGCGTGGTTCCTGATCCAGAGCACATGCCACTCGCGCCGCGTAATCCAAGCCGAAGCTGGTCTCGAGTGCCGAAGAGATCACCAGTGGCATGGGGAGTTCCTCAACCAGGCGAGTAACCGCACGACCTCCACCCAGGGGTGCCACCTTGATGACAGCCACATCCGCTGCCTCGAGACGCGCAACTTTGAGGGGGTCCTCCGCGCGACGAATCGATTCATCTGCAGCGATGGGAACGTCTTGTTTTCGACGCAGCCATGCGAGGTCTTCAACTGCCATGCAGGGTTGTTCAACGTACTCGAGTCCGCCCACTGCCTCTGCTGCACGATTCAAACGCGCGATCCACGTCAGAGCACTCTCCCGGTCCCATGCCCCATTGGCATCGACACGCACCCGCGCGGATGACCCGTGTCCTTCGGCTAGCGCCTCGGCGACTGCCTCAACGCGCCTGCAATCACGCTCAAGGTCGGAACGCGCATCGGCAACCTTTACTTTCGCACTCATCCACTGGGGTGCGTCGAGTATCCTCTGGCGTGCAGCAGCGGCCTCGATCACGGGAATCGTCACATTGAGTGGGATCTTTGATCGACGAGGCCGCATCTGGGCAATGCGCGCAGCTTCCAATGCGCTGGCAAGCCAAGCAGCAGATTCCTGGGGGTCGTAGTCCCAAAACGGGGCGCACTCTCCCCATCCCTCTTCGCCATGGAAGAGAAGGCCTTCGCGTACATCAATCCCTCGAAAACGCACACGCATGGGGATTGAATAGACGAGTACCCGATCAATCCCCTCGAGTACGCGTCGCGTATCGGAAGGTAGTTGCTCAAGAGAGAGTTCGTGGAGACGGAGCGGCGAAGCATCCGCATGCGTCTTCTCCACTATGTGATCCCTTATCTCTCAACGACTATTGCTGAACGCGGAGCTAGGACCACGTGTCCTGTGCATTCACTTCCGCTGAGAAGATCTTTGCCCACAATCCCGCTCAGTTCAACTGCACGATCGGAATGGTTGAGGAGGAAGAGGAAACCCTCGCGTTCCTGTGCCTCAACTCCTCGAGGAAGATCGGGGAACACGGGGAGGAGCCGCGCGTAGCTCGCCCACATGCGCACGAGGACCGATCGCGAGAGTGCATCGAAGTCGGCTGCGGCATACCACACTGACCCCTGACCAACTCGGTTTCGGCTCAGTGCACACGCTCCCGCGAGGTCTACTCCACCGCCTCGGCCATCAAAGTAGGCCACGCGCTCGACTCCGGCCGAGGAATTTCCTTCACCGAGGCCTCGCCACTCATGTTCGCCGGCGGGCACGATCTTTTCGGCCCAGCGTCCCGAGCGCAGGTCTTTGGCAGCATCTCCAACCAGCTCGATGGTTCGCATGAGAGCCTCGTTGTCGGTATCGATTCCGCACCAGTTCAGGGCAGCGGGAGTTTCTACGGCACCGGAAATCCTGTAAGCAGTGCTCTCGCGAGCATCGTAAGTGCGCCCCTGAGAGGGACCGGTCAAGGTCGAGTGCTCGACAACCTTCACTCCGGCAAGGTCTGCAAGAGAGCCCAAGTATCCGCCCAAAATAGCGCCGCATTGGCTGTCGACAACTGCGCTTGGGGAGGTGATGACTACCTGCGCGCCGCGCTCGGCAGCAACGCGCAAAGCCTGCGCCATGTGGGGGTAGTCGATGAAGACTGCCGGCACGATGATGAGATCGTAGGAGGTGAAGTCGTTATCGACACCCACGACATCGGTCGCGATTCCCGCTTCCCACAGGCTTTGGTGCCAGGACTTAGCGGGCGCGAAGTTCCCCCACGAATCTGTGGGATTTTCAGAACTAATCGGACCGATCGCATAGTGGCGTGCCCACTCGCTCTCCCAGTCAATGACAACTGCAGCGCGGGCACTCATGCGAGTCCCCGTAATAGGCGCCAAAGACTTTAGAGCTTGACCGGTGCTCACAACATCCGTCCAGATCGGCGAATCTTCGCCAGAGTGGGGCACCATCCCAGCATGGAAGGTTTCCGACCCCTTGGCGGATTGGCGCCATTGGAATTGGAGGATTCCATCCGCTCCGTGAGCGAGCCTTGCGATGGTCCACAAAAGGAACTGTCCGGGGCGCTTGGGAGAGTTTTGGGGTCGCCACTGCACCGCGCCGGGGCTCTGTTCCATCAGCAGCCAGGGAGTACCATTGCCGAGGCCGCGCATGACGTCACCCTGCCATGCGATGTCGTGTGCAGCCTGAGGATCTGCGGGGTCCGGGTAGGAATCATCAGCGATGATGTCACACAGTGGCGCCCACTTGCGGTAGTCGAGAAGCGGGAAGGTTCCCATAAAATTCGTCGTGATTGGTCGGTCCGAATAGCGACGAATCACTTCTCGTTCACGTTCCATCTGGGAACGCAGAGCGTAGTCACTAAAGCGACGCCAATCCAGCATGTGCCCGGGGTTGTAGAAGGTGGGCATTGCACGGGGAGGCTGAATTTCTTGGATATCCCTATAGGTTTGGGACCAAAATGCAGTTCCCCAGGCCCGATTGATCGCCTGAAGATCCCCGTATTTCTCCACGAGCCAGCGTCGAAATGCCGCAGCGGACTCATCATCGAAGCTCTCTGCCGTGTGACAGGCGTATTCGTTCGAAATATGCCACATGACGACGCCGGGATGGTCGCCAAAACGGCGCGCCATGGCCTCGGTCAACTCGCAAGCTTTGCGGCAAAAAAGCTCGCTTGAGGGGTTGTACTGCTGGCGCGAGCCGAATCCTAAACGCACGCCTCGAGAATCAACGGGAAGGGTTTGGGGGTAGCGCTGAGCCATCCACACCGGAGGGGAAGCGGTCCCATTGGCCAGATCCACGCCAATTCCAGCGCTGTGGAGCTGATCAATGAGATCCGCCAACCACTCCAGATCGTAGTGCCCTTCTTCGGGTTCAAGAGATGCCCAGGAAAAGATTCCTAGAGATATCAGATTGACTCCGGCCTCGACCATGCGTTCGATGTCGCGCAGGTTGGTGTCGCGGTCCCACTGTTCAGGGTTCCAATCGCCGCCGTAGGCAATCGTATCCATTAACCTATCCTTCCCAGCACCTCGTGGTGGCTCGACAGCGGGACTGACTATCCCTTCACAGAACCGGCAGCCAGGCCCGATTGCCAGTACTTCTGCAAACCAAGGAATAGCACGATGAGTGGCAAAACACCCAAGAGCGCGCCCAGCATGACTGCGCCCTTTTGAGGAGTAAAGTAACTCATCATTCCGTACAAGCCCAGAGTGACGGGCTTGAGTTCGGCAGTGGATACCATCATCAAGGGCAAGAGGAAGTTGTTCCAGGTTGCCACGAAGATGAAGAGGAAGATCGTCACCATTGCCGGCGCCAGTAGACGCAAGACAATCGTGAAAAAGACTCGAGCTTCTGAGGCCCCATCGATGCGCGCGGCCTCGATGAGCTCTGTCGGAACCGAAGAATCCGCATAGACCCGGCCAAGGAACACACCGAAGGGAGACACGCAGCTGGGGATCAGGATTGCCCAGACCGTATCGGTCAGACCCAAGTTATGGAAGACCACGTACAGGGGAATCGTGAGCAGGGCGACCGGCATGAGCAGGCCTGCCATGATCATGGCCATGGAGACATTTCGCCCCGGGAAAACGAATTTCGCCATTGCATAACCCGCTGCGACCGAAATCAAAGTTCCGATGATCCCTGCTGCTGTTGAATAGAAGAGGGAGTTGAGCACCCAGCGCCAGAACAGGCCCTGAGTCCACCCCATCAGCTTCGTGTAGTTGTCTCCCAATTCAAAGTGACCAAACCAGAAGCCGTTGGTGGAAACAAGATCGGCATTCGACTTCGTTGAGGAGAACATCACCCAGATGATCGGCAGAACGAAGTAGAGCATGGTGAAGGTCAGAGCAACGATCGTAACGATTCGAGCGGCCTTCGAGGGTGCGAGTGAACGCGGGGGCATTCCCTCGAGAGAGGGGGTGTACTGACGTCCGTCGGGCAGTGTGTGCGTGGTGGTACTCATCGGACGGTCTTCCTTTGCAAGAGTGCGTAGATCACGGCAAGTCCGCCCGCAACCAGCGCCATAACGATTGAGATTGCCGAGGCCGGACCATCACCACCGGGTGAGATCTGACCAAACATGGTGTTGTAGGCCATCATCATGGGCGTGTAAGCATTCCCCATCCACCTATTGGATGAGTACATGACCGCGGGCTCGTTGAAGAGCTGAATCGTGCCGATGATTGAGAGCAGCACTGCCAGCAGTGCTGCGGAAGAGACCATGGGGATCTTGATGCTTCGAACGATCTGCCAAGAGGAAGCACCATCCAAGCGCGCGGCCTCGTAAAGCTCGTGGGGAATTGCCTGGAGCGCGGCCAAGAAAATCAGCATGTTGTAGCCGGTGTAGGTCCACGTGGTCATATTTGCCATCGAGGCCAGAATGGGGGCTCCCGGTGCCATAAAGTCGATGTGAAGCCCCAGGGAATCGAAGAACTTCACGATGGGCGAGAGTTCAGGGGTGTAGATGTACAACCAGACCATCGCGGCAACAATGCCGGGGATTGCGAAAGGCAAGAAGTAGGTCAGGCGGAAAAATCCTGCGCGGCGGACTAAGAAGGAATCCAGAACAAGGGCGAGGACAAGAGCTGAGATGATCATGAAGGGGATCTGGAAGGCCGCGTAGATCACGACTCGTCCCATGCCCGTCCAGAAGTCGGCCGAAGTGATGACCATGGCGAAGTTATCGAAGCCGACGAATTGATTTTCAAGTTCGCCGCCGCCATAGAGGCCACCGCCGCTTGCAACCTGACGGAAGAAGGATTGGTAGATTGCAACGCAGATCGGAACGGCAAAAACCAAGAGGAACATGATGAAGAAGGGGGCCATAAACGCCCACCCGGTACGCGCATCGTGCCGCTCTCTAATGCGCCGGTTTTGAGTCTGGGACTGCATCTATCAATCACCTTCGATTGTTCGCAGAATTATTGGGTTATATGACGAAGAATACGTAAAGGGGTGTGGTTTCTCCGCGGAGAAACCACACCCCTCCGCGATCAATGATTACTCGGCGACGGGGAGGTTTCCGTCCTTGAGCGACTTCACGGACTGCTCCTGAGCAGCCTTGAAGATGTCGATCACCTTTCCGGAACCGTCACCAGCTGCGGTAGCGGCCTTGGTCATCGGAGCACCAACGCTCGAGAAGAAGGGGATGTACGGGAAGTCAGGTGCCAGGTTGGCGTTTGCCTTCGACAGTTCAGCGAAGACATCCTGTCCGCCGTAGAACTCCTTGACCGATTCCGGGGTCTTCATGGTGCCGGTCGTGGTTGCAACGACGAGGCCCTGGGAAACCAGAGCGTCGACCTGGGTGTTCAGCCAGTTGTTGAACTCCATTGCACCCTTGGGGTTCGCGCAGCCCTTCATGACTGCAACGCCGGAACCACCGTCGGGGCCGGTGAGGGCGCCCTTGCCGAAATCAGGGAGCTGAGTAACTGCCCATTCGCCCTTGTTATCGGTCTTCGCCAGGTCACCGGAGATGAGCGGTGCTTCCCAAGCGGCACCGATCGTGCCGATCAGGGTCTTGTCGGTCAGGGCCTTGGTGAAGGAATCTCCCCAACGCTCGGTGACGAAGGTGGTCTTGTCATCGAGCATCGACTGCCAGAAATCTGCAACGGTCTTGGCGGAAGCATCATCGATCTTGACGGTCCACTTGTCGTTTGCAGCCTTGTACCAGACGCCGCCAGCTGCAGCTGCCTGTGCAGACAGGCCGTACTGTGCTTCATCGGTCTCGAAGGCAGAGATGTACTTGCCCTTTGCAGCTGCGGTCTTGGCAGCGGCCTTGAACTCGTCGAGGTTGGTAGGAACCTTGATTCCCAGCTTGTCGAACTCTGCCTTGTTGTAGTAGTAAACAAGCGGGCCGGTGTCCTGGGGCAGGCCGAAGTACTTGCCACCAACGCCTACCTGCGAGAATGCGCCGGCAGAGTAGTTGGCCTTGTACTGGTTGGCGTACTCGGTGACGTCTTCGAGCAGGCCCTTGGTGAACATTTCGGGGATTTCTGCGTAGCCCAGCTGCGCCAAGCAAGGTCCGGAGCCGGCCTTGACGTCAGTTTCAAGCTTCTTGATCATTTCGTTGGCCTTGCCATCGAACTTGACCGCCTGAACCTGAGTGTCAGGGTGTTCCTTGTTCCACTGTTCAACCAGCGACGAGACCTTTGTCATGCCTTCACCGTCGGGCAGACGGTGCAGGTAGGTAATGGTCGCTGCCTTATCAGCAGATGCCGAAGAGCTTGCGGTGGTATCCGTCTTCGTGCCCGAACCCGAGCACGCAGTCAGACCCATCGCAGCGACTGACATGAGCGCGACGACGCTCATGGAACGGCGTGACATGTGCATATTGTTCCCTCTCCATCGTGGGATGTATGTAAAGTTGACACCTTATGTCAGCTTCATCCATTGCTCTCTTATGCTAACTCACAGATAAGTTGTCTGACACATTTTTATCCTGTGGCTATGCAATTAGTTGATTACGATTTGATAACTAAAGAAGCTGACCTTTTCCCCAGTCAACCCAGCGTCCTTCACCTGCAGCCAATTCAACGAGGATTTGTCCGCCCTGGCCAGAAATCTCACTCGAACGCGGGGCATCTGCATCGTTATAGACGAATGCGAGCGCTGATTCTGGATACCAGGCAACTTCAATATCCGGGTTCGATGAGGACAGAACACTCTCCCATTGATCCTCAGCATGGGCTGCCCACATGATCGCGCGGTGAAGCAAACGACTATTCACAGTCGACCATGTCAGACCCGCAAGATACACACCGCGTCCTGCGCAGAAGTCATGAGCCGAGGCACGAACACTGCCACGATCCATCACCAAAACGTGAGTTGCCGAGTCGGTAACGACAACATCACCGGGATCTTCACCAAAGATGTAGTCCCCATCCAGGTCAGCGGTGATGAAGTGCTCACTCACCGGCTCCTCGTAGTGGTCCTTGGACAGCGACCACGAAATCTCCTGATCAACGCCCAAAACGTCAGAGAGCGCGAAGACGCTTCCACGGCAGATTCCTCCGCGATCAGCATTTCCCTGCGTCCCTACCGAGGCCGTGGGCTGGCCAACGCCGATGAAACCGCCACCGCGAGCAACGAAACGTCGCAGAGTGTCTTGGAGGCGAAGATCTTCCCAGACCTGCCCGCCTGAGAAAGAAGTGTTGGCAGCGCCCGCATTAATGACGACATCCACGTCTTCGAGTGCCTCCATTCCCCCTTCAATCACCTCGTCGAAGGACATGAAACGGACATCGAAGGGCAGGCCCGCAAGTGCCTCAATCACCCCGAGGTAGGTGTGAATCTGCTTGTACCACAGGGCGTGGGCGACCATGTGGGTCTGCCAGGTGCGCAATTTACCCCACGCATTCAAAACGGCAACGCGCACGGGTGCACATGCAGGCTTCTCCCCGCCCGTGGCCTCGTGAAGGGAACGGAACTCCGCAAGGATTTCCTCCACGCGGTCAATGAACTCGGGGAACTTGAGCGCCAAGGATAGGTAACCGCCGTAGCCCATGCGGTCCAGGGGGCTGCGGACGATTGCGCGGCGAGCGGTGCGCCACGATTCGTTGGCCTCGCCCAGGGGATCACCGCCCTCACGGAAGACATCGGGGAAGAAGTAGGGAAGGAAACGCCCCTCGGTGTAGCGCACACCGGGGATATCCGAGATCATGCGGCAGGTCGCAGCCGAGCCGACGGATCCGACAACCGCATCCATCTTGATCGAGGGGAAGTAGGGGCCGTAGGGCTCCATGCCGATCCAGTTGTCCCCGAGGAACATCATGGCCTCGCGGCCTTCCTCGTGAACCTTTCGAACCAGCTCACCCGCCTTCTCGGCGACTCGCTTGGAGGTGAAATCGATCCAGTCTTTGAAGACCGGAGTGGGAGTGCGGAAGGGGCAGTTGTACCAGCCGCCGTCAACAAAGTCCTCAGGAGTCAGCGCGTAGCCGTATTCCTTTTCGAATTCTTCCATCGCCGGGATCGAGACCGAGGCGGAGTAGCCAAACCAATCGACATAGCGTTCGCGGCCTCGGGAATCAAAGGCCAAAGTGAAGTGATAGAAGAAGGTTGTAAAACGAACCACGTCCACCTGGGGGTTGGCTTTAAGCCAGATCGCTAAGGCTTCCTTGACGTGCTCCCAGGTGCGCGGGAAGGCCACATCGAAGGGACGTTCTTTAACGCGTCCTTCCTCAAGTGCCCAGTCGTTCGTCAAATAGTTGTACATCTGGGTCGAATCCCAAACTTGCACTGCGAAGAAGCTCACGGTGTAGACGTGGAAAGGCTCGGGGGAATGAATCGTGACTACAGCGCTTCCGGCGTTCTTGGGCAGGTCCCCAACGATCGGGATGGGGTCAACGATCGGCTTGGCCGGAACATCTTCAACGCTCCACTGTGAAGGATCAACAACCTCGCCACTGGTTCGGTCAATCACCTGCCACCAACGTGATGTATCACACTGAGTATCCGGACGGAACTGAGCCTGGAACCAGCCCTCCATCACGTCAATACTCAAAGGGCCACTTTCCGGCGCCGTATGGGCATTCGAGGACAAATATTGGTGAATGCGTTCGCCTTCACTCTGGTCTGCCCACTCTTCGTCGCCGCGAGCAGGGAAGTATGTGCTGTAAACCTTGGCAAAGGCGCGATCAACCCATTCGGGCAATTCGGTTCCATCTGAATTACGGACAGCGTCGGCGCCGAGCCGCTCAACGAGGGCGCGAACCTCTGCGTCAATTCCTCGTTCGATAGGGAGAGTCAGTCGGCCCGGTCGCGTCGTTTTGTCAGTCATTGTCACTCCATTGTGTTGATATCTAGCCGCTTTGCGCGCAGGGAACAACTTTGCGGACTTTTTCAGCCAGTCCCAAGTTATCTCCTTCTTGGTACGATATTACAAGCACACCGACGTGGTGATGCACATCCTCTACACACTGGAGACACCGATGTCCCTTACGTCAGAAGAAATCAACAGCCAGCCCGAGCTGTGGCGTCGAGTTTGTGAAGTTCCCACCGATGCTCTTCCCAAAGATGGCGAATCAATTGCGGTGATCGGATGCGGAACCTCATGGTTCATCGCCCAGGCCTACACCGTTGCTCGTGAGCGCCAGGGCAAGGGACTCTCGGATGCCTTCACTGCAACCGAATTCCCCTGGGATCGCTCCTACGATCGAGTCGTCTGTCTGTCTCGTTCAGGCACGACAACTGAAATCATCGACATTCTGCGCGGATTGAAAGAACGCGGTGTTCCCAATGTCTTGATCACCGCTGTGGGCAATGGCCCCGCAACCCCCTACGCAGATGTTGAGGTTGTTCTGGACTTCGCCGATGAAGAATCCGTCGTCCAGACTCGTTTCGCCACCACCGCTTTGGCCTACTTCCGCCACAGCTTGGGAGACGATATCGCAAGCGCCGCAGATGACGCTCAGCGCGCACTTGAGTGCGAAATCCCCCAGCGCTGGGTGGACGCCGAGCAGATCACCTTCCTGGGCACCGCGTGGACCATTGGTCTGGCCAACGAGGCGGGCCTCAAGCTGCGCGAAGCTTCGCAGTCCTGGACCGAGGTTTACCCGGCTATGGAATACCGCCACGGTCCCATTTCGATCGCACAGCCCGGTCGCCTCACCTGGGTTTTCGGCCCGGTTCCGGAAGGAATGGCCGATCAGGTTGCTGCAACCGGCGCCGAATTGGTGACCTTCGACGGTGATCCTATGGCTCACCTGGTTGTTGCCCAGCGCCTGGCAGTTGCTCGCGCCGAGGCTCGAGGCCTTAACCCCGATACTCCGCGCCACCTGACCCGCTCGGTGATCCTCAAGTGAGCACTGCGGACCAGCAGCTGGCCATCGGAATCGATGTTGGCGGCACCACCATTAAGGGGGTGCTCGCCGACACCCAAGGAAATATCATTGCCACTTCCGAGGCCGTCGCTACTCCGCGCACCGGTGCCGAAGACGTCGTTGCCGCAGCCGCGCGACTGGCCCGCACCCTGCGCGAGGACTCGCCCGAGGCGCCAGTAGGCGTATGCGTTCCGGGGATTATCAACGAAGAACAAGGAATCGGTATTTTTTCCGCCAACTTGGGGTGGAAAGATGCCCCGCTGGGCGACATGCTCTCCCAGGCCTTGGATTCTTTCGTTCCCCTGGGACATGACGTGCGTTCGGGCGCTTTAGCCGAGGCGCTGTGGGGAGTTCGGTGTTCCTCATGCCTCTACGTTGCGGTGGGGACAGGAATCGCCTCGGGACTTGTCATCAACTCCCATCTGGCGCCTGGCGCCCCATGGGCAGGAGAAATCGGTCAGATCCCTGTCCCCCACCCGGACAATCCTTCAGAAATTGTCCCCCTCGAGCACGTTGCCTCAGCTTCGGGAATTGCACGGCGCGCAATCGAAGCCGGGATCCTTCCCCAGGGCTCGGGCGCGCGCGAGGTCGAAGAACTCGCCAACTCCCATGAGGATTCGTCTCGCCTCGCCCAAGAGATTCTTTCGACCTCGATGAGCCTTCTGGGTGAAGTTCTGGCAACGGTATGTCACCAAGTCGGGGCAATTCCCATCGTCCTTGGCGGCGGGCTGTGCCGCGGCGGCTCTCTTGTCTACGATCCGCTGCGCAACGCTCTGGACAAGGGCTGCACCGTGATGCCCGCTCCCCCGGTTCTCACCGCGGCACTTGGCTCTTCCTCGCAGGCGCTGGGCGCCGCGGCGCTTGCCTTCCAAAGCCACGGAATCGAGGTCGAATCATGATCTGGACTTTCACACCGAATCCGGCCCTGGACATTACGTGGCAGGCCCCCGATCAGACTCGCGGTCAAGTTCATCGCATCACCGAGTATTCCCAGCGTCCGGGAGGCAAGGGACTGAATGTCTCTCGCGTTTTGGAGCAGCTTGGGGTACCCAACCATGCGACGGGCTTCCTCGGCGGGACCACGGGACAAGCCATCGCCTCGTTAATGGAAGAAATGACCACCCAGGTCACGACGCACTGGGTCGACGTTCCCGTTCAAACGCGTCGTTCAATCGCCATGATCGACGGCGAGGCGACGGTGTACAACGAGTCAGGTTTCTCGCTCCCTCCTCATTCTTGGGAAGAGATGCGCGAGCTTTTGAAGGCTTCTTTAAGCGCGTCGGATGTTCTGGTTGTTTCCGGTTCTCTTCCCGGAAACACAAGTTTTGAGTCTCTTGAGCCAATTCTTGAGTCTGCCCGCGAGCGCGGATGCCGGATCATCTTGGACACCTCTGGGCCGTCTTTGGTTCAGTGCGCACGCTGGGCTGATGTTTTAAAGCCCAACCACCACGAGCTCCTTGATGCGACTGGCGCGTCTTCCATTGAGGAAGGGGCACGTACCTTGCTCGAGCTTGGCCCCACATGGGTGTGTGTCTCACGTGGAGAAGAAGGGATGGACCTTTTCTCCGCCCACAGCCACTGGCATGCCGAGGCGGGCGTTGTCCTTGAAGGAAATCCGACCGGTGCGGGCGATGCTTGCGTTGCCTCCTTGGCGCGTTCGCTTGCTCAGGCCGGGGATGACCTTGAGTCCATCATTTCCACCGCAATTGCCGAGGCCGTCGCTACCTCGGCCGCCGCAGTGACTATGCCGGTCGCCGGAGAAATCGATTGTCCGCTTCGCGAGGAATTACTCGCACGTATTACCCCCATTCGTTTGTCTTAAATTCACAAGAAAGTAGGTCACAATGCTTGCTGATACCGCTGTACTCGCACGCGAGTGCGCCGCGCGCAAGGTTGGCCTTGCCGCTTTCAATGTGGTCCTTCTCGACCACGCCGAGGCCTTCGTTCAGGCCGCTGAAAACACCGATCTGCCGCTGGTCCTGCAGCTGTCACAAAACGCAGTGAAGTACCACGGCGGCCGTCTGCGCCCCCTCGGGCGGGCTCTCCTTGAACTCGCAGAAGCCTCGTCCGCGCAGGTTTCAGTGCACCTGGACCACGCAGAAGACACCAACCTCTGCCGCGAAGCGATCGAACTGGGATTCACCTCGATCATGTACGACGGCTCTAAGCTCCCCGATGCACAAAACCGTGAAACCACCGCTGAAATTACGGCTTTTGCGCACGAGCACGGCGTGAGCGTCGAAGCGGAACTCGGCGAGGTGGGCGGCAAGAACGGCGTCCACGATCCTTCTGCACGCACCGATCCCCATGACGCGGCACAGTTTGTTGCCGACACCGGAGTGGATCTTCTTGCTGTCGCAGTGGGCTCCTCACACGCCATGGCAACTCGTGAGGCGGTCCTCGATAACGACCTGATTTCCGCAATTCACCAGGCAGTTCCGGTTCCTCTGGTACTTCACGGTTCTTCGGGCGTACCCGACGAAGGCATGGTTCAGGCCATTCGTGCAGGGATGACAAAGATCAACGTCTCCACACACTTGAATGTTGTCTTCACCGCTGGAGTTCGCGAGATCCTCAACGAGAATCCATCCTTGGTTGATCCGCGCAAGTACGTTGGCCCGGCAACTCGTTTGGTTCAAGAAGAAGTTGAGCGCCTCATGCGCTTGTACGCCCAGGTCTAATAACTGAGCGCTTTTCCTCGCCGCCCAACGTTTGGAATGCGCGTGCGGGTGACGACGATGCCCTCCCCAAATCGGGGAGGGCATCACCTTGTTGCTACTTGATGTACCAGCCGCGGCCTCGCCACAGCCCCTCAAGACCTGCGAGACGCTCGAGGAAGTCCTCCCAGCTTCCACGGGGACCACCAGCCCAGGCGACCTCAGCAAGGCCCGCTAAGCGCGGCAGGAGCATTTCCCACACATCTTTTTCGCGACGGAGGGTCTCACTCCACAGACAGGCCTCGACGCCTTCGATCCCTTCACGACCCACGCCTTCGCAGATCTTCTCTGGATCCCAATCCCACGCATTCTTCAGAGGAAGAATACCGGCCCAGGTGATACCGAGCTTTTGTTCGGGGTATTCCTTCATATCAAAGTAGGCCTTGGGGCCGGGAGACATGATTGCACGCACGCCGCGCGCAACTGCGCGAGCGATAGAGTCACCCTCGAGGTCATCATGCCAGACCTGCACGAGGTCTCCTTCGCCCAAGAGATCCGCTGCTTCCTCCCACGCGAGAGCGCGCTTGCCCAGAGCATGGATGCGTTCGATCTGGCTGCCAACGATGATCGGGTAATCGCCTTCTGCGGTCGAGAAGGACTCATCCCCACCGATGTGGATTCCCGCGGGAGAGAAGGGAGCAAGGGTCTGGACGATTGCTTCGAGGAATGCTTGCGTCGCCGGGGCCTTGGTAGACAGCGTTGAAAAGCCCACTTCTGTGCCCTCATAGAGCGGGGGGCATAGACCGTCAGGGTTGAGACCTTCAATAGCGTGAAGCGCTGCATTGACGTGCCCGGGGATATCGATCTCGGGAATGATCGCGATCATCCGCGAGCGCGCTTCTTCGACCAGCGTTTGGTAGTCCTCGAGGCTGTAGTATCCGCCTTCTTCCCCGCCAACCGCACAATCAGAGGAACGCTCGATGAGCTCAGGGAACTGCGGAATCTCAATACGCCAGCCCTGATCATCACTGAGGTGCAGATGCAAAATATTCAGTCCCAGCTCGCTCATCGCATCCATGACGCGAACGATTGTAGGAACACCGAAGAAATGGCGAGAGACATCAATATGCAGGCCGCGGTGCCTGTATGCCGGGTAGTCAAAAATTTTCACAGCGACGGGCTCGCGGTGATGATTGGCGATCGCCAAAGTGTTGAGCCTTCTCAGGCCTCGTGAAAGCCCAAGTTCGCTGATCGCACTCACCTGCGCCGCGCCGTTGGAAAGGTCCAAGAGGTAGGCCTCGCTGCGCTGCCAGCCTGCCGGGAGCTCGCAGGGGGAGACTGCGGCCTCGAATTCTTCTTCGGTACACAAGACGACTGAAGGGCTGATCTCTGCCCATGTTGCATCGGAGGGATGAGGTTGTGCTTCTTCAATGAAGACTGGAAGAGGGACAAGTCCGGGAATTGCGGACAAAGAGGAGGACATCAATGGACTCCTTTAGGCGGACGCATAATATGTGAACCCCCCTATCCTAAAACGTGCCGGGACCAAGTGGTAGCAGGTCGGTATTCTTGGCTGTATGAGTGCACTGGATTTTGTTTCTGATACTTTCGACGCCCAGCGCTGGCGCGAGGTTGAGGGCTTCGAGCTCACCGATATGACCTACCATCGTGGGATTTCCCGAGGCCCTATCGACGGTGCCCCCAAAGGCGAGGATCTGCCCGTCGTTCGCATCGCTTTTGACCGTCCTGAAATTCGCAATGCATTCCGTCCTCATACGGTTGACGAACTCTACCGGTGCCTTGATCATGCGCGAATGACCGGTGACGTCGCTGCCGTCATTCTGACGGGCAATGGCCCCTCCCCTCGCGACGGCGGTTATTCGTTTTGTTCGGGTGGCGACCAGCGCATCCGCGGCAAGGATGGCTACCGCTATGAAGTTGAGGGAAGCGAGGCCTCGGCGCAGGTAGAAAAGAGAAGGGAACAGATTGATCCCGCGCGGGCGGGGCGACTCCACATCCTCGAGGTTCAACGCCTGATTCGAACGATGCCCAAGGTCGTTATTGCCGCTATCCCCGGGTGGGCAGCGGGAGGTGGACACAGCCTCAATGTCGTCTGCGATCTCTCTCTTGCCTCGCGTGAGCATGCAGCCTTCATGCAGACCGATGCAAATGTTGGCTCTTTCGATGCCGGATACGGTTCAGCGCTCCTTGCACGCCAAGTGGGAGATAAACGCGCTCGCGAGATCTTCTTCCTTGCTCGCCGCTACGATGCGGATACGGCCGCGCAATGGGGCGTCGTCAACGAAGCGGTTCCCCATGCGCAGCTGGAAGAAACTGCACTCGAGTGGGCTCGCATCATTGCAACAAAATCTCCTCAGGCCATCCGAATGTTGAAGTTCGCTTTTAATCTGGCAGATGACGGGTTGGCGGGACAGCAGGTCTTTGCAGGGGAGGCAACGCGGATGGCCTACATGACTGACGAGGCTCAGGAAGGCCGAGATGCTTTCATTGAGCACCGCGAGCCAGATTGGTCCCCCTATCCTTACTATTTCTAATAAGACTAATCTTTCAGTACCTCTTCAGGGTCTACGAATCTAAGACAGGGGTTGCGATCCATGACATTTTTAGCTGAATTTCAGGGAAAATTACAGCTCTGATACACTTGTGTATCCCAAAACCTTGACAAACCCTATAAACTAGTACTGCCGTTAACATAAAGTGCGTGTTAGTGGTGCACACTCCCATCGTGCATTCCACTTAGAACGAAAGGGCCTATGTGAGAATTCACTTAGGAACGCGATCCTCCCACAGGGCGCCGTCGTATCGACAGGCTCCCCGGGTTTCGCGCGCCCTGATTCTCCTCACATCGGCAGCAATCGGTTCATCTTTCACGATCATGTCCCTGCCGTGGGCACCAGCCCTGGCAGATGTAGATCTCTTCCCCTCAACAACCGTCTCAGTAGCTCCTGGCAATGGGCATATGAACGCAGACAAGACCGACGAGGTCTATGCTGCTGCCCCTTCAGCTGATTCAACAGAGCCGGCAAAGACTTCGCATACTGCTTCCGTTGGGGTTCCTTCCGACGCCATCGTCTTAGACGGGGACTCCGAACTCGGGAGGCGATTCGCGCGTACTCCCTACGAAAAGGCAGAGATCGTTGTCGAAGGCGCTGAGTTCGCACCCGAAGAAAAGCTCCCAAACCAGACTCCCGCAGTGACTTTGGACGAGCTCGACCCCGAGCCGACCCCGCAGGGCGATCCTTCTATTGGTGATTTCACCGGTCACGAAGGCCAGACTTGGGCCGAATCCCATGCAATTCCGTCGGCTAATGCGACCTCCATCAAAGAAATCGACGAGCTGAATTCGATCCCCACGATCGACTCCAGCCTTTCGACTCCGGAAATTCTCGTCGCTTCGGGTGAGATCCGGACAATGACTTTTGAACTCAGCAATGTCGGTAACGACGTGCGCGAGCTCGAAATTGAAGGCGTTTTCTCCAGTAAGGCGCCGGGCGCCCAGACCTTGACCTGGACCCTCGAATGCACGACGGATGGCGGAGCCACCTGCCCGAACTTCACGGATGAGCGTTCCGCTGCTTTTACCTCCGATAAGGAAGTTCCTCTCTTCCACTCGGTGGTCAATATGCCTCAGGATTCGAAGATTTCTATCGTCGCACGCATTCGCCAGAGCGCACCCAGTTGCTCGCCAGATTCGTCTAGCGAAACAACGACTAAGTTCCACTGGAAGCGCCTGAGCAATGATGAATCGCGCTGGACCGAGCTGGAACTCAGTGGTCAGCTGAGCTGCCCCGCGCCCATCCCTTCAACGACGCCGACTCCGTCTCCCTCTGCGTCTGTAAGCACTTCGGCGCCCACACCAACCCCAACTGCTACGCCAACGAAGAAGGCAAGTCCCACCGCCTCCCCGAATACGCGAGTTCCAGCAACCGTTTCTCCGACTCACCAGAATCCGGGGCGTGTGATCGTCCAGCCCAGGCCTCGTCCGAATGCGGACCACCGTACTCCGGCCCCCGCCCGCGTCGTTCGAGTGTATTCACCGCAGTCGCCGAACCGTCCTAGCGCTCAGAATTCTTCACGAAACAACGGGACGGCTGCGAACCGCTCGCAATCTCCCCAGCAGAACAGCAATCGTGCGGCTCAGCGCAGTACGAATGCTCCGATTGCACCGATCAGTCCCGCAACTGTGGCCCCTTCGGCTTCTGCCGCGTCTACTTCCGCTGACGCAGGCGCAGTAAATCCCCCGTCCAGCTACGCATTCAACGCTGATGGACGCCGTGGCGGCCTTATGAGCGATGTTGAAGCCAACAGTGCTGTCGCGGTTGCCGCGCTTCTTGTCACTGCTGCGGCTGGGGCTCTTGCTACTTTCCACAAGGGAAAGTAACCCAGAAACTTTTCCTCATCCGATCCAGGGGATAAAAACTGCCGTCCACACCTCACCAGAGGCATGGACGGCACTGTTTTATCAGTTGTAGAGTCTCAGCGACGGTGGAACTTCGATCGCATCACGCGCGCGAGTGCGATCTCAGCAAATGCATCGACAAGCATGGCCCCACCAAAAACTCCCGCAAAGATCTTCCATCCAGAGCGAGGCTTGGGGGTTTTCACTGTCGAGACAAGCATGGACGCACCGACAGCCGCCTCCAAGGTGGCAAGCGTTGAGATGATCCATGGGCGCTCAGAAACGACTGCCATATAGGCCTTTTGAATCGCCGTCTGCGCATCCTCAGTGCTGGTCATCATGATGTCAACACTTCGTCCGATCGCATTTGAAATTCCGCGAGCGGCATGCAGGACCGCACCCTCAACATCGCTTGCTTCGATGGTCCCCGAGAGGAACTCGGCGACGCCATGAGGAAGAGCGAGAGCTTGGACGACCCCAGTGATTGCCTCCGCGCCGCGGAGTTCTTGAGCTGCCAGCAGTGCATCAACATCGGCTCCAGGAACGTGGGCCGCAATCTCGCGCAATGCGGGACGGTCCCCTACCAGGTCGACGACGGCCGGATCAACGGCCTCGACAGAGGAAGAACCAACAACGATGCGAACCGTCATTCCCCAGTTATAGGTGAGCACATGCTCGAGGTGGTCGTCGGTAACGAGGTAGAGATGCAAATCGCCGTCGGTCATGGTCAGAGAGACCAAGGGGAGGTCACCGAAGTTCCATCCGGACTTCTCTTCCGGAATCTCAGCGAGGAGAGCGCGATAACCGTCCTCGAGCTCGATGTCAGCAACGTCAACACCTTCAAGGGCTGCAAGCAAAGGCACTGACGAAGCGGGGGTGCGGCCGATCTCGACAATGCGGACCGGAGTTTCAGTGTCCTCGACCTGGTCGGGAAGGAAATCAGCGAGCGGGCTCTCATTCTGAGACAGTGCGTCAGCGTGTTCAGATCCCAAACGAACTTCGGCGTTGAAGCGCTGGGCAAGATCCTGGGCAAGCTCGGTGACCGTAAGACCCGGCACAGCCTCGGTTGATCCTTCAGTAATAGTCGCAACGCAGCCATCTGCCACTGCGACGTTGAGTCCTAGGAGTTGGGGGGTGGCTTCAAACCATTCAAGCTGGACCAGAACATCCTTCTCGCGAAGTGCCTGGGCAACCTCGGCGGGATCAAGCTGGGAAGCGATCATCATGCCCTCAACGCGGGTCCATGGTGCATCAGTCATCTTTGTCTTCCTTCCGTCAGACCCTCGGTGGTCCTTCGACTTGGTTCAAGTCTAGCGTCTCTATTCTTCGAAATTGACTGTGGCTCTACAAATTGGGATGGACGCGTCTTGAACACAAAATTTGAGTCGCCGCATTCAAAATAAAAAGCAAGGTGGGGGCACCCTTGAGGTACCCCCACCAGATGTGCTTGCTCAGAAGCGATCAGCGCATCTTGGTGCCGACCGAGCCGAGGCGCTCAGCAGCTTCAACGACGCGTGCAGCCATGCCGGCTTCCGCTTCCTTGCCCCATGCGCGGGGGTCGTACTTCTTCTTGTTGCCGACCTCACCGTCAATCTTGAGGACGCCTTCGTAGTTGGTCATCATCCAGTCGACGACCGGGCGGGTGAAGGCGTACTGGGTGTCGGTGTCAACGTTCATCTTGATAACGCCGTTGGCAACTGCCAGTGCGATCTCTTCGTCGGTCGAGCCAGAGCCACCGTGCATGACCAAGTCGAAGGGACGGTGATCCAGACCGTAGTGAGCGGCGACCTCTTCCTGGATGGTGCCCAGGAGTTCGGGACGCAGCTTGACGTGGCCGGGCTTGTAAGCACCGTGCACGTTGCCGAAGGTCAGAGCGGTGATGTAACGGCCGTTCTCGCCCAGGCCCAGAGCCTCAACGGTCTTGATGGCATCTGCGGTCGAGGTGTAGAGCTTCTCGTTGATTTCGCCAACGACGCCGTCTTCTTCGCCACCCACGGCGCCAACCTCGATCTCGAGGACGGTGTGGGAGTCAACTGCGAGCTGGAGCAGGCGCTTGGCGATTTCCAGGTTCTCATCGAGGGCGATAGCGGAGCCATCCCACATGTGGGACTGGAACCAGGGCAGACGACCTGCCTTAACTTCCTCGGCCTCCATGTGCATGAGCTGCTCGGTCCAAGAATCCAGGTTCTGCTTTGCGCAGTGGTCGGTGTGCAGTGCGATGGTGACGTCGTAGTTCTTTGCGACCTCACGCGCGTAGGCAGCCATTGCCAGAGAGCCGGCGATACGGTCCTTGACGGTGGAACCTGACCAGTATTCAGCGCCACCCACGGAAACCTGGATGATGCCATCGGATTCGGCATCAGCGAAACCGCGAAGTGCAGCGCTCAGAGTCTGAGAAGAGGTCACGTTAATTGCCGGGTACGCGAACTTTCCGTCACGCGCACGGTTGAGCATTTCGTTGTAAACCTCAGGGGTTGCGATGGGCACAGGAGCCTCCTAATTGATGACAACATCTGTCAGGAATTATTCTCCCACATTTGTGCCGGAAGATCACCGGACTATTGGCCCCATCGCGTGATCTTTTCGTGACATATTCCCCAGTCAGAAAGAAGTCACGCGGATTTGCGGCTCAGTAGTGCGACATGACCGGAGTTCCAATCTCCGACCATTGATAGACCCAGCGTGCTTCGTCAACGGGCATATTGATGCAGCCGTGCGAGCCTCCCGGGCCACTCCAGCCAAAGGAGCTCTGCCAAGGAGCACCATGGAAAGCGTAAGAACCGGTCCAATAGGTCACCCACGGGACACCCTTGGCACAGTAGGGCCAATCCGGAGTACAGCCCATGTCTTGTGCTTGGTACTTGAGGTAAACGTTGTACAGACCCGTCACGGTCTCATGGCCAGGAGAACCCGGAACAATTGCGACTGGACCATGAACCACCGTCGCACCTTCATAGGCAGTTACAGAGTTGTTTCCGAGGTTAATCTCGAGCCACTTCTCTCCCGGTGCTGCTTGATACACCAGCTTTTCTGCGCCATCTGCGATCAGTTTGCGCTCATAAGTCGCAGGAGTCGTGTCGTAGCTGAACTCGCCTTTAAATTCGCGATTCGCCTTGAGCGATTCAATAACAGAAGACGAGAGGGCATCAAGGTCCTTCACCTTGCGACCATCAACAGCCTTCTTCGGGGTTTGGACAATATCGCCAGCGGAATTCACGTTGTGACGACCATTCACAGGCTCGCGATTGGTGCTTTCCCCCTGAGTGCGAACCCACTCACGTACGCGCTCATCGTCAATCGTCGGCTGATTCAAGGTGCCGTTTTCGGCGGCCGAGATCTTGACCCAGCCAACGCGAGCCTTCGCGTCGGCCTGGATCACGTCCTCACCATCGGAGATCTCAACGGGGATCTGCGCCAGCTTATTTGCGCTATCGGCAATCCCCTGCGCCGTGCGGTCGTCAACGACGGGAGACAGATTCGAGGCCGTAAGTTCGAGGTCTCCCCCACGCAGCATGCGAGCGGCCTCGCCAAGGGCTGAACGAAGTTCTTCGTAGGCAACTCCACGGCCGGCCTGCGAAGAGGTTGCCACGAAGGATTCCTGGTCCTCCGCGGGATGCACGCTGGCATCAACGACCGGTGTCCCCAGGGAAGAGGCAACCTTATTCGACAGCTCCCTGAGCTTGACGTCGTCGACTGTGACTGCAGCGGGGACGTCGTGATGAACTGCAAGCGCCTTGAAACGTTCCAAGATGCTCTTATTCGGAGCAAGAGCTTGCTCAGCGCTCCCCTGAGAATCAACGGTCATGCCCATGTCAGCAAGCGCAAGTTCAGTGGAGTGCCCTTCAACCTTGAGGTTGACCTTCATCCCGGCGGCTCGCTCATCGACCATGGAGACAATTTCATCGCGAGTCATTCCGGAAACGGATTGTCCAGCGACGGTCACATTGGGCAGCGCACGCGCCGAGTAGTGCACTGCATAAGCGACAGCCACTGCGATCAGCGCAACGAAGAAAAACCCCAGCGAGACGCCGAGGATCAGAGGCTTGCGCGATCGGGAAGAAGTATGTTCAATCATCGTCCCTATCCTACCGATTTCACATTGTTTTCGCGATAAACTCACAGCTTCACGCCCACAAATTCTTCCCGCGCATAGCTGATTGTTTCCTGGTACCCTATTTCCGCTGGTCAGGGGGTACCGTTAAAGAAGGCGGTACCGGGGAGGTAAAAAGTGAGTGACCTTCGTCTTCTTGTTGTTCCGGGGGGCACTTCCCCGGCATCTGTAGCAATGGCGCACGCTTCTTTGCACAAGCTCGTTGAGCTGCACGAAGAGCGCGAGGTCGACCCCAACCACCCAGCACCACGCACCGTTGTCGTCATCCGCGATCCCGCCCAAGTGCCACCTTCAAGCCTGCGCGCGGCGGCGACTACGCCTCGTGAAGCATTCCCACCCGAGCTCTATCCCGAACTCGCCGACCGCATCGACGATCCCAACCTCTTTGACGGGATCGATCTTGTCCTCGCTTCCTCAGGATCCTCTGGCGAACCCCAGTTGGTCGGGCTCTCCATCGAGGCACTCTTGGCCTCGGTCAAGGCCTCGCATTCCGCACTGGGAGGTCCCGGACGCTGGATCCTCGCTCTTGCCTCGCACCACATTGCGGGCGCTCAGGTCCTCATGCGCGCGGCAGCCACAGAGATTTCTCCTCAAATCGTGGACTGCACCCACGGATTCAACCCGCAGGATCTGCTTCCGGCCATTGCAGGTGCTACCTCCGACCCCGAACTTCCGGGCTATCTCTCCTTGGTCCCCACCCAGCTGGCAACATGCCTCGATGCTGGAGGCGAGGTCCTCGCGGCCATGGCGAAACTTCACGCCATTCTCATCGGCGGTTCCCGCTTAGATCCAACTTTGCGCGCCCGCGCAGAAGAAGCGGGCCTCCACATCGTTGAATCCTTTGGAATGACGGAAACCTGCGGCGGCTGCGTCTACGATGGTGTTCCCCTCCCCGGAGTCCTAGTCCGCACGCTCGAATGGGATGGAGCCACCCGCATCGCCATCGCGGGTCCCGTGCTATTGACTCGCTATCTAGCCCAGGACACTCCCTTCCACGACGAACTCGGCACACGCTGGTTCATCAGCGGAGATACCGGAATGATTGACGCGGGTGGACGCCTGAAAGTCATGGGGCGCGCAGACGATGTGATCATCTCCGGAGGCCTCAACATCCCGCCTATTCGGGTTGATGATGCTCTCAAGAACGTGTCCGGAGTTAAGGACGCGTGGTCGGTGGGACTTGATGATGAGAAGTGGGGCCAAGTCCTCTCCTGTCTGGTCGTCCCCGAGGCGCAGACTTCTTTCCCACCCGACCCAGACTTCGTTGAGCATTGGGGCCACAAGATCCGCGAGGAGGTCGCGAACCAGATCGGTCGCCCGCAAGCACCTCGCCGCGTCATTTTCGTTCCCGAGATCCCCCAGCTCTCATCGGGCAAGGTGAACCGTCTTGCAGCGCGCGCCCTTGCCGAGTCTCTGACCGGCAGCGATTCAGAGTGGCGCCGATGAGTCAGGCAAGGCCGGGCGGGGCGACTCTTGCGGACTGGATTGAAGGGGCCAGGCTGCGTACTCTTCCCGCAGCCGCTGCCCCCGTCATTGTGGGTGTGGCCGCCGCCTACGCTCTGGGCAGCTTCCACCCGCTCCGCTCTTTCCTCGCACTCAGCGTCGCACTGCTCCTCCAAATTGGAGTCAACTACTCCAACGATTACTCCGACGGGATCCGTGGGACGGATGACCAGCGCAGCGGTCCCCAGCGCCTCACCGGGTCGGGGCTTGCTCGGCCTCGAACTGTTTTAAGCGCAGCACTGGGATGCTTCGCGGCGGCCGGCGTACTCGGATTGATCTTGGTCGCACTTAGCGCAGCGTGGCCCCTCATTGCAGCCGGTATCGCAGCCGTTGCCGCAGCCTGGTTCTACACCGGAGGCAAGCACCCCTACGGCTACATGGGCATCGGGCTATCCGAACTCTTCGTCTTCGTCTTTTTCGGCCTCATGGCAACGGTCGGGACGACTTGGACGCACACCCCTCAAGCTCCCTGGTGGCTGTGGCTCATGGCCTCATGCTTGGGATTACTCTCGGTTGCCATGCTCATGGTCAACAATATCCGCGATATCCCAACAGATAGCGTGAGCGGGAAGAAGACTCTTGCCGTGCGTTTGGGACAGCGAGCCTCGCGCTGGATCTTTGCACTGTGTCTTCTCTTCCCCATCACAGTTTTTGCCGCTCTCCCCCAAGCCGTCGGTACTCCTGTGATTGTGTGCATTCTCGCCTCGATTACGTGGATTTTGGCGATTACTCAGCCTGCGTATCTGGTCCTCAGCGGCCTGCGTGGGAAGGGACTCATCATGGTCCTTAAACACACGGGTTTCTTGACCTTGGGCTGGGCCATCTTCGTGAGCGCCCTTTTGGTCTCCAGTACATTTGCGTGACCGCCTGCTTTACACTCGACGTATGGTTCGCGTTCTTTTTGTTATCGCCTGGTTTGCTGCATCCGTTTATGCAATTTCGGACTGGGCGACAACTCCTGCGGACCGTATGCCCTTGAATTTGCCGCGAATGACCTGGCTCATCATCTTGGTCGTGACGGTTCCATTCCTCTCGTTGGGTGCGCTTGCGTGGATCATCCTCAAGGCTGTCGCGAATGCGGAACAGCGTCAGGAACAGGCCTCTCCGAAAGCCCCCGCAGCGCCCGATGATGATCCCGAGTTCCTTTTCCGCCTCGAACGCGATCTTCAGATGAAACGCAAGCGCGAAGAAGAGAAGAAGAAAACAGAAAACCCCTCCACCGCAGACGATGGAGAGGATTCTGATCCAGGTAAGGACGAAGACCCGACGCCTAGCGCTTGAGCTGAGCCTCAGATACTCCCGGAACCATGTCCGAGGCCTGGGAGAGCAGGTGCGCAGCGGGCTCCGTGTAGGTCATTCCGACCAGCACATCGTCGTCGAAAATCAGTGATGTCAAGGACGCAAGAGAGCACTGGCGCGACAGCGGCGAGTGCCCCAGAGGCTGGTGGCGGATCAGACGCTGAAGCGAAACGATCGGCATCTGGTGCGAAACCAGCAAGGCCTCGTGGCCGCGAGCTTCTCGCAGTGCACGGGCGACCGCGCGGGTCATGCGCTGTGCAGCGTGGGCGTATGATTCTCCCCACGATGGACGCAGAGGATTGACGTAGTAGCGCCAGTATTGCGGTCGCGCTAAAATCCATCGATTTGCATTTACCGCGACGCCCTCGAAAACGGATTCTGCTTCGATCAGGCGGTGATCGTGTTCGATTTCGAGATCGTAGGCCGAGGCCGTGGGTGCAGCTGAGAGTTGTGCGCGCAGCAGGGGCGAGGCGACAACGTGAGTGATATCCGCGTTGGTATCCACCAAGTAGTCGGCGACGGCCTCGGCCATTTGGTGACCGAGGTCGGTAAGGCCATAGCCGGGAAGGCGGCCGTACAAAATACCGTCTGGGTTATCGACTTCTCCGTGGCGCATCACATGGATGACGGTCTTCATTTCACAAGCCTTTCGTGGCTCCCATCATCGACACGCGGGCAAAACGCGAGAAGAGGAGGGAATGGAGGAGATATGCCGAAGGGCCCCACCTGTGGAGGGACCCTTCAAGAAGATCACTTCTTGTTGCGACGCTGGTGACGCGTCTTGCGCAGCAGCTTGCGGTGCTTCTTCTTCGCCATGCGCTTGCGGCGCTTCTTAATGACGGAGCCCATGGGGTTCCTCCCTCGAGTGTGTAGGTGCGGCAGAGGTGACTACCGCCTGACGTCAGGTGCCAAAAGGCACAGCAGGTTTATATTACCCGTTAATCCCCGCAACGCGTTCATCGATGTGATCAGTCAGACCGGCACGGATCAGCTGTCCCACAGCTGATTCGGGCACGCGGAAGCTCTTACCGACGCGAATTGCCGGCATCTCTCCACTGTGAATCAAACGATAAACAGTCATCTTCGAGACGCGCATAATGTCCGCCACCTCAGATACCGTCATAAAACGCGGGGCAGAGTGCTGATCCATTGATGACTCCCAGACGTGCAAAGATTATTTCCGTCCTATGATACGTGATTCACTCCCCCAAAATGCAACTTTCTCCACTTCAATTTCATTCAATTACTTCAGCCACCTGTGTCACGTTATTCACAAACGTTTCAGGCGTTAGACTTTTGGGGCACTAGGATGAGTGTTAACGAGTGAAAACGGGAGGTGACATGGCTCGTTCTAATCGGCGTCAAGGCGCGCGTCGCGGGATACCCCGTCGACATTCTCCTAGCTCCCATGCTCGGGCTCTTGAGCACCGTTCGAGTGACTATTCGACCGCGCCACTTGCTTCCGAAGATCGTCCCTCTCCCGCCGTTGTTTACCCGCGTGGAGTGAGTCCTCGGGTTCTTGAAGACTCGGGACCATGGATGCGCTTCCGCGTATGGTTTGCTCGTCAGGCTCGTTATTCTCCCGCTCGGCTGGCATTGATCGTCTTCGTCATGCTCATTGCCTTTATTACTTCGCTTCTTGCGCTCCCCATTGCAACGGCCTCAACGGAACGCGCACCCTTCATCGATATTCTCTTCACGGCAATTTCTGCCGTCTGCGTCACCGGCTTAACTGTTGTCGATACCGCAACATATTGGTCACCCTTTGGCCAGTCAGTCATCGCATTGGGTATTTTCATTGGCGGCTTGGGGGTCGTCACCCTCGCAACTATTTTGGGCTACGCAGTATCACGCCAGCTCGGCCTTACCCAGCGCATGCTCGCAACAGTTGAAACAAAATCAAGTGGCATGGGGCAACTGACAGCGCTCCTCAAAGCTGTCATCTTTACCTCCTTAAGCGCACAGATCCTTCTCACCTTCGTTTTCCTCCCGCGCTTCATCACTCTTGGCCACGACACACTTGTGGAATCTTTCTTCCACGCGATGTTCATGGCAATTTCGGTTTTCAACAACGCTGGTTTTGTGATCCTTAGTGGCGGCCTCACCCCCTACCACAATGACTGGTGGATGCTCGGACCGATTATTCTGGGAACCTTCGTGGGCGCTATCGGTTTCCCGGTAATCCTTGATCTTTCACAGCATTGGCGCACCCCGTCGAAGTGGGCGCTCCACACGAAGCTCACACTTTCGACCTACATTCTTCTCACCTTCGTCGGGACCATTACCCTTGCGATCACCGAGTGGACAAACCCCTCAACTCTGGGTGACCTCGATGTTTCCTCGAAGCTTCTTAACGCGCTTTTGGGTGGAGTGAACGCTCGCTCATCCGGGCTCTCCGCACTCGATGTCGGTCAGATGCGCCCCCAGACCCACTTCATCCAAGACATCCTCATGATGATCGGTGGCGGCTCCGTGTCGACTGCAGGTGGCATCAAAGTGACAACCTTCGTGGTTCTTTTGCTCGCTGCTGTTGCAGAGGCACGAGGAGATCGCGACATCGAGGTCTTCGGCCGTCGCATTTCCCACGGCGTTCTTCGTCTCGCGGTTGCGGTCACTCTCATGGGTTCGCTCCTCGTCGGTCTCTCGACGGTCATTCTGCTCTCGCTGACCGGCTACACCTTGGATGTCGTCCTCTTTGAATCGATATCTGCCTTTGCGACAGTGGGACTTTCAACGGGGATCACTCCCGCGCTCCCAGCACTAGCGAAGTACGTACTAGCCGCGCTCATGTTTGCCGGACGCACCGGAACAATGACGCTTGCTGCTGCTCTTGCTCTGCGCGATCGGCCTCGTGCCATTCGCTTCCCCGCAGAAGCTCCCCTCATCGGCTAGGCCCAGCCCGGCCTCGTTGCCTATTGCCTCCAACCAAAAACACGCGCGCGTGGGAGAATACGACTATGGCAGAAGATAAGGACCTCTCATCGGGAACCCTGGTTATCGGCTTGGGACGCTTTGGCTCAGCCGTCGCGCTGACCCTAGAAAAGCTCGGATACGAGGTATTGGCGGTCGAAAAAGACTCTCGCCGCGTCCAGCAGTTTTCCGGTCGCATTCCCGTTGTCGAGGCCGACGCATCCTCAATGGAAGCACTCAACCAGTTGGGTGCGCGCGACTTTCATTCGGCAGTCGTGGGTATCGGTTCCTCTCTGGAAGCTTCCGTTCTCATCACGGCAAACCTTGTCGACCTGGGCATGACCAATATCTGGGCGAAGGCAATCTCGCGCGAGCACAGCCGTATCTTGCGTCGCATCGGCGCACACCACGTTGTTGCCCCCGAATTCGATGCCGGTCAGCGCACCGCTCACCTCGTGGGTGGACGCATGATCGACTACATCGAAATGGATAAGGACGGCTTCGCAATCATGAAGCTGCGTCCCCCTAAAGAAGTTTGTGGCTTCACCCTAAGCGAGCTTGATTTGCGAGGCCGTTACGGCGTGAACGTGCTGGGCATCCTTCGTCCCGGCGCGCCTTTCGAATATGCGGATTCCACGACGCGCATTAATCGAGAAGACGTCATCGTTGTCTCGGGTGATACGCGTCTGCTGGAGTACTTCGCCAATCGTCCGTGATCTATTGCGCCTAGTAATTTTTCTGTCTGCGTCCACAACTGGACGCAGATGCACCCGGCGTGGTTTAGCGTAGGGACATGGCTAAAGAGAAAAGCGTTTACCGGTGCAGCGAATGCGGGTGGACCTCACCCAAATGGGTCGGACAGTGCCGCGAGTGCCACCAGTGGAACTCGATGGAAGAATCCGGTCCCACTGTCCAGGCTCCCGGAACAACTCTTGCCACCACCCCGCGCCAGCCTGCACTGCCCATCAATGACATCAGTGCAGAGAAAGCACGCAGCAAAGCCACCGGTATCGGGGAATTTGACCGCGTCCTCGGAGGCGGGATTGTCCCCGGGGCCGTCATCCTCCTTGCCGGAGAGCCGGGTGTTGGCAAGTCGACGCTTCTCTTAGAGGTTGCCTCGACCTGCGCCGGTGCGGCCCCGGTCCTCTACATCACGGGGGAAGAATCCGCCTCGCAGGTTAGAGGCCGCGCGGAACGCATCGGCGCACTCCACCCTCAGCTTTTCCTTGCCGATGAGACATCACTATCCACGGCGCTTGGCCACATCGAAGCAACGAACCCTTCCCTTGTCATTGTTGACTCTGTCCAAACGCTGCAATCGGATCAGCTCGATGGCGGTGCGGGAAGCGTGGCTCAGGTAAGGACTGTTGCCAGCGCGTTGATCCGCGTTGCCAAGGAACGCTCCATCCCGATCCTTTTGGTTGGTCATGTCACCAAGGATGGCGGAATCGCGGGTCCTCGTTTGTTAGAGCACCTTGTCGACGTCGTCTGCCAATTCGAGGGGGACCGTCACACGCGGTTGAGGCTGTTGCGGGCCGTTAAGAACCGCTACGGTCCCACCGATGAAGTGGGCTGTTTCGAGCTCAGCGACACCGGAATTATCGGGCTGACAGATCCTTCTGGCTTATTCCTCTCACAGTCACAATCTGCCGTTCCAGGCTCTTGCGTCACTGTCACTTTGGAGGGGCGCCGCCCCCTCCCCACTGAAATCCAAGCTCTCGTAGCCCATACCTCGGCTGGGTCCCCACGTCGAACAACGGTTGGCGTTGACCACTCGCGCGTGGCCATGATCTTGGCAGTCCTGCAGGCGCGGCTCGGAATTGATACTTCTGATTGCGATGTCTACGCCTCGACGGTCGGAGGAGCTCGAATCAGCGAACCCGCTGCGGATCTTGCTACTGCTATCGGCATTGTCTCGGCGGTCAGGGGGACTCCCACTCGCAGCGCGCTCATTGCTTTCGGCGAAGTTGGTTTGACGGGTGAAGTACGCGCCTGTACCGGAGTGAAACGACGCGTTCAAGAAGCTGCCCGCTTAGGATTCACAACCGCGATCATTCCTGCACAAGGATGCGAAGAGGCCATGGGAGTGGATGGCATTACTGTCTTACCCATTTCTGATCTGGCAAGTGCACTACGGGCCGCAATCCGCTGAGTTTCTTCGCTCATTGCAAGAATCCGTCTAATACACTTAGAGCAGGGATCACGCATTGAAAGGCTGGATTCATGACATCAGATGCCGCACTCTTGCGCAGCGCATTACAGGACATTGCGCCCGGAACTGCGCTAAGAGAGGGTCTCGAACGCATTCAGCGCTCCCACACGGGCGCACTGATCGTCCTCGGCTTTTCTCCTGAACTCCAAGAGCTGTGCTCAGGCGGCTTCGATTTGGACGTGGAATTCACCGCATCTCGCCTGCGTGAATTGTGCAAGATGGACGGCGCAGTCATCATCGACCCAACGAATTGGCGAATCCGCAAGGCAAATGTCCAGCTTTTCCCCGACCAGTCCATTCCGACCGATGAATCGGGAATGCGTCACCGTACTGCACAACGCACCGCCTATCAAACGCACCTTCCTGTTCTTTCGGTTTCCGCGTCCATGCGTTTGATCTCGATCTACGTCGGTAAATACCACCACATTGTCGAAGAACCCGAAGCTTTGCTCTCGCGTGCAAATCTCGCGGTCGACACCTTGGATCGTTACAGCCAGCGTCTCGATGAAGTTTTGCAGACGCTCACAATTCTCGAAATGCGTGATTCAGCGACCATTCGCGATGTCGCAACCGTCATGCAGCGCATGGAAATGATCCGCCGCATCACGTCTGAAATTAACGAGTACCTTGAAGAACTCGGTTCGGAAGGACGTCTTCTCGCCCTGCAGGTTGATGATCTGGTTCGCGGAGCCGGGTCGGAGCGCGCTCTGGTCCTGCGTGATTACATCAGGGATTCTTCGGCCGTGGCGACCGCCGAAGCCGCTTTGTCTGAGCTTGCCAGTGACCGTCTTGTCGATCTTGCGGCTATCGCAAACGTTCTGGGGCTTGGCGTCTACGACCCTTCCGATCTGGACCGCATGATCCAACCCCGAGGCGTCCGGGCTCTCTCCTTGGTCCCCCGTCTCCCGTGGAATGTCATCAAGGAAATCACCAGCCACTGGGAGAATCTTGCGGATCTTCGCGAAGCCAGCGTCGAAGACCTTCAACAAATCGAAGGTATTGGCCCCTACCGCGCGAAGCTCATCCGTGAAACTCTTGAGAATCAGTTCTCAATGGCGGCAACGGGAATCGTCGGCTGGTAAAACGCAGCTGCTTATTCGTGTTCGCCCTGCTGCGACTCTCCCTGCGACTGCGCTGATTCGGAAGGCGCAGGCGTCGCCTCGGTAGTGGCTGGCGCGGGCTGCGTAATTGTGAAGACTCTCTCGTCTCCAACGGTCTTCCCATCGAGCATCAATTGCACACGATAGGTACCAGCAGGAGCGGGATCGGTCGCACCATCAGAGTTCCCATCGCGAGGAGTGCACCCCGAGTAGAGTCCTCCATCCCAGCTCAAACCGCCATTCCAGGTGTCCCCCGGTACCAAAAGCAAAGTGGCACTCGTGCGATCACGCTGGCATTTTGATCCGTCGTAAACAGTCTCATCGCCGCTGAGAATCTTCAGATCGATCTGTCCGAATTCAAAGGAGCAAGCAACCCCTGCTCGGTTTTCGATCGCAACAGAAACATTTTGCGTTTGCCCAACCAAAGTGCCTGATACAGATGGACGAACCGTTAGATCCGCCGGTGCACACGCAGGGATCCGGACGCGTCCATCGGCATCAACGATGCCATCACTGCTTGCAGTTTCTCCGTCTTTCAACGAGGCCGCGCCCGTCGCTGTTGCTGTAGGGGTAGGCTGCGCACTGGTGGGCTGTGGTTGGGGCTCCGTCTCTTTGGACTTCGTCAAGGCCGAAACTCCCTTTGCGATCCCCCAAATAAGAAGCGCAACAATGAGAAGTAAACCCAGTCCCGTGACGATTCTTCTCACCCACAGCGAGGTCGGAACCTGCGCAGGCCGGGCAGCACTTCGTTTCTTCCCCTGCTGGGAAGGAAAGCGACCCGAGGGACGCACGGGCCTCGACGAGGATCGTCCAGAACGCTGTGCCATTAGATCGCCCCCTGCGACTTTCCACTACCGGCACCCACGCGGCTCGAAGCCCCAAGTGTTCCCTTGGCTCCGTGTGCTCGTTGTTCGCCTTCCTTGGCGTCATCCTTCGGATCGATGACACACCAGCGTTCAACAATGATCCCGGCGATCCCCCACGCACAGGCACCGAGTGCACAAATCAGGCCGCAAATTGCCGCATAAACGCTGGCTTGAGCTTCCCAACGCGTAAAGAAAGCAAGAGACATCCCGACCATAATTGCGCTACTGAGGATTCCCACCAGAGCGCTCGCGCGTGCAAACATTGCGATTCTCAAGGCTGCAACGGCATCAATCCACGTGGTCTTATGAGCACGGAAGCGACGAACCTGCAGGCCAAGCCACACGAGGATTCCTGCAACAACAACGAAAACCAACGCGAGTGCGGGGTGAATGATCCACGGGCCTTGTCCCAAGCGAATCGCAACAGCAGTGGCTGCAGCTGCAAGCGCCGAGGCAGCAGCTGCCTCGGCGACAAGAAGAACAATACTCAGCGGTTTCATGAGTCCTCAGGGCGACGACGGAAGACAGGAATCTGGCCGGTCACACTGGGACGGATCGTCACATTGCGACGAACACTTGAGGAGGGAGTCTGTGGTCCCGTTTCCTGTGCCGGCCCCTGATCGATGGTATCGGCAAGTTTGGGATCCAGCACGTGGCTGTAGCGCGGGGGAAGACTGGGTTGAGGGGTCGGAGTCGCCTCGCGAGGGGTCAGTGCGCTGGAGTCATCGACCACGCGAACGTCCTCGGAGAAAGTCCAGCCCGGAAGTGCGCGCGTTGCAGGGGTGCGCCGCGAGGCCGCAGCGTCCTGTGCTTGAGCGTCTCCTTGAGCCTTGGTTTTCTCTTGCGCCGAGGCCTGCTCGGGTCGGCGGGAGAAAAGTGAGCTTCGGCGGGGCTGCTGGGCGTCGGCCTCGGAAACGGGGGAGGTCTGCTGAGCGGCCTTCGATGCTGAATCCTGGGATTCGGGCGCGCGGTGCGAGGGCTTAGCGCGGTGCGATTGCGCGGCCAAACGATCCGTGCGAGCACGGAAAGGACGCGGGGAATTAGCCGTGGAAATACCGGTTCCTTCTTCGGTCACAGGACGCCAGCGAGGACGGCGCTTCCTGCGGCTCAAGGGAACTTCAGCAGTAATCGGCGAGGTCGAGGGAGAAGGCTCTTCCTGCGGATCCGCGCTTTGAATCGTAGGAGGTTCAGGGGCGACCTCAAGGGAGGCGCTCGGGATCTCCGACTCACGGCTCTGCACGCGCTCGAAGAGGGGGCGGCGCACCACCGTGGACTGTTCGACATGAGCCGTGGGAATGGGGCGACGAGGCGCCAAAGAGACCATTCCTTCAGTGAGCTGGGTCGAAGCGGAGCTATCTGTCTGACCGGAAAGACGAGAAGGCTTCAGCGGTGGAACGTTCAGCGGTGCGGGTGCCGGGAGCTGGCGGCTTGCGAGCTGAATGGGCGCTTCATTCGATGAAGCTATGCTGGGCGGAACGAGTGAATCAGCTTCATGCGACGGGCGATCACCGGTTGTGGGCTCAAAAGACGCTGCAGTCGTGGGGGCCGACGTTACCGAAGGCTGCGAGACTGCAGGCTTTGACAGCTCAACGTGGCGAGACTCGACCGAATCCACCGGGGAACTCCAACGGTTCCACAGCTGTTTCCAGACGAAATCCGTCCCTTCATCGTCGGGAGCCAGATCGGAACGAGAGGCCTCGGGAAGCATGTCCAAACGGCTGGGACGTGCTGAGATACCATTCGTCTCAAGCTTGAGAGGACGAAGCTTTTCGGCCTGTTCCAGACGGGGCAGACGCAATTTTTCGAGCAATTCGTCTGAATCAGCGATGACCGACTCAGGGTCTTCCATCCAGTCGGCAACCGCGTCGAGAATTCCACCTCGGTCGGGAGCCTGGGCAATGAGATCTGCAAGAGGGCCGTATCCGGAAAGCTCCGCATGTTCGTCTGCCATGAGCCACGGGGAAAGGACAAAGGCTCGCTCGTGTGCTCGAGGATGAGGCAGCGTCAGGCGCGGATCATCCGAGGTCATTCCCTTGATATCGATGACGTCGATGTCGATGGTGCGCGCGCCCCACACCTCATGGCGCACGCGTCCCAGGCGCGCCTCGAGTTCGTGGATGCGATCAAGAAGATCCAGGGGAGCAAGAGAAATTGTTCCCAGAGCAACGCCATTCCAATAATCCGGCTGGGCATCTTGACCCGGCCGCAATACCGCACGGGTACGTACCAGCGGGGAAACAGTGGTGATACCAACGTCATCCCACTGGGAGATTTCCTCGATGGCCCTCTTCAAAGTGACGGGAACATTCCCAAGATTTCCGCCAAAGGCAAGGACTACGTCACACGTCACAGGGCGATCATCGACAGCGTAGGCACCGCGGTGTGAGTGTTTGACAGGCTCCGCGGGGATTTCAATTTCCGGGGCAGCTTCGCTTACCGGGGCAGTGTCTGCCTCCGAACTGGGAGGCAGAATCGTTTCAACGCCAGCACTGGGGGTATCACACTCTTCATCTGCGCCAGTTTCAGGCGCAATCGGGCCGCTGGGCGGCGCCGGCTTCTCTTCTTCCGAAGTCGGCCCATCGAAAGGAAGATCATGAGAAGCCGCAACGAAAGGTAGGGGGATATTTCCCTTACGGATCGTCACCGAGACATCAGCGAAAGGAACATCAATGGGAGCATCGGGCTTGTGGATGGTGACTTCGACGCCACGCACTCGTTCATCTTCCATTGCGACGTCTGCAATCCGATGTCCCAGCGTTTCGATCAGGCGAACCGAAGGGCCTCTGAGGATTGCGTGCGCTTTTTCAGCGATTTCCGCATAGGAGACAGTGTCGGCAATATCGTCACTGAGCGCTGCTTGATCGGTGTCGACCCACAGGAGGATGTCAGCCGAGAAAGATTGAGGAGCATTCCACTCCTTCGTGAGGACTCCATGGACAGCCTGCGCTGAAATGCCGCGTAATGCGATGACATCGAGCTGTCCCACCGTGCCCTCACCTCCCTGCACGCACAAGCCTCGCTTGTTGGTCTATGGCATGGACCCTGACAGCCCACATCCCGTCTGAAAGTGCGCGCCGAGAAATATCGAGAGTTGCTTCGTCTCGGTCCGAAAGGGGGGACTGACCGAGGAAGCGTTTCCGGGACGCACCTATAAGAACAGGGTACCCAAGCTCCGCAAAAATCCGGAGCGACGCGACGAGAGACCAGCATTGTTCGTTATTGAGTGAGAAACCCAGTCCGGGGTCGACGATGATGCGCTCAGGCTCAACACCGGCCTCGAGAGCGTCGCGAACCTGGCTTGCCACGCGCTCACGCAGCGCCACGGCAATGGGTTGGTCCCCGTAATCGAAGGATTCTTCGGGCATTCCGGGAAGCGCACGATAGTGCTGGATCACGTAGGCGCACGAGGTTTGGGCAACCGCAGCGTTCATCTGCGGATCCCAGCGCCCCCCGCTGACGTCATTAATGATTGCAGCACCCGCATCTGCAGCTCGGCGAGCAGTGATCGCGTGGAGGGTATCAACCGAAACGACAATCCCCGCCTGAGTCAGGCGTTGGATGGTCGCACCGATGCGTTCCCACTCCTCGTCCTCGCTGATGCGCTGAGAATTCGGACGCGTCGACTCGCCGCCAAGGTCAACAAGATCGGCGCCGGCTTCGACCATCTGGACCGCGTGCTCAAAGGCAGCGCCCGGATCAAAGAAACGTCCCCCATCGGAGAAGGAATCAGGAGTCACGTTGAGGATTCCCATGACCAGCATCCGGTCAGTAGGAAGCGTGATTCCTTTGGGAAGACGAGGCGGACGCGCACCGCCCGCGAGCGCCCAAGCGGATGCGGCCTCGTTGGACGTCATCGACGGACCCCTCCCAAGGCCAAAGACATCATTTCCGCCCGGGTCGCATCGCGCTTGACGATCCCGCGCAGAGCGGAAGTTACCGTTGAGGAGCCGGGCTTGGAGATACCGCGCATGGTCATGCACATGTGCTCGGCCTCGACAACGACGATGACGCCCTGCGGGGCAAGAACTTCATCAATCGCGTCCGCGATCTGCGCGGTGAGGCGCTCTTGGACCTGGGGACGACGAGCGTAGCCCTCGACAACGCGCGCGAGCTTCGAAAGCCCCGTCACGCGGCCACCCTTGGGGATGTACCCCACGTGCGCGTGTCCGTAGAAAGGCAGAAGGTGATGCTCACACACGGAATAGAAGGGAATATCGCGGACCATGACAATCTCATCCGTCCCCACCTCGAAGGTGGTCTTCAGGTGATCGCGGGGATCCTCTTCCAAACCGCTGAGCAGCTCGCGCCACGCGCGCCCCATCCGCGAAGGAGTATCACGCAGGCCTTCGCGCGTGATGTCCTCTCCCACTGCCTCAAGAAGAGCGCGGGAAGCGTCTTCAACACCGTGCTGGTCGTAGGTCACTGAGCATTCTCCTCGGGCTGCACTCCCCCGGCGGGATCATCAAGCGTCATCGCGGGTTCGGCCGGAGCCGCACTGGGATCCGAATTCGGATCAAACTTCGCGCGGTCACCACCGGGCATCTCGATGGGGTTGCCCATGACTGCACCCTCGATGGCAGCCTCTTCGCCATAGTTCCACACGGGACGCTCATCTTGCTTGATGACATCAGCGAAGATCTCAGCGAGCTGGGCTTCGTCCAGGGTTTCTTCTTCAAGAAGACGCTGAGCGAGGCGGTCCAAGACGTGACGATTCTTCGTGAGGATCTCCCAAGCTTCGCGGGTTGCCGCGTCCATGAACTTGCGAACTTCTTCATCCACGATGGATGCCAGTTCGTCTGAGTATGCGCGCTCATTCCCGCGGCCCATTCCATACCCGGTCATGGGATCGGATTCGTCCGCGCTCAGTCGCACATTACCGATGCGATCGGACATACCGTATTCGGTGACCAACGCGCGTGCCTGCGCGCTGGCCTTTTGGATATCGTTCGAGGCGCCGGTGGAAGGATCGCGGAAGACGAGTTCTTCGGCGACGCGGCCACCCATCGCGTAGACCAAATCATCGAGGATTTGGTTCCTGGTCTTGGAGTAACGGTCCTCGGTCGGGAGCACCATGGTGTAGCCCAAAGCGCGACCGCGCGGAAGAATCGTCACCTTCGTGACTGGGTCCGTGTATCGAAGAGCAGCAGCACACAGGGCGTGGCCACCTTCGTGATAGGCGGTCACCAGCTTGTCGTGATCGTTCATCACACGGGTACGCTTCTGCGGGCCGGCGATGACGCGGTCAATGGCCTCGTCAATGGCACGGTTATCGATCAGGTCAGCGTTGGAGCGAGCGGTCAGCAGCGCGGCCTCGTTCAAGACATTGGCAAGGTCGGCGCCGGTGAAGCCCGGGGTTCGCTTAGCGATCGTGTGGAGGTTGACGTCATCGGTCAGCGGCTTACCTTCGGCGTGAACACGCAAGATGGCCTCGCGCCCCTTGAGATCAGGGGCTTCAACCGCGATCTGACGGTCAAAGCGTCCAGGACGCAGCAGCGCCGGGTCAAGAATATCGGGGCGGTTCGTTGCCGCGATAAAGATCAAATTCGAGGAATCGTCAAAACCATCCATCTCAACCAAGAGCTGGTTCAGAGTCTGGTCGCGTTCATCGGAGCCGCCGCCATACCCCGAACCACGGTGGCGACCGATGGAGTCGATTTCATCGACGAAGATAATCGCGGGGGCAACCTTCTTGGCGCGTGCAACCAAGTCGCGCACGCGCGAGGCGCCAACACCGACGTACATTTCGAGGAACTCGGAACCGGCAATGGAGAAGAAGGGAGCATCGGCCTCTCCCGCAACTGCCTTTGCCAGCAGAGTCTTACCCGTTCCGGGAGGACCGTAAAGCAGGACGCCTCGGGGAATGCGGGCTCCAACCTTGTGGAACTTTTCGGGTGCAATCAGGAATTCGCGAACTTCTTCGAGTTCTTCAACGGCCTCATCTTCACCTGCAACATCCGCGAAGGTGACATTTGGACGTTCTTGGTTAAATTCCTTCGTGCGGCTCTGGCTGAAGGGACCCATCATCCGCCCGCCGCCAATTCGACCCATGAAGAACCAGAAGAGGCCCATGACGATGAGCAGCGGCAAGACCATGACCAGGGTCGAACCCAGAAGCGAAGACTGTGGATAGTAGGCGTTCCACCCGGTTGTTGGCGAGGCCTTCTCTACTGCATCGACGATAGCCTGCGACTGCGTGCGCGCGTAGGTGAAGGAGATCGAACGCCCAAGGCTGCGCTCACGATCATTGGCCCCGGCGGCCTTGTGCGTCCAAGGGTCCTTGAGCATCAGGTTGACCTGCTGCGTGCCGTCATTGACGCTCACGCGCTCAATCTGGGCTTCCTTCAGGATCTGAAGGCCTTCGGAGGTATCCACCGACTGGGGCTGGAACCACGTCCACAAGAAGAACAGCGCGATGATGAGGGGCAGCACGGGAATTGCTGCAAGCCCCCAGGCGTTCTTCTTTTTCTTGCTCTGAGTGTTATTTGCCATGGAAGCCCCTTTCAGCCGCCATAAACATGCGGCGCCAAGGTCCCGACGAAGGGAAGATGACGGTAGCGCTCTGCATAGTCGAGGCCGTAGCCCACGACGAATTCGTTGGGGATATCAAAACCGACGTACTTGACGTCAACATGGACCTTTGCGGCTTCAGGCTTGCGCAGGGCCGCAGCGATTTCGACCGATGCTGCGCCGCGAGTCAATAGATTCTCACGGAGCCACGACAGCGTCAGACCCGAGTCGATAATGTCTTCGACAATCAGGACGTCCCGGCCATGCACATCTGCGTCGAGATCCTTAAGGATGCGAACCACGCCGGAAGACTTTGTGCCGGTCCCATAGGAAGACACGGCCATCCAGTCCATTGCCAGCGGAGTGTGAAGATTGCGTGACAAATCAGCCATCACCATGAGAGCGCCCTTGAGAACGCCTACTAAGAGAAGCTCTTTGCCTTGATAATCCGCGTCGATTTGCGCAGCGAGTTCACGCATTCGGCGAGATAGTTCGTCCTCGGTAACCAGAATGCGCTCGAGCGCATCTCCCATGTCCTGTGCGTCCACAGTTCCATGTCCTTTCGACTGCTAGTCCAGATAATAAGAGTGCCACATGTGCCCTACGGGCTGCTCAGTGACGCGGTCTTTCTCGCTCTTGGCGCAATGGCTGCAAGATGAGCCTCGCGTCTTTTCCTTTTCCCGCGCGCGTGAGCGTCCCTTTGGGAATCGAGAGGGGGCCTTGCCCGCTCCAGCGAGTGATGAGCGCATCGGCCTCTTCGAGGTGAACCAGGGAGGGTGCTCCCACTGCGCCGAGATAGCGATGAAGAACGCGCCTGCGCACTGCTTGGGGGATTTCTTTGAGTTCTGCGACCCGAAGTACCCCGATTCCCGAGGCCACCCCGGCCGCCGGCGCTTCCGACCTTGGTCGCCGCTCACCGGCCGGAACTTCCGACCCTGATCGCATTTCCCCAGCCGAAGCCTCCCACGCACGCCGCCAGACTTGCTCTGCCCACTCATCGAGAGCCTCGTCGTCTGCAGCGGAAAGCTCAGCCGTGCGGGCAAGGGAAGGAACCGGGTCCATCCCAAGGCTATTCGCGAGGCTGGGGATCGCCTGCTCGCGCACCGCACTGCGGCGCAGCGCACTCCCGTCAGCAGCTCGCCACGGGCCGTCCATCTTGTTCGAGGGGTCATCAACCCAAGGAAGCTCAAGCTGGCGGCATGCACCTAGAGTCTCGCTGCGGCGGCAATTCATCAGGGGGCGCATCCACACGATGCTCCCGGCGTCATCGCGAACACTCATCGCGCGCAGGGAGCCGACTCCAGAGCCTCGTGCAAGGCGCAAAAGAACAGTCTCGGCCTGGTCGTCCATCGTGTGTCCTAAGAAGACGGCGACCCTCTCGCCCAAAGTCTGGGCGTGCGCGGCAAGTGCACTCCGGCGGGCCAAGCGAGCCGAGGCCTCAGGACCACCTGGGGCGTCGACGGTGACGCTCACCCACGAACTCTGCGCGCCCAAGGAGGCCATCACTTCGCATGTTTCTTGGGCCTCGCGATCCGATCCTGGGCGGATCCCGTGATCAACGCTGAGGGTATAAGGGGTGGATCCAGTGCGCAGGCAGTGGTCGATGACGACCGCTGCGAGAGCTGTGGAATCTGCGCCGCCCGATACTGCGATCAGAATCGCGTCGCAATTGGCAAGCGCCCAGTGCACGTGCTCGCGCACGGCCAGAGAGAGGCGTCGCACATCCCCCGTGGGGTTTGCGGGAATAGATTTCACTGGAAGCTCGGCCACATCCGCGGGGTCAAAATCGATTCAAGACCGGGGCCTGCAACAACCTCGCGGACATAGCTCGCCATCTCGCGGCGAGCCTGGATGACCCCCTGCGGAACAAGCCCGCCCAAAAGGGTGACAAGCGCTCCGTCCACCATGAAATCAGCCGGGCGGTGAGCATCAATCCATTTAACGGAAGACAGGTCCTTCGGAGTCAATGAATCCATAAAAACATCAATGATGCAATCACGGACAAGAAGCTGGCGAGAAAGCTCTTGCGCATCAATCGGATCAATCGACGCAACCGGAACAAGTTCACGGCAGTATTCCTCAAAGAAAGGCGTCCGCGAAGAAAGCCACACATCAACGGCCCCGCGCAAAGCAACCCACTTTGCCCAGTCTCCCAAGTCAAACTTTCCGCGGATGCCGGCCTCAAGAACATTCGGAGCAACGATGCAGGCGGCACCGCCGTTGGGACCACTCACACTCAAAGAACGCCTCGCAAGGACTCCGAGAGCGCCCCGGGCGGTGAGGATCCTAGGTGCGCTTTGCAGCTGAACTCCCCAGTCCTCGGCGAATTGCGCCCACAGACGCATCGAAGCGCGACGCTCGACGAGAGGAAGAGAGACCTCAACCGGCGAAAACTCAGCAAAACGGCCAATGACGCCGGGAAGGCGCTTGTTCGCCCACTCCTGGCCGCGCTTCAAACGAGAAACTATCGCCTGCGCCGAAGCGAAAGACGCCTGGGGGCCAGAAAAAATGCCCAAAGCAGAGACCTGCGCGATTTGTGTCAGAGTGGGATAGATCGGCATGTCTCTATGCTATCGAATCGGCCCGTCACATTTCGGCGATTGCGGTGACAAAATTGTCCAGATAACCGCGAGTTGCATAGGCGCCATCATTGGGAACCTTGTCGAAACCGATGACGAAGATCACCGGGTGCCCCTTCGAGGTCGAGACAACTCCCGCGAGTGAGGACACTTCCGCCAAAGACCCCGTTTTTGCCTGTGCATTGCCCGCGACCATGTCATCGGTGAGGCGATTTGCCAAAGTCCCCTGAACTCCAGCCCACGGAAGATTACGCACAACGCGCGGCGCGACGGGTTGGGTGGCGTCGAAGCCCTGGGAAAGGATTGCTGCCAAAGTCTTCGGGTGAATCCGATCGTTCGAGGAAAGCCCCGAGCAGTCCTCCAAAGAAAGCTGATCGGTAGGAATTCCGCGCTCACTCAGCGTCTTCTCGAGGGTCTGGACCGACCCGGCGAAGCTTGCTTCCCCACCGGATTGGCGTGCGGCAAAGTGACAGTACTGGTCAGCCAAGGTGTTATCCGAGTGATAGAGCATCCAGCGAATCTGTTCGTCGACGCTCGCGGACTGCACGGAAGCGATCCGGGTTGCGCCTTGGGGGGCTGGGCCTCGGACCCCGAAATCAACATCGATTCCCTGCGCGCGAAGCTTCTGCGCAAAAACTTCAGCGACGTTCGAGATCGAGTCCGCGTAGAACTCATTCGATTTGGGGTAGGTGCGCCCCGCGTCGATCGCGTAGGGGGCGAGCTGGCCTTCGTAGCCCGCAACCTGCTGTTCGCTCCACGAGGCCGGGCGCGCGGTATCGGCAAAAAGCGCGGGGGCCGCGTGCAATTCGACATGCGAAATGCCCTTAGACATCAGGGAACTCGCCGTATCTTTTGCCAGGGTTTCGAGGCCCGCACGGCCACTGACCTCGATGGAATTGGTTCCCTCGCCTAGAAGAAGATCGCCCTCGCCCTCGAGGTAGATATTGTCGTTATCCTGAGCGACCGAGGTCGTCAGATGCGAATTTGGGTCGAGGTGGGACAGCGCAGTGTAGGCGGTAAGGATCTTGGTGATCGAGGCCGGGGTGTGGGCGCTATTCGCGTTGTACTCGTAGAGAGTGTTCCCGCTTCGCGCGTCAACGACCATTGCCCACGCGTTCCAGCCGCCTTCTTGTGCGGCGGCAACGCTAGGCGCCCATGCTTCTTCGAGCTCGCGGCTCGTGGGGGCTTGACTATCCCCCTGTCCCTGTGGAACATTCAGTGTCGGAGCGGGCACAGCTGACGCTGTGGGGGCAGCAGATGGTGCGGGTGCTTGAGAAAGTGTGAAGATGCCTGGTGCGGCATCCTGCACATCTGCTACAAAATAGGCTGCGATCAGCACTGCGGCGCTCGATGCGCCTACAATCGCAGCAGTAGTCCCACGTCGCATGTAGGGGTTGTCCTTCCGTCAATGACCTAGGAACACCCTAATGCTTCGGGGGGTAAGAATACGTAATCGACATCCACGTGGTGGATCAACGACTCAGGAGGGCTCGAATGGAATTCGACGTGACCATCGAGATTCCCAAGGGGAACCGTAACAAGTACGAGATCGATCACGAGACTGGACGCATCCGCTTGGACCGTATGCTCTTCACCTCGACTCGATACCCCGATGACTACGGTTTTATCGATGACACGCTGGGCGAGGACGGGGATCCTTTGGATGCTCTTGTTCTCCTCGAAGAACCCACTTTCCCCGGCTGCGTGATTCGCTGCCGCGCCCTTGGAATGTTCCGCATGCGCGACGAAAAGGGCGGTGACGACAAGGTCCTGTGCGTGCCCGCTTCGGACCAGCGAGCCGCGTGGCGTACCGACATCGAAGATGTCTCGGAGTTCCACCGCCTGGAAATCCAGCACTTCTTCGAGGTCTACAAGGACCTCGAGCCCGGCAAGAGCGTCGAAGGCGCGCACTGGGTGGGCCGAGAAGAGGCAGAAGAAGAAATCCGCCGTTCCTTCGAGCGCGCAGAGACAGAAGGCTTCAACGCTCACTGAGCGTTTAATCGTTCTCCCAACGGGATCGGGGCTGGTGTTCACTAGAGCACCAGCCCTTTTCTGTTTGCGGCAACGACACACGAAGTCGGCAAATGACACAGGCTATAACGCATGACATTCACCAACAACCTGTGGAGCACCCTTCACGCACCAGCCCGCTGCCTCCACGTGGCCTCGCTGTCTCGTCCCCGGTCAGCCCGGCGCGGCCTCGTCCCCTTTTCCACACGAAGTCGGCAAATGCCACAGGCCATCACCCACCCCAGACACGCATTTCCCCTCCCTCCACACAAAGTCAGCAAATGACACAGGCTATAACGCATGACATTCAGCGACTTCATGTGACTTTTCTGAGAAGGCCAACGGGAGCAGCTGCGCACTCATCGCTACTCACGCCAAGCAGCCAAGACTTATCCATAGGGTGTACACGCAATCGGCGTTTTCCACAGATTTTTCCAAAGCTCGCACGTTTGGACGCCGCTATTAAACACTGGATAGATGAACGAAGCAGAGACAGAAGAATGCGTACTCGCCCGATCAACACGAGAAGTCCATTTAGCGCCGACAAACGGAAGTTCTCACTCGCAGGTCAGAGTAAAGCGTGGTTTTATGCTGACCATTTCCTCTGGGCTCCCTCGGTGGGAAGTTAATCAACGCATCGATCGTGCTCGTATTGCTTCGCTCTCACAATCACGAGATCCGCGGATTGTATTCGTTGGAACCAGCTCGCTTTGTATCCAGGGCGTTCCGCTGTGGTCATCAAACCATGACATCACCTTTTGGTGTCCTCAGCCCTATCCGAATTCCACACTCCCACCTGTGCGCTACTCGGGTTTCACCATTCCAAGCGTGAAGGTTCGAAAGTTGCGCAGGCCTCCGCTGACAGACCACCGGTTAACCGAGAAAGGTATTCAAGTAGAAGACAAATTGGATGCAGCTCTTCGCCTCGCTATGGGGTCGCAGCACTTTGAGGCTTTTGTTGCCATGTGCATGGTGCTGCACACCGAATCGGATTTTTCGCTACAGCGCGTAGGGGACTCTCGTATCCGCGAGAGCAAGCTGCGTGAAGAGCTTTCTCAACGATTATCTGCTGCTCAGGAAAACGGCTGGAAGTATGGAATATCCACTGCGAAGCTCATTGTGAAGAACGCAGATGCAGGATGCGATAACCCCGCCGAAGCGGCAATGCTCTACGCGATTCGAAGCATCTATAGCGGTCCTGTACTGACACAGTTCGAGATTAATGGCAGTACAGGAAGGCACTTCATTGATTTCACTCTTCCAGAGAAAGACGTCGCGATCGAATTTGACGGAATGAGCAAACTGGGAAGTACGAATGAGGATCTCTACCGCGCAAAACAACGGTGGATTCGTCGAGAACAGGATCTGCGCGACTGCGGATGGAATGTCATTCGATACTCTTGGGAGCAGCTAAAGAACCTGCCTCGCCTTCAGATTGATCTTGCCCAACGGCTTGATTTGCTCGAGGCCATACCAACTACCTCAAGCCAGCTGTGGGACGCGGGGTATATCGATTGACTCCGTCGACAGTCTTCGCCACCGCTTTATTCTTCAGATTTTTTCGCATTCGACACGCGAAGTCGCCAGGTTTCACCGAGCCAAACTTACGTCAGAAGATCACTTTCCCAATCTCCACACGAAGTTGGTGAATGCCACAGGCTATAACGCATGCCATTCACCAACTTCATGTGACAGCAGCGAACGAACGCCCTGCTGTGGAAACAACGAGAGCATCACGAGCAGCGCCGCGGCCCACGACAATTTGGCCAAGGCAGATATAACGAGGCCCGGGCGCCTTCCCCCAAGCGCCCGGGCCTGTTGCACAGCCACCTCCACACGTTGCCAACAAATGTCACAGGCTATAACGCATGACATTCACCAACTTCGTGTGGCATTCAGGGATGAGCTGGCGGCACCTGACACCACACAAGCGCAACCCGAACAACCACAGCAAGCGCGAAGTGCCCGCTTCACTTGTACAAGCGAGCGCTTCACTTGTGCGGCAAGCCCTTCGATTCAAGCCACTTCGACGCAATCGCGGAGGCAGACTGCGCCTCGGCAGTTGACTGTCGATTCATCTCAATCAAGTCCTTGGCGTCCATAGCCGCGCTGACCTTATTGATCACAGCGGCTGCATCCTGGTTGATCTTCGTAGAAACGACCGGCACAACGTGCGATGCCAAGAAGAGGCCCTTCGGGTCCTTGAGGACCGTCAGGCTTCCGTCTGCAAGCGCGGGGTCGGAAGAGTAGATGTTCGCCAGCTGAATCGAGCCATCGTTCAGCGCCTTTACCGTCAACGGTCCGCCCGAGTCTTCGATCGGCGTAAAACCAACCTTCACACCGTATTCCGATTCCAGTCCCTTCGGCCCATACGGACGCGTCGCAAGCTCAGAGTTACCGCCAAGAGTGATCTGTCCGGCGCTCGCCAGGTCACCAATTGAGCTGAGAGAGTGCTCGGAAGCGAAAGCAGTGGTAACAACATAGGAGTCTTGGTCGGTTGCGGGGGCTTCGTCCAATACGCGCAACCCCTTGGGCAGCGCTCCGCCCAGCGCCTGGTAAACCTCAGTATCCGTACGAGCACTCGCGTCTTTATCGAAGTACTGGAGCAAGTTGCCTGTGTATTCCGGGAAAACATCGATCGAACCGGATTCCAGTTCGGGCATGTAGACCTCGCGCTGACCGATGCGCAGCTGACGCTCGACCGTGAAGCCTGATCCTTCGAGCGCTTGGGCATAGACCTCGGCCAGGATTTCATTCGAGTAGTAGTCTTGGGAGCCAACCACGATCTTTGACGAGGCCGCGCTTCCCTTCGCTTCTTCGCCACCTTCCAGGGACTTCCCAGTGCTGCATGCGGTGAGTACAACGGCAGTGAATGCCGCTACCGCGGCGGCGAGAACGGAGCGTTTCATTGTCTTTCCTTTGGTTTTGCCTGCTGAGTGTAGAAAAGCCTGTAAGCGTATGCGATGAAGTTATAGAGTTTGTAAATCCGAATGGGTTCTGGAGCGCAGAAGACGCGTGAGCCCTGCAAGTATGGCGTCGGTAATGAGTGCCAGCGCAACAACAACGATCGCGCCTCCGATCATCTGTCCATAATCGCGTGTCTTCAGTCCCGTGTAGAGGAAACGTCCCAATCCAAGGTTCGCTGTGTATGCAGCCAGTGTGGCCGTCGCGATCACCTGGAGTACCGCTGAGCGCACACCCGCAAGAATCAGCGGTGCGCCCGCTGGGATCTCCAGCTGTGTGAGGATCTGTCCTTCAGTCAGGCCAATCGCTCGCGCTGCATCGGATGATCCTTGAGAAGAGATCACACCGGAATATGCACCTGCGATAATCGGCGGGATTGCAAGTGCAACCAGAGCAATCAAGGGGGCTTGCCAACCGATTCCAAGCCACAAACCAACCAGGGTGAGAAGGCCAAGAGTAGGCACCGCACGCGCGGCACCGGTCCCGATCATGACGAGGTTCTTCCAACGTCCGGTGTGCCCGATATACAGTCCGATTGGCAATGCGATGAGTGTCGAAATAGAAACAACAGCTGCAACGAAGACGATGTGCTGACCCACTCGTTCGAGAATCCCGGATGCCCCTAGCCAATTGTGTCCATCCGCCAGCCATTGAAAGGCTTCAAATAGGAGGTTCATTGCCCTCGCCTCCACGGTGTCATTAGCGCTCCCACGCCGACTGCAAGCACGTCCAAAAGCAGAGCCAAGGCAATCGTCATCACCAGCCCGGCCAAGACTTCAACGGTCAGACCGCGCTGGAAGCCATCGGTAAACAGAGTTCCCAGCGAGCGCACACCGATGAACGCACCAATCGTTACCAGAGAAACCGTCGAGGTAATCACCACTCGTGTCCCAGAAACAATCACGGGAACAGCCAAAGGAAGCTCAACCGTACAGAATCGGCGGAGACGCGACATTCCCAGCGCATCGGCGGACTCGAGGACGTCGACAGGAACAGCGGCGAAGGCCTCGGCGCACTGACGGATCAGCACGGCGATTCCGTAAATCGTTAGCACAACAACCATGTTGACCCGCGAGCGAAGAGCAACCCCCGACAGAACAGGAATGACAATCAGGAGTGGCAACGAAGGCACCGCGTAGAGAACTGTCAGGAAAGAGAGAACTACACCCCCGACGCCTTTTGAACGCTGCGCCCACGCTCCAATGGGAACTGCAATCAGCACCGAAGCAATAATCGCGGGCACTGCGATGGTGAGATGGGTGAGAGTGAGCTCACCGATGAGTGCCCAGGAACCGGAGAGCCAATTCACGCCCGCTCCCCTTGCGCGTCGTTTGCCGAGGCCGTACCGGGTTTACCCGCTTGAGATCCACCGGGTGCGCCCTCCAAAATTCGTTCACGCTCGCTGATTGCGGAGGTTCCAAGGAACTCGCGAACAAAGTCATTGGCTGGATTTAAGAGAAGATCGCGCGGAGTGCCTTCTTGGGCAATCTGCGCCCCCTCGCGCAGGAGGACAATGCGATCACCCAGCAAGATGGCCTCGTCAATGTCGTGGGTGACGAAGAGGATCGTGGTGCCCAAGGACTTCTGAATGCGGCGGAGTTGGCGCTGGAGGTCAGCGCGGACCAGAGGGTCGAGGGCTCCGAAGGGTTCATCCATCAGAAGGATGTCGGCACGGTTTGCCAGCGCTCGTGCGACGCCGACGCGTTGGCGCTGGCCGCCAGAAAGCTGCGCGGGATAACGCTTTGCCATTGAGGGGTCGAGGCCGACGAGCTCCATGAGTTTGAGCGCATCGGCTCGCGCGCTTGCCTTTGAGGCGCCTTCGAGAACTGGGACGGTCGCAATGTTGTCAACGATTGTCCGATGCGGGAAGAGGCCCCCGTCTTGAAGGACGTAGCCGATAGAGCGGCGAAGAGCGACAGGATCTTCGTTGGCGACGTTTTGCCCTCGGACGGTGACTGTGCCGGATGTTGGCGTGACCATACGGTTGACCATCCGCATGAGCGTGGTTTTGCCGCATCCTGAAGTCCCTAGGAACACTGTTGTTGTGTGCGGCGCGATCGTTAAAGCGAAATCTTCAACCGCTCGCGTATCCGGAGGATATGTCTTTGAAACAGTGTCGAAGGTGATCATGGGTCTCTCTTCGCAACGAAACAAGGGCGGCGCGTGACTGCCATTTTGCGGTGTCACCATTAGGAACGAATGGTCAGAGCAAGTTATTTCTGTTTCTTGCTAACTTGAGACAGCTCACAAACGGATCTGCTGCGGCTACCTCGACGCAAGAGGCCTGCTGCCACGCCACCCGTCTAGCTACCTCGACGCAAGAGGCCTACTGCCGTACCACCCATCTAGCTACCTCCACACGAAGTCAGCAAATGCCACAGGCTATAACGCATGACATTCACCAACTTCATGTGACGCAGCGACCAAACGCCCTGCTGCGGAAACGACAAGAGCATCACAAGCAGCGCCGCGACCCACGACAATTTGGCCAAGGCAGATATAACGAGGCCCGGGCGTCTTCCCCAAGCGCCCGGGCCTGTTGCACAGCCACCTCCACACGTTGTTGCCAAATGTCACAGGCTATAACGCATGTCTTTCTCTAACTTCGTGTGTCTTTTGCTGGGCCGAGCTCTTTTGCCGGACGAGCCCTTTCCTAGGCCAGCCTTTTGCTGACCTACCAAGCCACTTGCCCCGCCTCCACACGTTGTTGCCAAATGTCACAGGCTATAACGCATGACATTCACCGACTTCGTGTGCGAATTAGCGGAGCAGCAAGCCAACGCAAACCGAAGCCCACCCCCGCTCACACCGTCACGCGACGCGAACCGCGTATGGCAGCACTGCGCTCCAACCGTAGATCGAGGTGATTCGAACAGGAACACCGAAGGTCGGCGCCTCGATGATCTGGTTGTTGCCCAGATAGATCGCGACGTGGTCGATATTGCCGCCGTCCCAGTTCCAGAAGATCAAGTCACCGGGCTGCGCCTGGCTGACGGGCACGCGCGTTCCCTCGGAGTACTGCGCCTGCGACCAGTGGGTCAGATAGATGCCCTGTGACCGGTAGGCCATGGTGACCAAACCGGAACAGTCATAGCCCGGTCCTTCGCCCGCCCACACGTAGGGTGCACCGAGCTTGGACTTTGCCCACGCGATTGCGCCCGCTGCGGCATCTGAGTTTCCGCCGCCACCGCCGGAGTACGAGGGTTCACTGTAACTCGGCGCTGCAGGAGCGGGAGCGACATACGAGCTTTGCTGGCGCTGCGACTGTGCTTGGCGAGCAGCCTCGGCAGCAGCGGCAGCCTGGCGCGCAGCTTCAGCGGCCGCGGCCTGACGCTGAGCCTCGAGGTCGGCCTCGCGCTGGTTGATCAGTTCAACCGTCGTATTTTGCTTGCGTGCCAGCTCCTGGACCAGCGCATCACGGCGCGCCGCGGTCATGGTCTGCGCGCTTGCAGCTGCACTTGCCGCGCTCTGCGCTTCGGCGGTGCGAGCCTCGACCTCTGCGGTCGCGGCGGCCTGCTTGGCCTGCGCTTGGACGGCCGCGTCATTCATGACATTGGCGACCTGCTCCAAAGCTGCGACCTTTTGCATTTTGACGTTTGCCGAGGCCGAGAAGGAGTCGAGCGTTGCTTGTTTCGTTTCAACCGTGCGCAGTCCGTCGGCGGAGAGGTACGGTGCAAGAGAGTCGAGCGAAGAGCCGCCTTCACGGTAGGCCGTCTGGGCGATGGAAGCGATTTCTTTCTTCCCTGCCTCGTAGTCGGCCTTTGCCTTGTCTGCATCGGCCTGTGCCTGGCGTGCGGTTTGAGTGGCTTGGTCGAGTGCGTAGCGCGCACCGTTGAGTTCTTCCGCAGCACTTTGCGCTTTTTGAAGTGCGAGCTCGGCTTCGGTCTTCACGCTTGCCAGTTCTACTTCAATCTGAGCGACCGACATTTTTGCTGCGTCTTCAGCTTCACGAGCTCGTGCAATGTCATCTTCACTGGGAGTTGCAAGAGCAATGCCGGGAGTTGCTGCAGCGAGCGAAGCAAATAGCACGGTCACGCTCAATGCGCGTAGGCCGCGACGCTTTGTCTCAATTCTCACTGGTCCACCTGTCGTTGCACGCCGGGATAAGGGCGTTCGTCTCTTCTTATACAGGATTTGAGGTTAGTTCACTTCGGCACCATACGCAACAATATTTAACCGAAGCCACAGAAATCACGATCACAACAATCGCAACATTAGTCACACAAATCCCTCTCACCCCCGAGTTTTCCGCATAAAATCGATACACAACCCATCACCAGCAGGAGCAAGAATCATGGACGACATTGAACTCCCCGACGCGCCAGCCTCTCCCGAGAGCTTCAACGGCCTCGTCGATGAGAAGGTTCTTGCCCCTTGGGGAGAAGCCGGCCCCGCGCCAAGCGACCACTGGCGCCAAGACGTGCTCGGCGCCGACTACGAATCTCGAACCATTCCCCTGATGGATGATGACGCGGGCCCCGTTGTTGCGACCCTTGTTCGCTACCGAGGCCACGCTCCCTTAACACCCACCTCCTCCCCATCCGCGCCCGCACTTTCGCCTGCGCCAACAACTTCGCCTACCGACGCACACTCCACGTCCAGCGAAACTACACCGCAGCCCCCGCGCTTTGTACTCCTTTATATCCACGGTCGAAACGACTACTTCTTCCAACGCGAGCTCGCTGAAGACATCGCGGGCTGCGGCGGAGCGTTCTATGCGCTCGACCTGCGCCGCTATGGGCGTTCACTGCGCCCGGGTCAGCGCATGGGTTTCGTTTCAAACCTCAGCCTCTACGATGAAGACATTTCCGAGGCTCTCGACCTCATCCGCGAGGACTACCCCGATCTGCCGCTTGTCCTTATGGGACACTCGACGGGCGGACTCTTAGCAACCTTGTGGGCAAACCGTCACCCGGGCGCCCTCGATGGCTTGATCTTGAATTCTGCCTGGCTTGAAATGCAGACCATGGCTTCGATGCGTTCAGCTGTTGCACCAATCCTCGAACGAATCGCTTCACGCAATCCCATGTGGGCGGTGCCCGGAGGAGATGGCCCCGACCACTACGGCCGTTCCTTGCGTGAAGGGTGGAATGCTCTTGACGTTCCTCTTCCCGATTCGCTTGCCGCGCATCCTGATGATCCTGCAGTCAAGGGCTGGAGTTACGCCCTCGAGTGGAAGCGCCCCGGCTCATACCCGGCCTACGCAGCGTGGCTTGAGGCCATCTTGGATGGTCACGAAAACGTCGCGAGCTCAGTACACCTGGACATCCCTGTGCTCTCAATGATGTCAACGTCGAGCTATTTCGGCGAAGAGTTCAGCGAGGCAGTTTTCTCCAGCGACGTCGTTTTGGATCGCGAGGTCATTCTTGAGCGTTCCGCGCGACTCGGCCCACTGGTGACAATGGCGAGTTTCCCCGGCAAACACGACTTGCTGCTCTCGGACCCGCAGGTGCGCGCAGAAGTTTACGACACGATGAATCGTTGGATCGGCGCGTTTATCCCATTCACGGGAAACTAAGCGACGGACAAAGTCCTGTCAACAAACGACGCTTAGCCTTCGCGCGAGTACTCGCGGATAATCTCGCGATTGACCTCGGCTAGCGACTCTCCCAAGGTCGGCCCTTCTTCGCCGCCCAGGTGCCACAGCGCCCACGCGTCTCCGCCGACTTGAAAGTGCACTAAGGCTTCTTGTGGGTCAGTCCAGGTTTGCTCTCCCGCACGCAGGAGCCCATCTGCCGTGAACTCGCAATTCGCCTGCGGAGCCTCGAGGAGGATCGCGGGCACGTCCTCGGCAATGATCTGCCCCAGGACACGCAGCGCGGCCGCATCGCGCGCAAGAACGGGGATTCCCGCCTCACGTGCGCGAGCAAGTTCTTCGGCTTCTTCCTCACTGACGAGGCCGGCGCCGGTTTCCTCATTCACCTGCGGTGCCGCGTGGTGATGGGGATCTTCTACCGCGCGCTCGATGACATTTTCGGCGTCTGCACCATATTCGAATACTTCGTCGGCGTCGAACTCGCGCTCGCTCGTCTCCGCGTGCTCGGCGGGATCAGCTTCTTCGGGGAACTCCGCCTCGGCCTCGGCGAGCGGGTGCACGTTTGTGACGGTTACTTCCGGGATTGACGAGGCAATCGCGGGCACGTCCTCGGAGCGGCCGACGAGCAGGTGGGGGGCGTGGGCGTAGGTGCGCGGACCAACGGCGTGCACTTCAAGGAAGGAACGCCCATTGCTCATTTCGCGCAGGCTCATCTCGTGGACCTCAACACCTGAGGCAGCGAGAACTTCCAGGGCAGGACGCACGGCCGGGTCGATGCTGCCGACAACCATGACGAGGCGCGGGCCAGCGCCGGGCGAGGGCGGCATGGAATCGCGGAAATGCAGCCATCCGGACTTGAAAGCTGCAACACCACCGGGATACTCGCGGGCCAAATCAGACCACGACAAGGCGGCAGTGCCCGCGAGGCGCGAAAGGGACTGAATCAGAGTATCGGAGTCTAAAAAGTCAAGAATTTCGACAGAAACAACCTGGCCCGAAGGGTCCAAGGCGGTCAGGCGCGGGGCCTCGTTTTCAGGAGAGCTTTCCTCGATGAAAGCCGGTGCTTCGAAGGGCGAAATATCGCGCCACGTAATAGGAAAAAGGGGACGCGAAACAATCTCGAGGACCTGATTGCACACAGCGTCAACAACTTCGGGGGTAAGACCACCGGAAACAGAGCGGCCGAATTGGGCGGGGATCAAACGCCCCTCGTCGAATTCAAAGAGAGCCATGAAGCCTCCAACCCCTCATGCCCTGCCGGCAGATATGTGTTGATGAATGAATAGATGCGATCTGGTCTTATTGTTCCACAATCACGCGGGGGCATGGTCGAAGACGAGCCGGGGAAGTTGAGAGTGGTGACAGGTGACGGGGCGGATCGAGATGCAAAAAGCGGGTCCGCATCGTTCGGATCTGATACCTCGGTACCAGGGACGATGCGAACCCGCCCAAGCAAGCACGGCCTGTTAAGACCGGCTAGAAGGACTGAGTCCTACGAAGGATCACTTCGCCTCGACAGCTTCCTTTGCCTTCGAGCGACGGTTGGAGAAGACCAACGCGTAGGCGCAAGCAGCACCAACAGCGGCAACACACAGGGTGATCAGGAAGATGATGTGGTAGCCGGCTGCAGGATCTGCAGCGTGGGAATCAATGATGTTCGAGGTCGAGTAGTTCGCCCAGATGACGGGTGCGTAGACCAGGAAGGAACCAACCGACATTGCGGAACCATTGATGTCTTCAGGCAGGTGAAGCTCAGCGATCGGAGCAAGGATCACGGACTTACCCAAGAAGACGCCGAAGGCCATAACGATCAGGAAGATCATTGCGGGCCACATCATCGAATCCGAGACGGGGAGCAGGTAAACCACACCCACACCGATGGCGATGACGGTCAGAGCGACAGCCATCATGGTGGTGGAGGACTTGAAGATGTAGTCAGCGAGGACACCTGCAACCAGGCCAGCAATGATGCCGACGAAGCCGGTCGAGAAGATACCGAAGGTCGAGGCCTGAGCGGTGGACGCCTGGTAGACGCGGGTCAGGTAGGGTGCGGAGGAGTAAATCAGGTTGACGTAGCTCCAGTAGACGCACATACCTGCGATGCCTGCGAACCACACGCGGGGCTGGATCAGAACCTTGCCGAGGCCCATGAGGGCTGCGGTGTTCTTGGAGTGGCCTTCGGACTCTGCAACAGCGTTTGCGGGGACGAAGCGGAGGATGGCGAAGATGTTCGGGATCAGCAGCAGGGAGTAGCCCAGGCCGAAACCAATCATGATGCCGTTAGCGTGAGCCGGGAAAGCAGCGATGCATCCGATGACGATCAGGTTCATGCAGAACTCGAGGCCACGACGCAGAGACTCGAGGAGGCCCATGGCCAGGCCGCGGCCCTTGGAGTCAGAATCGGAGGCCATGAAGCTGACACCGTTAACGACGGCGGGCCAACCGATTGCATCCCACACTGCCCATGTAGCAGCGATAACAAGAAGGGCTGTGAGGTTCAGGTTGTAGCCCAGAACCGGGGAGAGCCACAGGAACAGGAAGGTCAGCAGTCGCCAAGAAGCGAAGGCGATGAGGATCTTGCGGATCGGGAAGCGGTTGTTCACCCAACCTGCAGGAACGTACATGAACATTGCGAAGCCGAGGACGGTCATGATCTTACCGAAGTCAGCAACGCTGATGCCCAGTGCCTGGGTCATTGGGTCAAGCAGCGAACCCTTGAATGCCTCGAAGGAGACGTAGACAAATTGTCCGGTGAGGACGACAGTAAGGTAGCCGCCGATGCGGCCCTTCTGCATGAACTTAGGAAGGCGCGACTTTGTGCCTACTGAGGTTTCCGACATGTTGTTCAATTTACCTTTCGAGTTTTACTCACTGAAGATGGGCAAAAGAGTCTGCAACATCGGTGAAGACACCGGTTGCGCCCCAATTGAAGAGCTCGTGCGCTCGATCAATTGAATTCACAGTCCACACGTTCACTCCGAAGCCCGCCTCGCGGAATGCCTCGACCTTGGACTTGGTCAGACCGCGATCCTCGGGGTGAATGTACGATGCGCCGACAAGCTCAAGCATGGACTTCCAGTCATCGTAGAGGGCAACCGTCTCGTAGAGGCAGCCGACCTCGTACTGGGGAGCACGTTCCTTGATCTTCGCCAACAGCACGTGGTTGAAGGAGGAGAAGAAAACTTCGCGCTCGGGATCCAGCCCGGTCAGAGCATCGAGGATGGAATCGATGAGACGCATCGACATGGCACCGCCGGCCTCGTTCGACTTAATCTCAATGTTCGCATTCAGACCACGACGGTTGAGGAGCTCGATGAGCTGCTCAAGAGTCGGCAGGGGCTGCCCGACGAACTCGGGAGAGAACCATGCGCCTGCATCGATCGATGCAAGGTCGGACTTCTCCAAGCCGTAGTAGGAGCCACGGCGATTCGTGGTGCGATCCAATGACGTGTCATGGATGACGATCGGAGTGCCATCGCCCAGGATGTCGACGTCAGTCTCAATCCAGGTGAGTCCAGCGTCTGCAGTCTTTTCGAAAGCTGCAAGAGTGTTCTCGGGTGCGACACGGTTCAGACCGCGGTGTGCAAAAATGCGACGTTCCATAGTCAGTTCACTGACTTCCTTGTCGAGGGTGGACAAAATCAAAAATCGGACCAATCAATGTCCGATCTCCGTTGTTAATTATGAAACGCGTCATTTTTCGTGTCACCCGGTTATGTGTGTAGTAGGACACAGAATTGGACTTTATTTCTCAAGGTGACACCCTGTTATTTAGCGCATCTTCGCAGGTCAGAGACACTTCGATCAAAATTGCCCACGAGCATCATCAGTGCCTGCACTTATGTGCAAAGGCTTGTGCACATAAGTGCAGGCGGCCGCATCTATGACATCGCCTCTATAAAAATGCTGCTCGTCACATTTTGACTATCCCTGCACGCTCCGCAACCCAAGCACCAAAGCCCCTCAACATCTGACGAAGAAATGCACTGAAGGACGACGCAGAACCCGACGACGACGTTCAGGAAGGTATCAGCTAGCACAAATTTCACATTGTTACGGTGGCAACATGGTGTTGGTCGCTCTTTTGCTCGTGCTCTTATTCATCGTCGTGATCTTCTTCTACATGGGAATGCTTCTGTGGATGCTCTTCTCCCCCGACTATCTGCTTGTCATAGGGTTGTCCGGCATTTTCACGGCGGATCACATGGGTTGGCTGACATCCTCAGAAAAGGCCCACTTCATTTGGGCAGTTCTCGCGATGGTTGTTGTTGGATTCGCCTATCACAAGCTCAATCACCTGCTGTACTCGGTCTCTCAACGCCTCTACGCGATTGTCAGTTTCCCGATTGTGGTCGTATCAAGCCTGATCCTCATGCTGAACTTCGCCCTGAAGCTCGCAGAAGAAGTTGCGCCCAACCTTGCAGATGATCCAACCGTCGAACACGCAATTTATATTGTGTTTGCCATCATCATTGCCGTTTTTGCATGGCGTAAACGGCAAACGGCTATGGCTCGTCTGCACTCCCCTGCCAATATCGTGCTCACCAACGGCAATGTGATGGTTGTGGAGAGCAGTAGCGCGATGCCCGCGTCACCGTATACGCCACAAGCCCCGACAGTCGCTCCCGCGTCTGGCCCAGCACCCCTGCACACACCACCGACCACTTTCTCAGCGCAACCTGGCGCAAACTCAGGACCGAAGAAGTACTGAGACAGCACCATTCAGAACACGCACGAGGCCCCGCCAGCGCAAGCTGGCGGGGCCTACGGCATTCAGCACAAACCCCATCCGCCTTGCAGCAAAAATTCGTCCGCTCGCAGCAAAAACACATCCGCCTCGCACGCTTATGCATGCGAGGCGGACGGGGTCAGAACAGTGTCAGTTCATCTCAGACATCACAGTGCGACGTGATCCTCGACGGCTGCACGACCGGCTTCCAGACGTGCGACAGGCACGCGGAACGGCGAGCAGGACACGTAGTTGAGTCCGACCTTGTGGAAGAAGTGGATCGATGCGGGATCGCCACCGTGCTCACCACAGACACCGAGCTTGATGTCCGGCTTGGTGGAACGTGCGCGACGCACGCCCTCGGCCACAACCGTGCCAACGCCGTGAACATCGATCGACTCAAAGGGCGAGACACCAAAGATGCCACCCTCGATGTACTGCGGGAAGAACACGCCTTCAACGTCATCGCGCGAGAAGCCCCACACGGTCTGAGTCAAGTCGTTCGTACCGAAGCTGAAGAAGTCGGCTTCCTCAGCCAGATCCTCGGCGGTCATGGCCGCACGCGGCAGCTCGATCATCGCGCCGATGGTCACGCCAGAGAGGTCAACGCCCTTGTCAGCGGCAACCGAGGCGATAATCTGCTCACCTTCCTCGCGGATCAGCTGGAGCTCGCGCACGGAGCCAACCAGCGGAACCATGATCTCGGGACGCGGATCCTTGCCGCGGGCAACCAGCTCAGCAGCGGCCTCGCACAGTGCGCGCATCTGCAGGGCGAAGAGGCCGGGCAGGTAGATGCCCAGGCGCACGCCACGCAGGCCCAGCATGGGGTTCTGCTCGTGGAAGCGACGCACGGTGACCAGCATTTCCTCGTCTGCGGGATCAACGGTGCCAGCGGCCTTTGCGAGTGCAACCTTGACCTCGAGCTCGGTGAGCTGAGGCAGGAACTCGTGCAGCGGCGGGTCAATCAAACGCACGGTCATCGACTTGCCGTCCATGACCTCGAGCATTGCCAGGAAGTCTTCCTTCTGCAGCTTCTCCAGGGCGTCGAATGCTTCCTGACGCTCAGCGGAGCCTTCCTCAGAGAGGATGACGCGCTCAACCAGCGGACGACGCGAGCCGAGGAACATGTGCTCGGTACGGCACAGGCCGATGCCCTGCGCACCGAACTCCAGCGCGCGCTGCGAGTCCTCGGGGGTGTCGGCGTTGGCGCGCACCTGCAGGCGACGCACCTCGTCAGCATGGGTGAGGATGCGGTGGACGGCCTCGATCAGTTCGGAGGTACCGGGGTCGCCGGCTGCCGCAGCCAGGCCAGCTTCGAGGCCGTGGCTCAGGTAGGTGGTCACCGGGGAGTCGGTCACGGGGACCTCGCCCAGGAAGATTTCACCGGTCTGGCCGTCGATCGCGATAACGTCTTCACCGGTCAGGACGCGACCAGCGACGGTCACGGTTCCGGCCTCGGCGTCGATCTCAAGAGCTTCAGCGCCACAGACACAGGTCTTGCCCATGCCGCGCGCAACGACGGCGGCGTGGGAGGTCTTGCCACCGCGGGCGGTCAGAACGCCCTCGGCTGCGACCATGCCGGGCAGGTCGTCAGGGTTGGTTTCGCGGCGGACCAGCACGCACTTGACGCCTGCTGCTGCCGAGGCCTCGGCCTGAGCGTTGTTGAAGACGATGCGGCCAACGGCTGCGCCCGGGGAGGCGGCCATACCGCGAGCGATGAGTTCCTTGGATGCAGAAGAGTCGAACTGCGGGAACATCAGCTGGGTGAGCTGGTCACCGGTCACGCGGCCCAGGGCCTCGTCGCGGGTGATGAGCTTTTCGTCGACCAGCTGGACGGCGACGCGGAAGGCGGCGGCAGCGGTGCGCTTGCCGACGCGGGTCTGGAGCATCCACAGCTTGCCGCGCTCGATGGTGAATTCGATGTCGCACAGGTCGCGGTAGTGGGTTTCGAGCTTGTGCATGATTCCGCGCAGCTCGTCGTAGACCGGCTTGTTGATCTTCTCAAGGTCGGCCAGGGACAGGGTGTTGCGGATACCTGCAACGACATCTTCGCCCTGTGCGTTCTCGAGGTAGTCGCCGTACACACCGGAGTGACCGGTGGAGGGGTCACGGGTGAAGCACACGCCGGTGCCGGAGTTTTCGCCCATGTTGCCGAACACCATGGTGCAGATGTTGACTGCGGTGCCCAGGTCGTGGGGGATGCGCTCACGGCGACGGTAGATGCGTGCGCGCTCAGTATTCCAGGAGCGGAAGACGGCCTCGATGGCCATGTCCATCTGGGTGCGGGGATCCTGCGGGAATTCCTCGCCGGTTTGCTCGTAGACAATGGTCTTGAAGATATCGACCAGGTTCTTGAGGTCCTCAGCGTTGAGCTCGGTATCGCCCTTAACGCCGCGTTCCTTCTTCATGTTGTCCAGCGCGTCGGAGAAGAGGTCTCCGTCAATGTCCAGAACGGTCTTACCGAACATCTGGACGAGGCGACGGTAGGAGTCCCACGCGAAACGCTCGTTGCCGGAAACTTCAGCCAGGCCGTGGACGGATTCGTCATTCAGGCCGATGTTGAGGACGGTTTCCATCATGCCGGGCATCGAGAACTTCGCGCCCGAGCGGACGGAGACAAGGAGCGGATCCTTGGGATCGCCCAGCTTGCGGCCCATTTCTTCTTCGACCTTGCGAAGGGCGACGGTCACTTCAGTATCGAGACTCTCGGGGGCAGTGCCGTCGTGCAGGTAGACGCGGCATGCTTCGGTGGTGATCGTAAAACCGGGAGGAACGGGCAGACCGAGCTTCGTCATTTCCGCCAGGTTCGCACCCTTGCCTCCGAGCAAGTCCTTCATTGACTTGTCGCCCTCGGAGAAGTCATATACATACTTGACCATCTGGTCCCTCAACTTCCGTTGTTTCGGGGGGATACCCGTCCTCGGGTCCCTGTGTATTCACATAGTAACTAATGGGAAAGTGCCCTCCAAATGATACGGGCCACGCCGCGGAATCCCGCGGGGTGGCCCGTTCAGAATATGGTCAGCGTTTATCGGACGATGAATTCGACCAGGACATTCTCTCCCAAGTCAATAACGTCGCCATCGTTGAGTGCCACGGTGACGCGCGGAGGCACATCTTGAACGTTGCCGTTCGAGCTGCGAAGGAGCGTTCCATTGGCGCTTCCCAGGTCCATGAGCATCCAGGAACCGAATCCGCTGGGCATGACGGCCGCGTGCGAGCGTGAGATTTCGTTCGCGGGGCTGGGAACGCGCATCACGGTCGCGGCGGGGCGACCGGTGAGGACGCGCGCGTTGGGGTCGCGGCCCAAGATCACATCGTGAGTGAGTTCGACGGGCGCGGCACCCGCGTAGACCAGGTATCCAACGCTCGTGTGCGCGGAGTCGTCGCTCACGCGGCGCAGGACAGTTGCGCCAGTGTCCGCGTTGTCGAGTTCGAAGGCGGGCGCGAGCGGCCCCGCCGGCGTGCTTTCTTCGACTGCCGAGGCCGCATCTGGGCTTTCCTCAACAACCGGGGCTTCCTGCGGAGTGACATCCGTCACTTCCGCCACTTCCGCCTGAGGCTCTGCTTCAACCTGCGCCGGGGTTTCGCTCACCACTGGGGCTTGTCCCTCTTCAGCGACCGGGAATTCCTGGGGAACTTCAGTCGCTTCGGGGGCGACATGGGATTCGGGAGCCTGTTCAAACGACTGGGCCGCTTCGTAGGATTCAGCAGCTTCTTCCACCTGCGGAGCATCCGCTTGGGCTTCAGAAACGGCGAGCTCCTGAGCAGCCGACTCCTGCGCTGCAGCGTCTTGCATTGCAGCAAAAGCTTCGGAGGTGATGGTTGCTTCTAGGGCCTCGGGGCTGGTGTATACGGGTGCAGCTGCGGGAGAAAGCACGGCCTGCGTCGCGGCGACTTGAGCACCGGCTGCGAATTCCGGGGCGTCCTCACTCTGGGCGTCATCCGCCTCGGGTTCGGGTGCCCACAGGTACTGCGGAGCCGGTTCGTTTGCGGGCTCCTCAACGGGGGTTTCCACGACGGGTTCAGCGATGGGTTCCCACACACTCTGCTGGGCCTCGGGCTCAGGGGTAGCGGCGGGCTCAACGGAATCCTCCTGCGTCTGCGGAGCTTCCTCGACGGGCTCGGGCGCGGCCTCGTGAGTGGAGGCGGGGGCTGCGGAAAGCTCAGGCTCGACGGGGTAACCGACGCGGACCTGGCTGGCCTCGGCTGCCGTATCGGCGAAGTGTACCCACTGCTGGGAATCGTCGAAGGAGGACAAGGCGATGTCCATGATGGTCCACTCGCCGGGGACGAACTCCCACATGGACAGCGGACCGCCCCAGGTGAAGGGGGTCTCGTAGCCGGGGGCAACGGCGCGCACGTTCGCGCTTCCGCCAAGGGAGAGCAGCGGCACAGCGCCGCGCAGATCCATGTGTGCAAAAGGCAGTCCGGTGCTGGCAGCGTGATTCACCCACGTCGCCAAGTCCTCGTTTGAATCGTTGACAAGGCGCTGAGCGGAATCGGCGAGCTCAGCGGGAACCAAAGCAAAACCGAGAGGTCCGGCAACGATGAACCCACCGTTGCCGCGAACTGCATGGCGGCCCAATTGCAGCATGGAAAAACTCTTTTCTCTTATCGGGCGCGGCGCGCCGTCGTGACCGGGAGGGGCCTCACTGGGATACGTGGACGCACGCTCGCGCGTATGTCTCCATCGTAGCGGCTTCCCACAACCGATTGTGCACGGACGACAAGAGCGGTTGCGTTATCGCGCGTGCCCGCAGCCAAGGCCTGGTCAACCAAGGTGTTTGCGATCTCTTGCGGGGAAGCATTGTCGCTGACCGTGGCGAGGATGTCTTCGTTGCTCAAAACTCCGTGGACTCCATCGGAGCAGACCAGGACAAGGTCGCCTTCGCACATGGGAGTGAGGACGTAGTCGGCCTGCGGGAGCTCGGGCATTGCGGCGCCGAGCGCTCGAGTGATGACATTCGAAGGAGGAAGAACAAGGTCTGCGCCTGTGCGCTGCGCGAATTCTTTTGCTTCTTGAAGGGCCGAGTGGTCCGTCGTGAGCTGAACGATGCTGCCCTGGGCGATCAGGTAGGCGCGCGAATCGCCAATATTAAAGGTCAACCACTGGGGGCCGTCTTGGTCGATGGTGAGAGTCCCGCACAGCGTGGTCCCTGGGGCTGCTGGGTCTCCCTCCTCCCCTAACGAGGCCACGGCCTGGGCTGCGTCGCGGATCGCGTCGACCAGCTCGGCGGGGTTGGGGTCGATAGCGGAGAGGGCCTCGGGGCTGAGTGCGGTGGAGAGAACTTCCAGCGCGGTTGTCGAGGCGAGTTCGCCCTCGGTATTTCCGCCCATTCCGTCTGCGACGGCGAAGAGGGGTTCTTGGACGAGCCAGGAGTCTTGGTTCGAGGAACGTACGGGGCCAATGTCACTGGTCGCACCCCACGCGGTGCGGATCACGGTCCCACAGAGAGGAAGGTCCACAGTGTAACCTCCTTTGACGTACGTTCTCTTTTACGCGAAAATAATCCCATATATCGAAGAACTTGTGCACCTTTGAACGAAAACGCGTGTTTTCAGGTGCCAGGTAAGGTTGAGCTTCCCGTTTCCGGGTCGCACATGGGAGAAAGAGAGTTCCGATGATCGGCGATGTAGATATCAGCATGGTTGAGGAAATCCTTAAGGCCTCTCAAAGCAATCTCAATTCTTCTCGAGACGATTTTTCTTCAGAAACCCCAAAGGAACTCACTTCCCTAACTGCAGTCCAGACCGCAGCGAAGTGGGGCGACGAGTCGGGCCCTCAAGCAGCCCGCACCCAGTATTCAACGTCGATCTGTGAAATGAATACATCTGTCACTCAGCTCAATGCAGAGATTCTTGCGCTCCTTGGCGGCATCACGACCACCATTCAGAATTTTTCTGCGAATGAGCTTGAAAGTGCCGAAGCCGTCAATTATTTGTCCCAGCAAATCGAACAGGCGAAGCTCTCGGCTAATTCAGCTTCTTCTCATGAAGTCTCAGTAGCAATCAGTACTGCTGCTATTGCTCAGGCCGCACAAGCTTTCTCGGGTGTACTTGCTGGAAAGAAGCCAACAGAAGTACCGAAACTCAACCCCGAAGATCTTTCGGGCTTGCTGGAAAGCGCGAACGGCGGGCCAATGCCAGGCCAAGTTACGACGTGTCAGGCTCCGCCTCCGTCTACTACGGCCAATCAGTCCACGCTTGTGACGAATCCTTGGTCTACTTCTCAGAGCACTCCGCAAGTGCCTCCGATGATCGCGCGCCCGACGCCTTCTTCAACGCCAACAACACCTGCTTGGCAAACGTCGTCGACGCCTGACGATCCTTTCGGTGTGAATCTGCCCGGGCCTATCGATCAGAACTTGTATCACTAAATATGCCTTCCTGACGCATTCGTCATCGAGGCCGCTTCACTTAATCTTGTTCGTTCCCTTCAGAAAGACTGCTCATGGATAGCATGCCTGCTTCTCCGCTCTACGACCGATTGACCGACGTCGCCCAGCTTGACTACTCCGATCCCGATGCGGGGATGATCACGAACATCCAAACGCAGATCACATCTCTTCGAGAGGCTTGCACAACCTTCTCGCAAAATCTCGGGGTCCAAGGAGCGACACGCGCAGCTCTTGAGCAGCGCGTATCAGACCTCCAGACCCAATTGGATGTTCTTGAAACTCGCCTTCAGACGGTGAACAACGCGCACACCGAAGCCCGTGCGGCGATGACGACCGCGAAGACAACACACGGGACGCTCAGTCCCGTCCTTCTCACCGCACGCGATCGCAAGATGGCCGAAATGGCCTACTCACGCGAATCTCCGACATTTGCAAAAGACGTCGAAGATCACCTTCGAAGTCTCGCAGCGCAACGCAATACGCAGCGCGAAGCAGCTGCACAGGCAGCGTTGGACACTATGAATGCCGACGTGACAACGGCTTCCTCTGGTTTTACAAAAGAGGCCGCAGAGGCCAAGGCAGTCGGGGCGCCAAGTACCGATAGTTCCCCGGAACAAAGCCCAAGCGGGAGAAATTACCCATCAATTCCCAGTGGTGGTCGCTCTGGATCTACCGACGGTCCAATTGCCGGCGTGACGACTCTGCCCTCCGTTGTGCCTTCATCATCTGTTCTGGCGGGCGTGGACGTTACGACTATGCCGATTGGCGGATACATGACTGCGGACGGCCCGGTTGGGGGATATGTTCCGGCTCCAGTCACCGATGCAAACGACCCTCGTTGGCACTCTGATGATGACATCACCGGGGTTTCTTCACGTTCAAGGAACCTCGCTATTTCGGGCGGTGCACTGTCAACGGGCGGCGTCTTAGCGGGTCTTGGTCGAATGTCAAGCATGACAACCTCCGTCGGAAGCTCCATGGGCGCTCTTGCTTCTCGTGCTGCCTCATCGCAGTTCGGAACGGTTCCTGCTGGCGGTAAGCTCGCCCCTTCGACGAGCGCTCGACTGTCATCATCGAATGTTGTTTCACGGGTGCTCAACGATCTTGAACGTGGAGCAATTACTCCTCGTGGAACTGCTCAGGCTGGAAACTGGGGTAACGCTGCTCGTTCTTTCAATACAGGTGCTCCGCCGGCAAACGGAGCTGCTCGGACGGGTTCTGGTTTCCCGCGCGGAATTGGCGCTCCCGGTGCGACCGGTACTGCTGGTGCAGGTACTTCGGCTCAGGGCGGTGCTGCTTCGACGAACCGCGCTGCGACCATGTCTGCGCGTGCACGCGCTGCAGCGAGCATTCGTCCTGCCGGTGGTGCGGCTACCGGTACGACGGGAGCAACAGCGGCTGCGACGAAGGGCGGAGCAACTGGAGCAAAGGGCACGGCTGCGAGCGCGTCCAGGACTGGAACTGCCGGAGCGAAGGGCGCGGCAGGCACCGCGAAGGGAACTTCGACGGCGGCTGGTGCACGGACTGCTGGCGTTGGTCCTCGCGGGGCAACAACCGCTCAGGGCGCTGCATCTGCCTCTACGCGCGGTGGCGCCTCCTCTGCAAAGGGAGGAGCGACTGCTTCTGCCAAGGGTGCTGCTTCCGCTGCGAAGGCGGGAAGTTCATCGGCCTCTACTGGCGTGAAGGGCAGCGCCGCAACTGCTGGTGGCAACGCGGCAGCCGGGGCTTCGGCTGGACGCGCGGCTTCTTCAGCTATGGGACGCGGCGCTTTTGGCGGCGTTCCTGCTGCAACCGCGTCGAAGGAAGAAAAGGAGCGCGCAAAGCGCCAGGCGCTGGCTGGCTTCAAGGCTGTTCGCGTTGATGGCGTTGAGGAGCAGGTTCCTGTAGCCGCTGGGCTTTCGGCTGGTAGTGCTGCTGCATTGAAGCCGGTCGCCGCACGCGATCAGGGCGACCAGTGGTGATTTTTTCGTGAAGTGAGGCGCGAGGCCGTGGGTCTCGCGCCTCTTTCATTTCTCACGCTGATTCAGCTCGGTATATCGTGAGGGTGTTGTCCTATTCAAGGAGGAAAAATGAAGGTTTTCACTGTCGAATACCGTTACGTCACTGACCGCGATGAGGAAATGGCAGAGGTCCGCCCCACGCACCGCGCGTTTAATGGCGAGCTTGCCGCCCAGGGCCGTCTGATTGCCGCAGGCCCCTACACGGGCACGCACGATGCTCTGATTATCGTGCGCGCGGAAGATGCTGCCGGTGCTCTGGAGCTACTGGAAGCCGACCCGTTTAATCAGGCCGGTTTCATTGCCGAGCGCATTCCCCGCGAGTGGAACCCGGTGATTGGGGATATTCCGACTGAAGTCTAGGAAGCAAAGATCGGTAGCAGCTATTCGATGGCACGCCTAGGGTTCAGGAACGATGTCAGTAGAGGCACAACGCACCCTTTAACTACAAGTGAAATTGGACGTATAGCGCCCCTTCAACCATATCGAGTAAATGATGTGTGGGGCTGGTGCTTTAACCAACCCCACACATCAGTCACTTCGAATAATGTTCCTTTGCGTCCTCCAAGAATTCTTCTCCAGTTGCAATCTCCTGATTGACATCGTGCTGAAGGGCACCTAATGCAGTCTTATCCCCGACATATGAAGTCTTGGCATTGATGTCCTCATCCTTGATAGCACCGCCAAGGAACCTAACATAGGCCTCGCGTTGGTCGTCAGTCAGCTTCTCTAAAGGAGGCATTTCTGCAGCGAACGAGTTAAGCCCCAGATGCGCACCATTGCCTGAAAGAAACTCTCTGTCGAGCTCCGCCTTTGTTTGATCCGATCCAGCAAGGACACCTTTGCGAGCTAGGAAGGCATCAGTCACTGCGTCCTTTACCGCGGCACTTGTATTCTTTTCTTGTTCAATTCGTCGTGCCATATCAGCATCCGACAAATCTGTCGGAGCATACTTGTCCAAGAAAGCATCGACCCCAGTCTTAACACCGTAGTCAAAATCAGCCCCACCGATGGGAAACGGCTGTTCAAGGGGAGCTCTGTCGACCGCATAGTCGATCATGCCGCGAATCACTTTATTACGCGCAACCATCTCATTATCTTCTGCGAGTTTCGCATTAACTGGCGCCTCATCCAAGCCATTAATTAAAGTCTGCCAACCAGCAGTTTTCCTTGCAACAGTTGACGCCCACGAGGTACCGTATTCAGCATTGACCTGCTGCTTAAGTTCGAGACGATAATCCTTCCACGCTTCGGAGTTAATTCTCGACCAGGCAGGTCGGTGCCCACCTTCATAATCTGAATCGTTAGTTCCGTCACCTGAGATCAATGTTGGTTGGTCATGGGTAAGGTCTGTAAAGAGACCAGTTTTCGAAAACATTCTCTTTAAATCTTGATTACTAAGATCCAGAGGCGCGTGCTTATGAGTCTCATCGATGATGTTACCATTGCCCCCCGTACCTTTAGTATCCGTCAGCAAATCAGCAAGTTCGGAAACTCGCGGCGCAACCACAGATCCCATCCAAGAGCGCATCTTTGAATTGCTGTGGCCAAAATTATCTTCACCCTTGTTTCCCCAGTCATTCCAGCTACTATGATCGAGACCGTCTTGATAACCCAACATGAAGTTCTGCGCAATCTTCGCACGGTTCGTTTCATCGATCGTCCAGCGGTTATAGGCAGTTTGGTCCGCAACATACTGAGGATCTTGAAGTCCAAGCGGATAATTGTCAGCAACGGGCCTTTTCATAGTTTCAGTACCATACTGGGAGGCGTCGTTGACAACATCTCCCAAGGCATCACCAAGATCTTGGTATGCCGCTCCCCCGCCGGCAGCATTCCCTCTCCATCCAGTTAGATAGCGAGTCATATTCATCTTGCTTCCACCCACATCAAAGGAGGTATCCACATTAAGCACCGACCGAACTGCTCGCATACGCGCTTCCTCATGTTGCGCAAGGATCGACTGATGATCGTCGGCATTTAAACTATCAGGACGATCGGAAAGCTCAAGTACCGACTGCACCGGATCAAAGACTGACTTGAATTGTTCGGGTGTCAGCTTTTCTTTTCCAGCCAAGCCAAACAGAGCATACTCACTTGGATGCTGAGCCATGTAATCGGTGGTAGTTACACCAGTATGCTGATGGTCCCAATCTACGATATCGGCGAAGACAGATTTGTTCTTCCCATCTACCCGATCATAAAAACCCGGCCCCAGTACCAGCGATTTATTATCCCGGGCCGCAGCTCCAGTTAATTGAGTAAATATGTCGTAGCCATACATAGTGGCCGACGAATGTACTCCAATTTTTGGATGCTCATATTCCTGCCATCCGAACTCCATTAACTGAGAGAGGTTCTTCTGAACAGTCTGCTCGACGCTTTCACCATTTCTCCCAACTAATGCGCCGGACAACATGTCGAAAGACTTTTGAGTATCAGCCATATTCTCAGACAGGTTGCTCCCACCGGCTGCCATAACCATCAGGGAACCTAGATTTCTATTAAATGTTTCGTATCCGCTACTGATAAGGAACCCAGTCTTTTGGTCATAACCTGTCTGCAGTGCAGCAAGCGCCGCTTTATTTAGATCATCAACGTTAACATACTGGGCAATCGCCACTGCATAATACGGATTATCTAGATACTCCCCGTACTTCGAGTTGAAAGCATCAACATCTGCGGCCGTCAATGGCCGTTTCTTGAGCGCTTCTGCGATTTCAGGAGCTTTTTCTTGTGCGTCTGCCCACTGTGCCGCACCACTCAAAATAGGCGTGTCTGAACCAAAGAGGGCGACACCAACTCCGCTCCGCCCCCGCTGCATTGCCTCATCGGAAACAATTGTTTGGCGTGCCGCATTGATTGAATTAGCGGCGGTTTGAGCAGCAGCTGCTAGTGTGTCAAGTTGTTCGTTATACTGTTTTTTCAGATTATTTTGTGTATCCACAGCAGTTTGCGCTGCAATATCGAACTGAATCTTGCGTGAGGGGTCTCCAGCGGTGTAATGCTTCTTTGCGTCTGAGATTGCACGGTCATATGTTGAAATAGCCTCATCCCATTGTTCCTGAAGAGAAGTGACCGTGGTGCGGGTAGTGTCGACCTCTGAAATCCACGTATCCACCGCATCCGCTGCAGGATCGAATGCCTCTGATAGAGTCTTGGTTTTAGCACCTAACTTCATAATCTCATCAGAGGCTGCATCTGCAGCCGCACCTGTCCATTCTTCTGGGACAGAGTCTTTATTTTTTGCAACCTGAGTGTTACCAACGGCAGTTCCTGTTTTCCGAAACTCCGAAGCGCACTTCTCAGCCTCTGATGCAATGTCTGGAACCTGCCTAAGAGCAACGCTACCCACTGTCCTATCTACCATGATCAGAGTCCCCCTTCTAGGCCAAGGCGTGCCGCCGCCTGACGCGCTCTACTCTCGTTATAAGTTTCGGTACTGTCTTGATTCTTCGAAAAGTCGGCAACTCCCGAGCCCAGTTCGGCACAAGCATCCGAAAACTCATAAATTGCTAAGCTCATGAAAAGTCGATAATTCACCAAAGCATCCCTCAAAGCCATAATTCCTGTATCTGTCCTGTCGGGAAGAGGTAGCGCAGCTCCATTAGTCTCTAATTTGTTCAAAGCAGCGCCAACCTGACCGAGATCCTCCGCGTCAGTCCATTGCGCTTTTTCAACAATCCCAAGAGCCTCGCGGTCGAAGCTAATATCCGTCATTTGAACCTCTCAATGCTCGAACACGCGAAGTGCGGATCACCATCGGTCGTACGTTACCGTTGAAGAATAACATTTCAACCTTAAGGAAACCTAAATTGAAGGCTGTTGCCTACAGGCAAACAGCTACGAGTTAAATCCACTAGCCTTACTTCGATGACGGCTGGGGAACCTGTCCGTGTTGGTTTGCGTCTTGTTGAGTTTCGAACTGATGCTGCAGCACATCATGGAAATCACTTTCTGTTCCCATGAAATAGCGGTTAACCGAGGCGCGCTGTTTCTTAGTTAACGAATCATAGGGTTCTAAAGTGCCATCGTCGTTGACGAACGGCAATCCTTTTCGTGCCAATGCCTCGCTCCCCGGCGACACATCAACAGTACCTACGCGTTCAGTCCAATATGGAGACTCATACAAGACACGGGTGAGCCCATGTTGCATAAGCTCATGAGCCGACTTATTCGCGTCATCACGTTCAGAGGCCCATACCTTCGTTTCGTGATCAGTCGGCCACAAGACGTCTTCAGCTTTTCCGGCAGCAGATTTGACAATCGCCTTTGTCAAATCTTCAGCACCGGGAAACTGTTTTCCTGCATACTTCGCTCCCATATCAACGATGAAGTCTACGATCTTTCGCGTATCCTTATTTGTTTTATCCAGATCCCTTGCAACTGCGGAATCCCTGTCAGCATCCGCATCAAAAGTCTCTTGAATAAGTTCGGTCCACTTGTCAGTTACGCGATTGACCATATGCGAACGCGAATCGTAGTTAGGGTCATGAAGAACATTCGCAGCTTCATCCATATAGTTCGTAAACGCCGAAATCTGAACAGCTTTCAAAGCAGGTAGTCGACCACTCTCATACTGATCATCCAAGGGATTATTTGGATCGCCTTTATCAATAACCTTGGGCTGGTCAAAAGCCAGATCCTCAAACAAACCACCCTTGCCTGAGAAGCGCTCAACCATATCGCGAGTAAAGACTGCACTCACAGCGCCATGCGCACCTTCATCCGATCCTGCACTCATTCCCGATTCGCTATTGTTATTCATAGCTGCGGCAAGATCACTGACATACGGCGAAATAATTGAACCCATCCAAGATCTTAAATGGGCACTATTGCGACCAAAAACATCTTCGCCCTTAATCTTATCGCCCATGCCCCAGACGTTATTATCCCGGTCCAGCCCCTCCTGATATGCGGCCATTGTATTCGCCGCAATCGAGGCACGATGAAGTGCGTCCTCTTTCCAAATCTTGTGCTGCTGTAAAGCCTCTTTGTACGAGTCAGAGTCCTTTCCACCTTCGTAATCAAGAGGGTCAGGGAGGAGAATTTCTGCGCCAGGCCTTGACGCGTCAGCAAGAACATCACCTAAGGCTTCACCTTGATCATAGAAAGCCCTGTCACCAAATTGTGCGCCTCCTCGCCAAGCAACAAGGTAGCGAACCATAGACATCGGCTCTGCATCCTTGTCATACGGTTTGCCAACGTTCGCCGCACTCTCAACCGGATCAAAGTCGATATTTGAATCTAGAACGCGCCTCAACGCACCAAGGCGATTCTCTTCACTCTGATGAAGGATCGGTGCACTCTTCTCGTCCAAGCCATCCGGCGTGTCGGACAGCTCAAGTGCCGCTTGCACTGGATCAAAACGTTGCAGCACCTTGTCAGCCGGAAGGTTGTGATCGCATCCACACAATTGGTAGAGCCCCGGGTTCACTCCCTTTGCCAGCCTGGTGGAGTAGCCTTGCGAATCGTGATCAAATTTAACAATATCCGCAAAAACAGAGGAACCAGCTGAGGGCTTGTCGTAGAAGTTTGCACTCAGTGTAAGAGAGGGATTCTCGCTGGCAGCATGCCCCGCAAGCTGAGCGAAAATATCGTAGCCAAACAGTGCCGTTTCGGGGCGAACATGAGTGCCGGGATGAGTGTATGTCGTCCGGCCACTCTCTTTTAATTCATCAAGTTTCGTATCAAAAATCTGGGAGATTGTTGCACCATCTTTACCAATCAGGTGTTCGGACATGAGATCGAAAGATGCTTGGGCGTCAATCGTCTTTCCAGAGAGATTACTCCCTCCCGTTGCCATCACCATCAAGGCTCCAAGATTCTTATTAAAATCTTCAAAGGAGCTGTTTGTTCTCTGTCCGAAGTCATCAAATCCAGTCGCATAAGCAGCAATCGACGCCTTATTGATCTCGTCAATACTCACACGCTCCGCTACAGCAGCAGCAACATAGGGATTCGAAAGATGCTCGCCGTACTTTTCGTTAAACAAGCGGACATCCGAAGCTGTCATGGGTTCCTTTTTCAAAGCATCTGCAATCTTCGGAGCAAGCTCTTGGGCGTATTGCCACTCTGCAGCACTATCAACAATAGGCGTATCTGAACCGAATAGCGCCGCACCGACAGCACTGCGTCCAGCCTTTACTGCGTCGCGAGGGACTACGCTATCCGCGATTCCATTGATTGTCTTTGCCGCTTCACTTGCAGCTGTGCTGAGCGCCGTAATCTTCTTGTCATACGAACTTTTTAGATCACTCTGCTTGCTTATGATCTCCTGACGAGCTCTTGCCAAAGCAGCTTCTCGATCATAATCTGGGTCGCTTGCAGCATCAGCTTCAATTTGCGCGACCCTGTCGCAATAGTCGCTCAGCTCAGAATCCCACTCTTCCTGAAGTGTCTTGACCTCAGAAATAGCAGTATCAACCTCACCCCTCCAGGTTTCCAGCACACCCGCTGGCTCAGGGAATTTCCCTGACAAGGATGAGACTTTCGTGCCCATCGTCTGAATCTCGGTAACAACGGCCTGAGCTGTTTGCCCCGACCACTGCTCAGTGGGAATCGAGGCATTCTGAACAGCTTGAACATTGTTGGCCAACGCCGAACCCGTTGCCCTCCAATGCGAAGCGACTTCAGAAGCTGAAGAAACAGCCTTCGGAGCCTCTAGAGCCGAACTACCAGAACGAAAATCAACGTCACTCATTTGTTCCACTCAACTCCCAGGCGAGCCGCACGCTCACGGTTGTACTGCTCACTGCTGTCAAAGTTCTTGCGAGCGCTATCAACTCCAGAGCCCAAAGTCGCAAAAGCATCCGAATACTCTAAGACGACCATTGACATTGCGTCAGTAAAATTTTTCGCCGCCTGGAGCAACTCGCTTGGGCCTTCACCCCCAGGACCGGGAAGAGCAAAAGCAACAGAGCTCGTTGAAATACGTTTAGCCGAGGCACCGATCCCCGCAAGAGTGTCAGCGTCAGTCCACTGGTCATTCGCAACAACGCCGACTCCAGCACTATCGAAATTAATCTGGTCGGCGGTCGATTTTTCAGCTCCGGTCATTGGAAGTACTCTTCTCTTTCCAACGTGGTAACACCACTTGCCTGAGCAATACCTTCGTATTCCCATTTGGCGTGCGAATAGATCGATCATTAAATTACCAGTTCAACGACCTCTTCTTCAAAACACCGGAAATAATTCAAGCACACACCGTCTGATACGCGTTTAGCACCATCGCGATCATTGTTCCGAAGGCATCGCCATCATCAGAAAACTCTGGCTATTAGGCTCGCGACTCATCCCACGCCATCTGCGCCAAGAAGGTTCCTTGATCGCGCGAGACGACCAGGCCTCGGCCCTTGGGGAGCATACGCGGACGTTCGCGGCCAATGACCATGCCCTCTGAAGGGTTACCCGACATCATGATGCCCGTTGCTGACAGTTCAGACAGGGCCTGCAAAACAGACTCGTAGGCCGCACGCGAAGCACCACCCATGCGGCGAGTAATCACCAGGTGGAAACCAATGTCTTGCGCCTGAGACAGCAAGGGAATCAGCGGCGCAAGCGGAGAACCACTCAAACCACCCGTAGAGATCAAGTCGTAGTCATCGACCAGGACCCACGCCTCTGACCCCTTCCACCAGTTGCGCTGACGCAACTGCTCGGGAGTGACGTCCGGTCCGGGAAGACGCATACGCAGCTGCTCGGCAACCGCTTCCATGCTGCCCAAGATCTCGTCACGGTTCGAGATGTACATCGGCATGTCTTGTTCGCTCCACTCGCCCAGAAGGGAGCGGCGAACATCGACAACGACCAGCATGGCGCGCCGGCTTCCCGGCTTGGCCAAGACCTGATTGCCCAGGTTGCGCAAGAAAGAGCTCTTTCCGCACTTCGCATCGCCAAAAACGTACATGTGCGACTCGTTGTCGAGGTCGAAAGTCCACGGCTTCAAGCGGCGTTCTTCCAGACCCAGAACGATCCTCTTCTGAGGACCGTGAATGGCCTCGATCTGCGAGACTGTGATCTTCTCAGGCAGCAGGCGCAGGCGCGGGCCAAGCTCGGTTGCGGAAGCAATGCGGACAAGGGTCGCCTCGACGCCTTCACCGATCGTTTGAGGATCATGGATCCCATCGGCGCGCGGCAAGGCAACAAGCATGTGGTGACCCGTCATCGACAGACCGCGGCCCGGGCGCCCCTCGGGGACCTTGCTTCCCTTTTCACGGCGGAACTCCGAATCCGAAGGATCGCCCATGCGCAGCTCAAGACGCGAACCGAAAATATCTTGCATCTGAAGACGGAAGTCCATCTTGCGCAGTGCGGTTGCAATGAAGTGGACACCGAAGGAGAGCGCGCGCTCAGCCATGAGGCGAATGCGGTCTTCCGCATCCGGGAAGTCGCTTCGCAGGGTTCCCCAACCGTCGACGATCAGGAAGATATCACCATAGCCATCGTCGAAGCGTCCCTGTGCACGGCCTCGGCGATAGGTCGCCATGGAGTCGATGCGGTTCGCGCGGAAGTAGGCGGCGCGGTCCTCGATGATGCCCTCAATTTCAGAGACCATACGATTCAAGATGTCCTCGTCATCTCGGGAAGCAACGCCCGCAATGTGGGCTGCTCCCTCGAAAGCCGCGAAAGTGCCCGAGAAATCGATGACGAAGAATTGAACTTCCTTGGGCGTGTGTGTCAAGGACAATGCCATGACCACAGAACGCAAGGCGGTCGACTTACCTGAAAGCGGACCACCGAGGATCGACATGTGACCGCCGGCCCCGGAGAAGTCGTACTCCAGGGTCTCGCGGCGCTGCTCATGGGGAAGGTCGACAATACCGAGCGGGATGTGCAGCGGTCCCTTCGCGCGCCATTCGTGCGAAATGAGGCCGAGCTCGGGATCCACGGCCAGGTCCGGCATGAGCGAATCCATGGTCTCGGGGACATCCAGGGGCGGGAGCCACACCTGGTGGGCGGGCATTCCCTTACCCTTCATGCGCGCCACCGCAATGTCGATTTCCGTCATGCCCTCCCAGCGCTCGTCGCCGGGGGCAACGAGGCCGCCCTCGGGAACGTCATCCTCGGGAGTCTCATCCAGGACCTCTCCCAGAGAGAAAGGCAGCAGGCGGATACGCGCGGTTTCGGCCTGCGCGCTGGGTAGGACGCTACGAGGCGGCGGCGGGGCTGCGACGTAGGAGGCGCGGAAACGGATCAGCTGATCCGTGCCCGGCTGGAGGAAGCCCGAACCCGGGTAGGGAGGAAGGTCGTAGGCGTCCGTCACGCCCAGGACTTCTCGAGATTCAGAGGCGGAGAAGGTCTTCAGACCAATGCGGTAGGACAGGTGCGAATCCAAGCCCTTGAGCTTGCCGGACTCCAAGCGCTGCGAGGACAGCAGAATGTGGATCGACAAGGATCGACCCAGACGACCAATGGCGACGAAAAGTTCGCCGAAGTCGGGCTTCGCGGTCAAGAGTTCAGAGAACTCGTCGAGGATGATGAAGAGTGCAGGAAGCACGGGATAGTTGTGTTTCCCGGCCAAACGGTCCTCTTCGTAATCGGTGACGTTGGCGTAGTTACCCGCGTCGCGCAGGATCTCCTGGCGGCGGACCATTTCACCGTGGAGAGCGTCCTCCATACGATCAACCAGGGACAGTTCCGATTCCAGGTTCGAAATCATGGCCGAGACGTGGGGCAGATCGGACATGCCCGCGAAGGTCGCGCCACCCTTGAAGTCGACCAGAACGAAGTTCAGCTGTTCGGGAGAGTGCGTGAGTGCCAGGGCCAAGACCAAGGTACGCAACACTTCGGACTTACCTGAACCGGTCGCACCGATCAGCAGGCCGTGGGGGCCCATACCCTGTTGGGCGGCTTCCTTGATGTCCAAGACAACTGGGATGCCCTCCGGGGTCACCGCGAAAGGCACGCGCAAGCGGTCACGACCAACCCTGCGCTTCCACTGATGATCGGCATCGAAATCGCGAATATCTCCGATATTGAGCAATTCCATGAGGTCTTGGGAACGCTTGGGGTCGGGCTTACCGACGGGGGTTGCCGCATCCCTGCCGCCGGCGGTCAGGAAGCGAGTCAGGCGGCGGGCCACGGCCTCGGCCTGCGGAATTCCCATGAAGTCCGCGTTGGCAAGCACAGGCTTGGCTTCCAGGAGCAGGATCTCCATGGGGGTGCGCTCGTCGGAGCTCGGGTGAAGGAGGAGGCGCACGCCGGTGGGGGAAGCGAACATTCCCCACGAGGTGAGGACCTTGATGATCGTTACGCCCGCGCAGCCCTCGATGGAGCCCAAGTGGGAGTCCGGGGGAAGTTCTAGGCCGTCAGTGACGACGATGAGGTGCGGCCAAGGGCTGGCGTCGTTTCGAGGCTGGAAGTGGCCTCGGGTCGTCATTTCCTCGCCCAGGAGCTGCTCGAGTTCGGCGTAGCTCGTGCACACCATGCGCGCGCCACCCAGGGCGTCGGTCACTTCGGCGGAGCGGATGTGGGGAAGCCACTTCATCCACTCCCACTGGGAGAGATTCTCAGGGCTGGTGAGCACCGCGATCTTCAAGGCCGCGTCCGGCGTCATGACCGCCAAGTGGCACAAGAGTGCGCGGATTTCCCCGCGAGCAAGCTCCGCGTCACCGGCAACCTCAACGTGGGAGAACTGGCCAAGATCCAAGCTGAAGGGGAGGTTTTCGACCGTGTGGTGAACGTCGAGGAAGCGGCGCATGGCCGAGTGACACACGACGTCGGGGTTGGCCATCTGCGGGATGTCGGGTTCGACCAGGCGCATTGCGAGCTCCTGATCGGATGTGCCCACGCGAGTCGAAACTGCCGTCTCGTCGCCGACTTCGCGTTCCCACAGGCGCGATCCCTCTTCGGCGAGGAGCACCAGGGCATCGGGCTCGGGAAGGTACCACTGCATGAAGATTCGCTGCTTCGCGGCGATGTTACGCACGCTGGTGCGAGTCTCGGAGAGGTAGGAGAGGTATTCGCGGCGCTGGGAGTTGAGCTTGTTCCGGTACTGGGAGACTTGGCGGTAAATGTTGAAACCGACCATGGAGAGCATCATGAAGACCATGCCGCCGGCCATTAAGAGCATGCGCGTGTTCTGCCCTTGTGTGAGTGCCATGATCACCATGACACCCATCGAGCCCATCATGGGGATGACGGTCGCGAAGATCGAGCCCATTCCCCCGGCCTCAACTTGGCTGGGCGGTTTTTCGACAGCGATTTCACCGCTGGGGAGCTCGGGGGCTTCCGTTTCATTGACGGCCATACAGTCTCCTGGAGTTCAATCTCCCGTTTTTGTTCATATCTGTATGTATCCTAGCTTGTAGCTGGGCTGCCCGTGGCATGGTGCTTGTTTCGTCGGGTAGTCTGAATGATGGCTTTTGAAAAGAATTGACGACCAAATCCGGGTGATACCGAAGTGAAGGAGGGGGCGTGGCTCTCAAACAGGCGGCAGTCACTGTCACCGATGCTTCGGGTACTCAAGATCTCATTGTTCCTTTGGGGACAACAGTTACTGGCCTTCTGTCGATGCTCGATATCGATTCAACTGATCCGAGCCTTCAGATCACCGGAGCCGATGGTCGCGCTTTAAATTTGGGAGCCGTACTGGGAACAGACCTCCCCCAAGGCGTCCTTATTTCCATCACTTCCGGCCGCGAGCGCCAGATTCAAGAGCAGCGCGCGATCGAGAGAACATCCGACCCTTGGTTCCGCCCCTCCCTGGTCTTCACCATCTGCGGTCTTCTTGCGTGTGCGATGGATGCGCTCCTGATTTTCTGTGCGCTCGTTGCTCCCCGTTTTGCGACGAAGTTGTCCCTTCCCTGGTGGGCAACGCTCACGGTCGGGGCTTTGTCCTTGGTGCTGTGCTTGGTCATGCTTTACCAGCGCCGCGTGCACACCAACGCGGGACTGCTGTGTGCGTGGACGCTGAGCGCGGGGATTTCCTTCCTTGGGCTGCTGCCAGCGCTGGGCAACGCGCGAATTTACGCCGAGGCCTCGCAGATCATGACAATGTCGCAGGTTGCCGCGCTTCTCTTCCCCCTGTGGGGTGCGACCGGCGTGGCGCTTGGCCTGTGGCTGTGGCGCAGTACTCCCCTGAGCAGCGCACACGCAGTGAGCTGGGGGCTTCTCACGGGTTGCGCGACGGTTTTGACCTTCCTTGATGCGCCTCTTCATCGCGTTGCTCCTTTTGCTATTGCTTTCGCCGTTTGCGCGATTACCGCGTCGCCGAGCCTGTCGGTGCGGATTCCCGCCACGCAGTTGCTCGACATGCCGCTGGTGACGACTTCGGCGCCGACTGTCCGCTCCCCCGAGGTGCCCTCCCCCTCGCGTATCACGGGTCGACGCGTGAACCGCACGGTCACCGACGCGACCTCGCGCACGCGCTTGGTGCAATACGTGGGCTTGGGCTTGATCTTTGTTGGTGCGCCGGTCATTTACTCGATGGTTGGAATTCATTCGACGCGGCAGATCGCGTGCCTCGTGTTGGTCTGCGCTTCGGTGATCGCCTTGGTTGTGGTTCCCCGCGAGCGCCGCTGGGCGTCCTCGCGCGTTGTTCCTCGCGTGGGCGCGCTGATTTTGCTTGCGACGCTGTTGATTTCTCCCGCGTCCCGAGGCCTGGTTGGCAATGCTTATGCCGCGGCCGCTCTGGTCGTGCTGGGTTGTGTGTCGCTCATGTGGACTCGCATGCGCGCCGAGCAGGACCATGCGCCTTTGATTGGGCGTTTTGCTGATATTTTCCAGGCGCTTTCATTGACCGTTATTTTCCCGGCCTCTTTCTTCGCTGCGGACCTCTTTGACCTCATTCGACAGGTGGCATCATGAGCGAGCTTCGTATTACTCCGGTTCAGGTTCCTGTTTCTCAGGCACGGGGCGTGGACGAGATGGCTTTTGCCGGACAGCCGAGCTACCCTGGCCAGCCTGACTTTGGCGCGTCCATGGGATTCCCGGGACAGCCGGGGGCTTTTGCCGCGCCCGCTGCGGCGCCCCGCAGCTACTCAGCACCTGCGAGCGGTGGCGCGCTGGCGGCTGCTTACCTGATCGATATGGCGTGTTTCGCGGCGCTCACGGCCCTGGCCTGGTGGGTCTATCCCTCGTTGCCCGTTGTTGTGATTGTTGCCTGCGAGCTGTGGATTATCGCGACTTTTATTCGTGCGCGTTCGGGGCGTACTCCCGGCGCTTTTGCGATGCAGATCGCTGCTATTTCTACGCAGCCAACTCCCACCGAGCGCGGGATGGAGTTTGACCGAGCACCGGGCTTGGGCAGGCAGAGTGCGCATAGCTTCATCATGTTGCTCTTACACGTAACGGTCGTTGGACCGGTGATCACGTGGGCTATTGCTCGAGATGGCCAGACCTGGGTTGATCGCGTGTGCGGCATGGGGAACCTTGATATTCGTGCGAGCCGCTCGGGGGCGTCTGAGGCTGTTTTCGCCTCGCGTCAAACTTCGGCAAGCGAGGCCGCGCCTGGCTCAGTTGCTGCGCCCTCCCCTGCTCATCAGTGGGCTGGTCCTTCTGCTTCTCCCGAGGCCGTGCCTGGCTCAGTTGCTGCGCCTTCGCCCGCTCCGATGGCTCCGCCGACGACTGCACCGGTCCAGGTTGCTCCACCCGTAGCGCCTGTCTCCGCGCCAGATCCGGTGGTTATGTCCGCGCCGGCTCCTACCGGGGCACCGGTGGAAGCGCCGATTGCCGCTCCCGCGCCTACGGGCGCTCCTGTTTCGACGGCTGCTCCTGCTGTTTCGGCGCCCGTTCAGCAACCGGTCCCACCGGCGGGGCCCGCTGTTCCCGCACGTCATGGCGGGGCCTCGGCAATGCCGAAGGTTCCCCAAGCGCCGACCCCGCAGGCAAGCGCACCGCAGCAGGCCGCGCCGAGGCCGTCTTTCGCCTCGGCACCGACGCTGGCAATCATTGTTGATGACGGGCAGCGCATTGAGGTGAATGCTCAGATTGTTCTGGGGCGAGCACCCGAGCAGACTCCTGCGGACGCGCAGGCCATTGCGATTTCAGACTCGACGCGTTCGCTTTCGCGCACGCACCTGCGCGTTGCGCCCGCCGACGGTGAGGCCTTGTGGATCGAAGACACTTTCTCGGCGAATGGCACGCGGTTGCAGGCGCCTGACGGCTCAACCCAGCCGCTGCCTCGTGGGCAGCGCGTCAAGGTCCCGGTCGGAACCGTGCTCTTGCTGGGTGAGCGCAGGCTGTCGGTTAGTCGATAACGGCCTTACGGCTTCGGGTTTTTGCCCCGCGCGGGGCCGCAGCTCGCGGCCTCCGTAGGACGCGTTCTTGCTAGGCAAGCGGAGGTGTTGGCTTTGTCAGCGGGTAGTCGTAGTAATAACGCCTCGGATCTTGACCCGCAACAATGCGACCCATGTCGCGGAGCGTTCCAGTACCTGGATCCATGTAGACGCTGTGATTTCTCAAGACCGTCTTGGATCCTGCATCAAACAGCCCATCAGCATACGCGTAGGATCCTGTGGCATCGCTTGAAATCGGAATGAAAGTTGAGTCGTGATTCATTGGATCCATACCGAGCTGACCAACCCCGTACAACTCTGCGAATGGGATGAGCGGTGCCGCCGGAGCGCCTAACCCTAAGTAGTACGCCCATCTATCGTCACTCGCACCTTGGACCCAATCTCCCTTTGGAACACCCGATACGAAACGACGTCCTTCAGGAACGTGTATTTCTGAGGGGTCATAGGTTCCCATTCCAGGAGAGCCGAACAATATTTCATTGTCAACGACGCCGTCTGCAATCTTTGTCGTTGCTCGTCCCGAAACGACTGAGCCATAGGAGTGGCCCAACAAGGTCATATTTGCGTCGCCTGCGCCGTATATGCGAGACGCATTCACTCCTGTTAAGAAACCTGCCAGTTTATCCGATCCCTTTTCAGCCAAGTCCATTGTCACAATCTTGAGATCTTCTCCAAGATCTTTAGAAGGTGCCGGAGGAGCCTCATATCCCAGCCATGAGACCACTGCCACATCTTTTGTATCGATATTGCCTTCTGCAGCTGCCGCGTTTCTCAGGTTTGCACCCCGCGTAAGTTCGCTTTCAAGACTTTTCTCAACCGTCGTTCCGATGCCCGGTACGACGGTTGCAACATTCTTTGCATGGTCAACGTCACCTTGAGCCACGGCAGCTAGCACGCGCCCGTTCTCTTCTTGGAGGGTTAGGAGCGAGAGATACCCCGGACGCTGCTTTCCGTATGTAGAGGAGAAACCTACCTGCGTTCCGTCTTTAACGTTAGGATCAATAGGACCCCAATCTGTAAGTTTTTCTTCAATTTTTTTGTAGGCGTCCAATCGAGCCTGAGCTTTCGTTAGACGTTCTAGGAGTTCCACATAACGGACAGAGGGGTGTTCAACACACTTTTTCAATTCAGACTTGATTTCATCGACTTCATTCTGTGCTGCTTGCTTGAGTTTTGGTAGGCGAAGCCGATTCGCACGGTCTCGCGCCCACGCCTCGACGCCGTCAGCATTGCCAATGAGGTCAGGGTAGTTATCACAAAGAAATCTCTTTTGTTCTGGAGACTGTTGCGACCAATAGCGTGCCCGCTCTTCCGTCGGCATGTTCTTGAAATTCTCTTGCTCAACTGCGGACAGAGCATGGACACCTATGTTCGAATATTTCGCTGAAGAGACGTTCATCCCCGTCGTTGTTAAAAGTGCGTAGAAGGCATCATCAACCTTCTCTGCTTCTGCAAGCGCCTGCCGAATAAAAGGAGTAACTTCAGATGATTTGTCCGGCTCGCCCGATTGAGGAGGACGCGGGCTAAATGGAATGCCGTTGTCTCCAATCATGCATCCCCGAGCTGCCGCGGCCGATTGAGCAGCGTGAACCAGAGAGCGCACATGTTCGACAGAAGAGACTGTCTTTGTAACTGCACCGCGAACTTCTTGCATCTGCTCTGAGATTCCACGCAACGCCGCATGAGCAGTCGCCATCGCCAAACGCAGCGCATCTGCAGTTTGCCCCTCGCCTTGAAAGCTATTTTGGCGATTCTCAAGCGTCGCAACTTGCTGATCGATTGTTTGCTTCCTCGAATTCAGCGTTTCGGCATAGCTCGATAGCGCCTCAGAATTCCACAGTTGAATATCTGACCAGGTAGGCATTTTTTCTTTCTCCCCAAACTTTAGGCGACCGCAAAAACTTGGGCAGTACGACGACCCGCACTTCCACTGACAACGACGCTTCGACTATTCCCTACGGCCTGGGTGTTCTGCTGCTCAGTGAGTTGCAAGTTCACTCCGGCTGCCTTCGCCGCGCTGGCAAGTTCGTAGAGTGCCTTCGAGTGGGCGACAAGAAGAGATCTAAAGCAATCCTCGGTCGTGGAAGCACCCTTGATTGCCCGCGCACCCCGCATTGCAGTCTCGACGGCCTCCGAAAAATCATTAATCTGTGCGCCCTGAAGCTCAGACGCCACATTACTGAGATCCTGTGACGCGGAGTCATACTCCGCCGAGACGCAATTGATAACAGCCATCGCGCAACCTCCCATGACAAAAAGCACTAGTAAATAACCAGTCAGCCTTGACTGAAAATATTGAATTCATTTATGTATCGACTGGATTCTCTTTACCAGCACAACACATTTGTTGCACCGATCACACTAGCATTGCTGAACAGATGGTTCAACATTGCCAAGAAAATTGATCAGTCTTCCGGGATGTCGATATCGACGCGCCCCGCGATGAAATCACGCGGATTCTCCGTCGTCCCATCCGAGGGACGCAAACCCGTCTGATAGCGCATCAAGGTCACTTTCCCCTCATGAACAGTCACATACAAGAAGCCACCATTGACCGGGTCACTCCACGACAGCTGACGCACACCGCCCTTGTCCGACCCCAACTCATAATTAGAGTAGGTTTCAGACAAGACCTCGCGCCCGATCCTCTCAACCTCAGGAACGGGAACATAAGGACCAGCAACATCTTGCCCAACAAGCTCCCACGCTGGCTGCTCATGGCCTGACGATTGGTCAGTTTCCTTATTGATCGCCGACCCAAAACTGCGCGCTTCCCACGCACCTCCGCCACCGGCCTCGGCAAGGCGACGACGAAACTCAAGAATCTTCGGTTCCTCATCACGCTGAAACGCCTGAATGGACTGACGCTGCTCCAGGGGGAGGCTTCCATCCCAATAGACCATGCTTGTTGCCTTTCCGCTCTGTGATGGTGACGCTGACTGCGTAGTCGTACTCTGGGGGCCCTTAAGGAAGGGCGAACATGCTGCTAGGGCCAGCGCACACACTGCCCCCAGCGCAGAGCGCCACAACGCGCGCATCAGCGCTTCACCCCTGCAGCGACGCGACCGATATCCTGTAGCGTTTCGGTGCCATCTTCCAAATAGATACTGTGGTTATCGAAATTGAAATTAAACGGCTTACTTGCGGGCGCATCCTTGTTGTATTTCGGCGAGCCTGTCGCATCGTCCGAGAGGTGAGTAAACCCTGAATCAGAGTCCATGGGATTCTTGCCCAAGCTACCGACGATTCCGCCTCTGATTGCCCCCATACCCTGGACACTATCGCCCTTCGGGACGCCCGAGACCCACAGATGATTTTGATCAACGTGGTAGTTTTTCGCATCGTAGGTCCCCATACCGGGAGAACCACACAGCACTAGGTCATCGATCACGCCGTACTTGACCTTTGTTGCCGCCATGCCAGAGGTACTTGAGCCATAGGAATGGCCGACAAGAGTCATGTGCGCATCGCCCGCGCCGTAGTCACGCGACGCCTGCATACCGTTCATGAAACCAGCCAAACGGTCTGAACCCGCTTTTGCGAGGAAGGGGGAAATGATCCCCGGAATATTCTGAGGCTGACTCAAATCAGCCTTACCCGGGGCGTCATAGCCCAGCCAGGCAACAGTCGCGACATCACGCGCAGACAGGTTCCCCTGAGCCATCGCAGCGCTACGGAGGTTTTTGGTTTGTCGCATGTAGTCACCCATGCTGCCTTCGACTGTCGTGCCGATACCGGGGACAAAAGTCGCCACGTTCTTCGCATGATCAACGTCGCCTTGACCCATCGCGGCCTTGACTCGCCCGCCATCGTTTTGAAGAGTCAGGAGCGATACAGGATCCCCCTTCGTCCCGTGCTGGTAGTCCTCAAGGCTAATGCCCTTGTCAAGCTGCTCTTCCACGGCCTCGTAGGCTTTCACAGCCTTCTCTGCCTTATCCAGCTCACTCAGGTAGAACGCACGGGTATTGCCATCAATCCACGGACTCTTCAAGAGCTCCGTGTACGTGGAGACATTGTCCTTTGCTTCCTGCTTCAGTTTCGGGAGACGATTTCTGTTCGCTCGGTCCCGCGCCCAGCCCTCAACGCCGTCTGCATTACCGATCAGATCCGGGTACTTGTCACACAGATACTGTTTCTGCGCCTCAGATTGCTGCGACCAATACTTCGCGCGCTCCTCGGGCGTCATCTTCTTGAACTTCTTCTGTTCTGCATCCGAGAGATCATGCGTCTGCGTCGAGGTCGATTTCGCGGTACTCCCCGGCGTTCCGACGGTTTTCAACCGAGCGTTCAACGTCGTGTCAGCAGTATTGGCCAAGTCAACCGCCTGACCCACCAATCGATTAACCGAAAATTCGATGCTTTGCCGCGTGTACTGGCTCATTGAGTTTCCAGGAGAATTGCATGTCGCTATTCCATCCGCAGAAATCGTGCAGTGCGTCGTGGACGCCTGTTGCAGCGCAACCTTGACCGCGTTCTCGACCTGGGAAACATCACCCATTGCGACTTTGACGGCCTCTTGGATTTCAAGAAGATCATCAGCGAGCGTCATCAGTTCCTTGTGAGCAACGCCCATCTTCGCACGCAGCGCGTCCGCGGTCGCTCCCTCACCCTTGAAGGAAGTCATGTGCGCCTGAAGAGCATCAGCTTGCTTCACGACAGTGTCTCGCCTTGCGCCAACCGTCCCCGCGTAGGTGGACAAACCGGCTGAACTCCAGGTCTGGATCTGGCCCCACGTTAACGACATTGTTAGTCCTTCACTACGCCTGAATTACGCCATGACGGGAATCTTGGGTGGTGTGGGGAGCGAAACGAAACCGTCCCCCTCCGGATAGTCGGTTGGACTCGGCGCGTAGGGAGGCATCCCCTGGCCTGGCCGGTAGACGGGCGTATCCACCTGCGCCCCTCCGGTAGTCGTCGGCAGCGTCTCCATGGCGTATCCCGAGCGCAGTGAGCCGCGGGCTGGGTCATTGAGCGCGGTTGCCTTTTGCGCGATGACTGACGAGGCCGCAGAGCCCATATTCGCACCGCCAGGCACCGCCTGCCCCTGGCTATTGACAGCCGCCATATTCTGCGCTTCGGTCAGATCGAGATTCACTCCAGCGCTGCGCGCAGCGCTGGCTAGTTCGCTCAGGGCCGTGGAATGAGTCTGGAGGAGAGACGTGTAGCGAGATTCCACGGTGCCCGCTGTCGAAATCGACTGAGCGCCATTCATCGATTCTTGGACAGTCTCGGATAGGTCGTCGATCTTTGCACCCTGTAGCTCACTCGAAACCTGCGACAGAGTGACCGCTGTTGATCCGTATTCCCCGGCGACAACGTTGATGACGGTCATCGTGAACCCTTCGAAGAAGGAAGCGAATAGAACGATCAGTCCACTTCGACTGATCAAGTTGTTGAGTGTATGACTGTGGGTGAGCATGTGAAATGCTCACCCACAGTCATATGCATGCTTCTTATGCGCAATGCGTCGAAGAAGACTCAGCGACCAATTCCCATACCATTGAAGGTCGCTTCACCCTGCCTGTCTGTCGCAACATAGTTGCCAGCGATTCGATCCACCAATTCCGCAAAAGCAAGAAGTGCAGCGTGCATCTGCTCCATACCAGCGCTCCACTCACCCTGCTTCTGAGTGTAGGACTCCTTAGCAGCACCTTCCCATGTGGCGCTACGAGCCGCGACATCATTGTTGAACTGCTCGAGGTGAGCTCTCAGAGTGTCAGCCTGAAGTTTCAGAGCCGCAGAAGTTGACATAAGCTGACCAGGGGTTACCTTGAAATCCCCACCGTTCATTTCTTTTCCGATCTACTCACATGTTCAGCATGGTTACGCCGGTCTTGGCGACAGCCTGCTGGGCATCTTGTTCGTTCTGAATAGTTTGGGCGCTGACAGAGGCAAGCGATTGGTCAAACTCAGTGAGTGCCGTCGTTGCCCTATTCGAACCTTCGTTCCAGTCATTCATAATCGAACGGAATGCCTGCGATGTTCCACCTTGCCAGCTTGCAGCCACGGTCTCTACTTCATTGCGGACCTGACCGTTCAGAGCATTGATATCCGCCTGCAGACTGCTCACCGCCTTACGGATTGCATTATAGTTCGCTTGTTCAGCAGAAATATTTGCACCGCTCACAGTTCACCCTCCTAATTGTTGTTCGGGTTTCCCCGAAGTTCTCTATGCGATTGAGACCCTGTAACGGAGGGCACAATCTCGATGTCAGGTATTACATTATCGAAGCGATCTGGGAATGCAAATACAGGTTTCATGAAACCAGCTAGGCTTAAGACAGCACTATTGAGCAAAGGAACCTCATGGCAAGCACTACCGCATCCAGGCCTCCAGCCCTTATGCCCGTTAGCATTCGCATGGGTGAGAACACCGTCGATATGTCGGTGCCGACCAACGTTGCACTGGCAGAATTTGCCCCGAATATTGTGTCGCAAATCACACAATTATCTGCAAGTTCTGCCTCTCAGGGCTACCGAATTACGAATTCTCAGGGCAAGGTCCTCGACCAAAGCCAGACTCTGATCAATCAGGGAATCCAAGCAGGATCCGTTCTAATTCTGTCGAAAATTGGCGACAGCACACAGGATTTGCGCTATGACGACCTGGTGGAAGCGGTAGGAACCGCGGTCGAAAATGATCAGGCTCCGTGGAATTCTGACAATTCGGTCGATCTTAGCACACATGCTTCTGCGCTTTTGGTCCTCACAGCAGCCGTCCTCATCTTCACAGGAGGACGCGGAAGCACCATGGGACTCATCGTCGGATTATCCGGCGCAGTCCTCGCTTCCCTCGCCTGCGCGGTCATCGCACGCAACTCATCACGCCTCGCACCGCTATCTCTTGCCCACTCAATTCCGATCCTCGCGGGCGCAGCTGTCATGAGCGCGATTCCCGGCTCTTGGTCAGGTCTTCCCCTTGCAGGCTTTGGAATTGCAGCGATGGTGAGCGCCTCGGTACTCCTTGTCGTTCTCCCGAAAGCTCTGCGCGGATCCATCACGGCACCGCTCACCTACGGTTTCTCGGCCACAGCAATTGGCCTATTGACTGGCTTCGCACACCTTTCCACGCAACGCGCAGCAAGTGCGGTCTATACCTTATTAATAGTGCTTATTTTGATCGCACCCTGGTTTGCCATGGCCAGAATTCCTGTGCGCGTGACAGGAATCCAAGAAACTATCGATCCCTACGAGGTCGTCCACAAGGTTCACGAGGGTTATATTCTGACCGTTTCCCTCAAAACTGGTGCTTCACTGGGAAGCCTGATCTGTATCCCACTCCTCCTCGATACGCGCTACTCACTGCTCCTCCTGATCTGTGCGGGCGTTGCGCTCTTGCTCTCAACGCGCTCACTGCGCTCACGCACCGAAGTTCTTATCGGTGCACTGCTGGGAATCATCCTGATTCTCAGCGGCGCAATCGGAAGCGCAGTCTTGATGCCTCAGGCGCTCATTCCCGTCGTTTTGCTTCTCTTCGTCGCAACCGGCTTGGTCCTGGCACTGACCGTTATTGATCCCAAGATGCGCCCATGGGTCACTCGAATCGCTGACGCCCTTTCTCTTGTCAGCATGCTTGCACTGGTGCCGATCGCAACTTTGGTGTGGGGAGTGCTCTAATGCCATCTAATAAGGACATCCTCGAAGCCCAGCGATTCAACCGCCGCAGACTGGTCACCGCCTTCACTTCGGGCACTCCGGGGGGCAAGGAACTCGAATCAAAATCGACTACTCGCCCGCTCATCGTTGGAGCATCCATAGCCGCTGTTGTCGTCTTGATCGCAGTGGCAATTGGACGCTTCTTGCCGACATTGCCATCAGGCTGGGAAAACTCACACCTGATCATCACCAAGGGCGAAGGCGCACGCTACTACTCCATCGAAGGAACCCTGCGCCCGATTTCCAATGTCACTTCCGCGAAGCTTCTCAGTGAGAACGGCAAGATGGTGACCTCGTCGGTCGCGACCTCCTCACTTGAAGGTATTCCGAGAGGAAGTGCGATCGGACTGAGCGACGTCCCCGACGATATCCCTGCAGCCTCCCAGCTTCATTCCTACGAGTGGACGTCCTGCGCCTCGTCCTCAGGTATGAAAACTTGGGTCGCTGGTAACCCCGATGGGCTCCAAAACGCCAACACCGCACTAGTATCAAACGAAGGCCGTCTCTACCTGGTCTCAGGCGGCGTCCGCTACCCCATCGATCCTGCGCGGTCTCAAGCCATTATTAACGTCCTGGACCTGTCGGGACGTAATGTCACCCCGGTCAGTGCAAGCTGGCTGAGTTTGTTCACCGAAGGGTCAACATTGGCCCCGCTCAACATCCCCAACTTGGGCCGCCCCGTATCGGGAATGTCATCACGAATCACGGCCGCACAGGTCGGAACACTGATCGAAGTTGATGAATCAGGCACGCCCAGGCGCTACGTCATCACCGGCGACGGAACGATCACCCCGCTCACGGACTTCTCCTACAAGCTCTACCAGGCCTCGTGGGCAGATCGCGGAAGCCCGCAAAACCTCATGATCGACCTCTCAGAGCTCGCATCGCTGACCGTGTCCACCCAGGGAATCATCCCCGCCGACTGGCCCACTCAAGTTGGCGAAGTCCTCGGCGGCGACGAACTGCCCTGCGCGCAGTTGACCATCAACCATTCCCAGGCCTCGACGAAGCTCATGTCTCTCTCGACCACCCAAATGGCCCAACTCAAGCCGCGCGATATCAACGTTCGCGGTGGTTCCGGCGCCCTAGTTCGAGCCTCATCTGGCGGCGCGGCAGGACCGGTCATCTTCGTCTCCGACCTCGGGAAGGCACACGGGCTGGGATCAAATCCGGCCGATTCGCTGGCGCGACTCGGGCTGCCCGAAAACGCAGTCTCTCCCCTACCTGCAGCGTGGCTCGCACTGATCCCCGAAGGACAAGAACTCACCTCGAGTGCCGCATGGGAAACGGTGGGTGCTCAGTGACACGCGTCAAGAAGGCGTTCCTCGGCTCCTGCGCTGTGCTTGCCCTCTTTGCAAGCACAGCAATCCCCGCTGCCAACGCTGACACTCCGACACCGGAAAGCACTCAGAGCGCCTCCGAAAACGAGCACTCACAGCCCAAGGCAGGAAACGGGCCCTCGAAGGCGCCGGAAGAACCCTGCCAAATCGGCGTCGACAAGTGGCTCGCCCAAGCTCCCTCCGCGTATTCCTTCCTCGGAATGAAAGAGGCACTGGAACTCTCCCGTGGGAACGTTCGCGTTGCACTGGTTGATTCCGGAGTCGCCGCGAGCAACGCGCACTTTAAGGATGCGGTAGAACCCGGCGTCGACCTCGTCGAATCCGGCGACGGACGAAAGGACTCCTCCGGGCACGGGACCGCAATCGCCGGGCAAATTGCCGCGCGAGAAGTCTCAGGATCGGGCGTCGTCGGTTTTGCCCCGCAATCCACGATCGTCCCCGTGCGCGTCTACGTCGACTCGAGCGACGACGCCAAGCGCGCGGGAAAGGGGCCGACAGCTGCGCGAACAGCCGACGGTATTCGTTGGGCTGCGGATCAGGGGATTCGCGTGATCGTTGTCCCGCAATCCTTGACCTCTGACGATGTCGCCCTGCGCACAGCCACCCAATACGCGCACTCCAAGGGAGCGCTGGTGGTCGCTTCGGCTGGAAACGTCGAACAGAATGCAAACTCGGGTTCGCAAGACACAGCGGTCCGCTTCCCCGCGGGATACCCCGAGGCCCTGTCCGTCACCGCGGTTGACGCGCAAGGTAACCCCAGTCAGTCTGTCGTCCACGGAACGCACGTTGAAATCGCAGCTCCCGGTGCACAGATCGCAACCACCTTCTTCGCCAACGGTGACTGTATGTTCGCCGCCCAAGGGGCATCGACCTCGTACGCAACGGGATACATGGGCGCAATCACCGCACTGATCGCAGCACGCTATCCCGATGAAACGCCAGACCAGTGGAAGTACCGGCTCCTCGCAACCGCCTTGCGCAGCTCGCCTTCGCAGCGCACCGCCGAGGAAGGGTGGGGAATTGTCGCGCCCTTCAATGCGCTCAATTTTGTCAACGACGGGACCATGCCCGGGCCCCAAAACCCGATCTACCCGCCGATCCAAAAAACCGCGAACCCGGTCATAGTTAAACCGGATCTCCCCGTTGATACGACGACTCCGCGCAGGCTGTGGGCGCTTGGGATTTCCGGTGCGGGACTAACAATTGTCATTGCAGTCCTGCTGATCCGCCGCCTCCGCGCGAAAGACGAGTAGGGTACGCGACGGGTCGGGAGCGCCGCGAGCGCTCCGCTCTCCCGACGTCCCCCGGTCGCCTTCCCGCCTGTCTAGTGAGCGCTTGATTGCGTGGGAGCTGGAGTGCTCGGTTGAGCGCTCTTTTGTGCGCTTTGGCTCGGAGTGGGCTGCTCGATCAGCTGCCCATCGTCCCCGATCTTCACGCAGGCCTTCGTCGGCTGTGAAGAACGACCGTTTTCCGCCACCGAAACAACCTCGATGCACACGTCACCGGGAACGGTCTTCACGGAAACCGCATTCTGACGAGTATCCGCGACGACATCATCTTGGCCGGGCTTACTCACCGTGTACACGTAGCGCCTGCGGCCAGCCGAAGAGGAAGCAGCCGCGGGATCCGTCCAACTCCACTGAATATTGTCCCCGTTCACGCGGGCAACGAGCTGCTCGACCGCAGGCGGAGGAACCGAAACAGGATCTTCTCCTTGAGCGCTTGACGTCACGCTTGCGGAGGGAGTCGGGGTCGTATCGCCGACACCGACAATCTTCCCGCCGCCCGTCAGCATTGCGACAATAACAGCGCCTAAAACAACCATTCCCAAGACGACAAGCGCAACGATCGCGATGATTCTCTTCGGGCCCGAAGCTCGACCATCTGGCAGATATCCCAAGGGATGCGAGGTATCGAAAGTGTTCTCGGTCGTGTGCCCTGGAGCTCGCCACGAGTCCGGCGCAGGCGCATAGCCCGCCCCAAACGCCTCGCTCGCCCCTCCCCCAGGTGCAGGCACCTGACCCATCTGCGGATTAGCTGCGGAAGGATCCCCAAGTTCAGTAGCGCCAGCTTGCGTTAACGCCGCACCTGAAGCACCCTCCTGAGCTGCATTGATCCCCGAGGCCGTGGCCGGGCTGGCAGGAACATCGCCGCCAACAGGCCCCCCGGTAGCTGCGGGGGAAGTAAAGGAATAATCGGGAGCCGACGAGGGGCGAAGATCCACAGAAGATGGACGCAGGCGCGTACGCTCCGCATCAATCGATGGCATCGCACGAAGACGCGTTGCCTCGTCTTGAGCGGCTCCCCCGGAAAATTGATCCGACTGGTCCGCATTCCATGACGCAGAAGAGTCCGCCGAAGACCCCGATGCGGACTGCCCACCAAAACTGGAGAGCGCATTTCCATCGCGCAGCTCCATCTTCGTCACAGGACGCCCCATGAGCGTCTGAATTTCTTGGAGCTGACGGCCTAACTCGGCGGCAGAAGAGGTTCGCTTTCGCGGATCCAATTGCATCGCGTGGCGCAAGACCCGTTCCAGTTCCTTGGGGGCATCAGGGCGCGAAAGACCACGAATTCGTCCCTCGTACACGCGGGCGGCAACAGAAGCAGCACTATTGTCACCAACCGGGTCCTCGAAAGGACTACGACCGCTCAGGAAAGTCCACAGCGTGGTTGCCAGCGCCCACACGTCCTGGGTCGGATGCGCATGAGTCGAACGATTGTGCTGTTCCGGGGGAGCCCAAAGAACAGAAAAACCATCCAAGCTCCCCTTCTCCAGAGCACCGATGCGAGCAGCAACACCAAAGTCACCGAGCACCGGGTAGGAGTAGGAATCGAACATGACATTCGCGGGCTTGATATCGCGATGAACATAGCCATTGCGGTGCAGCATTTCGACGCCGCCGCACAGCCTGATCACGACGTCAAGCGCACGATCCACAGCCAAGGGCATTCGCCGCACCTGCTCGGCCACATTTGCTACCGGGCAAAACTCCATCTCCAGATAGGGACGCCCATCCGGAGAGGTTCCAATGGAATACAACTCCACCACGGCGGGATGGCCGGCGATGGAGGTCATCACATCGGCCTCGTGGCGAATCTGCGCATACTCCACCTGATCGCCCACCGAGCGCGCAACCTTCACGGCAACTTCGCGCGCAGGCTGTTCTTGGCGATACAGATGCACGTCCGCGAAACCACCCGAGCCGAGCGAACGCAGCCACGTGTGACCAGGCAGTTCAGGGGGCGGAAGACGACGTGCTGGAACCGAAGGCGTCATGACTGGTGTCCTCTAAAAGGATGGCGGAGGCGTCGACGAAGCACCCCAAGCGGAGATGCTCCATGCTTTTGGCGGTAGCGTGCGCTCAAAGAGGTCACAGACAGTGCACGACGAATCCTGGTCCAACGCGACGCATTCGATTTCAGCTCACTGCTGAGTTCATCAACGATCTGCCACGATTCATCGGCCTGCTGCGCAAGGGCCTCGTCACCGGAGAAGTCCGCGGTATCAGCCGCGCGCGCAACGCGTACTGGTCTGGGCAATTCCTCACCAAACTGGTACCACTGCGCGTTCGACATTGATCCAGGCTTCGCGGCACTCGCCGGCCACAAAGGTGAAGAGGTGAGCATCCACGCGGCCTCCTGGCGAGTCATATCCGTGGGAACGACAACGCCCGCATCGCGCGCAAGATCAACGACCTCATCCCACGAACCCGTAAGCGCACGTGAAGGCACAGCCCCGCGACGCTTCTTACGGCGACGACTCTTTGCCACAAGAATGGCAAGCAACGGAACCGTCAGCAAGGCAAGAACACCGCTACCGGTTGCAATAGCTCCCCACGGGATCTTCAAACGAGAATCATCATTCGAATCCGAACCACGATCCGACGTCGAAGGCGGAAGATCTGCCGGTTCTTCGGGAGGCTCCGGGGGTTGGAGCACCTGGGGACGCGGGACCGAGCGAGGACGAGTTTCCTCTGTAATCGGCTTCTGATCCCTGGGCGGTGTCGGGTCAAAAATCGCCCAGCCGACACCCTGGAATTCAACCTCAACCCACGCGTGAATATCTGAACCGCGCAGGTCAATGTCTCCACCCTTCGAGTCATTCGGGTAGGCGCCCATGACAACGCGAGCGTTCATGCCCAAGCTGTGCAGCATCAGGGCCATGAGCACGGAGTACTGCTCATCGTCACCGACCATCTGCTCGCTTTCGAGCATGCGAGTCAAACGGTCCGCGCGGCTACCCGGGCGGGACTTGGGATCATCGGCGTTCTCGTAGAAGCCCTTCTCCTTCAGGTGACGTTCGATTGCTCGAGCTTTTGCAAGGTCTCCCTGCTCGGCAGCAGACTTCTGGGTTGCGAACTCACGAATTTCGTCCGGGACACTGGTGTCTCCACCGGTATAGGGCACAGCGTGAGTTCCGGAAAGCTGACCATCAGACCAGATCGGAACGATCATCGACTCCGTGGAATACTCCATGTTCCCGCCCTGGACATTCTTCGTGGTCGACAGTGCGGCATTAGCCCAGGCATCGTAGTAAAGACCGTCCTGAAGAGTCGTCGCTTGCGCGGTAGCTTGAGTACCCGAGGCAGATGCGTCCTGGTTGAAGACCATAGTCGAGGGGGTTCCCACGATGGGGACCCACGGCCCCAAAAGCTGCGAGGTCTTCAAGGACATCTGGGCGGTCGAGCTGCCTTCAACAGGCTTGTGCTGAGGCAAGGTCGATCCGACGTGAATATAGCCGTTTGACGGTCCCCTACCCGGCGACAACATGGTCATCGTGGTGCCGTCGTAGCTATCCATGACACCGATACGCACGCGCGCGCCCTCGGGCAAACCATCCACGTGAATCAATGTGTCTTCTTTGAGATCCACGTTGTAGTGGCGGAAAGCAGACAAAGGCGAAGGATACTGGCGAGCATCCAACGGGGGTTGAACGACATCACGCAGAACGATGCGCGAATACCACGGGCCGTAAAGGTTCGTCAGTGGAACAGCTGCGCCCGCAACCAGGGCAATAACCAAGAGCCCGCCCGCAATTTGGCGTCCCACGTGGATCGTGCCCTGCGACCCTCCCCGAGTTGTTTCACCCAGGGTCGTTGCCGCATCGGCATCGATCGCTCCTCCGACGCGAACGTCTAGACCGGCCTCGAGGCGACGATACTGTCCTGCCCACGCGCACCAGCCCAAGGCAAGCGCCCACCACACAGCGACCAGGTAGATATTCGGGAAAGTTCCACCTTTACCCCACGCGATGCCAACAATGCCCATGATTGCAACGGGAAGAACCGCCGCGATCGCGCGTCCTGACCGCAGAACGAGGAGAGCTGCGATGAAAGAACACAGGAGTCCCGTCAGCCACGGAACCATCGTGGGACCGATGTACGCCGAGGCCGGAGGGGTAACAGTTAACAGGTCTTTCCACGAATACACGACCTGTAAAACCAAGAGCTGCAGGGTCCGGGCGGTTGGAAGGCCATAGAAAGTCGTCGAGGGATAAGCAGCCACTCCGCCAACAAGGAAGTGGGTCGCGATGAGCCCCGCAATCGAAGAGATCGTATCCCAACGCCAGAAGGACGAGACCCACGCAACGAAAAGTCCCGCAGCAACGCCAGCGCCGGCGGCACGCAAGCCAGCCCACGAACCGAATACGGCCTCGTGAATCCAGATTGTTGGAAGGAAAAGCGCAACCAAGCCGATGAGGAACCAGGCGGGCAAACCGGCGCGCGATACTTGGAAGCCCGCGCGCGCATCAAGATGAAGGCCTTGTGTTGATGTTGTCATCAGGACAGACCCCCCGCTGCTACCAGTCGAGGCAGATCGTCAAGCGTAGGACAATCCGCCAAGGTTCCATGACTCAAGCGACGCATCTTCGGGTGCCCCGGACGAACTCGGACAACTGCGCTGCGCACGTCGATCGGAATCGCGTTGAGCAACTGTGACGCCTGATTGTCGTCGACAGTCGGGGCGACAACCACGGTGACGACGGAAAGGCCCGGGCGCTTCGCGATGGCCTCGCGCAGGCGAGCCATCAGGTCTTCCTCCCCGGAATCCTGAATCGCACACAGGGCATCCAACATGCGCGTTGCGGCAGTCGTCGTCACCCAATCGGTGACGGTCGATAGTGACACATTTCGAGAGGCAGCCATATCTGCAACCGCAAGCGAAGCCGCAACCGACACCGCATTTTCAAAGGAATCGCGATCGCTCCACTGTCCAAGACGGGTATCCAAAATGATCAAATGGTGAGAACGACGCGTTTCCTCGAATTGGCGAACAACCAAGCGGCCCGTGTGTGCGCTCATCGGCCAGTGCACATTACGCCGGTCATCACCGGGAACGTAATCGCGCAAGGCATGGAAAGACACATCCGACGAGGATAGTTTCGCGGTTGTCACGCCTTCGACGTCCGCGTGAATACCCGTGGCATCGAAAGGAATACGGATCGTCTTGGGGTGAACGTACAAAATCACAGGCTTAGACCAAGTGCCAATACGACGAATCAAACCCAAGGGATCGGCTCGAAGCGCGCGAGCGGGACCGACGGTGACAACGCCACGGCGGTGAGTAACGACCGAGAAAACCTCACTCCAGACCTCACGACCCCCCAAAGGCGGAACCAAGAACTGCAAGGCCGAGGACGCAATAGGAAGCTCGATCAGACCGCTGCGCGCACGGCGATCCGAGGTGTTTTCTGCGGTAATTTCGCCGACGGCCGTCTGCCCGGCAACAATGCGCTGACGCGGAAGACGAATCGAAACCTTGTGAGGGGACGGGACAATCACCCAAATGATGGCAATAAGGAGAGCACCCGCACCTGCGCAGGCGATGAAGAATGCTTCGACCCAACCCCACAGGTACGAGACGAGTGCAGCAAGGAGTACCGAGGCACCAACAGCCCAACCGACAGAAGTCACCGAGCGCGCGCCGTGGCGCAAGTACTTCATGCCTGGAGCCGAGGCAACAGAGTGCGCAAACCGCGCAATGCCCTGGCGGAGTCCACTCAGAGATTCACGCAGATTTGCGCGCGCCGAGGCCAAGGATGAGCGCTTCTCAGCACGCTTACCAGAAGAGTGCTTACCCACGATCACCCACCTTTACTCGATACTGCAAGGATGCGCGCATTATCAGGCGCTCACCGCCGGAGCGGGAACCGAAGACAGTGCGCGAGCAATCACGCCCTGCGCGGTCGCTCCCGAGAAGGCCGCATCCGGGTCGACAACGATACGGTGTGCCCACACAGGTGCAGCGAGCGCCTTGATGTCATCGGGGAGGACGAAGTGGCGGCCCTGAGCGGCTGCCCACACACGCGCGCACCGGACCATGCCAATGGCGCCACGGGTCGACACACCCAAGGTTGCGCTGTCATCTTCGCGCGTGGCCTCGGCAAGGGCAGCAACGTACTCGAGCACGGCGCGCTCGGTGTAGGTCTGCGCGGCCAAATCCGCCAAGCGCACAACCTGACCACTATCCAACAGGGGCTTGAGGCGCTTCGAGCGGTCCGGGGCCGCCGAACCGTCGAGGATTTCCGCCATGGCTGCACGCGAGGGATAGCCGACCGAGGCCTTCATCAAGAAACGGTCAAGCTGAGCTTCGGGGAGCGGGTACGTTCCCGCCTGCTCCACAGGGTTTTGCGTTGCAATCACCATGAAAGGGCGAGGCGCAGCGTGAGTCACGCCATCGACCGTGACCTGCGCTTCTTCCATGACTTCCAGGAGAGCGGACTGAGTCTTGGGCGAGGCGCGGTTGATTTCGTCAGCCAAGACGATGGAAGCGAAAATCGGGCCCGAGCGGAAATGCCACTCGTTGTTCTTCTGGTCGTAGACATTCACGCCGGTGATGTCACTGGGGAGCATGTCGGGCGTGAACTGAATACGCGAATGAGTACCCGCAATGGTCGCGGCAATAGCGCGAGCAAGAGCGGTCTTTCCGGTACCCGGCGCGTCTTCCAGAAGGAGGTGTCCCCCGGCGAACATGGTTGTCAGTGCCAGGCGGATCACTGGTTCTTTATCCAGAAGCGCCTGAGAAATACCGCCGACGAGGCCAGCGAAGGTTTCTGCGAAACGCTGGGCATCTTGCGTGCTAAGCGCCATGGGAGGGACTCCATTCATCTTTCAGTGTCGAGTGATGTGCATATTGATTGTGTGTGGCGGGGTTGGGTACCCCGCGCGGGGCGGAGGGACGTGGTGTCACGGCTACCTCGCAACTGAGCAGGTGACTCGGCCGAGCAAAATCGGAAGATTACCCGAATTTGCCTTACTGAGTCGAACGCCCGTTTCGAAGGTGGAATTTGGTCCTCCTCGAGGAGTGAAGGTCGCGTAGCTCTGCGAGAAGTCATCCCACATCGAGCATCGCAGTGGCACCGCGTCACTTGCCCATGTCGAGGGCAATGTAATGCTGACCATCTGGCATTCCGCTAGCTCTGCCCCACGAGCATTCGCGGCGGTGCATTGAGATGTCGAACCGCTGAATGTACCGGGAATGTTAATCTTTGCGGTCTCAATGTTGGTTCCCGAGAGACGACCCCAAGTCGTTCCCAAAGAGTTTTGAGAACCGACAGAAACCTCGAGGACCTGCCCACCACTTGGGTTCAAAGTTGCGCTTCCCTGCAGGACCTTGCCCTGCGTGGGGCTGGCAGGGCCTGACGAGTCCTTGTACCAGAGGATGACTTCATCTGGGGCAAGGTAGCCAGCAGGCGGGGTTGCATCCCAGCTAACGACGACTGAGGTACCGTTCAGAACCATGCTGTACGTGGGAGGTGCCGGCTTCGAGTTTGCCTTTACCGTGACGGGCACAGCGTTACCGGGCACATCTTGGCCGTTCACATTTCCAACCTGGCGGATGAAAATCTGAATGTCGCCATCAGCTCCGACGTTGATGGTTTCGCCGCTGGTCACAGAATTCCACTGCCCATTTCCGCCAGAGCTTCGCGACCACTCCAAGTGCAGGTTGCGGTTATTGAAACCCTGACCGGGTGCGACAGCGAGGCCGCTCACCTTGGTCATTCCGTGCTCGCCCGTTGCGGTTGAAGAGAAGGACGACACATTCGGGTTCAGAGGCGAGGTATAGACCTGGAAGGCAACCTCAGATGAATCCGAGCTTTGATCGCGCCAGTTGTAGGCGCGGATCTTCACATGGTAGTTCTCACCGGTGGCGAGTTCCGCAGTGTACTCGTTCTTATCTCCACCAACTTCACCAACGGAGCGACCGTTCACCTCGATGGTGTAGCGGGTGATTTCCGCACCATTCGCGTTGGGGGTTGGCCACGTGAAGCGGACACGTCCGCGGTCACCTGAACCACCAAGGTTCTCGACGCGAATACCATCCGTGCGCTCAGGCGGTCCGAAGGGAACGACCTTCTGCGAGTTCTGAGACGTCGGTGAAGGTTCTTCGGCACCGTTACGCGCAGAGATCGCCACCGAGTAGGTCTGACCGTTTCGCAGACCATCGACTCGGTATTCGGTCACGTTTCCGGGGACCTCAATCTGGCGCGCGCCACCGTTCTCGTAGACGTAAAGCGTGTAATTACGGATTGCGGAGCCTTGGTTCGTCGGGGGTCTCCAGCGCACGATAATTGCACCGTTTTCAGCCTCGACGGTCGGAGGAAGCGGCGCTTCAGGACGCATATCAATGAGAACTTCAGCCGAGGCCGCCGAGGGATCGGAGGTACCGACCGCATTGTGTGCGACAACCGTGAAGGAGTGGCGAAGACCGTTCTCGAGGCCGTTCAGCTGACATGAGCCAGACTGGCAGGAATAGCTGCGGCCAGTTGCACGGTCCGTAGCAGTGAACCCGGTAATCGTCGCACCGTTATCTGCTCCCGCCTGGAAGGTGACCAGAGCAGAACCGGGGCCGGTCGCCGTGACCGAGACATTCGTCGGAGCATCGGGACGGTCACGGACAACGAGGCGTACCTTGCCTTCGACGATACGGTCCGGGTCACCGGTCGCATCCATCAAACGGTACCTAACCGTCATCTGCCCGCGGAATCCAACAGCGGGGGTGATATTCAGGTTGGTGCCCTGAGGATCAACGGTCCCTTCACCAATTTGGATGGAGGCACCGACAACGCGAATGGGCGTTCCCGGGAAGGGGTTGATCGTGTAACGAGTCAGATCGACGACTTCAAGTCCGCCCGATCGTGCTGTCTCCAAAAGTGCATCGGAAACCTGGATGAGGGGGCGAGTCGATGCGACAACCGTAATGGGCAGCTGACCACTGACCGCACCGGCGCCATCATCAACGCTGACGGTCACCATGCCAACCGGCCCCTTGGCACGGTCGACATCGGCGCGCACCAACAAGGTGTGTCCGTCAAGGCTAATTGACACGCCCTCGGGGAGGTTCGAAATCTCGTACTTGAAGCCAGCAGGATCCGCACCTTCTGGATCACGCACCATCTGTGCCAGATCGACTGCGGTGGCTTCTTCACCTGCAGCGACCCGAACTCCGGTCGGAACGAAAGTGACAGGCTGGTTTTGGGTCGCCTCGACTTTCAAGGGAATAGTCAGTGTCGAGGTCAACGCCGAGTCATCCCCTGCCGCTCCATCGGAGACTTCGAAGGAGAAAGATGACTTACCAGACCACTCTGAATTCACATGGAAGTGAACGTGGCGGTCATCGCTCAGGGTCATGCCCTCATCAATGCCGGCGGAGGGACGCAGCGTCGCCGCATTGGTAATGCGCGGGCTGCGACCGTCACGAACAATGACGTAGTCGGCGATATCCAAGGAGACATCTTCACCGGCTCTCACCTTGACGGGAACCTTGGTGGTGTCAATAGCCGGGTGATTGCGTTCCAGTCCGGGGACGGACACAACCGCCGAGGAACTTAAACCATCAGCGTCAGTGATCGTGTAGACGATCAGCATGCGCTCTTCCTTCGGAGTAATCACCAGGTCAGAGCCGGAAACCTCGACTCCTTCGGCCTTCGTCGTGACGCGGAGGTTATTGACATCGCCATCGGGGTCCTCGTCATTAGTCAAGACCGAGACCTTAACAGTTCCACCCTTGGCGGGAAGCTGCGAGGCGGAAACAACGTCATCGCGTGCGATCGGCGGTTGAAGTTGGGCATCATTGGCGACGTTAATGGTCAATGTGCCACGTGAAACACCGCCGCGATTATCCGTGACCTGGTAGGACACCAAGTAGGAGCCGTCCGCGGCAGGAGTCGTCAGGAAGATGGAATTACCGTGAATTTCGGGCTTGAGTTCTTCCGTCGTGGTCTGCAAAGAACCCGGAACAAGCGAAATCGTATCGCCATCGGGATCGATGTCATTGGTAAGGACAGCGACACCAAGCTGCCTATTAGGACGGGTAAGAACCGTGTCCGGTACCGCCGTTGGCGGCTGGTTCAAGGTAGCCGGAGGCGCGATACCAACACGAACTCGCGCCGAAGCCTGCTTACCCTGACGGTCTTCAACGATGTAGGTGAAGATATCGGTTCCAATGGTATTCGGGGCAGGGGTGTACTCCAGCCAATCGACGCCGAGCTCAACGGTGCCCTTAGTCGGGGATTGCTCGATGCCAACAAGAGTCACCGAGTCACCGTCGGGATCGATACCGTTCAAAGGCACGGAAATTCGCGTTGTTTCACCGCTGACTGCCCACGCAGTCAATGCCTTCGGCTGAGGCTGAGCATTCGTTCCGTTCTTCTCCAGAACCTCGAAAGTAACCGTTGAGGTTGCCATGTTTCCGGCGCTATCGCGAACCGTATAGGCCACGTGCATGACACCGGGTGTATTGCCGGCCTCGAGGCGGACCAAGTTACCGGTCACGAAAGGCGTACCCACGGCCTCGTTCGGGGTGTACTGAAGACTCGGGTCAACCTTCAGAGTCAATCCTGAAGGAGAACGGTCGTTGGCAAGCACCGGAACCGAGGCGATATCTCCGACGCGCACGCGAGTGCGGTCAGGCTGGAGCTCGGGTGGGAGTTTCGTATCCTCAGCAGTCGTAGGAACCACGGTCACACGTGCACGAGCTGTATTCGTTCCGTTGGAGACCACGTAGTCAAAGGAGACTGACGAATCCAAACCCGCCGGCGCAGTAATGCGCAAGAGGTGACGGTCAACCAGGGTAACTTCCAGTCCGAGGCCGTCGGGAACCTCGACCTGCTGAACGACCAACACGCCACCGGCCGGATCGGAGTCATTATTCAGCGGAGCGACAAGGGCGGAACCACCCGCAGGAAGAACTGCCAAGTCATCTTCGGCGACGGGAACTGCCTGTTCATCAACTTGGACAACATCGACTCGGACCACGCCCAAAGCGGTCGCCGGGCCATCACTCACCGTGTAGGTGAACTGGTAAGAGCCAGGGGCCTGTGCGACAAAGTTGACGGTTCCCAGTTCAAGATCCGGCGTGATCTGGCTACCTGCAGGAGCAACAGAAAGTGCAACCAATGAGAGGTTGTCACCGTTGGGATCGGTGTCATTTGCCAAAGGAGAAATCGTCGTGATTTCGCCAGCACGCGCGACATAGAAGTCCGCGTTGGCGACCGGCGGAAGGTTACCGGGATTTTGGACATTAACGGTCAAAGTTCCCGAAGTGGTCGTACGGCCGTCAGAAACTTCCAAAGCGATGGTGTGGATTCCCACGCTGGCGCCCAGGTCACGAATCTGAAGAGTTCCTTCTTCGCGGAACTGCAGCTCAATTCCCTCCGGGGCACGCGCGTTGGACAAGAAGATCGGGTCACCGTCCGGGTCCTGCCAATCCGTCAAAACGTTGTATTCAATCTGCGCGCGGTGTCCCAGAGCGATACCCGGATCGCGCAGCTGCTTGGGACCAGAATTCATATCCCACGGGTGGACGGTCACCGTCACCTTCGCGGTGTCAACTGCCTGGCCGTCGGAAGCCTCGTAAGTGAAGGACGTACTTCCTGTTTGGTTATCAGCGATATCTGTAATCTGCAGCGCTCGGCCACCGCGAGTGCGCGTGACCTTACCAAATTGAGGATCGGTCACTGGTCGAGCAGTCAGAACATCGCCGTCTGCGTCTGAATCGTTGTTCAGAACAGGAAGAGTAGTTGTGCGTCCCGGACGAATACCGAACTCATCATCAACTGCGTCGGGAGGCGTGTTGTGATCTTGTCTTTGAGGATCAGCAATCTGGTCCGTGATCTGAGGAGAATCTTCTTCCTTCTCCTTCTTATCAAGATTCGGATCCTGCTTATCCCAGTCATCCATCAAGACCATATTGTGTTCGGGCAGCCATACGGATCCCGAAGTAGTGTCATTCAGGACAATTCGAGTGCGGTTTGTTCTAAAGACGATCGTCGTTGCTTTCTTCAGGGAATCAACGATCATCTGATTATTCAGGCTGGGATCCGTGCAGTTACGAACATATGCGCCCGATTTTGCCCATGCCCCATACGCGCATCCCTTATGAAAGACAGGACGCGCGGGAGTTCCTGAAGCCCCATCACTTGATGCCGGGATCTTCGTGACCGCACCACCCTTGAGGGGGACCGAGATCAGTTCACGATCAGTTGCAAGAAGGACCGAAGAGGAATCCGGGCCGACATCCTGGAGGGTAACGGAAGCACTAATTCCATCATCTGCAAGATTGCGCAGGGAGCCATCGGGAAGAACCAGAACCCTGTTGCGAGTATCCAAGGCGACGGGTTGTTCACCAACAGCGGTCAGCATCAATTCGGCGTTAGCCGACAGCCCCTTGATGTCGGTGGACTTGAGACGGTCGAGCTGCCCCTCGCGAGTCACACTAATTCGACGTCCAGCACGCGGGGAGATCGCAAAAAGAGTGCCCTTTTGGGAAACAGTTGCAACGCCTTGATCCATGTCGGTGGCAACTGCGCCCTCATCCGTGTATGCGGTTGATGAAGGGCTGGATACCTGGGAAAGCCAGACCTGTCCCCCCGAGGCATCCATAACTGCCAAGCGCGAGCCGCCCTGAACAACGCGGGCATTTTCGGGCAGAGACGTTGCGGCACCCAGTGACACCTGAGCAACATCAACCGGGGCAACCGAGTGAGCGGTCTTATCGGTAAAAGTCACATCATTGCCGGACTGCCCGATATCGAATTCCGTCGTATTCGCTCGGAAAGCACCATCGAGGATTCGGGAATCGTAGTTCAGGTGGCCAACGAGTTTCTTCGAAGAATTCGTCACCCAAATGCCGCCGTCATCGACGTCGACTTCAGCGGTCGTAACGCCCTGGTGAAGAATGGCAAGAGTTGAAACAGTGACAGTGAAAGCCGCAACCAACGCAGCCGGAATCCGGCGTCGGTTCATGCGCTTTCGCTGAACACTATTCTTCTGCTTCATTTACTTCTCACCACTCTTGCACAGGATAGAGGTGTCGATTCTTAAAGTTGACCTCTTTTAGTGTCCCATGCACTGCCCTCATTTGAGGAACTGAAGTTCAATTTCACACAGGCCACTTTGAGCTTTTTCCCGGAATCTCGCGAAAAAATTCGCAGAAATTACATTCATGTACGTATTGAGTGCTGTGGACAAGTTGCACACACAAGCCGGGCGGGGGCCTGCGCAACAATTCTCGCAGACCCCCGCCCGGCCTCGTACAACAAGTCACGGCGAACTCAAGGGGAACTACCCAAGGACGTCCACCGCTTAGGGCCTCACTGGCCGTTGAAGGTGAACTCTCGTTCTTCTCCTTCGCCCTTCACGCCGACAGTGACAACCTGCCCCGGAAGGATGTCTCCGAAGAGAATGCGCTCGGAAAGCGCGTCCTCGATATCGCGCTGAATCGCGCGACGCAGCGGACGAGCACCCAGAACCGGATCGAAACCGCGGTCGGCAAGCAGCTCGCGCGCCTCGTCGGTGATCTGGAGCTTCATATCCTGAGCCTCCATGCGCTTGGCAAGGTTGGCAATCATCAGATCCACGATCTGCTTGATCTGTTCCTTGTCCAGCGGCGGGAAGACAACGACCTCGTCCACGCGGTTGAGGAATTCGGGACGGAAGTGCTGCTTGAGCTCTTCGTTCACCTTTGCCTTCATGCGCGAGTAATCGTGAGTGATGTTCTCGGTGGACTGGAAGCCCGTGAGCACGCCCTTATTAATATCGCGCGTGCCAAGGTTGGTGGTCATGATGATCACCGTGTTCTTGAAGTCAACCTTGCGGCCCTGCGAGTCGGTCAGGCGGCCTTCTTCCAGAATCTGCAACAGGGAGTTGAAGATATCCGGGTGAGCCTTTTCAACCTCATCGAAGAGGACAACAGAGAAGGGACGACGACGGACCTTTTCGGTGAGCTCGCCGCCCTCGTCGTAGCCGACGTATCCGGGAGGAGCACCGAAGAGACGCGAAGACGTGTGCTTCTCAGAGAACTCGGACATATCGAGCTGGATCAGCGCGTCCTCATCACCGAAGAGGAATTCAGCCAGGGCCTTCGCGAGCTCCGTCTTACCGACACCGGTCGGGCCGGCGAAGATGAAGGAGCCACCGGGACGCTTCGGGTCCTTCAGGCCGCTTCGAGTACGACGAATCGACTGAGCCAGAGCCTTAACCGCGGCATCCTGCCCGATGACGCGCTTGTGCAGCTCGTCTTCCATCTTGAGCAGCTTCGCGGACTCGGTCTGAGTGAGCTTGAAGACCGGGATACCGGTCGACATAGCCAGAACTTCGGCGATATCGTCCTCAGTCACCTCAGCGATCGAGTCGCGCGAGCCATCGCGCCAGCTGGATTCCTTCTGCTTGCGCTCTTCGGTCAGCTTCTGCTCTTCATCGCGAAGAGAGGCGGCCTTCTCGAAGTCCTGGTCGTCGATCGCGGACTCCTTATTGCGCTTCACTTCGGCGATCTTCTCGTCAAGCTCACGCAACTCAGGCGGCGCGGTCATGCGGGAAATACGCAGGCGAGCACCGGCCTCGTCCATCAGGTCAATGGCCTTATCGGGAAGGAAACGATCCGAGACGTAGCGGTCAGCCAGCTCGGCGGCGGCCTGGATCGCAGCATCGGTGATGATGACGCGGTGGTGGGCCTCGTAGCGATCACGCAGGCCCTTAAGGATGCCCACGGTCTCTTCGACGCTGGGCTCGTCGACCTTCACCGGCTGGAAACGGCGCTCAAGAGCCGCATCCTTTTCGATGTACTTGCGGTATTCGTCGTTGGTGGTCGCACCGATCGTCTGCAGTTCGCCGCGCGCAAGCATGGGCTTGAGCATCTGCGAGGCGTCAATGGAGCCTTCCGCAGCGCCGGCACCAACCAGGGTGTGGATCTCGTCGATGAAGAGGATGATGTCCCCGCGAGTGCGAATCTCCTTGAGGATCTTCTTCAGGCGCTCTTCGAAGTCACCACGGTAGCGCGAGCCGGCAACCAAGGCGCCCATATCAAGGCTGTAGATCTGCTTGTCCTTGATGGTTTCGGGCACGTCGCCCGCAACGATTGCCTGGGCGAGGCCTTCGACAACGGCGGTCTTACCGACGCCCGGTTCGCCGACCAGAACGGGGTTGTTCTTCGTGCGGCGCGAGAGGATCTGCATGACGCGCTGCATTTCAGTGCGGCGGCCAATCACCGGGTCGAGCTTGTTTTCGCGGGCAGCCTGAGTGAGGTTGCGGCCAAATTGCTCGAGGATCGCCGAATTCGTCTGGCCGCTTCCACTTGAGGAAGCGCCGACGCCAACGCTTTCACGCCCGTCGTCGCCATTGCGCTGGTAGCCAGAGAGGAGCTCGATCACGGTCTGGCGGACCTTGCCAAGGTCTGCGCCGAGCTTGATGAGGACCTGTGAGGCAACGCCTTCGCCTTCCTTGAGCAGGCCCAGGAGGAGGTGCTCGGTGCCGATGTAGTTGTGGCCAAGCTGCAGCGCCTCACGCAAGCTCAGCTCGAAGACGCGCTTGGCGCGGGGGGTGAAGGGGATGTGTCCCTCGACGGGCTTTTCACCTTCGCCGATGATGTCGATGACGGCTGAGCGAACGGCGTCCTTGTTGATGTCAAGGCTTTCGAGCGCCTTGGCTGCCACGCCCTCACCTTCAGTGATCAGGCCGAGAAGCAGGTGCTCTGTCCCGATGTAATTGTGATTGAGGCTGCGCGCTTCGTCCTGCGCGAGGACCACGACCCGTCGGGCCCGGTCCGTAAAGCGTTCAAACATCGTTTCTCCCTTTTGTTCAGATCGCAGCGAGGCGCAGGCGACCTGGTTTTCACTGACTCCCACACTACGGGGAACTCAGGCCGCGCGCGCGTTTGTTCACCGAGGGCAGATGGGTTTTACGGAGGCTCGGAGAGTATTTCGGGCCCGATACCCGTGCCCAATCCCTGCCCGGTCCCCGTGCCCACCTTCGGACAAAGTGCGTCAGAGCGCGAGAGGAAAGGACATGATCTGAACTCAGCGCCTTCGTTATGACGCACTTTGTCCGGGGGGAGGGGGAGGAGTGCGGGAGGTGACGGAATGCGGGCGGGGAAAGGGGAAGAAGGGAGGAAGCGGGAAGACGCAGACCCGACGCAGCAAAACCACCGAAAACTGACAAAGGCCGGAGCTGTCACCAGCTCCGGCCCTCTCCTACGACTTGTGTCTAGACCTCAATGACCAAGGTGTAAGGTCCGTCATTGACCAAATCGACCGACATCATTGCACCGAAACGTCCCGTTTCAACATGGATTCCGCGCGCACACAGCTCATCAACAACGGCATCAACCAGCGGCTCTGCCACAGGCCCAGGCGCAGCCTTCGACCACGATGGGCGGCGGCCCTTGCGCACATCGCCATAGAGAGTGAATTGAGAAACGATCAGTACGGATGCCCCGCTGTCCTGAATCGAGGTCTCATCCTCGAAAATGCGCAGCTCAGCGATCTTGCGGGCCAAGGTCTTCGCATTCTCGACCGTGTCGTCATGAGTCACTCCAACGAGGACAACGGCTCCCGGACCGTCAAAGGCTCCAACAACCTGGCCATCGACCGACACTGATGCGCGAGTAACGCGCTGCAAAATTCCACGCATGGGAGTGCTCCTTGGCTCCTCAGTTCATCATCCGCTTGTAGCTGTGCATCCCATAGTTACCAGCGAGACAAGCATCCGGGCAAGACTGAGGCTTTACCGGCTACCTATTGACTTCCCACCAAGCGCTGGAATATCCGGTCGACGCAATTCGGGATTATGAAATCCGGTCCCCGGACGTTCCTTCGGCGATACCGAAGATTTCCCGTCGACCGGCACGATCAGCTCTTGCGCAGCTGCAATTCCATCCAAATCCAGCACGACCTGGGGCGGAAGGGCGCGCGAAACCAGTGCCAGCGCGATCGGCCCCATGTCTGCATGACGCGCAACCGAGGTCACGATTCCCACGCGACGACCGGAGAGTTCGATAAATTGTCCACGCTGGGGGATGTCGCCCCTGGATCCGTCCAGTTGGAGGAAAACCAATCGGCGTGCGGGCCGCCCCAGATTCAAGATTCGCGCGATGGCTTCTTGCCCTCGGTAGCAGCCCTTGTTCGTGTGCACTGCGGTTCGCAGCCAGTCCAGTTCCGCGGGCATGGAGCGCCCATCAGTTTCATATCCCAGACGAGGCCGCCACGCCGCGATGCGCACCGCTTCCCACGCGTTTATTCCCGCTGCGCGGCGCTTGGGCTGGTCATTGCTCCAGGCCTGCCAGAACTCGCGCGCTCTTTCCTTGGGAATCAGGTGGATATGGAAGGACACATTCTTTCCCGGGTGCGAGCCACGGAAGTACTCTGCTCCCCCGTCAACCACGCCTGGCCACGGGTCGTTCCAGGTCATCGCGACCTGTTCATAGTTGGAAACACCACTGTTTCCAACGCTTCCAAGGATCCACCAACCTTGGGAGAGCGTGACTTCAACGCGGAGCGCGAAACGCATGGAGTTCAGCCAATCCGCAAGGCCCTGCGCGCTTTTGCGTTCCGTCACGAGGTAGAGCATTTCCCCGTCGTCGATCGCGCCGGCCGCGTATTCGATGTGGCCCTGAGGGTCGAGGATCAAGAGTTCCCGTGATTCCCCCGCTTCGATTCCCGTGAGCACTTGACTGGAAATCGAGGTGAGCCACGTCAAGCGATCTGGTCCGCCAACTTCGACGATGGCAAGATCGGGATGATCAACCAGCGCGCGACCGTCTTCTAAAGCCCACTGTTCTCCGGAAGGATCACCGTAGTGAGCGATAGCGCCATAGCCTGCCGCATCAGATTCCTGCGCGGTATTTTCCGCACCGCCAGTCGCTTCTTCGAAGTTCCCTTCTCCTGTCTGATCAGCGTCAAGATCATCGAGCACAACAGCGCCGGGAAGTTCCGCCAGCGGAGACACCCACTGCGTTTCACCGCCCCTTCCGCCATCACCGAGGCCGGCTCCCCCGATATCCGAAAAGAAACCTTCTCCGACCAGCGTCACTTACTCTTCACCAGCCTCTTCATTGACGCGCATGAGACGTCCCGACAATTCAACCTTGTCTTCTTCACCGTCAAGCTGCTTTTCGTTCGCCCACAGCATTTCGCCGGCAACCAGGCCGTACATTCGCGAAAAACGTTGGTAGACAGTTGCCGCAGGATCACAAATCAAAGCATCTGTTTCCATCTGAACGCGCGGCCCCATGGAGCGCCCAACCCAACGAGCGCAATAACCGTCACTTTGCGCACCCTGCGCAACCATTTCACGGGTCTCAAACTGGCCGGGTTCAGGCAGCACCCCGGACCCGGGAAGTAGAGACACATAGAGCGTTTCTTCGCGCATGAGATCGCCAATTTCGAGGGCGGCTACGCCCGTGGCTGCATCCCAGATGGGATCGATCGGCTCACGCGCGCTCGCAGAGTAAATCCTTGTCACGAGCTTCATCTGAACGCCGCTAATCAGACCCTCGACCTCTTCATAGATCGGCTGGTCTTCGCCTTCATCGACGCTGAGCATCCCCCAGCCTTTCCATTGGCCGAGCATCCAAGCCAGCGGGGCGATTTCAGTGGGCAGATTTTCTGGAATGACCATCATGCATCCAGACTAAGCGGCCCCACCTTCATCTGCGAACCGAAATTGACTGCCACCGCCCATCCGTGCGCGAATACCCACATGGACCGGGGTCTCGAGGCAATGGCTCCCCTAAGCGAAGGCCCCACGTCAAACGGGTCTCACACAGGGATTACGCGGCCAATCACTCCACGCAAGTCCCCGGACACTACCAAGCAGCCACGGCCTCGGAAATCGGCTAAATACCACCGATCCGGAACATGATGTACACGGGCAAGGCGGCGAGCAGGAACTTCGCGCTCCCACGCGCAATCGCGCCCATCGTCGGCCGCGCCCACTCGGTGTCCCCCATGAAACCATCCAAAACAATGACAACCAAGGCAACCGCGATTCCTGTAAACACTCCCAAAATCACGACAGCTGTCGTCAGCCCCGAATAGGCCGCGAGGCCGGGCAGAACGATTGGACTCAGGTCCGCACTTTGGCCGAGCTTCCACACCGCGACAGAGGCAAGAACGCCCGACAATAGAGCCGCACCAAGCGCTCCAAAAGACTGCGAACGGAAACTCGCACCAATCTGATCGCCCCACACCGTGCACGAGACAATCACGCAAGCAATCGGAACCGCGATCCTCCACCCCTGCGAGGAAGCAAGGGTCACCCATGACGACGCAGAAACAACCAGGAGCAGCGCGGTCATCGAACTCATGAGCGAAGAAGTCGTCGAGCGCGCCGCCCACACGACCCGCCCACTCTTCGAATAATCACGCGGCGTTGAGGCCGTAAAAACCTCGACAATCACAAGGCCAACCGTCCCCAACCCCATGACGGCAGTGGCCGCCATAAGGTCGGCGGTGAAAGTTACGACGCCCGCGGAAACACAGCCTGCGAGGCCGACCGTGACCTGGGCTGGGACCGTGACCTTCGTGTTCGTCAGCGATGGCCAGCCCGCCGCCAGCAGGCACGAGGCCAAGGCGACGACAACCGCGCACGCCCAGGATTCCCATGGTGAGAACCAGAGGGCACAGGTCGCGACGGAGAGAAACAGCACCGTAAGAGCAGATGTGTGGAGGCCGCGACGAAGCTCGGGTTTAATCGACCGATGCTCGTGAGAGTGCGTGCTCGAGTGGCGGCCTTCAGCCGCAAGCGCGAGTTCTCCCGCTCGAATACCGTGCCGAACACGAATAATGCCTGTGCTCAGTGTCACGGGCTCAATCGTGTCGTCATACTCGAGAACACTACGCGAAACCTGGGTGGGGCTTTCTTGCGCGGGTTCTTCCACCGCGCGTTGAGCAGCGAGTTCACGCTGACGTTCGCGGCGCGAGGGTAGTTTCGGAGGGGATGACTCGAGGTTCTCCATTCCTCTATAGTCCCACATGGATGCCTCCGGGGTCTTAATCCCAGCGCGGAGCCCCATCATGCGCATGGCACGCTCGTGTTCTATGCTCTTGCATGCGTACCGAGTTGTTAAGCCCCGGGCTCCAACTTCTGCCGCTACGAGCGGCCTTCGCGCCGACAGGCGCTTTCGGCTCGGTGCGCGCTTTTTTATGCGCAAATGGCGCTTACATGCACCAACGCCGCGCTCCCCCTCAACAAGGAAACGCGGCGCCGGCCTTAAAAAATCACGTGGTGTTGGAGGATTACTCTCCAAGCAGCGGGAAACGAATGACCGTTGCCTCGCGACCGGGACCAACACCGATCGAAGAAATCCTGCAGTTCACAAGCTCTTCGAGGCGAAGGATGTACTTCTGTGCGGCCTCGGGGAACTCATCGAAGCTCCGGCAGCCGGTGATGTCCTCGCTCCAGCCCTCGAGCATCTCGTAGACGGGGGTGGCGCGTGCGAAATCGACCTGATCCGGGGGCATTTCATCAACGACAACGCCATCAAGCTCGTAGCCGATGCAGACGGGAATTTCCTTGTAACCGGTGAGAACGTCGAGCTTGGTCAGGCACAGGTCGGTCAATCCGTTGACGCGCGTTGCATAGCGAACAACAACGGCATCGAACCAGCCGGTGCGACGCGGACGCCCAGTGGTGACGCCAAATTCTCCGCCGCGCGTGCGCAGGTCGTCACCGACCTCGTCGGTAAGTTCGGTCGGGAAGGGGCCCTCTCCCACGCGAGTCGTGTAGGCCTTTGCAACACCGACGACGCAATTGATACGAGTCGGGCCAACGCCCGCGCCCGCGAGTGCGCCACCGGCCGTCGGGTTCGATGAGGTCACGAAGGGATAGGTTCCGTGATCGATATCGAGCATGGTTGCCTGCCCGCCCTCAAAGAGAACGGTATCGCCGCGGTCAAGAGCATCATTGACGACCAGGGACACGTCGCACATCATCGGCTCAATGCGATCGGCGAAGGACAGGAGGTGGTCGGTGACTTCAGTGGGGTCCAGGGTAGGCAGACCCACGGCCTCGAAAATCGTGTTCTTGGGGGCGAGTGCGGCCTCGACCTTGGCGCGCAGCGTCTCGGGGTGGAAGAGGTCCTGGATGCGGATACCGATGCGGTTCATCTTGTCCGCGTAGGTCGGGCCAATGCCGCGTCCGGTCGTGCCGATCTGGTTATTGCCGCGGGCGCGCTCGTTGGCTTGATCCATGAGGCGGTTGTAGGCGGGGATGATGTGCGCGTTTGCCGAGATCAGCAGGCGCGAGCAGTCCACGCCTCGTGCCGTGATGGTCTCGATTTCATCGAAAAGAACATCGAGGTCAACGACGACGCCGTTACCGATGATCGGGGTGACGCCTTCGGAGAGGATTCCCGCGGGCAGGAGGTGGAGGGCGTACTTCTCGCCATCGATGACGACCGTGTGTCCCGCGTTGTTGCCGCCGTTGAATTTAACGACGTAGTCAGTGTGTTGTCCCAGCTGGTCGGTAGCTTTTCCCTTGCCTTCGTCGCCCCATTGGGCGCCGAGAACGATGACGGCGGGCATGTTTTCTCCGTTATTCAATGCGTTGAGCGGGTATATGAAGTGATCGCGTCAGCGAAGGCGCAACAGGCATAGTTTAGCCGAGGATTGCCGAGGCCGGGTTGAGCGGGCTATCTTGTCGCCAAGCAGGTGCTACCGACCTTGTCGCCGCGTTGTGGACCGTTAACGGTCGGGAGGCAGTATTCCGCATGTCCGCTGATTCCACAATAAAAAGGCCTGCGCGCAGGAAGGACACCCACGCGCAGGCACAAGATCAGTGGCGATATTTCACTTGGCTCCGACGATGACAATGGCGAGCCACGCCGTTGCAGAAGAGAGCGCTGCGAAGAGTTCAATGGCAACAGACCACCCGAACGCTTTCAGAACTTGGAGTGTCGAGGCCGTCGCTGTCTGTTTGTCCGTGGCACGAAGGTATTCAGCAATGTAGGTAGCCGCGACCATTCCGATGAGCAATCCGAAGGGGAAAGCCGCCACAAGTCCCGTCAGCGCAGAGAGGAACCATCCCACGAGGCCACCGAAACCACCCCAGACCAGTGTCGATTTGGGGATTCCTGCTTTGGCGATCTGCCGCGCGGGAATCACATATTTAAGAATCGCAGCAATTCCCAGAAGGACCGCAGCGATCGCGAAAACAGTCCAGGCGATTCCCGTTCCCGTCATCCACGCCCAGACAAAGATTGCTCCGCCAATGAAAGGCGAAGATGGCCAAACTTGAACGACTGCACCGATGATGCCGACGAGAATGACCAAGCCGATGATGATTAGACCGATTAAACTCATGATCGGATCATAACATCCTTGAATCTGAAATTTTTCAGTGAGTAATTATGACGCTACTCAGTCCTGATTTCGGCCTTATTCGGCTTTGATTTGCACCCACAATAAAAGACAAAATAAGGTGCCAGAGCACATCCCTGCAGCAAAGGAGTGAACGATGGGTTTCATTAAACACCGAGATCCCAATAAACATCCCGGTATCCTTACAACGTCGGTCGCTCGCTATTCAGCGATGTACCCGGTCAATGAATCGCCCGAGCACGCTGTGGGACGCTGCCTTGATTTTTGGAATCGTTTCGGCGCACGCGGCGAGACTCCCGGATACAGGGAGGAGCTTGCCCTTCACGGGTGGACGGGCACCGAGATCATTATCGGCTCGGACCTCAAAGAGTTGCTATGGTCTGGAGTTACTGATGATTGGGTGAACTTCATGCCGCGTTTGTTCCCACAAAAGCTCAAGCGCTCGATGCTCGGGATGAACCGAGTGCTGGTTGCCGCGCGACGCGCGTCCGCAGAGGGCGAGTTCTTTACTGAGCTTTACTGCACCCCAAGCGACATCATCGCGCAAAATAGTTCGATTCTGAACGATGTTTTGTATGTAACCCTGCACCAATTCGAAGAGGAATACAGAAACACTGGTTTCTTGCGCGGGGGCGCAACGTATTTCTACGCCGATGACCTTCCGAAAGAGCACTTCTTAGAGACGCAAAACATCTACTGCATCCGCAGGGACGTCAAGCGTCGCCGGAAGGGCAAAATTTAAGAAAACACCCCCAGCCTCAGGCAGGGGGTGTTGTTCCCATTGAGCGCTACTCTCGCTACTTTTCTGCGCGGGCACGACGAAGCGAATCGACCTCATAGAGGGCAATTCCTGTGGCAACTGCCGCGTTGAGCGATTCCACCGCCGAGGCGATCGGGATCGACACGATCTGATCACAGGTCTGACGGACCAAACGAGACAGGCCGCTTCCTTCAGCGCCGGTGACAACAACCAACGGGCCATCGGCAAGCTTGAGATCGCGCAATTCGGTGTCGCCGCCCCCATCGAGGCCGACGACAAAGAAACCGGCACTCTTACAGTCTTCCAGTGCGCGCACAAGGTTCGTCGCGCGTGCAACCGGCACGCGAGCAGCTGCGCCTGCCGACACCTTCCACGCGGTGGTGTTGACGCCTGCACTGCGACGTTCGGGGATAATCACCCCGTCCGCGCCAAAAGCACCAGAACTACGCAAGACAGCGCCCAGGTTATGCGGGTCAGTGACCTGATCAAGGGCTACCAAGAGCGGGATATCCAGCTGTTGCAAAGAGTCCGCAATAAGATCCTCAACGTCGCGGTATTCGTATCCGCGCACTTCAATGGCAACGCCCTGGTGGACCGCACCGTCAGTTGCGACATCTAGGTCGCGGCGCGTGACCTCGTAAACCGGCGCCCCCATTCCCGAGGCCAGGCGGACAACTTCTTCAACGCGGTCGTCCTTCACGTTGTCAAGGACAAAGACACGTTCGATGGGCACTCCCGCGCGCGCGGCCTCGGCAACGGGATTGCGGCCGGCGATCAGCTCGTGGCCCTCGGCGATCTTGATCGAGGACTTGGCTCGAGCACGCGCGATGGCGGCCTCCTGGGCCTCGCGGGCTTCGCGGGCCTTCTTGCGCTTAAAAGCGGGATGGTAGGTGCGGTCCTCGGCCTTGGGCGTCGGGCCTTTACCTTCGAGGCGACGGCGCGAGTGACCGCCAGTGCCGACCTTTGGGCCTTTCTTCGAGCCCGGTTTTCTTACGGCACCGCGACGTCCATCATTTCCAGCCATCGTGTCTCCTTGTTTCGTCGTGAACTGACACAAGCATACGGTGTTCAAGTCACGTAGGGGCCTCAAGGGCGCGTGTGGGCAAATATCACACTAGAGGGATCAGTCCCGCGAGAGCATTGCAGCGATCCGTTCAACCGTCGCACCGCTGCGGATTGTCACCTGGCGATAAAAGTCCTCGCGCATCAGGTACTTGTGGTAGGCGGTCTTGAGGAACGAGGCCTCGTCGAATTTTGCCCAGAACACGGCATGCTTGCCAAAGTGGACGGATTCATCTCCCAGCACCATTGCTTCGATGCGCTCGCGTACGTGGTCCTGCTCTAACCCGCGTGTGTAGAAAAGAACGTCGCGTCGAGCGGCGTCCCCATGCCACCAGTGGGGTAGATCAGACAATTCCATAAGGTATTCCTGCCCAGACAGGAGAGCCAAGCGAATCGGGAAGGAATAGTATCGATCTAGGACAGACTCGACGCTACGAGCCACTTCTTCATGCGTAGCGTCGGCTATAAAAACAAGGTTCCCGCTGTTGATGTATGAGCGTACTTCCACAAAGCCTTCACACGCGATTTGCTCACGCAGTTCGCTCATGACGACCTTGTTCTTACCACCGACGTTGATGCCGCGCAGTAACGCTACATACTCCATCATTCCTACCCGTCTGCACACTACCTGGTCTATCCGATGCTCCAGGTTGCTCCCTCTTTCCCGTCGGCGACCTGAACTCCCGCCTCTGCGAGGCGATCACGAATCTGGTCAGCTGTTGCCCAATCCTTGTCGGCGCGCGCCTGGGCACGTTGCTCGAGGAGAGCGCCAACCAGCACGTCAAGTGCATGCTTTTGCGGGTCATCCCCGGTATTTCCCGAGGCCGACGCACCCGTACCTGCATTTGCCCACTGCGGCGAGGCTGGGTCCAAACCGAGCACATCAAGCATGGAGCGAACCAGGATTTGCTGGCGTTTAATGGCCTGAACATCACCGTCAGCCAGGGCAATATTGCCCAGCTTGAGTTGTTCGTGGATTGCGGCAAGCGCGCCGGCAACATTGAGATCGTCGTTCATTGCCTGAGTGAAGGCTTCGGGGAGTTCTTCGGGACTCAAGAACAGTTCCTCCGGGCTTGCTTCACCTACGGCCTCGATCGAGCGAGTGACAAAAGTGGAGAACTTTTCCCATGCTGCGTTCGCATCCGGGAGGGTATCCGGCCCCCACTCGATGGCACTGCGGTAGTGCACGGTTGAGAGTGCCCAACGCACCGCAGCTGCTGGGAAATCCTCCGTGAGAGTGTCGATCGAGAGCACATTTCCCAAGGACTTCGACATTTTTTCACCCTTGGTGGTGACCCATGCGTTGTGGACCCACAGGCGCGCGAAGTCCCATCCGGCTCCGTGAGACTGAGCCTGCTCGTTTTCGTGGTGAGGGAAGCGCAGATCGATTCCGCCGCCGTGGATATCAAACGCCTCACCCAAGTAGCGGTACGACATTGCCGAGCACTCGAGGTGCCAGCCCGGGCGCCCCTTCCCCCAAGGGGAATCCCACGAGGCCGTGGCTGGTTCTTCGGGCTTTGCGGCCTTCCAGAGCGCGAAGTCGCGCGGATCCTTCTTCCCCGCCTCGGTTGCCGAATCGATCTGCGATTCGTCTTCCGTTGTTCGCATATCTTCAAGGCGCTGGTGAGTGAGCGAACCGTAGTCTTCTTGAGAACTCACACTGAAGTACACGTTTCCCGCGCCATCGCTGTATGCGTGGCCGCGGTCAATGAGCCGCTGAACGAGTGCGATTTGCTCGGGAATATGACCCGTTGCGCGAGGCTCATAAGTAGGTTCCAGAACGCCAAGCTTCTGGTACGCGGCGGTGAACTCGCGTTCGAAACGCTGTGCCCACGCCCACCACGGAACCCCGGCCTGAGCAGACTTATTCAGGATTTTGTCGTCGATATCAGTGACATTGCGAATGTAGGTCACTTCCAGACCTGCGCGCTTGAGCCAGCGAATCAGTGAATCGAAAGCAACGGCCGAGCGCAAGTGGCCGACGTGGGGTGACCCCTGAACAGTCGCACCACACAGGTAGATTCCCACGTGTCCGGGAATCACCGGTTCCAGCGGCTGGAGGCGTGCAGTTTTCGAATCGTACAGATGAAGGCTCATGCTCTCATGGTAAACGGTGCCACCTGCATCTGGAGACCAGTTCAGTTCCCGGGACCGTGTAAACGCAGAGAAATTACCTTCCTGGCTGCACCCGCGTGCGGATCAGTTCCTTGAGAGCATCAACATCGCGAGGCAATGCAACGACCTTCTGTTCGTGCCCCTCAATATCCGCAAAACGCAGCGGAACCGGAGGAACAAAGCCCACGGCCTCGGCAATCGTTTCTTCAAACTTCACAGGAAGCGCGGTCTCCATCACGACGACGGGGCCGTCCAGCTGCCCTGCGACCTGGCGGGCAACCTGCACGCCGTCAGCGGTGTGGGGATCGAGGAGGTAGTGCGATTCCTCCCAGGTGCGGCGGATTTGGGCGAGTCGATCACTATGCGTTGACGAGGCCGCGCAGAAGCCGAAGCGCTCGCGAAGTCCTGCAAATTCTTCGGTTTGCGAGAGATCAAAGTATCCCTGGGTCGCGACCTGGGTGAAGAGCTCACGCGTGCGCGTGGCATCTCGGCCCACGAGGTCGAAGATGAATCGTTCAAAATTCGAGGCCTTTGAAATATCCATCGAGGGTGATGAGGTTGCCAGCGTATCTTCACTTCCGCGGACTCGGTACACGCCAGTCCTGAAGAACTCTTCAAGGACATTATTTTCATTGGTCGCGACCACCAAGGCGCCCAAGGGAAGTCCCATTTGGCGGGCAATATGCGCAGCGCAGATATTGCCGAAGTTGCCGGAGGGAACGCACACGTTCACTCGCGCGTCTTCACCAAGGCCTTCACTCAGGCGCAACCATGTCGCGATGTAGTAGACAACTTGGGCCAACAGGCGTGCCCAGTTGATGGAGTTGACGGCTCCGACATGCCACTGCTGCTTGAATTGCGCGTCGATGTTGACGGCTTTGACGAGGTCTTGACAGTCATCGAAAACGCCGTCAACAGCCACGTTAACGATGTTCTCATCGAGGAGAGAGAACATTTGTGCGCGTTGGAAAGGCGTCATACGACCGGCGGGCGTCAGCATGACAACGCTCAGGCCCTTGCGTCCACGGAGGGCGTACTCGGCGGCGCTTCCCGTATCACCCGAGGTGGCACCGACGATGGTGAGCCAATCTCCGCGACGCTCAAGTTCATACTCGAAAAGCTCGCCGAGCAGCTGCATGGCCATGTCCTTGAATGCGGCTGTGGGGCCGTTGGACAGGTGTGCGAGCCAGAGGTTTTCTTCCTTGCTCAGGCAAGTCACGGGGACAATCTCAGGGTCGGAAAAGACCGGGGTGCGGTAGCCGCGAGCGCAGATGGCTTCAATATCTGGACGGGGAATATCGTCGATAAACAGCTCAAGAACTCGCGCTGCAAGGGCCGCATAACCGCGTTCCTTAAGTACGCTCGCCCATTCACTCAGCTGATCGTTGCTGAGCGAGGGGTAGCTTTCGGGCAGGTACAGGCCACCATCAGGCGCAAGTCCTGCGAGCAGAATGTCGCAGAAGGACGCGGAAGTGGCCTGGGTGTCTCTGGTCGAAATGTAACGCACGGTCTCACCCTACCGTGAGCACAAGCCGGCAGCGGGGTGAATCGATTCATCTGAGACGCTTTGCCTGAGATAAGAAAAACTGTACGCAAATGCCGGCGAGGGCATTTAGGCTACTGGCATGAGTGAAATGCCTTCCCCTTTTCGTGTCGGACACGCAATCGACGTCCATGCCTTTGCTACATCCGTTTCGCCCCATGACGGGAAAACGCTGATGCTTGCCTGCCTGGAATGGCCGGGGGAAACACCTCTTGAAGGACACTCTGATGGGGATGCCGCTGCCCACGCGGCCTGCGACGCGCTTCTCGCTGCAGCTGGCCTCGGAGATCTGGGAACGAACTTCGGAACGGATCGCCCAGAATGGTCGGGTGCCTCTGGGCAAGCGTTCCTCACGGAAGTACGACGCATGCTCTCCGACGCCGGATGGGCGATTGGAAACGTGACCGTCCAAGTAATCGCAAAACGGCCGCGAATGATGAAGCGACTACCCGAAGCCTCAGAAAAGATGAGCCAGATTCTGGGAGCTCCCGTCTCTGTCTCAGCTACAACGACTGACGGCCTCGGTTTCACCGGAAGGGGGGAAGGAATCGCAGCAAGCGCAACAGCGTTGATTTTCCGCGCGTAAGGGCTAGGCTACTGCAGGCTATCGAGCCGTGCCTTCGCCGGGTGAACGAAGAGCGTCAAGATCAAGCCCAAAGCCAAGATCAAAATGATGCCCAGAATTCCCCAGTAGGTGTAGTCGTGGCCAGCCGGCGTCCACCTGCGACCAAGGTTCAAGAACACCGCGTACATCGCGGGGGCCAAGAAGGACACTGCTCGTCCTGTCGTCGCGTAGAGTCCGAAGACCTCGCCTTCACGACCTTCGGGAATCATGCGCCCCAAGAAAGACCGAGATGCAGACTGAGTCGGCCCGACGAAAACGCACAGCACCAAACCAAAAGTCCAGAAGATAATCTTTCCACCGTTGTGGAGGAAGAAGACGCTCATTCCCGCAACCACCATGCAGCTCAGCGACAGCACAATGAGCTGCTTCGGGCCAATGACATCATCCAAGGTGCCCATCGCAATTGTGGCAATTCCTGCAACGATATTTGCAGCGATCGCAAAGATAATCACTTCACCCGAGGTGAAGCCGAAAGCAGTACCCGCCAAGATCGCGCCGAAGGTGAAAACACCAGCGAGCCCGTCACGGAAGACCGCCGAAGCAATCAGGAAGAACAGGGTGTGCGGAGTGTCTTTAGCCAGGGACTTCACCGTGCTTCCCAGCTTGCGGTAGGAATCCCACAGGGTCTCGTGCTCGCCGTGCTTTTCGTCAATGTGCTTGGGCTTAACCGGGTGGAGCATCAAGGGCAAAGAGGACAACAGCATCCACAATGCGGCAATGACCATCGAGACTCGAATATTCAGCCCATTCTCGTGGGTGATCCCAAACCAACCGACCTCGGGGTTAATGAGGCCGACGTACAGAATAAGGAGCAGAACAATTCCACCAACGTAGCCCGAACCCCATCCAAGGCCAGAAATACGGCCCATATTGTCCTTCGTTGACAGATGGTTCAACATCGCGTTGTAGTTCACCGAGGCGAACTCGAAGAAAATATTTCCCACACCGAGCAAACCGATACCTAAGAGCAATCCCCCACGCGGTCCCAAGGGTCCCTGCGGCGCAACGAAGAACATCAGCGCCAGGCAGATCACCACAAGAACCGTGAAGACTGAAAGCGCGACGCCACCTTTCCCACGGCGGTCTGCCCTCTGCCCGGTGATAGGAGCCAGGAGTGCGATGACGATTCCCGCAGCGAAAAGACCCCACGAGAGGTAATCACTTGCAGTTCCCTTGTCGGTGAATGTGCCATCGTGTGTCAGGTACACCGAAAAGACGAAAGTCGTTGCAACCGCGTTGAACGCTGCCGATCCCCAGTCCCACATTGCCCACTCAATGACGGGCTTCGTCAGGATCGATGATTTCTTCTTCGACGAAGTATTCACCGACTGGGGGGTCGTCGTTTCACTCATATTCACTCCTTATGCGCCTACGACCTTAGGCCTACATGTGAACCTAGCACGGCACAGTTCAGAAAAAGAAAAAATAGATGTGATGGTCGTCAAGCTTGAGCGCCCTCAGCCAAGATCGCGCGAGCAAAAACCAGATCAATCGGGGTCGTGATCTTAAGCGCGCGCCCCTCCCCCTGGACGATCCGAACGGGAATCCCCGCGCTCTGAGCTAACCCGGCATCGTCAGTAAGCGCTGTTTCCTCACTGTTTCCCGAGGATGCGGCCTTCCTGTGCAGTTCCCGAATCACCGACCACGGGAATCCCTGAGGAGTTTGGACCGCAACCAATCCACTGCGATCAACGGTCGCATCGACATAGCGCGCACTTGAGGATTCCCCAGCCGAGGCCTCGTCAATGAGGTGGAAACTCTTCAAGGTATCGGCAACTGGAAGTCCGGGAATTACAGCCTTCTCACCGGATTGGAGCGCCTCGATGACTCGCCGAACCAGCTGCGCGGACACCAGGGGGCGCGCAGCATCGTGAATCAGCACCGGCGTATTCTCCCCCACTGCCGAGGCCGTGGTTTCCGATGCAGAAAGGGCACCCTTTCGGGCAGTGGCCTCTTCCCCCAAGATTTCTGCAAGTGCATCCAAACCTGCCGCAACAGAGGCTTGACGCGATAGAGGAGAACCTGGGACAACGCGCGAAATTGCACGTAATTCTGGCGAGGAAAGCGCCTCGTTGAATTCATCAAGGTGATCGGGAGGTGCGGTTATGATCGAAAAATCAACGCCACCCGCGTGGAGATTACGCAGAGCACGCTCAACAAGAGACATACCCTCAAGATCAACTAAGGCTTTAGGGCGATCCGAACCTAGCCGAGTACCCGATCCTGCAGCAGTAATTACCGCAAAAACTCGATCGGAATGAGTCTGTGTCACTCTTCCGAGTCGTCTTCCGGGAGGTCGTCCGCGATAGCAAGGGAGGAGTCATATCCCTCGGCAAGGACCTCATCGAGTCGAGCAGCCGCTGCGGACTTATCGATGCCGCGGGCAAGAGCAAGTTCTGAACTGAGGATCTGGCGCGCCTTCGTCAGCATGCGCTTCTCACCCGTTGAGAGCTTCTTCTGATCATCGCGGCGAGTGAGATCACGAACAACCTCGGCGACCTTCACAATGTCGCCGGTCGCAATTTTCTCTTGGTTCGCCTTGAAACGACGAGACCAGTTCGTCGGTTCCTCGATATAGGGAGCGCGAAGGACCGAGAGAACAGTTTCAAGCCCGTCTTCGTCGACAACGTCACGAACCCCAACAAGGTCAACGTTTTCAGCGGGAACTTGGATGGTGAGATCTCCTTGGCTTACGCGAAGAGTCAGGTAGGTCTTCTCTTCTCCGCGAATCATGCGGGTGGAGATTTCCTCGATCTTGGCGGCGCCGTGGTGAGGGTAAACAACGGTCTGACCGATCTCAAATGACATAGAAGAAACTCCTGCACTCCAGCTGAACTGCGGTTTATATTCTATCAGTTTGTGCCCTTTGTGTGCCCGGGACGAGAACTCGCTTTTTCCTGACGATTCACAGAGCTTTGCAGCCTGATGTCTTCACACGGGAAGGTGGTAGTTTCCACTCCCGCAAGCTGCAATTCCCGCAGCTTCGAATCTAGCTGCAGCCTCAGGCAGCGATTCTCTCAGTTCCCGGTGGTCTTCCCGTTCGCAGATGATATCCGGCCAAGGCACACTGTTTTTGGCTGGCCTGATATGGGTTCCCGTTCACAGCTGGTCCTTGGCCTTGGCGTGCTGTATTTTGCCTGGCCTCGTATGGGTCTTCCCGTTCGCAGCTGCTCCTTGCCCTTTACCTTCAGTCCTTTTTTCGTTTCCTTTGTTTCGCTGTCCACAGAAGATTTTGGGAAAGCTGTCTCAGAACGAGGGACGGGTCGGCCAGCGCACTCCACCGCAGACGAACGATTCTCCAGCCCTCGGCCTCGAGACGACGCTGGCGATCTTGTTCATCTTCAATCACAGAATGAACCTGATCGACGGTATCCCCATATTTCTGGCGGCCATCAAATTCGTACGCAATTTTGTGGCTCGGAAACGCAATATCGACGAAACACTGCCGACCGACAGCAATGACTTCATATTGGGTCTGCATTTGGGGAGCCCTGGCAGATTGAAGAATAAACAGGAGACGCGATTCGCCTGGGGTCTCGCACCCCGCATCGAGCCGAGGAAGCAGCGCCCGAAGCTTGGCGCTGTTGCGAATATTGCGGGCAAGGCGCGCGTGAGTGAGTTGAAGATTCTCTCGAGCTGAACGTTCCCGGGCGCGAGAAACACCTTGCCTGAAACGATTGAAGTTCACGATGGCGGCAAAAATCATGTTGATTTGAGGGAAGAGATCAGCCAACTGCATGCGGCGAGGGGCACGAGTGACGCAACGAATGAGGAGAGACTCTTCATCCAAGAAACGCAGTCCTTCAACGCGCTTAAGACCCGCACGGCCATCGCAATGACGCGGACCGACACTGATCGCAGCCGCGACTACGCGCTGATCGAGAACTACTGCTGGGAAATGCAGAGGGCGAAGGCTCCGATCTTTGCCGTGACACAAATCCGGAGCGAGGTCAAAGTCGTGCGTGTAGCCGTAGATAAAGAGTGACAGACGAGAATCAACCACGAGATAGGGGCGTCGGTGGATTGCCGCCAGAGCTCGTGCGATCAGGACCATGAATTGCGCATTCACCAAGCCTTGATGACAAGCTGATCGAAGGGCAGATGAGGGAAGATAACTTCCTCTGATGATCCGAACAATTTCACCGGATCGGCAGCGATTGGCGAGAACTCGTCGGTTACTTGTAGACGAGTAGAGCATCGCTTGGGACACACTCCGAATAATCGAGGAGATGAGACGTGGCTCAATAACGATTTTCACCGCGCCCTCCTCTTTCGGATCCACACTCGATGAACACTGACCGTCTATAAGTAAGGATGCGTGCTGCGACTTCAACTGGCAGAACAGTTATGCAATCTGTGGATAACTCGGCTCAAACACAACACTGTGGATAAGCGGTTGCACTACTTGAGGCTGGAAACCAAACCAAAGTCCTCGCATCGCAGCTACTCAAATACCCACCCTTAGCTACTCAAATGCCCCCCTTGCGATCGCTACCCTAGCGAGCCCAAATCTCCATTCACCCGGACAAAGTGCGTCTGAATGCAGAGGCAAAGGTACAAATACTGTGAATCGGTGGAGGCTATGACGCACTTTGTCCGGACTGAAGCGTCGTAACAGCATCGGCGCAGGAACTACAAGTATCTTCCGCTTGGCGTCAACAAACAGACCCCCGCAGATATAGCGAAGCCCCGGCGTCGCCTGAAAAGGCAACGCCGGGACTCCGTTCAGATCACTTGCCCTGGTTAGCGACCGCGGCGATCTTCGCCTCGGCCTCAGGATCCAGGTAGGTGCCGCCCTTCTTAACCGGCTTGAGGGTCTCTTCATCAAGCTCGTACACCAGCGGAATACCGGTGGGGATGTTCACGCCGGCGATATCCTCGTCGGAGATCTCATCCAGGTGCTTGACGATGGCGCGCAGGGAGTTGCCGTGCGCTGCAATCATGACGGTCTTGCCGGTCTTGATCGCGGGAACGATGGTCTCATCCCAGTAGGGCAGCAGACGTGCGATGACGTCCTTGAGGCATTCGCTCATGGGAACGGGCTCGCCAGCGTAGCGGGGATCCTGATCCTGCGAGAACTCAGAACCTGCCTCGATGGCGGGCGGAGCCACGTCGAAGGAACGGCGCCACAGCATGAACTGCTCTTCACCGTATTCGTCGCGGATTTCCTTCTTGTTCTTACCCTGGAGCGCACCGTAGTGACGCTCGTTGAGGCGCCAGTTGCGCTCAACGGGGATCCAGTGACGGTCAGCTGCGTCGAGAGCCAGGTTCGCGGTCATGATCGCGCGACGCAGCATCGACGTGAACAGGAGATCCGGAAGAACACCAGACTCCTTGAGGAGCTCACCACCGTGGGTTGCTTCCGCGCGGCCCTTGTCCGACAGCGGAACATCCACCCAACCGGTGAAGAGGTTCTTTGCATTCCATTCGCTCTCGCCGTGGCGGAGCAGCACCAGTTTGTAGGTCATGCTCCTATTCTTTCACCCTTTTTCCATATGTGTCAGGACGTGTGTCATGCATCATCTATTTCACATGCACTCGCAACCAAATCAACCATGATCAGTCCATATCGAGTGCCCGCCCAGCAACCATTCAGCGGCATTCCTTTAAACTTTCCGCATGAGTGACACAACTTCAAAGCGCCACTTTTTCCATACGGCGACCGCATTGACCGCAATGGCCGCACTCTTTTCTCTGAGTGCATGCTCCCAGAGCACGCCTTCCACTTCAACGACGACCGCGGCGACGCAGGCTCCCGAGGCCTCCGCCACGACGGCCACTGCAGTACCGGCTGTCGCAGGTTACAAGCCCGGCGAGATCCCGCCGATTCCTCTCTTCAAGGTTCCCCCGATCGGTGTCTTCGCTTCCAACGCGGACAAGGCCGTTATCGACGCGACCTCAAAGATTTCCTCTGTTCCCGGCGTGACAGTTGCTCCCGCCGTGTGTGACGGCTCCGGCCTCGTTACCAACGGTGGAAACACCGTCCTTGGCGGCGACGGCTCCGGCGTCTCAAACAACGGCGACAAGCAGGTTGTGAACAACGGCGACGGCTCCGGCGTCATCAACGAGGGCCCCGTGAGCATCGTCGTCGACGGTACGGGCGGCGGTGTCTACAACGATTCATCCACCGGTCTGAACATCGTCATAAGCGCCGACGGCTCGGGCACCTACAACTCCAACACCCTGAACATTGTCATCAGCCCCGATGGCTCTGGCACCTACAACAACTCCGAGACGGGCGAAAGCATCGTCATTAGCGCCGACGGCTCGGGCACCTACAGCAACACCAAGACCTCCGTGAACTACAACCTTGATGGCAAGGGGGCCGGCGTCTACACCGACCCGAACCTCAACATCATCAACAATGGCGATGGCACCGCGCAGGTCAACGGACAGCAAGTCAAGGCCGACAAGGCCCCGACTGCCGGCAAGGTCGGCAAGTTCCCCAAGGTCGACAGCCTCAAGCCCGTCGAGAGCTGCGGTACCACCATCACCCTTGAGGACGGTGTCCTCTTCGATTTCGGCAAGTCCGATATTCGTCCCGAGGCAGCCGCAACCCTGAAGAATCTTGCTGAGGTTCTGACCAATGCGAAGGTTCCGCTTGCACACATCTATGGCCACACCGATTCAATCGGTGATGACGCATCGAACCAGACCCTCTCCGAGGAGCGCGCAGCCGCTGTCGTGAGCGAGCTGAAGAAGGATGGCGTCACAGCAACCCTGGATTCTCAGGGCTTCGGCGAGAGCAAGCCTGTTGCTCCGAACACGAACGCCGATGGCTCCGACAACCCGGCAGGCCGCCAGGCAAACCGCCGAGTTGAGATCTTCATTCCCGCTTTCTGATCATTTTCAAGGATTCACGATGACTATTCGTTCACCTCGTTCTCTGGCCGCTTTCGCGGTCACCACGACCGTTGCCCTCGCTATGGGAATCAGCGCTTGCAGCCAGACCAACAATCAGGGCGCCGAGCAGCTGGCCTCCGCGAAGGCAACTCTCCAGAGCGCCGCTGCCGAGGCCTCGACCGCAGCATCGGCCGGCCTGGCCAGCGCGTCTGCGACCGTCTCCGCAGCGCAGGCAACCGCTTCGTCTGCTGCCAATAGCGCAAAGGAAACGGCACAGGGCGTCACCGGAAACACTCAGACGATTGCAGATTCTGACGTTGTTGTCACCGTTCCCGAGGGCGTCGCCCACGTGGTGATTTTGGGTTCGGACGTCAAGCTGACCTCGACCCACGCGATCGAGTCCATCACCATCGGCGGCAGTGACAACACTGTCACCCTCGCTTCCGTGAACCGCGTGAGCATCAGCGGCTCGAGCAACACGGTCACCTACTCCTCGGGCAACCCGAATGTTGCCGATACGGGTGCCGACAACTCGGTCTCCAAGGGCTGACTTTCTTTCGCTCGCTGAGGGGCTGGGATGCGTCTAGCGTCCTGGCCCCTCTCCGTTTGCGCCGGAGTCGGCGTCTTGAAGAAAATCCCCGGGGTGATGGCGTGCATGGAGCTGTCCATTCGCGATAGATTTTCTTCGATTGCCGAGGCCGCGCCGACCATCCGCTTGCGCCCAGAATCTCGCTTCACTTCCAATCGTCCGCGTGACAGAAGAGGACCATCATGAGGATCCACGTAACCTACGCCGGAGGCACCATCGGAATGGTTGATTCTCCCGACGGCTTGCGTCCGGGCGCGGACCTGGCCTCATGGCTCGATGCGCAATTGGACGGTATTGAGCTCTCTGGGCAGGTTTCTCTTTCTCAGCTCTCCCCTTTGGTTGATTCTTCTGAGACGACGCCTATCCATTGGCAGATCATCATCGACGATGTTCGTTCTCACGCCGATAGTGCGGATGCTTTTATCGTTTTGCATGGCACAGACACGATGGCTTACACCTCAGCAGCGCTGTCCTATGCGCTGGCCGATTTTGAGAAGCCGATTGTTTTCACGGGCTCGCAGTATCCACTGGGGGTAGTCGGTACGGATGCATCGGCGAATGTTACCGGTGCTTTGCGCGCTGCTGGAAGTCCGCAGGTTCGAGGTGTCACCCTGTTCTTTGGCCACACGCTCTTGGCAGGCAATCGCGCGACAAAAACTTCGTCATGGGCTTTTGCCGGCTTTGATTCCCCTTCGACTTTGCCGGTAGCGCGAACCGGCGCCCCGTGGCAGTGGTACCACGGCATCGAGGCGGGTGAGGGCTGGGCGAAGCCCGCTCCCTATACTCGTCACGACGTAGCGGTCATCGATATTGTTCCCGGGCTGTCTGCCGAGCGTCTGCGCGCAATGTTGACTCCCGCACCCGAGGCCGTCATTATTCGCGCGTATGGCGTCGGCAATATCCCGGCTTCCGACCCGGGAATTGTCGATGTTCTTGCAGGGCTTCGTGCGCAGGATGTTCCGCTGATCGTGGCTTCCCAGTGTTATCAATCCGAAGTGGTTCTGGGTCATTACGAGGCTGGTAGCGCCTTGGCACGTTTAGGGGCCATCAGTGCTCATGACATGACCTTGGAAGCTCTGTACTCGAAGACAATCTTCTTGCTTTCGCAGGAAATTCGTGGTGATCAGTTCGCGCAGTGGATGAACCGGTCTATTGCCGGAGAGGTCAATCTCCCAACTATTGCCTAGCTGACCTGCACATTTGCGCAATCGATAGACGCTCCGTAAGCAGCTTCAAAAACTGACCACTCAATACAAAACGTATTGGATACACAAGTAAATGCGGGGTGTTTTGTTTTAAAACACCCCGCATAAAGAGCAATTTTCCTCAGGAATACTCAGCGATTCTCTTTTTCGAATTGCTCAATAATTGCCGTCGGAATACGTCCGCGTTCACTCAAAGAAATACCTTTTTCACGAGCCCAGCGCCGCACCTGTGAACTCTTTGATTCAGGGGCAGCAGACTGACCTGCTCGGCGACTATTCAATCGTCCACCAACCCTACGCGCTGCTGAGATCCAAGGGGAGATCACTCGCTCAAACTCTTCGGCATTCTCCTTCGAAAGATCGATCTCGTACGATACACCTTTGAAGGCAAAAGAAATGGTTTGTTCGGCAACTGACCCATCACGGTCGTCGACTAATACAACAACTTTTTTCTGCACAGTTTTCACCTTTCGAAAACTCATTCGCTTGGGAGAGAAATAGCCCCTCTTCAATCAAGCAATGCACATTTAATCAAAAGTTATCACATTCTATGTGGGGACTAATAATCCGCTGAGGGGTCAATTTTGCTGTCTCAATTTCGCTTTTGAGCGTTGAACGGCCTGACCAAAGTCTATAAACTGTCCTTTTGTTAGAGAATCCTCGGTGCTGAACGCAAAACGGAGAAGGGACATGAACCAAGAAAAGCGTGCTCGCGAGATCGAACAGTTTTTCATTACTATTACTAGGGCTTCCGCGGCTCTTGAGGTTGCACTCAAGCGCGATTTCGGACTGTCGCTCGGCGAGTACCGCGTCCTTGATGAGGTCGCATCAACCGGTGAAATCGGAATCCGGATGGGAGAACTTGCCCAATCGGTCATTTTTAGTCCCTCGCGATTGACCCACACCTATCGTCGCCTTGCCAGCCGCAACCTCGTTGTGCGCACGCCCTACGAGTTCGACCGTCGCGGCGGAACAATCACGATTACAGACTCAGGTAAGGAACTCATCGCCAAGGCGCAGCGCGTTGAACGAGCTCTTCTTCGTGACATCATCAGCGATGACATTTCCGACGAAGACCTCAGCGTGATCATTCGCGTGGGTTCAGATGTGAATACACGTTTGGACGAAGTAGAGAAACGTCACTAGTCTCAAGAAATGTGAGTACACCCGGTTTCCCAATCTCTGCACAATCTCCCCGCCTTCGAATGGGGCTCGCGGTTGCGATTACCGCAGTTGCTGCAGGGCTTGTGGGCGCCGGGTGTTCGCATCTTCTCCACATCATTGAGCACTTTGTTTTTGGTCACTTCGATGGCACGCTTCTTCAGGCGATCTCTTCAGTTCCCTGGTGGCACCGCGTCCTTGCTTTAAGCGGAGCGGGCATCCTCGGCGCATTGTCCTGGTACCTCTACGCCCGCATGGGCGGGAAGCCTGTCTCTCTTCCACAAGCAGTCGATGGCCAAAAGATGCCTTTTTGGCTCACACTCTGGCATTCGCTTAATCAGATCCTCATTGTGGGAATGGGGGCCTCCATTGGACGAGAAGTTGCTCCCCGCGAGATTAGCGCGTCCCTTGGTGGGAAGATTTCGGATCTCCTCGGACTAACTCCCCCGCAACGCCGGATCATTGTCGGCTGCGCAGCCGGCGCAGGCCTCGCCGCTGTCTATTCGCTCCCCCTTTCTGGTGCCGTGTTTGCGCTTGAGATTCTTCTTCTCGAAGTCAGCGCAAGCACCATCTGGCCCGCCTTAGTCATTAGCGGCGGTGCGGTTTTGGTCGCACACGGCTGGGTGCGCACCGAGCCTTTCTATTCCCTTCCCGAGGCCGCGCAGCTTGTCCCAACCGCTTCCCTCACCCTGTGGGCCGTTATCGTCGGTCCCCTACTTGGCGTTCTGGGCACCCTTTTCAAGGGCGCGGTGAAGTCCTGTTCTGCCGCGCGACCTACCGGGTGGAAATTGCTCGCATGGATGATCCCCACCTTCACACTGATCGGGGTCATTACCATCTGGGTCCCATCGATTGCCGGGAATGGCCAGTCCACCGCGCAGTTAGCTTTTGACGGCGCGATTCTGGGTGAAGGAGCACGCGCGGCATCTGGCATCGGCCTGGCGCTTCTCGTTTCTTTGTTTATCGATGGGGTGACGAAGCTCGTCGGAACGCTCGCCACGATTCGCTCGGGCGCATGGGGTGGCACGCTAACGCCAGGCCTTGCACTTGGCGGCTCCTGCGGGGCGATCTTCGGCGTCATCTGGTCACACATCTACCCCGGCGACACGACAGCCATTGTGTGTTTCGCATTCATTGGCGCTGTTGTTTTCCTCGGCACATCAATGAGTGCCCCTCTAACCGCGCTCTGCTTGGTGGTTGAATTTACACACCGAGGCGCGACACTCTTGGTTCCAACCACGATCGCGCTCGGACTAGGTGTCGGCGCCTCGCGCCTCTGGACGCAACTTCGCACGCGCCGAGCCGAAGCCTAGGGGATTTCTTGGCGCCGCCTCGTCGGTGAGCACCAAGGCGCGGGGCGCTACCTAACTCCCCCACGGCCTCGTCAATCAATCCAACCCGCAAGCCCGCGCCGGGCGAGGGCCTCCAAAGTTTCGATGGCACCGCGAGAGGCATTTCCCCACGGGATGTAGTTGAACTCTGAGCCGCCTGCCTCCAGGAAAGTTTCCCGGTTGAGTTGGGCAATTTCGTCAACAGTCTCGAGGCAGTCCGCCATAAAACCGGGACAAATGACGTCGAGGCGGTCACTCCCCTGGCGCGCCAAATTCTCGACCGTGTCGATCGTCGCCGGGCCAAGCCACTCGGCATGGCCAAAGACGGATTGGAAAGTCACAAGGAGTTCATCGTTGGACAGATCGAGGCGGGCCCGCAACGCCTCCACGGTTGCCACGCATTCGCTGCGGTAGGGGTCGCCCTGGTCATGCATCTTCTGTGGGATCGAATGGAAGGAGGCAATGAGCCTGTCGCCCGCGGCGAAGTTCGGACGCCCACGCTCGGCCCAGGTGTCTTCGATGGAGCGCGCGAGGGCCTCGATATAGGCGGGTTCGGTTGGGAAAGAACGAATGGTCCGCACTTCAAACTGGTCGCGACGGCTCAGCAGATAGTGAGAAAGAGCATCGGTGACAGTTGCCGTTGTCGAGGCCGCGTACTGGGGATAGGTCGGAATGAGGAGCACGCGGCGGTGTCCCTGCGAGTAGAGCTCGTCGAGGACGGATTCGAGCGAGGGCTGACCGTAACGCATTGCGAGCGCAACGCGAGCCTTGGATGAGAGCGAAGTTGTCAGAGCCTTGGTTTGCGCGATGGATTGCGCCATGAGGGGGGAGCCCTCGGGGGTCCAGATCGACCGGTAATTGGCGGCAATGCGGTGGGGCCGCAGGGGAAGGATCATGCATTCGAGGATCGGCTTCCACATGAGGGGATGCATTTCGATCACTCGGCGATCGCTCAAGAACTCTCGGAGAAAGCGGCGGATATCGCGAGGATGGGGCGAATCGGGCGTTCCTAGATTCACAAGGACGACGACGGGAATCTCCGCTGGGTTTTCTGACGTTTCGTCATGTTCTGTCAACACAATTTAGGGTAACACCCGAGGAACGCGCAGGTAGGGGCGGGCATGAGCGAGAGTACGTGCGGGTAATCACACACCATCGCAGCAGCACAACGTTTGCTTCTCCGAAGCGGATACCGCTAAAGTACTTCCGGTAGCTTTTCTCCACTTCTGTTTGGGAGTGAGGAATGGCCCGGCCGCCTTAGCTCAGTCGGCAGAGCGATTCACTCGTAATGAATAGGTCGTGGGTTCGATTCCCACAGGCGGCTCAGAAAGACCCGAAATGCCAGCGAAATCTCGCTGGCATTTCGGGTCTTCGCATTGAAACTGGACACGTGGCCACGTGGCGGGGCCACGGATCGGCCAGGTAGCGGGGCCACGCTCGGCCAGTCGGCTGAGTGGCGCGGCTACCCGGCGGGGCGTTGCTCGTCACCTCGGTACATCGGACAAAGTGCGTCATTGCTCTCAGACTTTCGGGGCAGGAGTCCAAATCCTTCCCCGTTCTGACGCACTTTGTCCGGGGAGGCCAAACGGAGATGAAGTGGCGATATAAAACTCGGGGACACCAGACACAGAAATGCCCGCGAGCGCGGGGCTCGCGGGCATTGAGCGTCCAAAGATCAGGACAGACGCGTCACGCGGTAGCGCCAGTCGACCGGACCGGTCTCGATTGTCTCGACACGGTAGTGCGATTCGCTTTCCTGCAGGTAGTTGAAGAGAGGAGCCGGCTGGTGCGGCGCCACAACAATCAGCGATGCCCCAAGCGGCAGGTTGTCCATCGCAGCAAACAGCAGTGCGTGGCGAACAACCTTGGGCAGGGAGTGAATAATAAGCTCGTCCTCGCGAACGGCGGGATCTTGCGAAACGACGTGCGCGGTTCCCTGACCGTGATCACCGCAGCCGCAACCACCGTGAGCAGATGCCTCAGCCTTCGGAGCTTCCTGGGCAGCGTGTCCGTGGCCGCCACAACCGCAACCACCGTGTGACTCGGGTGCGGGCGCGGCCTCAGCCTTATGCCCGTGCCCACCGCAGCCGCAGCCTCCGTGCGACTCAGTTGCAGGTGCTGCAGGAGCAGCCTGTTCCTTCTTTCCGTGGCCGCCACAACCGCAACCGCAGCCGCCCTCAGAGGGGGTGGTCGATACGTCAACCAGCTTGAATTGCTGTCCAGTTCCCGGCGCTGCTGCCTCGGGCAAAGTCTCTGCCATTTTGTCCTCTTCCTTGGAATAAAGCTGTAAACCAGCGGGTACTCACGGGAACGCCCGCACACAGACCTTTATTTCAGTTTAAATCCTTGCTAAATAGAGCGCTGAGCGATCCCGTTCACTCGGAACGGAGTGCAAACTCCACCTCGACCTCGACCGAGGCATTCAGCGGCAAGGCTGCAACACCCACAGCCGAACGCGCGTGCTGCGAGCCAAAAACCTCGCCCAGCAGTTCAGACGCGCCATTGACCACAGCAGCTTGCCCATAGAAATTCGGCAAGGAAGCAACAAAGGCAGTCACCTTAACTACCGAAGCCAGACGATCCACACCGCCCGCAACTGCAGCCGCAGCCGCCATCGCGTTCAACGCGCAAATCCGCGCGGCCTCGTAGGCGTCTTCGGGATCCGCACCATCTTCACCAACCGCGCCAATGCAGGCCAACTCGCCGTTTTCCAAGGGAAGCTGGCCGGAGGTGCGCACAACACCGCGATCCTCAATGGCTGGGACGTAGGCGGCAACAGGCTTGGCAACCTCTGGCAGTTCAAGGCCGAGCTCAGCAAGTTTTTCCGAAGGCAGTGTCATTTTTTCCTCACGATTTCATCAGAACTGGGGGGCGTGGAATCTCCACACCCCCCAGCGTAGTCCCGCGCAGCACCTCTGGGTCATCACGCACACTTCGCGGGACAGCTTGTGTACGGGATCAACCCCGCGGTCTGCTCATGCGGCAAGCGCCTGCTGAACCGTCGGCCTCATCGTGAAGAAACGATCAATGACCCGAGTCCATCGGTTTGTCTGCAAGTCCGGAGTCAGCAGAGCCATCGCAGTCGCGTACTTCGAAATACGCGACGGCCGGATCCTATTCGCCCACAGCAGTCGGTCCAGCTCAGACGGAGCAGCGCCAGACTTCGTTTCAATAATGGCGATGTGGGGAGCCTGAAGCTCATGACCCCACGAGTCCCAGTGCAGCTCGGTATCAATCGTCGCGCGCCCCTGACCATCTGCCATGAGAAGCGTCGAACGCGTATAGGTTCCAGAGAGCACGGGGACCAGGGAATGAACCCGACCAACGCCGTCAAAGCACTGAGCGGCCTCGAGCCTTTCGGCCACCCAAAGCCGGCCCTCGCGGCTGAGTTCCATCCGCGCTGCTTGAGCGAAGTCGTAGGCCATGCGCTTCTTGACGGTGTGCCCTCGCGGCCCTCGGGTCTTGACCTCAAGGAAGGCCAGCTCCGAATCGAGGTAGGAGCGCGTGCGGACCTTGTAGCGGCGGCGGCGCTTGTGCGCGGTGTCCATGAAGGAGTGCAGCTCGGGAGTATCGAAGTAGCACGAGGCATAGCGCTGCTCAATCTTCCCCCCGATTTCCAGTACCTGCGTTGCGGGGTTCATGAGCGCGATGAGTTCATCCAAGCGATCCGTCGGCACGACGTACTTGCGATCGACTCGCGTGAGCAGTGCGGCGCGCGCGTTCATGTCATCGAGGCTGATTCGTTCCAGATTCGTCAGGTTATGTAGTTCGTGCGTCATGGTGTCCTCCAGTTCTTTCACGAGGCCGAGGCTGGGGTGGTCGTTTGCGTGGGCTCAGCGCCTGGCCGGGACCCGGTAGCGGACGTCAACCAAGGTGAGATCGTTGACCATGTCGAGTTTGATGACCTTGACTCCGGTCACCTTGACACCCATGCGAGCCTCAAGCGCTTGGCGAAGTTCTTGCTCGTCCGCGATTGCGCGGTCGAATTGGACTTGCTGCGAGCCCGAACGGCCAAGAATCAGCGTCGAATCGCCAACGGCCAAAGTGGCAAGGACCAATGCGACCATTGCATAGGAGTAGATCGCGGTGCTCATGCCAAGGAGCAGGCCAATGGCAAGGGAAGCAAAGTAATAGGCGATTTCGCGCTGGCTGATTTCGTCGGAGCGCAGTCGGATAATCGACAAGACACCGAAGAGGCCAAGTCCTAGGCCTGCGGAAATCGTCGAGTTTGCCATGACGCTAGCGACCGCAAGGACGCCGATGTTGACAACAAAGAATGCGACGACAAGATCGGCGCGTCGGTGGCGGGGGTAGTAGAGGGCTCCAACCAGGATCAACATTGCGAAGAGGTCGATGATGATCGGGAGAACCATCGCTGTGGTGAGTGCGCTCATTTGATGCTCCTCAAGCTTGTTTCGTGCGTGACGTAACTATTGAGCCAGTGGAGTCTATGAATGAGCTATGTGCGAAACTTGACCCAGGCATGCGTTGTTTGGAGGTGTCATGCTCACGGCGTTCTATACGGTGACAACTATTTCTCTTGTTATCGCCTGCGGCTTTGCTGTGTACGGTCGTAACCGTCGCGGACTGGTCTTCGCGCGTGCAGTTGGCTACCTCGCACTGAGTGCCCTGATCAACATGGTGCTGATTGCCGCGCTCCTCTCAATATTCGTCACGGGTTTCGTCATCGTTTCACGCTTTGCGGAAGGACAACCTGCTCTTTCCGCCGCTGCAGAGGGAACAATTTCCACTGCCGGAGGTAAGTTCCGTGGAGGAACTTTCCTACTCATGACCCTGACTTTTATCTTGGCTGCTGCGCTCATTCAGTCGTACATTCACCGCGCAGCGATTAGACGTTTCCCACGTCTTGAAGTGAGTGAAGAAACCTTCCAAGTCGCCGAGTACGTCATCCAATGGATGACACTATTTCTGGCGATTTACCAGTTCTTCTTTAACGGCCTGAGTGATTTGATTGCATCTGAATCCGGTAATGCGAACGCGAGTTATATGTTTACGATCTTGCTCTCTCCGGACAATATCAACCTGATTTTGCAGCCGGTGCTGTTCTCAACATGGGTCATGGTTGTCATCGAGCGCCTACATTTTAGTCACCGTCAAAACCAAAAAGCGCTAGCTCAAAGCCCTACAGAATCGGCTTGACCCGACTGAATCAAAACTTATGCCGCTGCAGGGTTTACGCCCTGTCGACAGAGTTCGTTAGCCCTCCGACTCAACTGCGTTCAAGCTGACCGCCTCGGCTACATTCAAGCGAGCCCTCGGCTGCGTTCAAAGGCCGCGTCAGGTTCTAGCTGGGCACCCTGCGCATACGTGCGCGTGGACAAAGTGCGTCATTGCTCGACCGATTCCGACCATATACGCTCACGAGCCTCTCGTTCAGACACACTTTGTCCGCGGGGTGGGGTGGATCTGCGGGGTGGGTCCACTGGTTTGGGTGGGTCCACGGGAGCGACGCACAAGACGGGAAAACCCGCAGACAAACGAGCAGTGGGGGGATGCGACCGAAGTCGCATCCCCCCACTCTTTCACTCAGCGGCCGCCCTGACGGTTTCCGCCTTGTCCACCAGGAGCACCGCCTTGCCCACCGGGCGCTCCCCCACCGGGACCGCCCTGACTGCCGGTCGATTGACCCGCAGTGACAGAGGTCGAATTGGAATCCACACTCACCGTGTAGCTCTGACCATTCGACACATCCGCAGAGGAGAAGACCACATTCTGGAAGGTCTTTGCTGCCTTGATGTTGGCCAAGACCTTTCCGCTGGAGTCCTTAATGGTCACGGTCGAGTTCGCGTTACCGGAAGCTGAAGCCTGCAGCCATCCCTGTGAAGAGCTGGTCGAAGGCGATTCAGCCATTCCGGAAGAACCGATGGCAAGAAGCGTTCCACCGCTGACCAAGAATTCACCATTCGAATCCAGTGCTCCGTTCCCGCCATCCGTGGGACCGTAAACGATCGTGTTACCGCCGCTAATCTCCACCGAGCCATTGGAGTCGATGCCGTCACCGCCGGCGTTCACCGTGATAGTGCCGCCCGAGATCAGGATCTTCTCACCGGTGTCCTGCATGGAACCACCGCCACCTGGTCCGTTGTTGGTCGTGGTCGTCTTGGTCGCGGTCTTTGCCGCTTCAACTGCTGCAACAGTGGTCGAGCCGGAGCCATTGATACCGTCGTCACTGGAGGTCAGATTGACCTCGCCATTGGAGATGGTGATCAAACCACCTTCAAGGGCTTCGCTGGACTGCTCAACAGTGACCTTCGCACCGTCAAGAACTGCCGCACCCTCAGCGTGGATACCATCATCAGCAGTCGAAGCAACAATCGTTCCCGAGGTCAGTCGGATTGCACCATCGGAGTGCAAACCATCGTCACCGGAGTCAATCGTGACTTCGCCACCGTCTTCAATGAGGAAGACACCGGCCTTAATTCCCTTGGTGGAATTGTTGGAGTCCTTTCCAGATGAAGCGCCGCCACCGGCAATGATCGTCGTATCACCGCCGGTGATGATGACGTCAGTTTCACCCTGGATGCCGTCACCCGTAGAGGTGATTTCGATGGTGCCGCCGGTGATATTGACGTAGCCCTTAGTGGTGTCGCTATCTTGGTCAGACTTCAGGCCGTCCCCTCCTGAAGTAACCTTGATAGTTCCGCCGGCAACGGTCAGCGAGTCCTTGCCACGAAGTGCATCGTCCTTCGAGGTAACCGTGATGTTACCCGACAGAATGTAGAGGTCATCCTTGCTGGTAATGCCGTCGTTGTAGTTGGCATTAACCGTCAGTGAACCGCTACCCGTAATGGTGAGATCTGCATCGGAGTAAATCGCCGCATTGTCTTCAGCGTTTGTATCCGAAGGCGTGCCGTCAGTGACGGTGTTTGAACCATTCAATGACAGAACAACATCATCCGCAGAGACCACATTAATGGCGCTACCCGAAGAGTTCGTGATTGTCGCACCGTCAAGGATCAAGACGACCTGGGCATCGGTCCCGGCCTCGACCTTAACCTGGCCATTGAGCGTTCCAGAAAGCTTGTATACGCCAGCTTGGGTGATCGTCACCGTGGAGCCCTCGATCTTCACTCCTGATGCCGAGGTACTCGCGCTGCTTCCGTTCAAAGTAATGGCCTGAGCCGAAGAAGCATCCCACGCGCTGTCCTCAACGTGGGAGGCTTTCGCGTTCGCAGCTAAGGCCTCGGCAGCGTTCGGGGGAGCAATAACAGTTCCGGATTCCGCGGAAACCGATGAGCTTGAGGCGGCCTTCGCAGTGACGGCCGACGAGGCCGACGCGGTGCCGGAAGTCGAGGAGCAAGCGCTCAGCGCGAGCGCACCGACCGCGGCGACTGCCGACAAACGGGCAAGAGTCGAAGCTGGCGTTTTCATGTGAGGTCCTTTCGTGGATCGTGATGATCCAATTGAGCCAGCCGACTCTATGAATGAGCTGTGCCTAGCTCAGGCCTCACATAAGAAAGAAAACTGCGCCTTTACAGTGCCGAAGAATCAATGAAAGAAGGTTGATTTTCCAGGAAATCCTCGAGGATTCGATTGAGCTGGTCGTACTCGATGAGGAAGCCGTCATGGCCGTGAGGAGAAGACAGGCACGCGTATTGCGCACCGGGAATTCCCTCAGCGACCTTGAGTCCTTCCTTCGCGAAGAACAACCGGTCCGAGTCCACCGAAATCACCAGGGTTCGCGCGGTGATCTGTCGCAGCGCCTCGGTGATCCCCCCGCGATCGCGACCGATGTCGTAGCTCAGCATCGTGCGACACAAGGAGACGTAGGAGCCCGCATCGAAACGACGCACGAGCTTTGCCCCGTGGTAGTCCAAGTAGGACTGGACAGCCAGACGCCCGCCGCTCAACACGTCCTCGCGGTCCTGGGGTGCGCGCCCGAAGCGTGCGTCCAGTTCTTCGGGGGAGCGGTAGGTGGCGTGTGCGATTTGTCGCGCGAGGTTTAGTCCCGCGTGGGGCCCCTCTTCCTGGTCGTAGTAGTCTCCGCCTCGCCAGTTGGGATCCAGTTCAATGGCGCGGATTTGCGTGTGCGCCCAAGCCGCGCGTTCTGCGTTCGTACACGCCGCCGAGGCGACAACAACCAAGCGCTCGCAGCGCAGCGGGAAGCTCACTCCCCACTCGAGCGCGCGGTGTCCACCCAGGGAAGCGCCGATGACCGTGTTCCACGTGGGGATCCCGAGGTAATCCGCCAGCCGCGCCTCGGCCTGAACCTGGTCGCGCGTTGAGATGACGGGGAAACGCGAGCCCCACGGCTGCCCGTCAGGCGCTGCCGAGGCCGGGCCCGTGCTTCCCTGACAACCACCGAGAACGTTGGGAACGACAAGGAAGTAGCGCTCGGGGTCCAGGGGCTTGCCCGGTCCGACGGCCTCTTCCCACCAGCCCGCGGTGAGCTGGCCGGGAGCCGCCGGCCCCGAGATGTGGGCGTCACCCGTGAGTGCGTGCAGCACGAGGATCGCATTCGATCGGTCCTCGTTGAGCGTGCCCAAAGTCTCGTAGGCCAGCGTCACTTCCGGCAGGAATGAACCATTTTCGAGGCGAAGGGGCCCCAAGTGCGCAAACTGACGGAATGCGACGGGGTCATTAGGCGTCCACGCACCGCTGACGGGGATCGGTCCAAGTTCACGTCGGCTCATGGTTTCTTCCTTACTTACCTCGAGATTGCGCGGGCTGGCCAGTGTCAGGCCAGGTGGGCGACGGCCTCGAATCCTTGGACTAGGTCGGCAATGATGTCGTTGACGTTCTCAATGCCAATGGACAGGCGGACGGTTCCGGGTTCAATTCCCGCAGCGCGCAGCTGGGACTCGCTGAGTTGGGAATGCGTGGTGGATGCGGGGTGAATGACTAGGGACTTCGCGTCACCGATATTGGCGACGGTCGGGAGAAGCTTGAGCGAGGTCGCAAATGAGGTTCCAGCCTCCAGGCCTCCCTTGATGACGAAGGAGAGCAGGCCGCCGGCACCGCGAGGGTTGTACTTCTGGTGGAGCTCGTAATAGGGCGAGGACTCGAGGCCCGCGTAGTTCACGGACTCGACCTGCGGGTGCGATTCGAGGAACTTCGCAACTTTCAGCGCGTTGTCAACGTGGCGCTCGACGCGAAGCGAGAGCGTTTGGATGCCCTGCTCGATAAGGAAGGAGTTGAAGGGCGAGGGCGCACAGCCGACATCTCGCAGGCCGATTGCACGTGCGCGAATGATGTAGGAGAGGTTTGCTCCGAGTTTTTCGGCGCCCAAGTCGTGTCCGAAAACGAGGCCCGCGTAGGAGGATTCGGGTTCGTTAAAACCGGGGAAACGCTTGGGGTCCTTCGTGTAGTCGAAGTTACCGGCATCGACGATCACTCCCGAGATCGCGGTGCCATGGCCGCCCAAGTACTTGGTTGCTGAGTGGATGACGATATCGGCACCCCACTCGATGGGCCTGGTCAGGTAGGGGGTCGCGACAGTGTTGTCGACGATCAGGGGAACACCGACAGAGTGTGCGGCCTGCGCAATTTTCTCGATATCGAAGATATCGCCCTTGGGGTTGGGGATGGTTTCACCGTAGAAGGCAACGGTGTTTTCGTCGGCCAGAGACAGCCATTCCTCGACATCGTAGGGATCGCTCACGAAGCGGGCATCGATTCCGAGGCGACGCAGGGTGTTGTTGAGCAGCGATGTTGAACCGCCGTAAAGGGAAGGCGAAGCAACAATGTTATTTCCGGCAGATGCCAGGTTGAGAACCGCAAGGGTAATTGCGGACTGGCCTGAGGATGTCAGGAGCGCGCCAACGCCGCCTTCGAGGGCAGCGATTCGGGCCTCGACGTAATCATTGGTCGGGTTGCCCAGGCGAGTGTAGATGGGGCCAAGCTCTTGCAGGGCGAAACGGGCTGCGGCTCGTTCCGCGGAGTCAAAGGCGAATGAGGTTGTTTGAAGAATCGGGATGGAAGTTGCACCGGTTTGGGGATCGCGGTCCCAACCTGCGTGAATTTGCTTGGTTTCGAATGCCCAAGAGTTCTGGTATTCAGTGTCTGTTGCTTCAATTGCGCCCATTGTTTCTCTCCTTGTGTTCACGTTTTTGATTCTTGTGACGTGAGGAGAGGCGATGGCTGAGGGGGTCGAGCCGCTGCGCTCACGATTCGGCGATTGCGGCAGTTTCCAACGCAAAGACGTACGACCCGGGCGAGTAATCTCTAGCCATCAGTAGGTCTGGTCAAAAGCTGACGCGTGGGTCAGCTACGCATTCGTTGGAACATAGCTTCATTCTATGGCCCAGGCGCGGGCCACGCGCGGCATGTTCATATCGTGGGCGAATGTAACAGGCCGCGCGGCGGTCCTTCTTGTTCACGAATAATTATTTTTAGCTCGCAAACCACCAACACTAAAGTGGGGACTCCCCTTCGGGAGCCCCCACTAATTTTCTGAATGCTCAGCCCTCTGCTTCGAGCGCCTTCTGTTCTTCCGGTGTCAGCTTGGCAATACCAATGCCCGTTGCCGCCCACAGAAGAGCGAAGAAGATGGCGATCCAGTTTGAAATCGCCCACGGCATGTAGGACAGAGTGGCGACGCCCAGTGTTCCAGCCATATAGGCGCCCGCAGACGTCCAGGGCAAGATCGGCTCCCACACGGTCGCAGCATCCTCAATGGTTCGTGACAGGTTCTTCGGGTGCAGGCCACGCTTAATGTACTCGCCACGCAGCATTTCACCCGGGATCAGTAGAGATACCTGACCATTTGAGGTAATGCCGATAACCGCCAAGCCCGTGACGATCGTCGATGCGATCAGTGCAAATGTTGACTTCACGGGAGCCAGCAGTCTCGAAATCAGTACATCCAGTGATCCAGACACAGACACAGTGCCAGCGAAGGCAATCGCACAGAAACAGATCAGAAGGACGCTCATCATCGAGTTCATACCGCCGCGCTCCAACAGGCGCGTCACATCTTTGATGACGGAATCAGCTTGAAAACCAGCTTTACCAACCATATCGACGGTGAAGCCATCCACGGATGCCACAACCGAGTTAGCGAAGGAGACACCCTGGAAGACGACCGCATTGAAGATGGCGGTTGCGCAAGACACCAGCATGACTGGCACGGTTGGGAACTTCATTACCGAGCCAACCAGGACGACTAAGACCGGTACCAGCAGAAACAGGTTCCAATTAAACGCAGAATCGAGGGTCGCCAGGATTGTGTTCACTTTCTCGGGCACAGTGCCACCGGAAGACTGAAGGCCGAAAATCAGGTATACAACTGCGGAGGTGAGGAAGGCCGGAACTGTTGTCCACATGAGGTGACGAATGTGAGTAAACAGGTTGACACCCGTCGCCAGCGAGGCAATGTTGGTCGTATCCGACAGCGGAGAGAGCTTGTCACCAAAGTAAGCACCCGCCACAATCGCGCCAGCCACCATCGGCAGATTCGCGTCCATTCCGACTGCAACGCCCATGAAAGCGACACCAACCGTTCCCGCAGAACCCCAGGACGTACCGGTACACAAAGACACAATGGCCGTGACGACCAGCGCAATAAGAGCCAGGAACTTCGGGTTAATGATCTTTAGGCCGTAGTAGATGAGCATCGGGATCGTACCGCCCGCCATCCAGGTACCGATCAAGGCACCAACAACAATCAGAATGAGAACGGCTGGCATAGTCTTCGCGATCTTTTCGGCGATCGCGCCGATGATCTCATCCCACGTGTAGCCCAAGGCAATGGCAACAATGCCAGCAACCACGGACGATGCGATAAGCAGCGGCTCCACCGGGAGGCTCGCCGCAATGTAGCCGCCGCCCAGAAGGACGATCAGCGTGACCGCGGGAATTGCCGCGACCAGGAGAGATGGAGTGCGGTGAGCCCGCTTCTCCGATGTGGTGATTGACATCGTCAATCCTTTCTTGTTGTTGCGACCACGCGACTGTGCGCGTCTGCTGAGTCCGGTGCAAGTGCCGTAATTGCCTTGCATAAACGCTCAATAGCCCGCATCAGGTCACGCTCAGGAAGCGCGACGTTGATACGGAAAAACCCTTCGTAAGATGCCCCGAAGTCCTCACCAGGGGACACCGCGACCCGGGAGGCGGCCACGGCCTCGTTAAGGGAAGAAGCTGAGGCCAGGTACGCGCGGGCATCTACCCACACCAGGTACGTGCCGTCGGGATCAACGACGCGGGCCTGGGGCAGCGCTCGGCGCAGGTAGTCCACGGCCACGCGCAGGTTCGAGTCGATCCGAGCACGCAGCTCATCCACCCACGCCTCGCCCAGGTTCCACGCGGCAATAGTCGCGGGAATCGCGAAGAAATTCGGATTGTGCAGTCCCATGAGGCGTTTGGCTTCTTCGAGGCGCTCACCGAGTTCACCGCGCACCGCAATCGCCGATGCCTCCAAACCTGCTGTATTGAAGGTTTTTCCGGGGGACATGCACTGAATGAGGCGCCCCGATTCCCACAGGCGAGGCGCGATGGCCGCAAGTGGCTGGTATCGGTTCTTACCCGGTCGCTGGAAATCCGCGTGAATATCGTCGGAGAGCACCAGCACGTCTCCCTCAAGTGCAAGGGAGGCGACCATATCCATTTCACCTTCGCTCCACACGCGCCCCGTTGGGTTGTGCGGGCTGCACCAGAGCAGTAGGTCGGCATTTTGCATCGCGCGGGCGAACAATTCCTCGGGAATCTGCGGCGTCTCGCCCGACAGGTCGAGGGGCACCCGGCGCAGCTCGCATCCGGCGCGCTCCACAACCTCGTTGATCGGCCCGTACGCCGGATCCAGGGTCACCACGCGAGGTGGACGTCCAAGAGACCTCGGCAGGACGATCGAGCACAGGGCGGACACGCATTGGACGATACGCGGGAAGAAGTGCACATCCCTTGGATTGAGTGCCCACCCGTGGCGACGCTCCTGCCAGCGGGCTGCTGCCTCGCGGAAATCATCGAAGACCTCCGTGTAACCGAAAATCCCCTCCGCACACGCATCCTCAATCGCGCGCGACACTTCCGGGCAGGTCGCGAACTCCATGTCCGCAACCGACAGCGATAGCGCATCGTCACCAAGGTGTGCCGCCAGCAAATCCCACTTCGCGCTATGTGTCCCCCAGCGGTTGATCGTTGTGTCAAACATCTAAACCGTCCGTCTGATTCGCACAGTGGTCCAGCGCACCCGCCTGCCTTGCGGCCCCCAGGGCGACGTATTCTGCCGCCTCGGGAAATTCAACGGGCACCTCCAAGAATTCGGGCGCCAAGCTCTGCACTGCCCGCGAGCGCGCTCCCCCACCGACAACGAGCACTTTCTCGATCGGAACACCCAGCTCACGCACGCATTCGAGCGCGAAACGCATGTGGGTCAGCAGGCCCTCGACACCGGCGCGAGCAAGGTGAGCGCGCGTCGAGTTCTTGAGCGTCATTCCTTCCAATCGGGCGGTGGCATCAGGCAGGTTCGGCGTACGTTCGCCTTCGAAATACGGCACGAGGCGCAGCCCTCCCGCGTCGGGAACCGATAGTGCCGCCTCGTCCAGCTCCTCATAGCCGAGGCCACTCATCGCCCCGACCGCATCGAGGATTCGCGAAGCGTTGAGCGTGCACGCGAGGGGAAGCCAGTGCCCACTGGCGTCAGCAAAGCCGGCGACTTGACCGCTGGGGTCTTCGACGGGAGTTTCGCTAACAACGGCAACAACGCCAGAAGTTCCAAGTGAGAGCAGAGCCTGGCCAACACCGAGGCCGACACCGAGCGCAGCCCCAGCATTGTCCCCACACCCTGGGCCGATTGCGATTTCGCCCCATCCTTGCGCTGGATCTCCAAATCCCATGGCCTCAAGGGGCTTGCAGATTTTCGGCAGGATGATTTCCTCTGCTTCTTCCACAGAGATTCGCAGGGCCTGGGCCAAGATTTCGCGTCTGTAGGCCGCGTCAGCCCGGTCCATGTAGCCCGTTCCCGAGGCGTCGGAGCGGTCGGTGCACAATCCTTCCAATCCGACAGCGTCAAAACCGCCGCGGATTTTCCAACTCAGCCAGTCGTGAGGCAGGCAGATTGCCGCAATCTTTCGCGCATTTTCCGGCTCATTGTCTGCGACCCAGCGCAGTTTCGTGACCGTAAAAGAGGCGACGGGAACGAGGCCCGTGGCGCGGGCCCACCAGCGAGCACCGCGCTCACGGTCGCCATCGCCTCGTTCGCAGGTGAGGTCCTCGGCCGCACCGGCGCTTCGGGTATCGTTCCACAAAAGCGCCGGGCGGATGACCTCGCCACGCTCGTCCAAGCAGACCATTCCGTGTTGTTGCCCACCCACGCTGAGCGCACGCACGTCGTCCAAGCCGCCAGCCGCGCGCACGGCCTCGAGGAAAGCATCCCACCACGCCTGGGGGTCAACTTCGCTTCCCTCGGGGTGCGAGGCGCGACCTTCGCGGACGATCCTGCCGGTGACCGGATCGCAGATGACAACTTTGCACGATTGAGTGGAGGAGTCGACTCCAGCGACGAATGGCCTGCTCTCACTCATGGTCTCAGCCGATCAGGTGGCGCATGGCCTGCTGGTAGAGCTCAACGTAGTGGTACTCGCGAGCGCCCTTTGCTTCGGCGTCGAAATCCTCGAAGGCACTGCGGTCAGCAAGGAAGTCGTCAATGCTTTCACCGGGTGCGAGCGTGGGAGTTGCCAGCTCGGCGACAGAGGCTGCTTCCATGAGTTCTTGGGTGAGCGGATCGGCGCGGAATTCGCGTGCCTTCTCCGCTAAACGAAGGTACATCTCCATATTTGCACGCGCGGATTCCCACACGCCTTCCATGCCCTCGGTTCGGCTGGGCTTGTAGTCGAAGTGACGAGGCCCTTCGTAGCGAGGTCCTCCCCCGGGGAAGCCGTTCTCAAGCAGATCGACGGTGAAGAAAGCGCTGGCAAGGTCGCCGTGTCCGAATGCCTTGTCTTGGTCGTACTTCAGACCGGATTGTCCGTTGAGGTCGATGTGGAAGAGTTTTCCGGCGTTGAGCGCCTGAGCCAAGGCGTGCGTGTAGTTCAGGCCGGCCATTTGTTCGTGTCCGGTTTCGGGGTTCAATCCGACGACGTCACCGTTGTCAAGCTGAGCGATCAGGGCCAAAGCGTGACCGACGGTGGGAAGGAAGATATCGCCTCGGGGTTCATTGGGCTTGGGTTCCAGGCCGATGCGGAGGTTGTAGCCGCGGGACTTGATGTAGGCGGCGACGGTATCGAGGCCTTCGCGGTAGCGGTCGAATGCGGCGTTGAGATCCTTGGAAGAGTCGTATTCTGCGCCTTCGCGTCCGCCCCACATGACGAAGGTTGTTGCGCCGAGTTCTGCTGCGAGGTCGACGTTACGCAAGATCTTTCGCAGGCCAAAGCGGCGGATCTCACGGTCATTATTCGTCAATCCGCCATCTTTAAACACCGGGTGGGTGAAGGTATTGGTTGTCACCATTTCGATGACGAGTCCGGCTGCGTCGGCAACTTCCTTGACGTGCATGACTCGCTCATGGCGCTCCGAGTCCGAGGCATCGAAGTCGAAGACATCATTGTCATGGAATGTAATGCCCCAGGCGCCGATTTCTGCGAGTTTTGCCGTGTATTCCCACGGATCGAGGACGGCTCGGGTGCCGGTTCCAAAGGGATCAACCGCGTTCCATCCCACGGTCCACAGGCCGAAAGAGAAGCGATCTTCGGGTCGAGGTGTATGCGCCATAGCATGACCTTCCAGGTTTTAAGCTGTGCAAAAATATGCACGTTTTTGTTATGCCTCATAACATAATCCATAAGATGCGATAGAGTCAAGACATGGCCAACACAGTTCGCACGCAAAGCCCACATTCTGGCGCCACAAACCAAAATCTGCGTGCACACAATCTTTCACTGGCATTGCGCCACATTCTGGCCAATCCCGGCGCAATCAACCGTGCAGGGATCGCTGCTCAAACCGGAATTTCACGCGCAACGATGTCACGTCTGGTCGATGAACTCATCGCCACCGGCCTCGTCGAAGAAAGCGACGATAAACTCTCCACCGGCGGACGAGGCCGACCCACAAGCGTCCTCTCCCCCGCCTCGGGAACCGTCATCGCCCTGGGACTGCAGGTGAATATCTCGGTTCTTGGCGCATACCTTGTCGACCTCAGCGGCAACGTCCTTGCTCGAGAGACACTTGAGGGCGATTTTTCGGGTTCCGATCCGCAGGCAACCCTGCGCAAACTGGCCCGCATGGGCAGACGCGTCCTACGCGAGGGACGTGAAGAAGGCACGACATTCCTGGGCAGCGCGCTTGCTCTCCCCGGCCTCGTCTCTGGCGACACCCTAGTCACCGCGCCAAACCTCGGCTGGAAGAACATCCCCTTCGACGAGCTCACCCACCCCCTCCACGACCTCCACGTCACCCTCATTGCGAACGAGGCCGATTTGGCGGCCTTCGCGGTCGCTCACCCCCGCCCTGGCGTCCCCGAGGGACCCGCATCTTTCATCTATGTCTCCGGAGAAGTTGGCATCGGTGGTGGCCTCGTCATCAACCATCAGCCACTGAGCGGAGCTCACGGCTGGTCTGGCGAAATCGGGCACATTTGCGTTGAACCCCAAGGAAACGTCTGCTCCTGCGGAGCGCGCGGATGCCTGGAAACCATTGCTGGTCTCAAGGCACTGTGCCGGGCAGCAGGTTTGGAAGACGAATCAAGCGCCCGCGAGCTCACCCAGCTTGCCGGACACAGCGCGAAGGCCCAAGATGCTCTTGCCAATGCCGGTCATGCTCTGGGGCAGGCTATAGCCGGCGTCGTCAACACCGTCGATATTTCTCAGGTCTATTTGGGCGGCCTCGTCGCCGAGACTGCCCTCTACTTACTGCCAACGCTGCACGAGGAACTGGAAACTCGCGTCCTCCAAGCTCCCTGGTATGCACCCGCTATCGACATCCTTCCCTCGTCCGAGGACCTTTCCCTGCGCGGCGGGGCGTTCCAGATTCTCGAGAGAATTTTGGACGATCCGATTCACTGGAAAGACGGTGCATTCTAGGTAGGATTCACAGGCGCTACATAGCTGCCCACGAAGCGGCGACAAGACTCCTGTGCTGCAATGAAACTATGTGTGGAATTGTTGGACACGTCGCATGTCAAGCCTCTCAGCGAAGCCGTCAGGTCGTCCTCGATGGCCTCTCACGCCTGGAATACCGCGGATATGACTCTGCAGGAATCGCCTTGGCGCGTCCGGGAGAACTGGACGTTATTAAGGCCGTCGGCAAGCTGGTCAACCTGCGCGAGGCCGTGGATGAGGATTCGCCAGCCGATGCTTACGCCGGGATCGGGCACACCCGTTGGGCGACTCACGGGCGCCCAACGGTTACAAACGCTCACCCCCACGTCAGCCCCGACGGACGCTTCGCGCTTGTCCACAATGGAATCATCGAAAACGCGGACAAACTGCGCACCCGGCTGCGCGCACAAGGCGCGGTTTTTGCCTCGGAAACCGATACGGAAGTGGTCGTGCACCTGCTTGCGCGCGCCTACGATCAGGCAGATGCGGCCTCGTACACGGAAGAAATTGCGGGGCTGAGTGGCACTGACGAGGCCGTCGCGCGACGCTTGGTCGTTGCCATGCGGGAAGTAACCGCCGAGCTCGAGGGAACTTTTACTCTGCTCGCGCTGTCCACCGAATCTCCCAATGTCATCGTTGCAGCGCGCAGGTCTTCGCCGCTGGTTATTGGCCTGGGTGAGGGAGAGAACTTCCTCGGCTCGGATGTCCTTGCTTTTATCGAGCACACGAATCGCGCGGTGGAAATCGGCCAAGATCAACTCGTTGTCGTGAGCGCTTCCGCTGTAACGGTCGTCGGCGCGGATGGGCACCCGGTTCCTCTGAAGGAATACGAGGTTGATTTTTCCGCGGATCGCGCGACCAAGGGCGGATGGCCGACCTTCATGGAGAAGGAAATCCACGAACAACCTCGAGGCGTGGCTGATACTCTTGCCGATCGCATGGACTCGCACGAGCACTTGGCTTTGGACGAGATCCGCATCCCCGAGCACGTCCTGCGCGGGATCGACAAGATCATCATGATTGGCTGCGGAACTGCCTCCTATGCGGGGCAGGTTGCACGTTACGCGATTGAGCACTGGTGCCGTATCCCCGTCGAGGTCGAACTCTCCAGCGAATTCCGCTACCGCGATCCGGTCGTTGGCGAGAAGACCCTGGTTGTCGCGATTTCTCAGAGCGGCGAAACGATGGATACGATCCAGGCGATCCGCCACGCCCGCGAACAGGGGGCGAAGGTCGTCGCAATCGTCAACACTCCCGGTTCGACTATTTCACGCGAGTCCGATGCCGTCATCCTCACCCATGCTGGGCCTGAAATTGCGGTTGCCTCAACGAAGGCTTTCACATCGCAGGTGACGGCGTGCTACATCCTCGGCCTGTATTTGGCGCAGGTTCGCGGGAACAAGTACGCCGACGAAATCGCTGACTACATGGAGAAACTGGCGCGCCTTCCCGAGGCGATTCAGAAGGTTTTGGACAGCGGAGAGAGCGTTCGCCAATTCGCACGCACCATGAAGGATGCGACCTCGGTGATCTACTTGGGGCGGCACGTGGGTTACCCCGTCGCACTTGAGGGTGCGCTCAAGCTCAAGGAAATCTGCTACATCCACGCAGAGGGCTTTGCGGCCGGCGAACTCAAGCACGGGCCGATTGCTCTGGTGGATGAGGGCCAGCCGGTTGTGGTTATTGTGCCAACTCCGCGCCGCCCCGAACTGCACGCAAAGGTCTTGGCAAACATCCAAGAGGTCCGCGCGCGCGGAGCCAGGACCATTGTCATCGCAGAGGAAGGCGATGCATCGGTTGAGGAGTTCGCTGAAGTTGTCTTCCGCGTACCTCCCGTTCCGACACTATATGCGCCGCTGCTGACAATTGTTCCGCTGCAGATTTTTGCGTGCGAGCTTGCGGCGGCGAAGGGGCTGGATGTTGATCAGCCTCGAAACCTCGCCAAGTCAGTCACCGTGGAGTAGGACCAGCTGCGCGGCTGCAACTTCAGCGCGAAGCAGCGGCTGCGACTTCAGCACGAAGCAGACGAACGCCGTTTTCTGCTTTGACGACCTCTCCACCGGACAAAGTGCGTCATAGCTCGAAGGATAGGCGTGAAATAGGTGCGCTATGCCCACACATTGACGCACTTTGTCCGCGGCGGATATTCCGGGCGGATATTCCGGGGGCCAATAATTCAACGAGCGCTTAGGCAAGCACTGTTAGTGAAGCTCGCACGCCTTGTAGACGTGGGTCAGCATCGCGAGGCGCTCCTCCAAGCTTGCGTCTTTGGGCACGCACATCTTCGCACCCAGATAGTTGCATCCACCTTCGATTGCGGCCTGTGCGCAACGCTGAATCTCGGTGTTACTCATGAGCGATGCCGGTTCATCGGTCTGGCCGGGCAGGTGCCCATCAATCCAGGCATAGCCGTACTGAGTTTCTTCCGGACCCGCTCCAGAGAAGATGACGCCATCTAGAACCCCGCGCTTCCCGGCCGCAACAATGTGATCGTAGGCAGCATCGGCACTGCGTTCTTCTAGAACTGAGCGTCCCCAGTTAATCAGGACACCGACCTCAAACTCGGCGGCGATCTGGATTTCTTCGTCGATCGAGAGGAATCCCTTTTCCGGTTTTTGCTCGGTGATAAAGCGGTCGCAATGCTCAATCACGAGCTTCGCACCGTACCAGTCCCATTCGCGTAGAACTTCCAGAGATCGCCTGAACGCGTCCCCTTCCGCGGTCCGAGTGGGTGCCGAGTGCACTTCAATGCGCGTCACCACATGACGATCAGCATGCTCACACAACTTGCCCAGGTCCTCGCGCAGCTGGCGGGTGAAAGCCAGCGCAGCCTCGCGACCGTCCCTATCTGGCGAGGCCAAGCCGAAGGTGGCGTCTTTGCCGACGTTTTGCATGGTGCCGGGGATGGCGGTGATGGTGTTGAAATCCCAGTTCGCGGCGAGTAGGCCGGCAAGAAGTTCGTTGTCCGTGGCGATCTGTCCGGGATAGGGCATTTCGAGGCCACTGATCCACGGTTGCTGTGCGAGAAGTTTGTAATAGTCCTCTTGCAGTTCCGGGGCGGGATGCGAGGCATAGGCTCCGATAATGAATGGGATTGTCATCGTGATCATCCTTCTGTGAATGTCGCCGTCGTTGGAACACGCACCTATAAGTCTGACAGGTCAAGCTGCAAAACGCAGCATATTCATCAGACAAATTTACCCTCAGAGGAGACCCGCATCCAAGTCCTCATCCAGTCTCAATCCAGCTCGTTCAAATATGAAAAACGCTAAACTCACGCACATGGACCGTAATGAGCTGATTCAACGTACTTTTCCCTATCTTTTGAAGCGCTTGGAAGACGCTGGCATCGATGCCACTCCCCAGGTTGATCCGAAAACAAACGGCTACATTCTGACCGTCGACACCATGCACTTCAACGTCGAAAACCTCCTGTCAGATCTGTCGCGCATCGACCCGGTCAAGCATCAAGAGCAAATCGAACGCTGGGTTGCCTTCATGATTGAAACTCTGCGGATGCCCGAGTACTCGATCAGCGATCCCGATGAACTTCGCAAGCGAATCCGCACACGCATCATCCGGAGCGGACAGAGCTCAGATCTCCCCATCACCTACATTCGCCCATTCACCGCCGGATTAGCCACAGCGCTCTACCTGGATTTCCCGAACAGCGTGTCATTGGTGACGGATCAAAGTCTTGCTCGATACCCACTTTCGGTAGACGAACTCTTCCACTACGGCCAGATCAACACCGATAACGAGCCAATCGATACGAAGCAACAGGTGGGCCCGTTCACCGAACTGCTGGGAGAATCACCATTCATCGCCGGCAAGGCGGCAAACATTGGTGCGTTGGTAAGCAATCTCCAAATTAATGCCCCCCACGGATTGTTCTTCGCCATTCCGCAGCGCTCCGTCCTGCTCTATGCGCCCATCGATCCGGAGGACATCTCACGACAGATACTCCAGATGGCCGACTACATGCGCTTCGCGGTCATGGAAGAATTCGGCAATAACAACGGCTACGCGATCAGTCGCGATATCTTCTACTGCTTACCCACCGGAGAATTCGGTCCTATTACCCAGGGCGACAATCCCCAACTTCACGAGCTTTTCAGCAATCCAGAGATCGACTTCGAGACCTTCATGGGGCATGTAGAAAAATACCTGTATCTACCTGAAAGTTTCGTCCAGCGCTTCCTCGCGAAGTGAATAGAACAGAAGCAAGCCACTCGCGCAGCCGGCGACCAGCTGCGCGAGGCTTGTCTCAGTGCGTCTTAAGGTGATGCTCGCCGCCTTTCATCATTCAGTTTGACTTATCGTTTCTCATTCCCTAAAGTTTCCACGTACGCGCGAGTGGCGGAATAGGCAGACGCGCACGGTTCAGGTCCGTGTCCTAGTGATAGGGTGGGGGTTCAACTCCCCCCTCGCGCACGTAGTGAGGACCCAGCGAAAGCTGGGTCCTTTTGTTTTACCTAAAGCGCCCACAGTAACGCACCTGAGATTCCCGAGGCCCCGCACGGGTCATGCCGAGGCCTAGCCCGCCTCATACGCAAAGCAGGCGCAATGCGTACCTTGCTTGACCAAACTGTGAGGCCGGCTGACGCCTCAAGCGCCAACCGGCCTCACAAATCAGTCGTTCAGTCCTGCGAAACTCCGGCAATGAGTTCACGAACCCACGTCCGCGCACGACGGTAATCCTCGTCATCTTGAGGAACAACCGCGCTATTGACCGTCGAACTGGGGTAGGACCCCATGAAGCGCACGTCCGGGGAAACACGGTACAGGCCTCGTAAAGCAGCCTGAATGTGCTCTTGAGTAATGTGTCCAACCATGTCGATCGAGAAGGTATAGGCACCCAGGCCATCACCGCTCGGGCGTGATTCGATTCGTGACAGGTCCACGTCGTGCACCGAGAACTGCTCGAGGAGACGCATGAGCGACCCCGCCTGGTTCACCGGCAGCGCGACTTGAATCGTTGTCTTGTCGTGTCCTGTCGGCGCAGTCAAGGAGCCTTCAATCGGCCTTCTTACGCAGACGAAACGCGTAATGGCACCCGGATTATCCGCAACATCCGTGAAGAGCGATTCCAAGCCGTAGCGCTCAACCGAGGTCGCATTGCACAAGACCGCGTCAAATGCTCCCTCACTCGCACCCAAAGTCTCAGCCGCCGCGGCAGTTGAAGTCGCGGGAACGTGAACGACACCCGGGAAGGTTTCCTCGGCCCAGTTTCGACACTGTGCCCACGCATGCGGGTGCGTCCCGATCTTCCGAATGTCTTCCGCGCGCGTCCCAGGGCGGACAGCCAAGTGGAAAGTAATGGGAACCAACATTTCCGCGCGGATCACGAGCTGCGGGTAGTCCGCGAGCGCGTCGAGCGTCGCGTTGACTCCGCCCTCGATGGAATTTTCGATCGGAACGACCGCCCAATCGGCCTTTCCCTCACGTACCGCTTTCATTGCCAGCGGCGGGGAAGTCAGGGGAATAAGCTCAGCGTTTTCCGGGGCGATCTGACGCAGAGCTTGCTCTGTAAAAGTCCCGAATGGCCCTAGGAATGCGATTCGCAGCTTGCTCACTCGGCGTGCTCCTGCTGCGCGAGGGCCTCGGCTTCACCGGCCTCAGTCTGCTCGCCTGAACGCTTCTTTCCGACGATCTCAATGATCACGGGCAAAACCGAGACAAGGATGATGACACCCAAGATCAAGGTCAGGTTGTCGTGCACGAAAGGAACATTACCCAGCAGCGAGCCAACGAGGATGAATCCCGCACCCCAGATCAAGGCACCCAGGGTATTGAAGATCAAGAACTTCACGTAGGGGTAGCGTGCCATTCCTGCCGCAAGCGGAATGAAGGTACGAACGAAGGGGATGAAACGACCAATGACCAGCGAACGCCCGCCGTAGTCACGGAAGTATCGCTCAGCCTTCTCCAAGTGCTCGGTCTTCAAGACTCGAGCATCCGGCTTGAAGAACTTGCGTCCCCACTTTGCGCCGAGGAAGTAGCCGATCTGTGCGCCGATGAAGGCCGCAACAACAACCATGATGATCAGTGTCGGCAGGTGTAGCCCCAGTCGATCGTGGAGCAAACCCGCAGTGAACAGCAGAGATTCGCCGGGAAGGACCGGGAAGAGAACACCGGATTCGATGAGGACAATGAGCATTGTTCCCCACAAAACCCACGGTCCCATAGCGACCAGCAGGCTTTCGGGGTCCTTGAACCAGTTGATGAAGGTGTCCAGACCTGAGGCATTGACCATGACGGCAGCAAGCATGCAGATTTCCTTAAACTCGGGCACCGTTCACTTAAGAGTGCACGGCATGTTACGAAGTCAACCCTACCGGTCTTTAGAAGACAGATAGGATGTCATCCATGGAGAATTCCGAGGAACTGATCACGTCCGAGGCCACTGACGCCCCGCAGCCCCCTGCGTCCGCGTCCGAGCAGGCCGAAGAAAGCACCCCCGATCACGCTCCCGTACGCCAGTCAAGACTTCCCGAGGCGGTCTTTTTCGCCGATCGGGTTCATTACCGTCGCCGCCGCCGCTCCGACCTTGTCGAGGCCATTTTCTGCCTCCTCGGTATCGCCTTGGCGTGGGGACTGGGTTTCGTCGCCTCCTCAACAACCGAAGGTGTTGCCGAAGACGTCCTACGCGTGACAGTCATTCGCGATCTGCTGCTTATGCCTTTGTCTCTGGTCGAGGGATTGACCATTCTTATCACCCCGATCGCAGTGATCGGCATGCTGCTCTTCCGCCGGCAGGTCTCCACAGCAATCGAAGCACTGACAACAAGCGTGATCGCAGGTGTCGCCTCGTACGCAATCCTGCTTCTCCTGCGCCAACTTCCCGAAACCGCAACCGCCCCGCTCAGCGTCACCTATTCAGAAAACGGGCAAACGGCCTCGTACATTGCAATCAACTTGGTCGCCATCGCGCTCATTGCACTCTTCACTGCGGCAGGCGAGGCCGAGGCCATGCGCACGATTCGCTGGTCATACTGGGCACTCGCCGTCATCATCGTCATTTGGGTCTTGCGCGGCCAGCTCACGCTTCCCTCGGCGGTATTCTCCGTGCTCTTGGGACGCACTTTCGGATCGGCATCGCGCTTTGTCTTGGGATTCCAGGACCGCAGCGCTTCGGGCGGGCAGATCGTACGCGCACTTCTCTCGATTCGGATCACGCCCCAACGCATCATTCGCACAGATCTTCTTCCTGCGGGGGTCAACCTGGAAACATGGCTGGTCACCGAAACAGAACATGGCCATTTCCACGCGGAACCCCACGCATCCGATTCGGCTGAATACACGATTCCGCGTCGTCCCCCCGTTGACGGCAATCGCCACTACCAGGTGTGGGATATCTATGGTGTGCCCTACGAGATCACCATGCTCGACCCGGGGCGCGGAATGACCGGGACACTTTTGGAAGTGTGGAATAACGTCCGTCTTCGCGGCCTTTCCCGTTGGGTCTCCCCCTCTGTGAAGGCTGCTGCCGAGCGTTCCATGCTGACCACCATTTCCGCAAAGCGCGCGGGCGTCCATCTGCCCGAACCCATGGGGCTTGCGCAGGCGGGCGACTCCATCATGACCGTCATGCGTGTGCTTCCACCAACCGCCTCTTTGAAGGATCTTGCCGAGGCAGATGCACTCACCGATGAGATCCTTGACGAGGCCTGGAAGCAGTTGCTCTTCGCGCACGCCCATGCGATCAGTCACCGCCACATCGCCCCTTCTTCCCTGGTTGTGGATGAGTCTTCCCAGGTATGGCTGATCCACTGGGATGAGGGCGAGGTTGCAACGAACGAGCTCAATCAACGCATCGATGTCGCCCAGATGCTCACCCTGCTTGCGATCTATGTCGGAAAGGACCGAGCGCTGGCCTCGGCGCGACGAAATCTCTCCGAAGAAGCTTTGGTCGGCTGCGCGCCGGTACTGCAAAAGGCTGTCCTACCTTCGGAGGTGACTGCAAGCCTTCGACGCAGCGACCTCCTTGACAAACTCCGCGAAGAGATCGTTGCCGATACTCCTCAAGAGTCCGTCCAACCGGCGAATTTGCAACGTTTCGCCCCCAAGACGATGATCACCTTCGCAGTTCTTGCACTCGCGGCCATCATCTTGATGGGTTCCTTGAACTTCTCCGATATCGTCGCAGCCGTCAAGCAGGCCAACCCAATCTGGATTGCCATTGCTTTCGCTTTCGCAGCTGCAACATGGGTTGGCGGCGCAGTTCCTCTGGTCGCTTTCAGCCAAGAGAAGGTCAAGTTCGGCGACTCGATTCTTGCTCAGGTTGCTGCTTCGATTGTCACTCTGGTCGCACCTGCTGGAATTGGCCCCGCCGCACTCAACCTGCGCTTCCTCACCAAGCAGAAGATGAGCACAGCCGCTGCGGTTACAACCGTGACTCTTCAGCAGATTTCACAGTTCCTCGTGACTATTTCACTGCTCGTCACCGTTTTGTTCTTCTCCGGTTCCTCGCTGTCTGTATCGCTGCCTTATGGCGCGATCATTGCCGGCGTCGCAGTTGTCGCCCTTGTGGTGATTATCTGCATTTCGATCCCGAAGGTCCGAAAGTTTATTTGGTCGAAGATCGAACCCACGTGGAAGCAGGTCTATCCGCGCCTCATGTGGGTTGCCGGCCAGCCCCAGCGCATCCTGGCGGTTCTTGCAGGGAACATGCTCATGAACATCGGTTTCGTTGGCGCGTTCTGGGCTTCGCTCAAGGCCATGGGCGGGTCGCTGAATCTTGTGACCCTCTCGATTACCTACTTGGCATCGAACTCCTTGGGTTCGGTCGTGCCCTCCCCCGGTGGAATTGGTCCTGTCGAGGCCGCGCTCACCGGTGGTTTGCAGGTAGCCGGTATCGCCGTGTCGATCGCATTGCCGACCGCAATCATCTACCGCCTCGTGACCTTCTATGGCCGCGCACCCTTCGGTTGGGTTGCACTGAAGATCATGCAGAAGCGGAACCTGATCTGAGGACCTCGCACGGGGTGCGAGGCCGCAGCCGCAGTTAGGCGATCAACTCCAGAGCCGCCTTCACCGCGTCCTCAACGCTCCCCTCGCTGGGATACACCAGCGAGGTATCCGCCATGATCCCAATGATGTTCGGGTACGAGAGTGCTTCTTGAACGCGATCACGAACCGCGTCCACGCCCGTACTGAAATCCACTCGTAAAACAATGGGAAGAGTGGTCGCATGGGCAAGACGCTTCACGTCCTCGCACAGCGGGAGCATGAGCCATGTCAGTCCCGAAGTTGTTCCCAGACCCGATGCGATCGCAGTCGCTAGGCAGATGGAATCCATATCGAGGTGGGTGCGAACGCGACCGGATTCGTCGCGGCTTGAAATCACGGCTTCAAGCAGGGCAATTCGACCCGAGGCATTGAGCGCGCATACCCCGCGAGCGCAGCGCGACAGGGTATGGGACGAGCCCTCATCGCTGTAGTCCAAGCGGAGCAGCATCTTGCCACCATCCAAGCGAGACTCATGGATTCCCGCGATGTCATAGCCACTCATGACGTCGTCCAATTCGAAGGAAGAGTCAGCTAGGCCGCCTCGGTTCATCGAGCCAATGACGAACTTTTCCTTGAGGACTCCAGCGATCGTCAGATCTTCGACAAGATCAGCTGCACCCACGCATCCCTTGACCCCTTCAATGGCGAAGGCCTGGCACAAACGGTCGAGCAGATCCCAGCGGTCTTCCAGTGCCCGAGGGTTACCTCCCGCCGCCAAGTTTCCACGAGCGGGGTCGTCGGCAGCGATCATGAGGAATTTCGCGTTGGGACGGATCCCCATTCCGCGATCACGCATGACAAAACCGATTTGCTCGGGGTGATTGACCCTCATATCGATGATCTGATTGATATCAACACTCATCGTTCGTCTTCTTTCCGCACATCCGCGCAGGCATCCATGCGGGCGGGGACGTCGTCATCGTTAAAACCATAGATTGTTGTTGCGGCCGCATCGACGCGGTCGCGGTCACAGTATCACCAAAATTCGGTGCACTAAAAATTTGCAGCGAGGCCGGGCGGCACTTTCGCGGGGTCGCGCGTCCTTTCGCGCGCCTATTGACGTTCCGATTTGGCCAGATTGTCGCGGATCGCCTGGCCGATGCGTTCAAGCGTGTCGGCCTGAATCCACGTTGAATCCAGTCCGAAGCGAGAACCCATATGCTCACTGTTCTTTCGCAGGCCCAGGATTGCTTCCCACAGGGGGATGAGTTCCTCGTGGTAGGTGTGTCCGTGCCCGCCGGGAGCCGTGCCCGCAACGGGCATATCGACAAGGACCTGAATGTAGGTGGCCAGACGCGTGTAGACCATCTGTGAACTCACGTCCCCGTCGACATGTTCAGAAATCCAGTCGGGCTTGTTCCAGGCAAGCTGCGAATTCCACCAGACCACGGGATCGGAGGGGTGCTGCGCGTAGACGATTCGCGGGAAGTTCCATCGCCCAAGCTCTCGCCCATACACGTCCGCCCACAAATTCTCCGGAACATTGACAAAACGAACGTGACGACCGTTGGCAACAACGGGGGCGACCTGGGGGCTGCCTCGGTGACGCACTTGGGTGAGCTCGGCATGCATGGGGGTGAAGGCGGGGGTTCCGACCCACAGTGCACCGTCGGTCCGGGTCAAAACATCGACGATCCCTGAAAAGACATGCTGCGAGGCGTAGGCGCCCAAGGATTCCCCGCACACGAAGAGCGCGGGTCGTGACTCTTCGGGGAGCTCATCAACCGCTCGGCGAATTGTCTCAAAGAGAATGACCGCTGCTTCCTCTGAGACATCCAGATCTGTCAGGAAGTTAATCGAGGAGGGGACAAAAGAATACTGCATGGACGCCGTCGCACAGTTTCCCAAGGTCAGGTATTCAAATGGTTGAACTTGCCATTCGTCAACCCATCCTGATCCGGTCGATGTTGCGATCAGAATAACTGCACGTTCAAATGCCCCGCTTCGGCGAAGTTCACGTACTACCAGGTCGGCTGCGCTCTGGAGGCTTTGCCCTTCCGCGGGCATCCCCGCGTAGACGCGGATCGGTTCTTGGGCAGCGCATCCGGCGACGGCCTCGATATCTGCACGACTGGGACCACGCCCAAGGAACACTCGCCCCTGCCCGCCAACGGACTCCCAGCTCGAATAGGACGAAGGCGAACCCGAGCGTTCCTTGACCTCGGGCTGCACGATTCCCTTAGCAGTCCGATTGTTCATGCGACGCGCGTGACGGGTGAAGAAGTTAATGCCCAGCTTGATGATGACCTGCGAGGTCAATCCGTAAACGATGACGACGAGGAGCGCCAAAGTAATGGACAGTGCAACAACGTAGTGCAGCCATTGGCTGAAGAAAGCAAGAAGAGCGCGCCCAATCCACTGCAGTCCAGAAGCGATGACAAGAAGGACAAGGGTGAGAAGGAAAGCTCCGGCAGTGCCCAGAAGGTACTGGCCCAAGTTCTCGCCGGACATTCCAACTAGAACATCGGCTCGCCTACGCTCGCGATAGGAGTGGACCAACCAACGGATCAGCCACAGGAAGAAACCAAAGAAGAGAATGACTCTGAATGCGAGCGCCACCGTGGGCGGAGCAGTGATTTGGACTCCCAATCGGGGGACAACAATCGCATACAGGCGTTGTAGGGTCAGGCCAAGGATGTAACCAGCAGCAGTGAGGACACCGGATGCTACCGCGTGCCACTGCCACGAGCGAGCAAGAAGAGAGGGAGAGACGGAGACTCCGTACATGACCAGCGCGCCGATCAGGCCGAGCAATGAAATATTGATGATGTCACCCCCTCTTGTCCTACATGTCTATTGTGCCCGATACGCCGTCCATACAAGAGTGAAGTACGGCAGAATCACAGTGGAATGCGGCGCAAATCCCAGATGCTCATACAGGTACCAACGCAGGTTTGCCTGCATCTTTTCCCTGCCCGCGGGAGTCGAGCGCAAATAGGAGGAGCGCGTTGTCCCCAACTCGAGAATCTCCTCGGGAGTGGTCTCGTCTTCCCAATCGAAACGCTCCAAAACGGGCTGCGACCACTGCGAGTTCAAAAGGGGCGGCCGATCAGGACGATGAACATCTCCCGAGCGCATGATGCGCGTGAGCCTGTGTACCCAAGGAATCGTGACATCGAGCTGATTCCACACGATCATGAGCTTCCCGCCTGGACGTACGATTCGATACATCTCCGCGCTTGCTGCTTCCGCATCCATCCAATGCCACGATTGAGCGAAAACAGCGCGGTCAACGCTGGAATCAGGAAGCCCCGTTGACTCCCCACATGCGTCGACAATTTCCAGATTCGCGTCCTCTCCTAGAAGCTGCCTCATCTGGTCGCGCATTGCCTGGGCTGGTTCGATAGCCGTGACCTTCACTCCGCGAGAAAGGAGTGCGGCGGTCAGTTTGCCCGTCCCCGCTCCCACGTCTGCAATCGTGAGTGTCGAGACCTCGGCCCCTTCCACGATCTTCTCGACTGCCGCGCGCGGGTAGCTTGGACGCACCGCTCCATAGGAGTCAGTCGCAAGACGGAAGGGATTGGTCACGAGTGAAGCCTAGTGGATGATGCCGTGTGATGCCCGAGCCTTGACTCGCTCACCCACCGCGGGGACCCGGCTTCCGAAAGGAATACGCACAATGCGCGGCTCGCCGTCCGCCTCGTTTTCGAGGCGAGCGGGCACTTCATAGTACCCGCGGGCGCGGCGCGATACCCCTCCGGTGATCTCAATCCAGACCTCATCCGCGCCTGCCCTCCCCTCGAGTTCGATGCTCGCAAAACCCAGGAAACGCGCGACTTCTGCATCCCCCGGGTTCGCCCACACGGCCTCGGGAGTGTCGATGCGGCGCAGGCTGCCCTGAATCATCACTCCGATTTGGTCGGCGACGGCGAAGGCCTCGTCTTGGTCGTGAGTGACGTAGATACTCGTAATTCCCTCGCCGGTAATGATCTCGCGCAACTCGACTGAGAGGCTTTCGCGCATGGTGCGGTCAAGTGCGGATAGTGGTTCGTCAAGAAGGAGAAGACGAGGCCGTGGCGCGAGTGCGCGAGCGAGGGCTACTCGCTGCGCCTGTCCTCCCGACAAGGATTCAATGCTGCGCGAAGCAAATCCCTCCAGACCAACGATTGCAAGGACTTCGGCGACTCTGTGCTCGCGTTGATCGCGTGGAAGATGACGCAGGCCGTAAGCGATATTTCCCTCAACATTTCGATGGGGGAAAAGCTGCCCATCTTGGAACATCAGCCCGAAGCCGCGTTGATAGGTGGGGGTGTCCAGAACCGATTCGCCTTCCCACGCGATATCCCCGTCGCTGGGTCGTTCAAGGCCTGCAATCGCGCGCAAGAGCGTGGATTTGCCGCAGCCACTGGGGCCAAGGAGAGCAGTAATTTGTCCGGGTTTTACATCGAAAGACACTTCTTCAAGCGCGCGAAAAGACCCGTAATCGACACTGACTTTCCTGCACGTCAAGGCAACGTTTTTGCTCATACCGTCTCTCCAATCTCAGCGGGACGCAGCCACTCCATGCATGTGATGAGCAGCGCACACACGAGCGCAAGCAGTACACACGAGGCCATTGCGACCCCTTGGTCCAGTGCATCGGGACGCGAAATTAATCGATATATCACGACCGGGAGCGTCACCGAATCGCCCTTGGCCAGGAAGGACGTCGCGCCAAATTCACCCAGCGATGTTGCGATCGCGAAACCTGCAGCAATGCCAAGGCTACGAAGAAGCACGGGGCCATCAATTGTCGCCAGAATGCGTGCTTCACTAGCGCCGAGGCTTGCCGCAGCCTCGCGCAAACGCGGGTTAATGGCACGCAGCGAGGGCGCGATCAAGCGAACAACTAAGGGAAGCGCGACTACTGCTTGCGCACAGGGAACAAGAATCCACGAGCTCCGCAGATCCAGAGGCGGGCGATTCATGGTGATGAGAAAACCAAAACCCACCGTGACTGCAGAGACTCCCAGGGGCAGCATGAAGGCGCTCTCAAGGAGTGAGAGAGCGACGCGCCCCGCTCGTGAACGCGGATGACGAGTCACAAGAAGGACGACGCAAACACCCACGCTCAAAGCAATCATCATTGCAACCAGAGCGACAAGAAGCGAGTGCCCCAGCGCTTGGAGGGGTGAAACGCGCAGTGCGGGAGTGAAGGAGGAATCGGCCAACTTAAGGTAGTGCTCGAAGGTAAAGCGGCCTCGTTGATGGAGGGAACGCCACACAAGCGCAGCAAGGGGAAGCACAACCAGCACAAGGACCACGCCGGCGCTCAAAGCAAGCGTCCACACATCGCCTCGGCGCACGCGATGCCCCAGCTGCGAGGACCTTAAGGCGACTGCTCGAGTACCACGGCGGCGCGCGGCCTCGGCGACAATCAGAGACACAGCGATCACGACAAGCTGGACGATCGATAAGACCGAGGCGCTACGCAGATCCAGGTACTGGGTCGTGAGCATGTAGATCTCGGACTCGACGGTCGTGAGCTTCGAACCGCCCAAAATCAGGACGATTCCAAAGGAAGTCGCGCAATACAGGAAGACCAGGGAAGCTGCCGAGGCGATCGCAGGAAGAAGGGTTGGGAAAGTAATGCTTGTGAATACTCGCAGTGGGCGCGCTCCGAGGCAGGCGGCGACTTGTGCGCGGCGGCCGTCGATTTGCGCCCAAAAACTCCCGACATTGCGTACGACCAGCGAGTAGTTGAAAAAGACCATGGCCGCAATGACCGCTGTCGGCGTCCCATCGAGGTTCAGGAAGCCCAGCCAGCCTTGGGGAGCAAGGAGAGAACGGAAGGCAACACCAACAACGACCGTTGGGAGAACGAAGGGAACGGAGATGAGCGCGCGTAGAGCGCGCTGACCGGGGAAGCGACAGCAGTAGAGCGCGTAGGCACCGGGCAGACCCACGAGCAGTGAAACGCAGGTGCCCAAGAGGGCCATCCAAAGGGTGCGAGCAATGACGCGCCACGTGCGCGGCGCGGAAAGCACTTCGCTCAGGCCCGAGAGATCAAGACCTCCACTAGGCGCCACGAAGCCCTTCGCGATGAGCGTCGCCGCGGGCCACGCGAAGAACAGCGTGAGAAAAGCCAGGGGGACGCCCAGGCCAACGGCCCCGGCGCCCACCCTCGCTACAAGCTGTCGCAGATTTTTCACCCAAGAACCGTTTCTTGCCAGGTCTTGAGCCAGGTTGCGGAGTTCTTCTGAATCTCTTGGGGATCAACGCGTGCGGGCTTTTCAGCCAGCGGACCGAACTTCTCCAGCGCCTCGGGAGCTTTACCCGCGTAGGGGTGCATGTAGGTTGCCTTGGAGATCGCGCTCTGCACCTCGTCGGAGAGAAGGAACTCAATGAACTTCTTCGCGCCCTCGGGGTTCTTTGCGCCCGTGAGGACACCGGCGTATTCAATCTGACGGAAGCAGGTGTCGGTAATGACACCGGTCGAAGACTCGGTTCCCGCGTCGTTGACCGCGTAAGCGGGAGAAGAACCGTAAGACACCATCATCGGGTAGCTACCCTTGCCTTCACCCGCGCTGTAGTCAACATTGAAGGCCTGAGACCAGCCTTCGGTGATCTTCACGCCGTTGTCCTTGAGGGACTTCCAGTAGTTCGCGTAACCATCGGGACCGTACTTCGCAATAGTGGCCAGCATGAATGCCATTCCGGGGGTCGAAGACGCCGGATTCATGGCGACGAGCATGTTCTTGTATTCAGGCTTTGCCAGATCCTCAAAGCTTGCGGGAGGAGTGAGCTGGTGGTCCTTGAACCAGGTCTTGTCGTAATTGACGCACACGTCACCGCGGTCGATGGGGACCAGTCCCGGTTCTCCCGCAAAGTTATCTGCAGAGTTGGGCGAGGTGATCGATGCGTCCGCAATGACGCCTTGACCGACAATGCGCGTCGATACGGTGTTGTCGAGGCCGAATACCGCGTCTCCCAGCGGGGCATCCTTCGTGAGGACGAGTTGGTTGGCTAGCTCGCCACCGTTGCCAATCGCTTGGATCTTGACGGTGACCCCGGTCTGTTCGCGGAACTTGTCGAGGAGTTCCTGCGGGAAATCAAACGAATCGTAGGCAAGAACCGTGACCGTTTGTTCACCGCTTGACGAGGCCGCGCTTCCTTGGCTTGTCGAAGAATCCTTTGCGCTTGATGAGCAAGCTGCAATCGACGTGGCCCCAATGAAAAGAATCGCGCTTGACGCGATGAGACGAGCGCGACGGTGCGCCGAAAAAGTAGACATTGTTTCCTCCGCTCAGGTGGGAGGGCTGGACCGCCTCGGGATGAGGGCAGTCCGGAGATTGCGACTTCCTACGCCGGCATAATCCGGATCAGGTGTAAGGGTCTGCATTCGCACTCTCAGCCCGCTGTGGGCTCCCCTGTCTTACCCGGTCAGCATAGCGCATCGCGACAAGGCAGCGCCCAGAGATCGTGCAGCTCCGGGTAGAAAGACGCCACTGTCACACGGGGAGCGGCGCACGCTGGGCTTACGCGGAAATCGGAGCGCGGCCTCGGCGATCAAGAGCGCGATGACGACGCACAACACCGACCACGGTAATGATGACCATCCACGCAGCCGACATCAGCAATCCCTTCAAACTCTCAGATTCCAGAGCCAGGACCACAACCATAAGCGCGATGAAAATGATAAACAGCCAGGCAGAGAAGACACCACCGGGCAGCTTAAAAGCGGAGTCCTGGTGCTTGTCGGGATACTTGCGCACGTAGAACAGGTAGGCGATAACAACCAAAACCCACACAACCATGAAAAGGGTCGCTGACATCGCGGTCACAACGGTGAAAACACTCAGGATTGAGTCACCGAAAGCCAGAAGAATCGCGGCCGAGAGCAAGAAAACGCAGGAGAGGAACAGGGCGTTCTGCGGGACGTGACGCTTAGAGAGTCGACTGAAGAAGGGAGCTGCATCGCCTTGAAGTGAGAGGGAGAAGAGCATCCTCGAGGTAGAGTAGATTCCCGAATTTGCCGAGGAAGCAGCAGAGGTCAGGACAACAAGGTTCACCAGCGATGCCGCCATTCCCAGGCCGGTCAAGGAAAACATCGTGACGAAAGGCGACTGGGTCTTATCGATCTGATCCCAGGGAGTCACCATCATGATGACGGCCAGTGAGCAAATGTAGAACAGGACCACTCGGACAGGGATCGAGTTGATTGCCTTGGGGAGAGTCGTGTCGGGATCGGCGGTTTCGGCGACCGTTGTTCCCACAAGCTCGATACCGACGAAGGCAAAGATCGCAATTTGGAAACCACCCAGGAAACCGGTAAATCCCGTTGGGAAGAGTCCCCCGTGGCTCCACAGGTTCGATACTGCGGCGGTCGTGCCATTGGAGTCTTGCATTCCGATGGCAACCATAATGACGCCAACGACGATCAGGGCGATGATTGCGACGATCTTGATCATGGCAAACCAGAATTCGGTTTCACCGAAGGCCTTAACCGTCATGGCGTTGAGCGCAAAGAGTAAGAGGGCGGTTGCAACAACGGGGATCCAAGAGGGAAGATCCGGCCACCAGAAATGGACGTAACCGGTGATTGCGACGACATCTGCAATGCCGGTAACAACCCAGCACAGCCAGTAGGTCCAGCCCATGACAAAACCCATGGAAGGGCCAAGGAAGTGGCGGATGATATCGGCGAAGGTCCCGTATTGGCGGTCCGACAGAAGGATCTCGCCCATAGCGCGCATGAACAAGAACAGTGCGCTACCGATGATGAGGTACACCAAGAGAATCGAGGGACCCGCTGTGGCAATGGTCTTACCCGAGCCCATGAAAAGGCCCGTACCGATTGCGCCGCCGATAGCGATGAGCTGAATGTGGCGATTCGTCAGGTTGCGTTGGAGCTGGCGGCCCGAGGCCTCACCACTGTTCTCCTCAGCATGTCCGCTGGTGCTCATGTTGGTCCATTCTTCTAGCTGAGTTTTCCACGCTAGCACGCCTCATCGTGATAGATGGAAGAAAATAACTTGTGTGAGCGAAAAAATGATCTCTATCGCCGATGTTCCTACCGAGCGCGCACGTCGCTATGGACATCAACTTGCCTCGCACATGGGGCGGAAAATTGACGCGCAGTGGGACGATGAATCAGCGCGCGGAACCCTGGCCTTTACTCGCGAGGGTATGCCCAGCGGTGAGTGCGTAATCTCGTGCACCGACCAGCATTTACGTCTTGAACTAGAGACCTCTCCCGAGGCCGTGGAACACCTGGAGTCCGTCGTCGGGATTCACCTAGCCCGCTTTGGGTACCGCGATGGGCTTGAAATCGCATGGGTCAGGACTGACCCTCAGACCGGAGAAGAGGTCGCTGGATCCACACAGGGTCCTTTGACGGCTGAGGATATCGAGCGTCACCGTCGCTCTAAGTAATCCTTTGCGCTATCAACAGCCTGGTCCCACAGGCCGGCCTCATTTTCCCAAAGCTGATAGGCCTCGTCTTCGTCATCACTGAGGGCAGAGATTCCGAATTCTTCAACGTGAAGTGCGACCTTGCCCTTTTCTTCGGATAAAGAGACCTCGACGGTAGTCAGGGATTCCTCGGGGAACTCGTCGCTAGCCAGCGGGTACCAGCGGAAGGTCACAACGTCCATGGGGTCTTCGTCGACCTTCTCGACGAGCCATGTCCCGGCTTCTGGATCGGTGATGTGGTACACGCCGTTATCGTCGCGTTCAACCTCATGGTCACCTAGAGGACCGTCGTTAATCCACCAGCCCGGTTCGGAAACCAGAGCCCACGCGTCTTCGATGGTGGTGTCAACGAGGACCTCAGCTTCAACACTGTCCGTGTTCTGGCCTGGGGTTTCTGATTCGTCATCGCCGAAAAAGTCCATAGCTCAACGTTAGCGAGCCGCGGCCCAACTGCCAAGATCTAGGAAGATTTTGCGGAGGTATTGAGCCAGCTCCGCAGCCGGAAGCGTCTCAGGAGTCAGCGCCACACTGAACATCGGTGGTGGGAACGACGTTTCGCAGGAAGTAGCCTTCGACGGCTGTCGCCACGCATTTGCTGCCACTCTTTGAGTAAGCGGTGTGGTTCCATCCTTCCCACGTCACCAATACGCCCGAGGACAGTTCCTTGGCCAGGTTTTGTGACATGACGTAGGGCGTTGCAGGATCGTGAGTCGTTCCAACGACCATGATCGGAGGCGCGCCTTCAGCACTGATCGGCTGGCGTTTCGCGTGCGAGGTGGGCCATCCCTCAAGACCGGCTGAAGTGAAACCTGCTTCTTCACCAAAGACCAGTAATTCGCTCTTCAGGGTTTCGTAGCCCTTTGTCCACTGATCCGCGTTTCCGACAGGCGAGTAGTCCAGCGAGTTGATCGCGACAATCGCATCCATCGAGTTCGAGGCGTATGAGCCGTCCTTGTTTCGTTCATTGAGGAGATCCGCCACGAAGAGCAACATGGAGCCGTCGTTTGAATTCAGAGCCGAGGTCATGGCCTGCGTCAAAATTGAGTAGGTCTCGGTCGAGTACAGCAGTCCGATAACGGCACTCATCGCCAGATTGCGCGTCAGAGGACGGTTCGCATCTGAGGTCTCAAGCGGCGAATTCTCCAAGCTATCGAAGAAGGCCTTCATCTTTCGCATTCCCGCGTCTGCATCGCCAGTGAGCGGGCAGTTGCGCCCGGCTTGGCAGTCCTCAACCCAGTGGCGGAGAGCGGCCTCGAAACCGCGCATCTGCATGGCCGCGAGGTCATCGCCTTGTACTGCAGGATCGACCGCACCATCAAGGACCATGTGTCCAACGTTTGTTGGGAAAAGTCCTGCGTAGGTTGCACCGAGGAATGTTCCATAGGAGTAACCCAGGTAATTGAACTTGTCCTGTCCCAGCAGCGCGCGGACCATGTCAAAGTCCTTCGCCGCATTGACCGTGTCAACATGCTTATACAGGTTTCCACTTAGATCCTGGCATCCCTTGGCGAGGTCAGCAGAATCTTTCTTTGCCTGTTCAATAAGTTGAGCAGGAGTTGCATTCGGGTCTTTATCGCTGCCTGTACCAGCTGCCTGCTTGTCGCGGTCTTCGTCGCTCAGGCAGCGAACAGGAGTAGATGCACCTACCCCTCGCGGGTCCAGAGCTACGATGTCGAAAGCCCCGACAAGCCCATTTCCTAAGGAACTGTTGACTTGGGAGACAATCGAGGACACGGCTGCCCCACCGGGACCACCGAGATTAAAGAAAAGAGCTTTGCCTTCACTCTGATCGGTGCGGTGGATCGCCAAGGCAAGAGTGATTTGATTCCCGTCAAGGTTTTCCCAGTCCAGAGGCGCGGTCAGCGACGCGCACTGATACTTGTCAATGTCGCGCGGCGCAGCGACGCCGTTGCTGGTGATTTCCGAAACCTCACACTGTCGCCAATTGAGGGGCTGAGAGTAGAACTGGTCCTTCGTCGGCTTCCCGGGAAGAGGATCAGCGCTGTGTGGAACCGTCACCTTGTTCTGATTGTTCGGGCTGACGGCGGCAGCCGCCTCTGCAAAGCTATCGATCGAGCCCTTGAAGTAGTACGCAACACCGAAATTCGATGCGAGCGCAAGCACCACGAGGACGGCGACAATCAAGCGAGAGCGTGAGTTCATGCCCCTACCCTATTAGATGTTTTGACCTGCGGTCGAAGCGAGAGCGTCATCGCTTCCAAAATCAGAGGCACTGACATGTTCGTTGTCAGCCGCTTTCGAGCTTCCTCAATCGCTTGGACGCGGGTCATGGTCTGCTGCGGCGTTGAGCGCGTAGCAAGTTCTTCGATGAGGTCCACGCAGTCATCGTTAATAGGTTCTTGGTCGCTTCCCAGTTGACGCATGAGAACGTCACGGTAAATCCCTAGAAGATCAACAAGCGCTCGATCGAGCGCGTCTTGAATAGCGCGCTTCGAGCGCCGTTTCTGTTCGTCCTCGAGCTCGCGAATGCGTGCACGCTGGTGCGAGGCCGGGGTTTGGCCTTCTTCCATTCCGAGCTGACGCATAAGTTCAGCTTTTTCGCGGGCATTACGTTCTTCAGATTGAGATTCTGCCTGAGCTTTCGCAATGGAATGCAGGTCTTCGGCGGCAAAAACAGCTTCGCCGACGGAACGCACCTGTGCTGGGGCAGTAATGATTGACCGACGACGCTGGCGCATCTGTGGGTCTTTGGCCAGCGCGCGAGCCAAGCCGATATGCGATTGGGCTGCGCGGGCAGCAGAAAGTGCATCCGCGGGTTCAACCCCGTCACGACGAACGAGGAGATCTGCGACTGCGTGCGGATCTGGGATTCGCAACCCCAAGTGGCGGCATCGTGAACGAATCGTTGTGATCATGTCTTCTGCACTGGGCGCACACAGCAGCCACACGGTGCGTTCGGGAGGTTCCTCAACTGCCTTGAGAAGAACATTCGCGGTGCGTTCCATCATGCGGTCCGCATCTTCGATGACGATGACTCGCCAGCGTCCCTGCGAAGGAGCTGTCTGCGCGCGCACAACGATTTGTCGCACTTCATCGATGCGAATCTGGGTTGATTCCGTGCTGAGGATTGTCACGTCCCCATTTGTCCGAGCCAGAGTTGTGACGCATCCCGGGCACTGACCACACCCTGGGACATCCCCCGTGCACTGTAAGGAGGCTGCAAAAGCCATGGCAGCAACGGATCGACCTGAGCCCGGGGGGCCGGTGATAAGCCACGCGTGGGTCATGGAGCGTGCTGCATCGTCAACGGGAATTCCTTGGGACGCGCGGTCGACAATTGCGCGGGCGGCGTCAGCAGCCTGTCGCAATACCGCCAGGGCATGTTCCTGGCCAACCACTTCGTCCCAGACACTCACAGGAGAATGCCGTCCTCTTCCAGAAGAGCCCAGAGCGTGGCCTGAGATTCAACGGGCTTGGCATTTTCTGCGGATTCTTCGGGCAGCCCTTGGAAGGCGGCATCAACGCGTTCTTCAAGGACTCCGCGGATTTCACTGAAGACCTGATCTTCAGTTCCCACACCGTCGATGACAACGATGCGATCTGCTTCAGAGTCTGCAAGCGCTAAGTACTGGTGACGAACGCGCTCATGGAATTCCATGGATTCGCGTTCCATTCGGTCTGGTTCACCGCCGCGACGTCGGGCGGCAACTTCTGGCGGAACATCAATGAGTAGCGTGAGGTTCGGGAGCAGGCTCTCCGTTGCCCACATGGACAGGCTGCGAATTTCGTCAACGCCTAGGCTTCGCGCGGCACCCTGGTATGCCAAAGACGAGTCAATGTAGCGATCAGCAAGCACAATTTCGCCGCGCTCCAAGGCCGGACGAATCAAAGTCGCGACATGGTAGGCACGATCAGCGGCATACAACAACGCCTCGGTGCGGGGATCAACGTCGTCTGGCCCGTTCTGAACCAATTGACGCAGAGTCGTTCCCAGTTCTGTTCCACCGGGTTCACGCGTCACAACGACGTGCTGACCACGTTCTTCAAACCAGCGTCGTACCCGGTCAATCTGGGTACTTTTGCCGGTCCCATCTCCCCCTTCGAAGGTGATGAAGAGTCCGCGCCCCGCCTGTGCACCACTACCCATTGATCTCATGTCTCTATCTTGACAGTGCCCACCGGCATTTGCGTCCATTTTGGACCGGTGGGCGAAAGAATATTTACTTCTTTGCCGAAGTCTTCTTCGTCGTGCGTCGAGTTGTTGTCTTCTTCGCAGTGGTCTTACGGGTGCGCTTGGGAGCTGGGCCCTTTGCACGCTTATCGGCCAGAAGTTCGTAGGCGCGTTCAGCGGTCAGATCCTCGACGGTCTCGGCGCGAGGAACGGTCACATTAGTTTCACCATCGGTGATGTAGGGCCCGAAACGACCGTCCTTGACGGTGACCTTCTTGCCCGACACCGGGTCCTCGCCAAACTCACGCAGCGGGGGCTTTGCTGCCCCGCGGCCTCGTTGCTTGGGCTGAGAGTAGATCTCCAGCGCCTCATCCAAGGTGATCGTCAGAAGCTGGTCCTCGCTGGGAAGGGTGCGCGAATCGCTTCCCTTCTTCAGGTACGGGCCGTAGCGACCGTTTTGCGCGGTAATGACCTCACCGTCAGAGGGATCAACACCGACCTCACGCGGAAGCGAGAGCAGCGCAAGCGCGTCCTCCAGCGTGATGGTCGCCAGATCCATCGACTTAAACAACGAGGCCGTGCGCGGTTTGGCCGCAGCCTTCTTTCGCGTCTTCTTCGCGGGCTTCCCGTCTTCAGAAGCTTCCGCTTCTTCAGTTTCTTCGGGCAGAATTTCCGTCACGTAGGGACCGTAGCGGCCGTTCTTTGCAACCAGCATGTGTCCGCTTGCGGGATCGATTCCCAATTCGCGTCCGTCATCTGCAGCAAGCGCGAAGAGTTCCGTGATCTTCTCTTCGGTCAACTCGTCGGGAGCGACCTCGGGCGGCACATTTGCGCGCGTCCCATCGGCCTTTTCCATATAGGGTCCGTAACGGCCCACTCGCAAGGTGACGCCATTTCCCATGTCAATGGAGTTCACCGCGCGAGCATCGATATCGTCTCCCAGGGATTCAACCAGGAACTTCAGGCCGTCAGCGTCGCCCTTACCGTCTGCACCGAAGTAGAAGGTGCTCAAAAACTCGTGGCGATCTTCGCTTCCCGCAGCGATCTGGTCCAGATCGTTTTCCATCGATGCCGTGAAGTCGTAGTCAACCAGGTTCGACAGGTTTTCTTCCATCAGTCGCGTGACCGAGAAGGCTAGCCAGGTGGGAACCAAGTACTGTCCCCGGTGGGTGACGTAGCCGCGATCACCAATGGTTTGAATCGTTGCCGCATAGGTCGAGGGGCGACCAATTCCGAGCTCTTCCATGGTCTTGACCAAGGTCGCTTCGGTGTAGCGACCCGGGGGCTGAGTCTGGTGTCCCTGCGCCTGCGCTTCTTCAAGCAGTGCAAGTTCCCCTTCGCTCACCTGAGGAAGGGTCTTCTCAGCATCGGTTGTTTCCGCGTCGTAGCGTCCCTTGTCCTGGCCTTCTTGGTAGGCCAACCTGAAGCCGGGGGACGTGATCACCGTTCCCGAGGCGCTGGAGAGCACTGCGTGAGGCTGACCTTCGACCTCAACATCGGTCCGCACGCGGATGGTTGCGGTAAAGCCAAGGGCATCTGCCATCTGCGAAGCGACGGTTCGCTTCCAGATCAAGTCATAAAGTGCAAGCTGCTGACGATTCAAAACCGAGGCGACTTGCGCGGGGGTGCGGAAGTGATCCCCGGCGGGGCGAATGGCCTCGTGAGCTTCTTGCGCCCCCTTAGAGGTAGTGCCGTAGATGCGCGGCTTCTCTGCTACGGCCTCGGCCCCATAAAGTTCCGTAGCCTGCTGGCGGGCAGCCTTGATGGCCTGCGAGGACAGGGCCGTGGAGTCGGTACGCATGTAGGTGATGAAGCCCGACTCGTACAGGGACTGAGCGGTGCGCATCGTTGAGGAAGCGTTCCAGTGGAGCTTGCGTGAGGCTTCCTGCTGCAGCGTCGAAGTGGTGAAGGGTGCTGCCGGGCGACGGCGGTAGGGCTTCTGCTGGACAGAATCAATCGCGGAATCACGCGCGGCCTCGAGCGCTGCGGCGAAGAGCGGCGCGGAATGGGCGTCCAGGTGGAAGGCCTCGTTCTTTGTGGCCTTCGCGGAGAGACGACCGTTTTCATCAAAGTCAGAACCGGTTGCGACGGGACGATCATCGATGTGCGAAACCTTTGCGCCAAAAGACTGGCCCGAAGCTGCAAACTGGGTATCAATCGACCAATACTCTGCGCTCACATGCGCCATGCGGTCGCGCTCGCGATCAACAACCAAGCGTGTTGCGACCGACTGAACGCGGCCCGCGGACAGGGAGGGACGAATCTTGCGCCAGAGCAGCGGCGAGACCTCGTAACCGTAAAGACGGTCAAGGATTCGACGAGTTTCTTGGGCGTCGACGAGGTCGGTGTCGAGCTCGCGAGTATTTTCTAGAGCGCGTTGGATCGCTTCCTTCGTGATTTCGTGGAAGACCATGCGGCGCACGGGAACCTTGGGCTTGAGGACTTGGAGAAGGTGCCACGCGATAGCCTCACCTTCGCGGTCCTCATCAGTTGCCAGGAAGAGTTCGTCGGACTCTTTGAGGAGCTTCTTGAGTTCGGTGACCTTTTTCTTCTTGTCGGGATTGACAACGTAATAAGGGGTGAAGCCGTCCTCGACGTCGACGGCGAAGCGCCCGTAGGGACCCTTCTTCATGTCGGCGGGCAGCTCCGAGGGCTGTGGCAGGTCGCGAATGTGACCGATCGAGGCGGTCACATGGTAGTCGGGTCCCAAGTATCCTTCGATCGTCGCCGCCTTAGCGGGAGACTCCACGATCACCAGCTTGGTCGCTGCCATTGTTTGTCCCTTCCGTTGCTACCTCGTATTTGTAGCACTCTTTGCTGGTCCTCCGATGGCGAACGCCGCCGGAGTACCACTGGGTAGGACCTTACCGCGTTACGGAGCTTTCCGGGAACCGATATGTTTTTCCGCGCGTCTTTTGTGGATAATTTTCGAAGCCTAGGCGGCGTTTTGCGGGCAAGCGTGCACCCATATCCATCGGCGGCAAGCCGATCGGCCAGTAACGACACCGACGCGCACAGGACGTAGAATGGAGGCGTCAGTCCTGATACGCGAACCGCACAGTCCAGTAGGAAGTCTGGGCGATGCCTCGCATCCGTCGCTGCGTCGAGCAGAATCCAGCGTCATCGGGTCCACCGTGGTGTACCTGGAGACGAGTAATGAAGACGGAATCCACACTATATTTCGATGGCCAGTTCTGGGTCGGTGTCATTGAGCGCCACGAGGCCGATCGTGTTCGCGCCGTTCGGATCGTGTTCGGCGCGCAGCCCTCAGACACGGAGTTCTACGAGTTCCTTCTTGCTCACGCAAATGCGCTCTTATCCCGCCTCGACGAGGCCGCTTGGGCTTCCGATATGGCCCAACGCCGGGCGACGCACCACAACCCCAAGCGCGCACAGCGCCAAGCGTCCCGCCTCGCTCGCCGCGCGCTTCCTTCTACTGCATCACAGGCAGCGATTCAAGCAGAACGCGAACGCACGGCGCACGAACGAGCTTCCACGACCAGGCAGGAGAAACGAGAGAAAGCTGAAGAGAAACGCCAACTCGCCCGCCTGAAAGCGAAAGCTCGCCACCGCGGCCACTAAGGACTGCACATTAACCTCTCGGCACGCACGTAAACCCCATGAACTGCGCATGGACGTCGCTGCAGGCCCCGTGTCAGCAGTCCCACATCGCACGGAGTCACTGTCCCCCGCGCATCACGAGCCGACTGGAGACACAGTAACTGCCCCTGTACAATGTTCTGTACATACGTGACGAAGTGAGGAGCCTCCATGAAGACCATGACCTACAGCGAGTCGCGCGCACGTTATGCCGAGGTCCTCGACCAGGTCATCAACGACCGCGAGGAAATCATCATTACCCGCCAGGGCCACGAGAGTGCCGTCATCATGGCGCTCGACGAGTACGAGTCCCTCATGGAGACCGTCTACCTCATGCAGTCCCCCGCAAATGCCCACCACCTGCGCGAATCGATCGCCCGCCACCGTGCTGGTGAGGGTGTCGTCCACGACCTCGTTGAGCTCGACGAGGACTGACCCATGCACATCACGTGGGACGAGGAAGCCTGGAACGACTATGTTTGGTGGCAGTTCGAGGATCGCAAGACCCTCAAGCGCATCAACGCCCTCATCAAGGACATTCAGCGCAACGGGAACGAGGGGATTGGCAAACCTGAACCCCTCCGTTACGAGTTCTCGGGGTACTGGTCGCGCCGGATCGACTCACGTCACCGCCTGATCTACCAGATCAGCGACGACGGTAAAACCCTCTGGATTATCTCCTGCCGCTATCACTACGGCCAGTAGCCCCACGGTTTAAAGCAGCGCGCTGCCCAGGCGGCAGATGTTGTCGATGTAGTGCTTGTACCAGGGAAGGGCTTCCCACTCGTCGATGGTGAGCAAACGAGATCGCGCAATGATGCGCTGATCGTTTTCCAGGAGAAGATCAACAAGATGCGAGTCTTGGGCTAGCAGCATGACTTCGTAGTTCAATCCGAAGGAGCGGTAATCCATGTTGGATGATCCGATTACTGCGAGTTCCCCATCAACCACGACGTACTTCGAGTGCAGCATATTGGGCAAAGCATAGAGGTGAACCTTTACCCCGGCTTTCAAAAGAAAGCCGTAGTAGCTGCGTTGGGCATGCCCCACCAAGAACTGATCGAATTGCTCGGAAACATAGAGATGGACATCAACCCCCGACATCGCTGCACTTGTCAATGCCGTCAGGAGAGATTCATCGGGAATGAAGTACGGGCTGGCGATGGATACATGCGTATGCGCCTGCGAGATCATCGAGACGAACATCCGCAGGTTGGGCTCTGTTGGGTATGCCGGCCCTGAGGGGATGATCTGCATCGGTTTGCCCTGGCTTGGCTCTGCCTGGACAAGGTTAAGATCGTCGACCGTTAGTTCTTCGCCCGAGGCGTAGTACCAGTCCGCCGCGAACACCGCCTCCATCTGGCGAACGATTTCGCCACGTACTTCAACCGACGTGTCGTGGTATTCAATCCCCGCTTTTTGATAGGCGGGAGTGTCATAGTCCGCGGCCACCATATTGTGTGAACCGATGAAACCGAGTTCACCGTCAATCAGTAGGAGTTTGCGGTGGTTCCGTAGGTCTGGCCGTCGAATTTGCCCCTTGAATAGATTGAAGGGAAGCATGATGTGCCATTGGATGCCGGATTCGTTCAAGACTCGACAAAAATCGCGCCAGCCCGGAATTGTTCGCACCCCGTGATGATCCACCAGCAATCGCACGGTCACGCCACGAGCGCAGGCACGGACAAGAGCCTTGTAGAGCGGATCAGTGGATTGATCCCACGAGGTTTGGAAGTACAGGACATTGACGTGGTGTTGCGCCCGATCGACCTCGCGGGCCATTGCCCGGAAGGTCTCGTCTGTGTCATTGAGAAGTTGAACCACTTCTCCGCTGCTGACGGGGAAGGAAGTCTGTTTCCTATTGAGCTGCATCAGCGAAGCTGTCCGCTCAGGCAGAGCGCTACTACCCTCGTCAGTTTCTGTAAATTCTTGGGAGTTTTCACCGCTGTGAGCTTTGTGGGAAGCCTCGCCCAAAATGCCCTTCACCAATTGGTGTGCCTTCTGATCCGAGCGCAGAGACTTTCCCATTGCCCACCAAGATCCGAAGATCAGATAGAGCGGAACGCCAACAACTGGCCATAAGAAAATGAGTAAAAGCCACGCGGTGGACGTGGATGCGCGCCTCCGCTTCGGGACTACGCCCAATGCAATCAGTCGGATCACTAATTCAAATGTGCCGACAAGGAACCACACCCACAGGGGCGGCTGATGGCTCAGTGGCGCGGGTAGTGGCATCGCAGTTACTCCTGATCCGATTCAACTCGAAGGAATCCCCAGCGAATTAAGGTCCGCACCTGCGGGAAGAGTTCTTCTTGAAGCTGCAGTGAATCGCATTCCAACAGGGCTGCAAGCGCCCCGCAAATCTGACCAACGCTGAGCTCCCCATCCGATGCACCAACCAAGGCACTTAAAGCAGTGGTCGAGGCAACCGATTGTCCAAGACCTCCCCCTTGGTGAAGAACCAATGCGGAGGGATCTTGCGCTCCGGGTAGGAAATGCCGTTCTTCCGTCACATCGGAAGCAAAGTACAGGTGAAGCTCACTGAGATCATCTGGAAGCCGCAAGGATACAAGCGCACGCCGAACGTCTTCGCCGGACGGTGATTCTCCCCCTTCAAGCTCATCGCATTCACACACGCCCGGGCGCGGCGTATCGAGCTTTCGCAGGGCGACCATGCCCATGCCAATTTCGACGACTCCTGCCTGGACGAAGTCTTCAAGCCACTGGGCGTATTCGCGTTCGTAGTCTTCGCGCTGGTGCAATTGCTGGCCGGAGTCACGAAGCCACATTTCAACGTAGTGAGCGGGATCAAGCCTGTCGCGCTGCACGATCCATGCGTCAACGGGAAGGTCTTCGACCCACGAGCGCACAACATTTTCCCAGTCGTCAGGGTGCCCCAAGCGTCCGGGAATCTCCCAATTCGCAAGGAGTTGCGTTACGCCGCCGGGCTTAAGGTAGTTCGGGCTTTCCCGGATCACCGTGCGCACCAGATGATCGCGGCTCATTCCACCATCGCGGTATTCCAGAACCCCCGAGGTCCGAAGTGAGTCTGGGGTGATAACAAAGGGCGGGTTCGAAGCGATGAGATCGAATTCTTCGCCTTCGACCGGTTCAAAGAGGGATCCTTGACGAACATCCAATTCGACACCGTTAAGTGCGGCATTGAAGCGCGTGATCTCGCAGGCCCTCGACGACAGGTCGGTCGCAACAACGCGAGTAGCGTGTGTGGCCAAATACAAGGCTTGGATTCCGCATCCGCACCCCAAGTCCAAGGCGGATTCGACAGGAGTTCGAAGCGTCGCCTTCAAGAGCGAGGTCGTTGCCCCACCAATTCCCAGAACATGATCTGGACGAATGGGTTCTCCCGTCACGTCTTCACCAAGGTCCGACAGGATCCACCAGTTTTTGAGGCCACCTTGAAGCTGCGCCGCGTGAGGACGCAGGTCGTAATTTGCTTTGAAAAGTTGCTGACCCGAGGGAGAATCCACATCGAGTGCGGGAAAAATCAAACCCAAGTCGACCGCGCCACGCACCCCGAGAGTAGGCAGAGCCTGCGCAAGAACATCCCCACTTTCCGCGCAGCCCAAGACAAAAAATCGCGTCAACACCGCAGCTGGGGAATCCTTCCGCTGAAGTTCGCGAACGGCAGGAACCCTTTGATTGCGCATGAGCGCAGCGCGCGCCGTCGGGCTGATCATGGTTTCCATCGCGTCAACACTCCACCCGGCGCTACCCAGGTCTGCTGCCAAGCGCGCGATCAGTCCGGGTTCCAATCCCGGCGTCGGACTGGGAAGAGTGTCAATCAGTGATTCCGTCATAGCATTACTTTCTCACGCCTGACCTGCATCTGCGTCGACTTATTCATGCAAGTTCTCACGCACATATTCCCACGTCCTCCCCCACCGCGCAGGCCCTCCCACTCGCCCATTAGAATGCCTGTGTCCCCAAGGAAAAGGATGAGTGGATGTCTGGCGGACTGGTAGCACTTTTGGACGATATTGCGACCCTCGCAAAAGCAACGGCTTCGTCTATTGATGACGTTGCATCAAGCGCGGTGAAGGTATCGGCCAAAGCGGTTGGCGTCGTCATCGACGACACCGCTGTTACTCCGCAGTACGTCTCCGGGCTTTCCCCCAAGCGCGAACTGCCGATTATCGGGAAAATCGCCAAGGCCTCGTTGATCAACAAGCTGGTCGTTATTCTGCCGGTCGCGCTGCTACTCACGTGGTTTGCACCGCAGGTTTTGCCTTTCCTCCTCATTGCGGGCGGCGCTTACCTGTGTTTTGAGGGGGGAGAGAAGGTTCTCGAGGCCCTGCACTGGCTTCCCGAACACGAAGACTCAGCCGAAGATACGGCCCCTCAAAGCGCGGAAGACCTCGAAAAAAGCATCGTTTCTTCAGCCTCGCGCACCGACCTCATTCTCTCCTCGGAGATCATGCTGGTCTCCATGGACGGACTGAACTCCGAGTCCATGTCGATGCGGGTCGCGATCTTGATCGCAGTCGCTTTCTTCATGACCTTCTTTGTCTACGGGATCGTTGCCGTCTTGGTGCGAATGGATGATTTCGGGCTTCGCTTGGCCAAGGGCGCGACGCATCCGGACGACAATCGTCCCGGTCCCGCGGATAATATCGGCCGCGGAATTGTGCGCGTGATGCCCAAGATTTTCAACGCAATCGGCGTTGTTGGAACGGTTGCGATGCTGTGGGTGGGCGGACACCTCGTCATCGAGAACCTCGCGAAGGTGGGCGTCGGAGTCTTCCACAACGTCGTGTCGACGATCGAACACGCGCTCGCTTCGGGCGGCGGTTTCCTTGGCTGGCTTGTTGAGACCGCATGCGCCGCAGTGTTTGGCATTGTGCTCGGCTCGCTGATCACCGGAGTTGTCGTTGGGGTTTCCCTTCTTTTCCGCCGAGGCCGAGGCCACTGAGCCTTCGCCTCCCCGCTTTGCTGGGCGCGTTGAGCGCTGAGTGAACTCGCCCACCTCTACGCCCACACCTAGGGACTTAAGTACTAGGCTTGGGATATCAACCCCTAAGTGTAAGGAGAGCCCGATGAGCGTTTACACCCTTCCCGAACTTCCCTACGATTACGCGGCACTGGAGCCCCACATCTCTGCAAAGATCATGGAGCTGCACCACGATAAGCACCACGCCAACTACGTGGCCGGCGCAAACACCGCACTGGAAAAGCTGGAAGCAGCTCGCGAAGCCGGCGATTTTGCCGCAATCAACCTGTGGGAAAAGAACCTGGCCTTCAACCTGGGTGGCCACACCAACCACTCGATCTTCTGGACGAACATGACCGGTGACGGCGCTTCTCGCCCCGAAGGCAATCTGGCCGACGCCATCAACGAGTTCTTCGGTTCCTTCGAGAAGTTCCAGGCACAGTTCGCTGCCGCGGCCCTCGGACTGCAGGGTTCCGGCTGGGCCGTTCTCGCATGGGACACCCTGGGTAAGCGCCTCGTGACCTACCAGCTGACCGATCAGCAGGGCAACATCCCCGTTGCAACCGTTCCGCTGCTCATGCTGGACATGTGGGAGCACGCTTTCTACCTGGATTACCTCAACGTCAAGGCCGACTACGTCAAGGCCTGGTGGAACGTTGTGAACTGGGAGAACGTCGCACAGCGTTTCGCAGCAGCCCTGTGATCACTGCTCATTAGCCTCAAAGCTTGTGGCCCCCGCCTAAAGGCGGGGGCCACGGCATTCTCCACTGACAAGATTCAGAACCGACAACAGGCGTTATCCCAGACGCCTCTGGAGTTCTCGGTACTGAGCAAGCTTTTGCTGAACATCAGCGATGTAGCTGATCAGCATGACTTCATCAACGCGGTGATTCCGCGCGAAGTTTGCAATCGTCTGAGCGACCTGGTCGTAGGTACCGATGATGATCGAGCGATCGCGTTGTGCCCAGCGCAGTGCGTCTTCCCGATCTTCGGCGCTCATCTGCTCGGGTCGTTGGAATCGCACGGGGCGCCCCAGTCGCAAACACATGCGGAAGCTCAATGCTGGAAGGGCCTGTTCTAGGGCTTCCGCTTCAGTTTCTGCAGCGCTCACCGCAAGCGCGGAAAGGGTCTGTCCTTGGCCCTCACCCAGATTTTCGGGCAGGTGTGCGCGGTAGTGGTCCATAACCTCGGGCTGTTGCTGGCCGCTAAAGAACTGCGCATAGGCATAGTTCATGTTTCGAGTCCCCGCCCAAGCCGCACTCTGGCCCGAAGAACCCAGAAGCCAGAGTTCGGGAAGCTCCTCGGGGCGCGGGTAGACATCAACCGAGGCGTAGGGGTGCCCCTCCGGCAAAGTCCCTCGCATGAAGGCCAAAGTTTCGTCGATTAGGGCATTGATCGATTGCGGATCGATCGTTGTCCCCTGGTTGAGTGCGCGGGCAGAAATCATGTCACCACCGGGGGCACGTCCCATTCCCATGTCGACGCGTCCGGGGAACAAGGTTGCCAGAGTGAAGAACTTTTCTGCCATCTGCAAGCTGCCCTGGTGCATGGCCATCACGCCGCCCGAACCAATGCGAATACGCGAGGTTCGGTCCAAAAGGTGGGTCATCACCAACTCGGGAGCGGAGGACATAAAGACCGGTGTGTTGTGGTGCTCTGCGATCCAGAAGCGATGGAAATCCATCTCTTCTAATCCGCGAGCCAAGGACACCATGTCTTCGAGTGCCTGATGCGGAGTCGAACCGTCAAAAAGCGGAACCTGTTCCAGTGCTGAGAGGCGCATTGTTACCCTTCCGTTTCACAAAATATCCGCTTTTTAAACACGGCTATTCCTGAGGATATTCCGCCAGGAAGGAGCGCGCCGACCGAGCCGATTGCCTGCAAACGTCAGTACAGGTACCAGCTCGAAAAGCAAGCGCTACCCAGCCAGCAAGCTCACACTCACCTCAGCGGAAAGCGGCACCACGCCTCGGCGGCATCGCGGGCATTCCCAAGCCGACCACGCGGCGTCCCTCACCATCAGAGGAACCACCACCGGATCCGCACCCGCAACCACCGCAGGCGGCACCAGCGACGACCTCGCCTCCCAGGTCTTCGGAATCAAAATCAATCCCGACCAACTGCAGCACGCCATCGTCTTCACCATCGCGCTCGGCGGCATTGTGCTGTTGTACAGCGGTTGCCAGCATCAGCTTGATTCGGTTGAGCTGATTGACTTCCGAGGCGCCCGGGTCGTAGTCGACCGCGACAATGTTTGCCTGCGGGTAGCGGTTGCGCAGTGCGCGGAACATGCCCTTTCCAACGATGTGGTTCGGTAGGCATGCAAATGGCTGCGCGCAGATGATGTTCGGGCATCCGTGTTCGATCATGTCGACCATCTCAGCCGTGAGGTACCAACCTTCACCGGCCTGGTTACCGAGGCGCGCGATGTCCTCCGAGCGCGAGATCATCTCTTCGATATCGCGGTGAGGTTCGAACTTCCCATTCGTCTCTTCGAAGGCGCGATGGACCGGAACCTCATACTTCTTGAGGAGCCACAAGGCCATGGGCAAGATCTTGCGCTGTTTGCCGTCGATACCCAGGTTTTCGTAATCCCACTCCGCGGTCGCAACCGAATTGTGGAAGAACTGCATGAGTCCGGGAAGTTCCGCCTCACAGCCCTCGGCCTCGATGACGTCAACCGCGTGGTTATTCGCATCGGGGTGGAACTTCACAAGGATCTCTCCCACCAGCCCAACGCGCGGTTTACGCGGAATATCACGCAATTCCAGGGCATCAAACTCTGCAACACAGCGCTTGATCAGCGTCGAATAGCGCAGGCGCCCCGTCAGGAGACCCGTCGGACCGACGCGTCCCAAGGTCTCAGAGCGATCACTGACGACCCACTCGCGCACGATCTGATCCCAGCGACGGTACAGCTCCATCGCGCTTCCGGGCACGGCCTCGTAAGGACGCACGCGAAGAAGCATCGACTGGATCGCATCGCCGATGACGAAGGACTGAATCGCCTTGTGGATATGGCGAATTCCAATCTTGAAGCCGGGGTTGTCTTCCAGCCCCTGAACGGAAAGCGCAATGACTGGAACCTGAGGATATCCCGCATCGCGCAGGCCTTTACGCAGCAGTGCAGCGTAGTTCGTTGCGCGGCACATTCCGCCGGTCTGCGTGATGCCGACTGCAGTCTTATCGGGATCTGCTCGACCCGACACAAATTCGTCAATGAGCTGACCGATGACGACGATCGCCGGATAGCAGGAGTCGTTGTTGACGTACTTCAGGCCCGTTTCCATGGTCTGACGGCTCGTGTGCTCAAGGACTCGAACATTGAGCCCCGCACGCCTGAAGAGCGGCTCCAGGAAACGGAAGTGGATGGGCGACATCTGCGGGGCAAGAATTTCATATCCCGCATCACGCATCTCTTCGGTGAAGACGGCCCGCGCTTCAATGTGTCCGGCCTTGACCTGCTCGGATTCTTCGCGCGCAGCAACGGATGCGGGATCCTCGTGGACCGCGGTGTCGATCGTTCCCGAGGCCATGGTTCCTCGCTCCGCAACCGCCGCTTCCAGGGAACGCAGGCGAATCTTCGCGGCACCCAGGTTCGATACCTCGTCAATCTTGAGGACCGTGTGCACGTCGCCTCGGCCCTCAAGGATCTCTTGGACCTGGTCGGCGGTGATTGCATCAACGCCACAACCGAAAGAGTTGAGCTGGACCATCTCAAGGTCGGGCTCATCGCCCACGCGAGCGGCGGCCTCGTACAGGCGCGAATGGTAGGACCACTGGTCGCGCACGCGAAGGGGGCGCTCCAGGCGCTGGTCGATGATGGAGTCCTCGGTGAGGACGGCCATTCCCAGGCCAATGATGACCTCGGGGATACCGTGGTTGATTTCGGGATCGAGGTGGTAGGGACGGCCCGCCAAGACAATTCCACGCACTCCGTGTTCGCGCATCCACTCGAGTGCTTCGCGGCCCTTTTCCTTGATTTCAGCCTTGACCGCTGCGTCTTCTTCCCACGCCTTGTCCAGTGCGCGAGTCATTTCTTCGACGCTAATGTCGTAGCCATACTGCGCGAAGGTCCGCACGAGGTGTGCGGGTAGGTAGTCGCGGTTGCCGAAGTTGATGAAGGGACTGATGAACTTCACGCCCGGCTCATTCAGGCGTTCCATGTTGTTGCGGATAACTTCGGGGTAGGTTGCAACGACCGGGCAGTTGAAGTTGTTATCCGCGTCGGTGAGCTTTTGCTCGAAATCAACGCAGGGGTACCAAATCGTTGTGATCCCCTTGTCCAGCAGGGATTCAATGTGTCCGTGGACGAGCTTGGCCGGGTAGCACACGTTTTCGGAGGGGATCGATTCCATTCCCTGTTCGAATAGCTCGTGGTTGCTTCGGCCAGAAATCATGACGCGGAAGCCGAGCTCGGTGAGCATTGTGAACCAGAAGGGGTAGTTTTCGTACATGCCTAGAACTCGCGGAATACCAATGTCTCCGCGGAATGCTTTGGCTTCGGTGAGGCGTCGGTACCCGAAGATCCTCTTGTACTTCCAGTCATAGAGGTTGGGTAGGTCCGACTTGCGTGGGACCTTTTCGAGGCTTGCCCCGCGTTCGCAACGGTTCCCCGATACATGCCTTTCTCCGTTGGAGAAGGTCGAGATCGTCATCTGGCAGTGGTTTTGGCACAGGCGGCAGGTCTTGCGTGTGGTCTCGACTTGGAAGTCTTCGAGGTCTTCCACGCGCGCGAGCGTCGACTCACCTTCGCCACTATCGTGCATGCGGGCCGTAAGCGCCGCACCGTAAGCGCCCATGAGTCCGGCGATATCGGGGCGAACAACCTCGCGGCCGGTGAGCAGCTCGAATGCGCGAAGAACCGAGTCGTTGAGGAAGGTTCCACCCTGGACAACGACGCGTTCGCCCAGATCCGAGGGGTCCTTGAGCTTGATGACCTTGTACAGGGCATTACGCACGACCGAGTAGGACAGACCGGCGCTGATATCGCGCACATCCGCACCTTCTTTTTGCGCCTGCTTGACCGATGAATTCATGAAGACCGTGCAGCGCGTTCCCAAGTCAACGGGGCTGCTCGATTCCATTGCCATCTGCGCGAAGTTTCGCACATCGGTTCCCATGGTCTGCGCGAAGGTTTGCAGGAAGGACCCGCAACCCGAGGAGCAGGCCTCGTTGACGGAAATTGAATCGACTGTGTGATCCTTGATCCGCAGGTATTTCATGTCTTGGCCGCCGATATCGATGACCGAGGTGACACCGGGCTGGATGAATTCCGCGGCGCGATAGTGCGCCATTGTTTCGATTTCGCCCTCGTCCATGGTCAGGGCCGCGGTAACCAGACCTTCGCCGTATCCGGTTGCGCAGGATCGACCAATCACGGTGCCTTCGGGCAGCTCCGAGCGAACGCGGCGGACGATGTTGACGGCCGCAGCGACGGGGTCGCCTTCGTTCGAGACATAGTGGGTGAAGACGATCCGGTCGTCTTCGTCGATGACGACGGCTTTGATGGTGGTTGAACCGGCGTCGATTCCGAGCCAGCAGCGCCCGCGGGCCTGCGAGAGGTCGGCCTTGGGGATGACTTCTTGCGCGTGGCGCTGGACGAATTCTTCTTTTTCTTCCGGGGTTGCGAAGAGGGGGCGCATGCGCGCGGATTCCGCTTCGACGTGTGCGGTGGCGAGGCGGTCGATCAGTTGCTCGAGTGCGTTTCCTTCTTCTTCGCCTCGTTTCTTTGCTTCTTTCGAGGCCAAGAGCGCAGCCCCGATAGCGACGTACAGTTGCGCGTTTTCCGGGGTGATGAAGGATTCTGCCTTGGGGAGCAGGGTCTTGTAGGCCTCGCGAAGTTGAGGGAGGAAGTGCAGCGGGCCGCCGAGGAACATGACGTTTCCGCGGATGGGGCGACCGCAAGCCAGACCTGCAATGGTTTGAGTTGCGACCGCGCTGAAGATCGAGGCCGCGAGGTCCTCGTGCGCGGCGCCTTGGTTGATCAGTGGCTGGATATCCGATTTCGCGAAGACACCGCATCGCGAGGCGATCGGGTAGAGCTGAGTGTGCGCTTCGGCCAGCGCGTTCAGTCCCGAGGCGTCGGTGTGGAGCAGTGTGGCCATCTGGTCGATGAATGCTCCGGTTCCACCCGCGCAGGTTCCGTTCATACGCTGCTCGGGTGTGGGGTGAAGGTAGGTGAGTTTTGCGTCTTCACCGCCCAATTCGATGACGACGTCGACTTCTGGGTGGAGCCGCTGGGTGGATTCCGTTCCGGCGATGACTTCTTGAACGAAGGGGATGCCCATTGCGCGGGCTGTCGTCAGGCCGCCCGAACCGGTGATCGCAGCTTGGACGACCAGTCCCGGGAAGATGTCCTCGATGTCTTCGAGGAGGTGTCCGAGTTCGGCGCGAACATCAGCGTTGTGGCGGCGATAGTCGGAGAAGAGGATGCGGTTGCCGTCCAAGACAACGGCTTTGACCGTCGTTGAGCCCACATCAATACCGAGCTGGCACGGGTGCTCGGGCGTACTTTCGGCGTGTAGACGTGAGCCTTCAATGATCTGCGTATCCATACTGCGAAACTATGACGCAGATTTCTAATTTCCAAACTGTTGAAATTAGACTGATGGCATGAGTGAAACAAGGGAAATAAAGGCAGAAAAACAGCGAAAAGAGCCTTCGGATTCCCTGAAGGAGCCCTCAGAAGTTTCATCAGATGTTGAAACTTCTGAATTGAATAAAGAAACATCTCCTCTTTCAAAAATCCATCGAGGTCCCTCCGCTTCCCGCGGAGAAATCAAAAAACGCATCATCGAAGCTGCGCGCAGCGAGTTCGTTACTCAGGGCTACGACCACACGACGATGCGTTCGGTTGCCCGTAGCGCAGGCTGTGATCCCGCTTTGATCACCTACTACTTCAACACCAAGCAAAAGCTCTTCCGCGCCTGCATGGATCTCCCCCTCGATCCGGCCTCGGAAATCATCGCACTCCTCATGCCAGGACCCAAAGATGCGGCGCGACGCCTCGTGGATTACGTCCTCGATCTGTATGAGCACAAACTGACCTCAGAAACGCTCACCGCCCTCATGCGCGCTCTCACCACCGACACCTCAACATCACAGCGTTTCCGCACCTACATGCGCGGCGATGTTCTTGAACAAGTGAGCCACTTCTTGGCCGCAGATCCCGCCGATGCGCGCCGCCTCGGGGAAATGCTTGAGCTCCTCTTATCAATGCTCTACGGAGTCGTAACAATGCGCTACATCATTGCCTTGGAACCCCTTGCAAGCATGCCACGCCAACGAATCCACGCCACCCTTACCCCATTCATCCAAGAGCGCATCGACGAAATCTTCGTCTCTCTTCTTCCGCAGTAAACTGCCATTTTTCGGCGCGCGCACGCCGCAACTAAGCACTGCTATTGGCACAATTGCACTATGACAACTCACGCCCCCACCGATGAAGAACGCGCTGCCTTTGTTGCCTCGCGACCCAAGCGTCGCTGGTGGCGAACACGCAGGAGCACGGCATCTGGCAGTGTCGGCGGAAGAGTCATGTACTTCGCTCGCAGCGCCAGCGTTATCGACTCGGTCAGCAAGGCGCACTACCTAGAAGACACCGATCTTGCGTTGCGCACCGGATCGACGGTCGCCGTTTTTGACCCACAGGCAGTGCGTAGGCGCTCAATCGCCCTTGCCCTAGCCGGCCTGCGCCCGCTGGACGCGGGCTCGGTGTGGATGCCAGCGCGCAGCCGCAGCGTTCTCATTTCCCCGGACGAGGCTTTAATTCCCTCCCTGACGCTGTCCCAGAACCTTATTGTTCCCTGCGCCGCAATGGGAGAGATCGTCGATCCGGGTGAAATCCGCCGGCGGGCCACGCGGCTTGGCGTTGATCTCGATCGAATCGCGCGCGATGTCAGCGCCACTGACCTCCTGAAGTTCCAGGTCCTTCGCGCACTGATCTACCGTGCCGATTTGGTTGTCGTCAGCGATTTCCCCATCCAGACCGAAGATGCGCCCTCCTTTGAGGATTTCTCCGAGGCGTGCGAACTTCTTCGTGCCAGCGGCGCATGCGTCGTCTTCTTCACCGACAGCCCCGAGGCCGCCGCCTTGGCTCAGCGCGTGCTCATCGTTGCCAATAGCACGATCGTCGCCGACGCTGCCGGCCTTGATGCACACTTCATCCGCATGGCCTGCGATGCCATTAACGAGAATCCCAGTGCCTACCTCGGCCCCATTCCCCGAGCAGGTGAGCCTGTTACTTCTGATGTGCCCGTCCCCGCTTCGGAGGAAGACCCCCTCGCCGACGAGGCGGAGTCACCCACTGAAGATGAAGCCGCTGACGATTCCGAAGCACCCGCAGAGGAAAGTTCGTCCATCAATGTCACGCCCGCGGCCTCGGAAGGTGACGAAACTACCGTTTCCGACACCGCGGGGGACGGGGAAGACGATGCTTCCGCCTCGGCAATGAGCAAAAAGGGCACAGCGACGCCGAATTGGCACCCGCTGACCACGCGCGTCATACGAACAGCGGACTCACCCTTGCCCACTCCCCTGCCCTCGCAGTGGGAAGAGAACCCGGAAACTGCGGAGATCGCGTTAGCTGCAATCGAGCAAGCACGCCGCTTCCATCGCATCGAGCAGGCACGGGCTTCGCTGGGCGATGAGCTCAAGGAGCAGCTCAACGAGGATCTGCCCACTGCTGCAGAAGCAAGCCCGGAAGAACGGGCGCTGATTGAGCATGCGCAAAAGATTTTGGGCGAGCTACCTGGATCGGTCATCCCCGATAGCGAGGATTCAACGGCCGAGGGTGAGTAACTCGCGACTTTGAGTCCTACTCGCGGCTAATTCGTGTCAAAATGAGAGGGTGACTGCACTTCGGTGCCCATCTTCATAGGAAGCGATGCAGGTATGAGCAACGACCATCCCTCATTTGGGCAGACTCCCTCCGGGTCTCAGCCTCCCAGCATTGGCGAGCTTTTTGGCCGCATGACGGGGCAGATCTCTTCGTTGATTCGTGGAGAAATTGCACTGGCAAAGACTCAGGCAATGACGTTCCTGAACTACACAAAGGCAGGAATCGGCACATTGGCCGTTGCTGGCGTTCTTGCACTCTACGGTCTGGGCTGGATGTTCCACAGCATTGAGCTGGCCCTGGCCCTGGTTCTTCCCGCATGGGCAGCGTCCTTGATCGTATGTGGCGGAATCTTCTTCTTCGTCTTGATCCTTGCACTCGCTGGAATTTCACAGCTCAAGAAGTCACGTGCGCATGTTCCCCATCCTCAAGATGGCTTGAAGGAAAGCATGGATGCCTTGAAGAAGGGAGCTCACAAAGATGAGCAATGATCAGCAGGCACAGATTCCCGCCCCCAGCGCCGCAGAAATCGAGGCGCAGCTGCGGGCAACCCGCGAAGAGCTGACGCAGACCGTCGATCAGCTTGTTGGCCAGCTTCAGCCTTCCTACCAGATCGAGCAGGCCAAGAATAAGGCTCGCCTCAAGGTCGAAGAGCTTAAAATCCGCGCCCGTTTGATCACCGAGCAAGCTCGCGAAGGCGATCCTGAAGCTCTCAAGACTCTGGGAATTGTTGCCTGCTCCACGGCTGCAGTTGTCGGTCTTGTCGCATGGCGAGTCGTTTCGCGCATCAAGAGGTCTCGCGCGAACTTCTAGCGCTGAGCGCGTAATTTTGGCTCCACCTAGCACTTCAGGTGGGGATCGGGCATCGTTTTTAGGTATGATGTTCCCACGAAACATTTTGAACACCTAGGGCACCGCTTGTGCGGACCCGACCGACGTAGAGGGGGTCGACGCCATGGGGCGCGGCCGTCAAAAGGCCAAGCAGACGAAAGTCGCACGAAAGCTGAAGTATTTCAGCCCTGACACCGACCTGGATGCACTCCAAAGGGAGCTTGCAGCCGGGCACGAGGCGCATAGCGAAGAGCAGCAGACAGACGAAGATGATCTGTACGCGCGCTACGCGGATTACGCCGAAGATGACCAGTCTGCAGATGATGATCATTGGGATGACGAAGATTACTGGACGTCCCCTTCTTCGCAATCGCGAAAGTAGCCAAACTCTTCCGCTTTAAGACATACGGAAACGCCGTCAGACGGGTTTGTTGTACCCTTCTGACGGCGTTTCTCATGCACACAGGGGTGGAGCCGCTCTGGCGTTTATCAGCCTCCTCGAGGCTTGAAGGAGCATCAGCACACTCTTTTACCCGAATAAAACACTGGTCCCGGTGGCGAATTCTCTCGCCACCGGGACCTGCGTTATAGCGTCAGCTCGCTAGATGGTCAGCCCATCCTGCGACGCGATGCGATTGCCGCACCACCAGCAAGGAGAGCGGCCAAGCCTGCTCCCAAGAGGATTCCGCTGTCTGCACCGGTCTTTGCCAGAGGAGACTTGGGATTCTTCGGCTTATCCGGAGTGCTCGGCGGAACCGCCGGAGGATTCGAGTCTGAGGGTGCGGGAGGCACCGAGGCAGTGGTCGACGTTGAGGGGCTTGGCGCCGTCGAAGTGGACGGCGAAGGCGTGGGCGTCGTGCTCACTGCAGGAGTCGGGGTAGTCGTAGACGGGGTCGGAACCGGAGTGGTCGTCGACGGAGTCGGTGCAGGCGTCGTTGTGGAAGGCGTCGGCACCGGAGTCGTCGTGGACGGAGTGGGCACCGGGGTGGTGGTGCTCGGGGTCGGAACCGGAGTGGTCGTCGACGGAGTCGGAGACGGGGTTGGCGTCGTCGTTGAAGGTGTCGGCGAAGGCGTCGGTGTCGTGGTGGACGGAGTCGGCGAAGGCGTCGGCTTCGGCTTGGTCACGTTCGTCACCGTTGCGGTGTAATCCTTTTCAGGATTGATTGTCAGGGTTGCAGTCTTCTTGTCTGCACCCAAGGTCACACCCTCGGACTGATCAAAGACACCGGAGGTCGCGTTATCCCACAGAACACTTGCATCGGGAAGGTTCTTTTCCTTGATGCTGACCTTTGTTCCAATAGGCAGCTTGTCCGGGTAGGTGTAGGTCTGTCCCTTCTTAACAGTGATCGTTTCAGTCCTGTCAACACCAGGGCCCTTCAGGGTGACCTCGAAAGTGAAGTCTGGGTTCTCGGTCAGCGCTGCGGCAGAATCATCGACCTTCTTTGCAATAGAGAAGACCTGACGTGCTGCGGCGCCTGCATCTGCACCAAGGACGACGTCCTGAGCAGAGACCGTGCGGGTTTCCATATCATTCGCGGTAATAGTCGCGGTGTTCCAGTAGTGTCCGGAAACAACCTCGGGGGTGTGACCGTACAGAACAATGATCGCGAACTTATTTGCGGGAACCTCGGGAAGCTTGATTTCCAGCTTGTTCGCCGAGCAGCTGATAGTCGCGTTCTGACGAATTGCTCCGCCAGACACATCTGGGCCGTTGTAGCCGTTTGCGACCGAGTCGACAAGCTTGAGATTCGCTTCGTTGTTCTTCAACAGCGGTTCAAGATCATCGCAGTTGAAGTCCCACTTCGTGTCTTCGGAGTTGTCAACAACGCTGACGTTCTTCAGACCAGTATCACCACCGGGAACCGTGATACGCCACGCAAGCGTGCGGTTCCTGTTGTACATGTTGAAGAGCCAGCCGTCCTTGCGGAAATCCACGCCGACGCCGATTCCAGGCTGAATATCAACGTCAACCGACTTCGTCTCGGTCAGCTTGAAAGGCTGCTTCTTACCGACCTCGTTCTTGGACAGGGTCAGCTGTGCGGTAGTGATCACCCAACCGTCCCAAGAGGCTGCGCCTTCGGCCGCATCGTTAAAGACGACCTTGACGTTGCCATCCTGGTCCCAGGTGCCACAGCCAATGATTGTGCCCGTCGAAGACTTCACGTCGAAGTTGAAGGGCATGATCGGCTTAGCGGACTGAGTCGAAACCTTGTACTGGAAGTACTCGCCGGCGTGAACCTTCGAGCTGGTAGACCACTTCACCTTGAAACCAACGGTCGCTCCGACAGTGAAACTTGTCTTCGGGGTGCCGTTTTGATCGGTCAGCTCAGGGTCACTGATCGTCACTTTGGACGTGATATTGGTTGTGGGCGCGGGGCAGCTTGCTGCAACCGCGGCGGGGGCATGATCGGAAAGAACCTCAACAGCCCCGATACCACCAACCGCAAGTGTCAGTGCTGCAAGCGCTGACACAGCGCGTTTCGTGCGTAGGTTTGACACAGTCAAAACTCCATAATTCACGAGTGAATAAATACTCTTAAAGAATACAGCACCTGAGCACGAATTTCATAGGCTTTTTTCAGACGAACTGGCTGTGATCAGCATCAATACTATCATCCAGCGAGACCAAAAAATCATCCTCATCAACCACGGCTCCGCCTGTAACCGCATGGATAATAGTTGCCGCGGATTCAATATCGCGGATCGATCGCATCCGTTCCAAGCGCTCACTGCGTGTGACAATCGCCTCAGGAATCTGGACCTGCCCCTTCGGGAGCCACCGCAGTCGATACTCAATAACTGCCCCCTGCGCCCACTGTTCCCATCGCAGTACGTGGGGAGCGCGCTCGACCTGGTGCGCCTCGATCATCATCATCGACTGATTGGCAATGGGGGTCAGCAGCGCATATCCATCAACTACCTGCTCCGAAGCTTCTGCACGCTCACGGTCACGAGCCAGCGCCTCGCGCAATTCATCACTGAGCTCGGGAGCCACAGAACGAAGCTCCCTCTCTGCTGCGGCTTCCCGGCGCGTCTGAGGAGGCGCATCCTGACCAATGAGCTCACGCGAATCGATGACCTCGGGGAAGGCGGAAGACAAGGCCTCGGCAAGCTGGGCGGGACCCAGCCAGCGCGGCGTGTAGACCGCCAAGGACACCGCGGAATCCGGATCGGGTTGAATAATGCGACCACTGCCCGCGATGCGCAACGCACCCGCAAGGCGACGAGCCATCCGCTCCAGCACAAGCAAAACCTGGTACTCAGTACCGAAGGGCAGTCCCTCGGGGAAAGCCTCAGCCCAGCGATCGCTGCCGCGCAATTCCTCGGGAACACGCGCGCCTCGCATCGGCTCGCACTCCAAAACCCACGCGCTGGTCAGATCCGCACCCAAGCCAAGTTCGCCTCGAACATTGACGGGAAGAGACCAGGGGCCGGACAATTCCACTCCCCCGCGCAGGTGCAGGCGTCCGGGAGCCACCCAATGGGCCTCGTCCCAAGCGGAAACGGCAAGCGCCTCAAGCTCATCGTCCTCGACGGAAGCACCCACGCAGAAAAGGTGGTGATCCTGAGCAAGCTCAAGGGGCAGCGGCAAAATCTCCCGCTCGCCCGCCGAAGCGCCCATAGATACGCGTGCCACGTGATCATCGATGCGGATCTCGCCGGTGTCGTTCACGCGCAGAGCGGTATCAAAAGCACGCAGCCCGCCCACTGAAGTCATCGAGGTCTGCGTCAAAGGATGCGAAGCAGTCTGACTCAGCGCGGATTCTCCACCGCCACGCGCGGAATCGTGCGCTTCCCCAGCGGGGACCGCATCCATTCGTTCGCGAAATGACCGGCGACGAGGCGGCAGAGAAGCTTCCTGTCCCACGATTAGCGCTCGATACGGGTACGAGTGAAGCGCAGGTGGGTGCGCGAGGGCGTGGGGCCGCGCTGTCCCTGGTAGTGCGAGCCGAGGCCCTCACTTCCGTAGGGGTGCTCGGCGGGAGACGACAGATCAAAGAAGCACAGCTGGCCGATCTTCATTCCCGGGTAGAGAAGGATCGGCATGGTCGCAGTATTCGACAGCTCCAAGGTCACGTGGCCCGAGAAACCGGGGTCAATGAAGCCAGCGGTGGAGTGGGTGAGAAGGCCAAGGCGTCCAAGCGAAGACTTACCTTCCAAGCGAGCCGCAATGTCGTCGCCCAGGGTGACCAATTCGTAGGTTGCGCCCAGCACGAATTCGCCGGGGTGAAGGACGAAGGGATCATCCGGCCCCACATCGACGCTGTGGGTGAGGTCGGATTGGTCGGCCGCGGGGTCGATTACCGAGTAGCGATGGTTGTCAAAAAGCCGAAAAAGCCGATCCAAGCGCACGTCAATACTTGCGGGTTGAATCAGAGAGCGGTCCAGCGGATCCAGTTGGATTCGTCCACTATCAAGGCTTGCCGAAATATCGCGATCACTGAGCAGCATGGTGCCATTCTCGCACAGTTTCGGCCGCCTATTGTGCCTCGGCGGGCGCGTTGGCTGACCGCTAAGCTACCTCTTGTGCCAACCCCAAATTACGAGATGCTTCGCGCGCCAATCCTCGCGTGGTACGAGCTCCATCGCCGCGAGCTCCCCATGCGTGCAAGCGAGGTCTCACCGTGGGGAACCTTGGTCTTTGAGGTCATGAGCCAGCAAACCCCAATCCCGCGCGTGCAGCCAATTTGGGAGCGGTGGATGAGGCTGTGGCCGAGCCCTGCGGATTTCGCAGCCGCGTCCCCCGCCGAGGCTTTAGTTGAGTGGGCACACCTGGGTTATCCCTCGCGGGCGCTGAGGCTTCGCGAGTGTGCGCAGGTTATTGTGCGCGACTTCGGTGGATCCGTTCCCGATAGCTACGAGGCCTTGTTGGCTTTACCCGGGATCGGTCCCTACACCGCGAGCGCTCTTGCCTCCTTCCAGTTCCACGAGCGCATTCCCGTCCTTGATACGAATATTCGCCGAGTTTTTGCACGCGTGCGTGACGGGGTGGAGTTTGCTCGGCGCAGTGCACCTTCGCGCGCCGAGTTCGCGGCCGCAGTTGACTGGTTGCCCGAAAATGGTGTGGATTGCGCCCGTTGGAATGTGGCAATCATGGAGTTTGGAGCGCTCGTGTGCACGCAGCGCTCCCCCAAGTGCCAGGATTGTCCACTGCGCAAGGACTGCGCATGGGCAAACGCCGGTTTCCCGCCTGCCGAGGTGCGGCCTCGTGGGCAAAGCTGGAAGGGGACGGACCGCCAGGCCCGCGGCCGGGTAATGGCGGCACTGCGGCGCTCTCCCGAGGGAATCTCCATTGACGAGGCCGTGGCCGCGGCACGCTTAGAAGGTGCGGATCCCGAGCAGGCGCCTCGGGTCATCGAAGCACTGATAAGCGATGGCCTGGTTGCCGAAGATTCGACAACCAGGCGCATCACACTTCCTCGGGAGTGAGGAAGAAGGGAGGCCTTGGAGGGGAGGCCTATCCCTTCACGGCTCCAGCCAAGGCGAAGCTTCCTCCCGAGACCTTTTGCATGATCGCGTAGAGGATCAACGCCGGGCTGGAGTAGATCACTGCGAATGCGGCCAGTTTTCCGTAGACGACCGCGCCGTGCGTTCCGAAGAATTGGTAGATGGCGACGGCTGCGGGCTGGATGTCCGGGTCGGTCGTGAGGATGAAGGGGACGAAGAAGTTCCCCCAGGTCGCGGTGAAGATGAAGATGAAGACTACCAAGAGGCCTGGCTTCATCAGCGGTAGGACGATGGTGCGCAGTGCTTTGAGTGCGCTCGCGCCGTCGACCCAGGCCGCTTCTTCGAGAGATACGGGGACGGAGTCCATGAAGTTTTTGAGCATCCACACTGCCATTGGCAGGGAGGTTGCGGTCATGAAGCAGATAATCCCCGGGATTGAATCGATCAAATCCATGCTGACGAAGAGCGAATACACGGGAACCATGAGCGCCGTGATGGGAAGGCAGGTCCCAAAGAGAATCGTGTACATGAATCCGCGCGCGAAACGGCTCTTGTAGCGAGAAAGCGGATAAGCCGCGAGTGCGCCAACGAACACGGTCAAAATTGCCGTGCCGAAGGAGAGAATCGCAGAGTTCCACAGCGGTAACCATGTGCGATCAAATGTCGCAATATCCGAGTAATTCGAGGTCGTGAAGTGCTCAGGAATGCTTAAGGACACCGTGGCGGTCGGATTGAAAGACGCGAAGAGAACCCATGCCAGTGGAACGACAAAGGAGATGCCGATCAGGGCAAGGATCGTGCTCGAAATCAGACGAACGGTCTTTTCTCGCGGATTAGCGACGGAGGGGATTTCTTTGCGCTGCGTAGCCATCAGTCCACCTCCGGCTTGAGAGCGCGAATGTAGACCAGCGCAAAAAGTGCACCCAGAACAATGGTCACGGTTGCAATAGCCGTTCCGTAGCCAATGAGGGAGTTCTTAAAGGCTTCTTGGTAAGCCATGACCGGGAGGGTCGTGGATTGAGTGCCCGGTCCACCGCCTGTCATAACCCAGAGAAGGGTGAAGACGCCCAGGGTCTGAAGGGTCGTCAACAGGAGGTTTGTCGAGATAGAGCCCTTGATCATCGGCAGGGTCACGAAGCAGAATCGCTGCCAGCCCCGTGCGCCGTCGACCTTCGCGGCTTCTTGAATCTCAGGCGGAACTTCGGCCAGCGCAGCGGAGTAGACCATCATCGAGAAAGCTGTTCCGCGCCAGATATTCGCCATGATCACGGAGAACATGGGGAAGGTCAGCAGCCAGGTTGTTCCGCCGAGGCCGATGTAGCTCAGCAGCGTGTTCAGCGTTCCGTCGGTGGAGAAGAAAGCGTAGAGCGCAAAGGCTGCGACGATCTCCGGCATAACCCACGCGATGACAACGACGCCGCCAACCAGGGTGGAGAGAATCTTGGGGGCTTTGCTCATGAGCATGGCAAGGGCTAGTCCCAAGATATTTTGGCCGATCACCGCCGAGGCGACAACGAAGATGATCGTCAGCAGGACCGCTTTCCAGAATGCTCCACTGGACAGCAGATCCGCGTAGTTCTCGAGGCCGACAAATTCAGGATTTGCTGCTTTGTAGCCCGAGAGGGCGGCATTGGTCAAAGACCCATACACCGAATATGCAATGGGACCTACGAGGAACACCGCCATAAGGGCAACTGCTGGAAACAGAAGACCCATTCGGCCCGTTTGGCGGGCGGCGCGAGCAAGTAGTGTCTCGCGTCGCCCGCCAGGGGTCGCAGTGCTCTCGGTCCCCACACGAACCGAGGTGGACATGTTACTTCGCCGCTTCGACGTTCTTTTCGCCGACGATCTTCACCAGGCCATCGTCGTAGGCCTTCGCGGCCTGCTCGGGGGTCTGTTCCTTCGTCACCACGGATTCGGTGGCCGTCTGGATATTTGTGGAGATCTGCGGGTAGTCAGGAGTTGCGGGACGGAAGTGCGTGTACTCAACAATTCCCGCGAAGAACTTGAAGGAGGGGTTCGCTGCGAGGTACTCGGGGTCAGAGACGATGTCCTTACGGACTGCAATCGCAGAGGTTGCGATGGAGTACTGCAGAGAGCCCTTCTTATTCAGCGCGGTCTTGACGAAGTCGGCTGCCAGTGCGGGATCCTTGGTTTGAGATCCAACGGAGAGGACCCAGCCACCGGAGAGAGTGGTGAATCCGGGTGCCTGTCCCTTCTGGGTCGGCATCTTTGCGAGGCCGATGGTTTCTTGCCATTCTGCCCACTTTGTCGAGTCCTGCATCCAGATGTAGGGCAGCCAGGAGCCGTCGATATCGATGGCGAGCTTGCCCTTGGGAAGGAGTTCGGTGGACACACGGGTTCCAACAGCCTTATCCAGTGCGATGTCGTTGGAGGGAGTGAGGCCCTCTGAGTATGCGGTCTGGTAGAAGGTCAGTGCGTCCTTGAAACCTTGGGATCCCGTGACCCACTTGTTGGTGTCGGTGTTGTAGAGGGTGTCCTGGGTGCCGTAGAGCAGCATTTCAAAGCCCTGCATGCTGGTCTGTTCGCCACCTGCACGGCCCGCGTAGATGTTCATGGGGATGACGTCGGGCACCTTTTCCTTGATGGTGCGCGCAGCAGAAAGCAGGTCATCCCAGCTCTTAGGCTGCCAGTCAGTGGGCAGTCCTGCCTGCTCAAAGATCTTCTTGTTGTAGTAGATACCGCGAGTATCGGTGCCGAAGGGAACGCCGTAGATCTTGCCGTCGAGGCCCTTTGCGCCCTGAATCGAGCTTTCGGGGTACTGGCTCCACTCGTCCCAGTTCTTGACGTAGTCGTCGATCGGGGCCAGGTATCCGGCTGCGGCATCGCTCATGACCTGGAAGGTGTCTTCGTAGATGATGTCGGGAGCCTTGGACTTCGACTTATTCATCAGCGCAAGCTTGGTCATGTACTGATCTGCCTCCGCTTCAACGGGCTGAAGATCGATGGTGACGTCCTTGTGAGTGGACTCGAACTCTTCCTTTGCGCGCTTCATGAAGTCTTCAATCTGCGGGAAGGACGAGGTCTTGTAATAGGTGACAACCAGAGACTTTCCTTCTGAGCTTCCAGATGTCGTCTTGTCCTTGGATCCAGAGCAGGCGGTCAGGCCCACAGCTGCGATACCGACTACGGCAACAGCCGCGAGTGCACGTCGTGCCATTGAACTCTCCTTTGATAGTTCTGCGACTTCCTGTAGGTGGGCGGGTGGCCACACTGCCGTTCCCGCTCCCCCTCATGCCCCTTTGACACGGAAGTCCTTATGTGAACTGTATTACTACGTAGAAAGCCAATTCCAGAGTCCATGGATTGCACTTTGGTTACGAAGAGCACAAAAGATGCTGGATGCACCCATCAAGAGCAATGAAATGTATAAACGCAGGTCAACACGTATATGAATGCGCTAACGGGCTACCGAGTTTTCTTTCACGAAACGATCAATCAGCAGCTGAATTTCATGCCAAGTCACCGATCCCGGCATTGACAAAGAACCGTGGAAGGTCCCTGCGAACATATGCATTTCTGCGATGCAACCGGCATCAACGAGGCCTGTCGCCAGAGCGATTCCCTCATCCCGAAGAGGATCGACGGGGTTGACAACGATGAGCGCGGGCGGGAAGCCCTCTTCCCTGAACTCTGCGCTCGGCTTCGGGAATGCCGCCTCGATCAGACGCAGGGGAATTGTTACTTCTGCATCCAAGGGAACACCGAAGTAGTGACGCCAAGCTCCGGCCGCCGCGCGACGCGTCCACACGGGCCCCTCAGCGAAGAACCTGCTTGAGGGGGTTGACAGGGTCGGATCAACACATGGCTCAAGCAAGATGATGCCCCTGATCAGGGATGCAATTCGTTTGTATCGAGCCGCGATTGCCTCATCTTGCGCCATTTGCAGGCCGAGTCCACACAGGCGACTCACCATGGAATAGGCCAGTCCTGCTCCCGCTGAATCCCCCAGGATGAAAGTTGGACGCTCGTGCCCGAAGCGCTCAAGGGCCTCGGCAAGGGCGGAAATACAGTCGTCGACGGGGATCGGGAAGGGAAATTCAGGTGCGAGGCGGTACTCCGGAGAGACAACGATCGCACCGAAACGCGTCGCTAGTTCGTCGTTCTTCGCGTCATCAAAAGCAGCGCGGCCTGCCACGTACCCGCCTCCGTGGATCGAGATGATCAGGGGCGCGTCCTCAGCCAAATCGGCAGGAATGAAGGTGCGTCCGCGCGCGCTCACTTCGACTCTGTTGTCTGCTTCGTGGGGGTTTGCCAAAAGGGCGTCTCCCCCGGCGCGCATGGCGGGCAGGTCCCACGTTGTTTGCTCGGGGGTTTCGGCGATGATCGGTGCGAGTTCGGGACGCAGGTAGATGGGATAGGTACTCATCGTTCCTCACTTGCTCGGTGCGACTCGGGTAAAGAATGCGTCGACAGCGGCATAGAAGGGGGCGGGGGTCGAGTGGCGCACGCAGTGACGTGCGCTGGGAATGAGGAGAGTTTCAACGGCGACGTTCCCCATTGCGTTGATCTCTTCAATCCCACCGGGCCCGATCAGTACGTCGCCGCCATCGCCGGTAATGAGCAGGGTTGGCACCGAAATTGGGGCGAGGATTTCATCGCGGCTTCGGCTTCCGCTGACGACTCCACGGGCAAGGAAGTTGCGGTCGACTTGGGCTTTTCCTTGAGCCCAGCCGCCGGCCTCGGAAGGACTCCACTGGGGGTAGTCCTTGAGGAGGATATCGATTTCACGTCCCATCCACTGCGTGACTTCATCGCAGCGGGCGACGCGATCTTGGGCGGTTGCGCGGAAGTGCTCGCGCTGGGAGGGGGTGAGAAGTGCGGGGTCTTCCAGCACCAGGGCGTCAACGGGGGCGAGGCCTCGTGAAACGATGTCGGCTGCGGTCGCTCCGCCCATTGAGTGGCCGAGCAGGGCGACGAAGGGTGCGGGTGCGGCTTCTTCAATTGTGCAGATTAACGAGGCCGCGCTGCTGATGAGTGCTTCGAAGGGGTCCTCGAGCTGCGAGGGAGTAAAGCGTGGGGAACAGCCGTGTCCGAGAGCGTCGATCAAGACGACTTCATAGTCGTTGGACCATCGAGCGGAGATATCACTGAGGGATGCGGCATTGTCGGTCACGCCGTGAAGAGCGTAGATGCGTCCCTTTGAGGGGGTACCTGAAATATTCGCGGCAAGGCGCGCCGGGGTCATTGCTTCTCCTCCATGAGCATCCGCTCCGTATGCAGGAAGCATACAGGAAGTTTGCTGCTAATCTATGGGTACGCTCCACACACTCAATCATTCTGACCATCACGGAGGATGCCATGGATGAGAGCAAGATCGAAAACGTCATGTCTGAGCTGCTTGGCGAGGGCTACCGAATTGTCAGGGATAACGGCGAGTTGTCCCCAATGATCGAATGGGTCGACTGGGCAGGCGACCCCGACGACGAGGACGACGAAGAACGCGTCGAAGTGAACTTTTCCGACGGAACGATGGAGACCTACCCCATGGGCGTTGAGCTTCGTCAGATCTGGCACGAAGACGCGGAGTAAGAGCGAGCGGCGACGTCGGCCTGCGGTCAGGCCGCTGAACGAGTTACGCCCTGACGCTCCGTCAAGCGAAAGACCTCAGTCGTCGCGGTGCCCATAGCTTGCGGGATCGACGGGCTGTTGATACTTCGGCAGCCCGTCAACTACCAGCAGGTACGACTCCATGACAAGCTCGCGGATGAGTTCGTCGTTAATTCCCGGTCCCGGCATGACAGTGATCCAGTGTTTTTTGTTCATGTGGTAACCCGGAGTGATTGATTCAAAGCTTTCGCACAGTGCGCGAACGTCCTGCGGATCCGCCTTGAGATTGACCATCCGCTTCCCGCGGACGGTTGAGATCATGAACCATTTACCGCATACTCGCGCGACCTCCCACTCCTCATTGAAGGGATAGAGCTCGCTGGCGGGAAGTTCGAGCGCAGCGTCGACGACAGTTTTCCACAGCTGTTCATCATCTAGGTCGGCCTTCATGAGGACCCCCCATTCACTGCGTCTTCCGAGTAACAAAAAGCGGCCCGCAAGGGGCCGCTAGCGGAGCGGGCGACGGGAATCGAACCCGCGCTGTCAGCTTGGGAAGCTGAAGTTCTACCATTGAACTACGCCCGCGAGGCGCCGAGCACGCAGTCGGTGCTACCAACGCAACTCGTTCATCATAGCGGCTCACTTGAGTTCAGTCCAAAGCTTCGGACATAGACTATGAGCTGTGACTTCACCCAACCCGCGCCCCGTTGTTGCCGCCGCGATCTTTGATCGTCTCCCCCATCCGACCGCGCTTTTGTGCGCCTCGCGCTCCTATCCGGAAGATTTACGAGGCCTCTTCGAGCTCCCCGGTGGAAAGGTTGAGGAAGGCGAAGACCCCGTGCGCGGCCTCGTACGCGAAATCGATGAGGAACTGGGGTGCGCGCTGGTGGTCGACCAGCCGGTTCTCTCCCCCGAGGGGAAGTGGTGGCCAATCCTTGCTGGACGCGTCATGGCGGTGTGGGGATGCACGCTTGCAAACCCCGACCAGCGGCTCACTCCCGGGCACTCCCACCTGGAACTGCGGTGGACCCCTCTTGACGAGGTCCTTGATCTTCCGTGGATTCCCGCAGATCTCCCCATCGTTCAAGCTGCGATCGAGCAGTACTCTTCTGCGGCTACCTGTTGAGGGGCATCTTCCACATACCTGATTTTGATTCAGACACTTCTGCTTTTTCTGTCAGAATAGATGTATGCCGAAGATTATTGGGGACTCGCTAGCCGACCATCGAGAGCTCACGCGTAACCGCCTTTTCGATGCGCTCGCCAGCCTGCTCGCTGAGCAGCCTTTCGATTCAATCTCGATGTCCCAAATCGCCACGCGCGCGAAAGTCGGCCGCACTGCGGTCTACAACCACTTCCCCGACAAGGAAGTCCTCCTCCTTGAATTCATGCGTCGTGTCACCCTGCAGTTCTCCCAACGCCTAGAAGAAGCGATCGCACAGGTCAACGATCCCCTGGCCCAGCTGCGCATCTATATCCGCGCACATCTGGAGATGACGACCCGCTACCACCTGAATTCGACTTTTAACCTGCGCACTCAGGTTTCGCGCGAGAACTCCGCGCACCTGCACGATCACGCAACGATCATCTCGACCAGGCTCCTGGAAATCCTCGGCCGATGCATGGAAAGCGGCGCGATCCCGAAACAAAATCCGCACGCACTGATCCCCCTGATCCACTCATGTTTGGCAGGAAATAGGCTCCCCGCCAACCCGCAGCAGCGCGAGGCGACGATCGCCACCGTGCAGGCTTTCATTCTTCGAGGCATCGGTGCGGATATCCCCATTACGTCCACTGCGCAGCGTCCCTCCCCCGTTGGGAACGCCTCACAGGAGGGCGCAGATGAAAGTGCACCAGCTGGAGATACCGCCTACATGCGCTGCCCGGTCAGCGCATAGGCACGTGTGATCTCGCAAACTCCTATAGGATCGTGGAATAAGTGACCGGCACACGCCGTTGAGCTGAACATGACCCGGGGCGTGTGCCCCTCACCGAAAAAAGGAGTACCCACATGAGCACGATCGCGCTCACCTCGGAAAACTTCAACGAGACCATCAACTCTGACAAGATCGTGCTGGTGGATTTCTGGGCAAGCTGGTGCACCCCCTGCCGCCAGTTCGGCCCGATCTTCGAAGCTGCTTCAGAGCGTCACGAAGATGTTATTTTCGCCAAGGTTGATACCGATGCCAACCAGGACATTGCTGCAGCACTGGAGATCGCATCGATCCCGACCCTGATGATCTTCCGCGAAGGTGTCCTGATCTTCCGTAACTCCGGTGCAATCCCCGGAGCAGCCATTGACGACCTGGTTTCCCAGGCACAGGCCCTCAACATGGAAGAGGTCCACGCAGAGGTCGCGAAGCAGGAAGCTCAGAACGACTGACCTCAGTCAGTACTAACTTCGTACGACAGATAAGTGGTGGGGACGGCCAAGCCGTCCCCACCACTTATTGCTTACCTAGGAGCGCATCCGTTCAGGCGGCACCCACGCAGTACGCGCAAGAACCCGGATCGTTCGACATGCTCTAGCCCTGCAACTCAGCAGCAACCAGCTCAGCCAGCTGAATCGCATTCAGGGCTGCGCCCTTGCGCAGGTTATCGCCACTCACCACGAAAACAATTCCGCGGTTATCCGGAACGGCCTGGTCTTGGCGAATACGGCCGACCAAGACATCGTCTTCACCGGCAGCCTCAAGAGGGGTCGGAACGTCGACAACGCGAACTCCGGGGGCACTGTTGAGCGCGGCCACGGCCTCGTCGCGAGAAATCGAAGCGGGGAACTCGGCGTGGACGGTCATCGTGTGTGCGGTCAGGACCGGTACGCGCACGCAGGTCCCGCTGACCAGAAGATTCGGGACGTGCAGAATACGACGCGATTCGTTACGAAGCTTCTGCTCTTCGTCGGTCTCGAAGCTGCCATCATCGACGATCGAGCCGGCCAAGGGCACAACATCGAATGCAATGGGGGCGACGTAAACCTGGGGAGTGCCGAAATCAACGGCATGTCCGTCAGTGGTCAGGCCCTCGAGGTTCTCATCGACGGTGCCGCGAACCTGATCGAGGAGCTCGCGAACACCCTTGAGGCCAGAACCAGACACGGCCTGGTAGGAAGAGACAGTCAGACGCTCGATACCACCAGCAGCTTGCGCAAGCGGCTTAATTGCAGGCATGACGGCCATGGTCGTGCAGTTCGGGTTGGCAATGATGCCCTTGGGGCGATCGGCGACGTCTGCACCGTTGACCTCGGAGACGACCAGCGGGACCTCGGGATCCTTGCGCCATGCGGAGGAGTTGTCGACGACTACGGCTCCGGCCGCGGCAAACTTCGGTGCATACTCGCGCGAGGCCGTGGCACCCGCGGAGAAGATCGCGATGTCGATCCCGGAGAAGTCAGCGGTCGCAACGTCTTCAACGACGACCTCCGTGCCCTTCCACGGGAGTGTCGAACCCGCCGAGCGAGCGGAGGCAAAGAAACGAATCGTTTCAACCGGGAAGTTTCGCTCTTCCAAGATCGTGCGCATCACGCGACCAACCTGGCCCGTCGCACCGACAACAGCAACCGTCAAACCAGCCATTTTCAGCCTCTCTTTGTGTAAATACGCGTTCTCAGCGGCCCGTGCCAGCGTAGACAACGGCCTCGGAAACTTCGGCGTCCATGCCGAAAGCGGAGTGGACAACTGCAACCGCGCGGTCCAGGTCGTCCAATCGAGTAACGATCGACAGGCGGATCTCGGAAGAAGAAATCAGATCGATGTTGATTCCTGCCTCGGAGAGCGCCGCGAACAAGCGCGCGGCCACACCCGGGTTGGTGCGCATACCCGTTCCCACCAGCGAAAGCTTGCCGATGTTCGGGTTGTAACGCACCTCCTTGAAGCCAATCTCATCCTTCGCGGACTCCAGAGCATCCAGAGCAACCTGCGCGTCGGCCTCGGGAATGGTGAAGGTGATGTTCGCGCGGGTCGGATCGGCGACGGGGATGTTCTGGACGATCATGTCAATGTTCGCGCCCGCAGCGGCGATCGTCTGGAAGACCATCGCGGCTCGGCCGGGGTGGTTCGGAACACCGGCGACCGTGATCTTGTCCTGTCCGCGGTCGTGGGCAATTCCAGAGATGATGGGCTGTTCCATCTGTCCTTCTTTCGGGTCGAGGAATGCTGCGTCAGGGACCAATCCCTTGAGCTCCGGCGAGGCCGGGCGGTCTGAAATCCAGGTTCCGTCCTTCTCGGAGAAGGAGGAACGAACGTGCAGGGGAACCTTGTAGCGACGGGCGAATTCGACCGCGCGCAGGTGAAGAATCTTTGCGCCATGCGCCGCGAGTTCCAAGGTCTCTTCCGTTGAGATCGAACGCAGACGGTGTGCCTTGGAGACAATTCGCGGGTCTGCAGAGAAAAGGCCGTCGACATCGGTGTAGATCTCGCAGACGTCAGCGTGGAGGGCGGCAGCGAGGGCGACCGCGGTCGTATCCGAACCGCCTCGGCCAAGGGTCGTCACGTCCTCATCGTCGGAAATTCCCTGGAATCCGGCGACAATTGCGACCTGGCCTTCCGAGATCGCGCGGGCAATGCGCTCGGGAACCATGCCGGTGATCTGTGCGCGGCCGTACGCGGAGGTCGTGTGAATGCCTGCTTGCGCGCCGGTAAAGGCCTGCGCGGGAACTCCCAGCTCATTGATCGCCATGGACAGAAGAGACATGGAAATACGCTCACCGGCGGTGAGAAGGATGTCCATCTCGCGTTCGGGCGCATTGTCTGTAATCTGCGCGGCAGTATCTAGGAGTTCGTCAGTTGTATCGCCCATTGCGGAGACGACAACGACGAGCTTGTGTCCGGCGTTTCGAGTGTCGACGATGCGTTTTGCAACGCGTTTGATCGCTTCGACATCGGCTACGGACGAGCCTCCGTACTTTTGCACGATGAGCGCCACGAGTAGTCCTAACTGTCTGTGTTCTGGTTTCCTTCCCTAATCGTGGCGAAAGTTTGGGGTTACTGCGACTTTTGACCAACACGTGAACGTTTGTGCCCATTTGTAAACGTAACTTACCGCACATACCAAGGCCTACAGGGCATGGGAGAATAGTGTGAGCTCGGCTCCCAAGAAAGGAACGCACGATGTCACACACGGTTTACGGCACTCCCGTTGTTCACGGAGTGTCCTACGCGCCGATCGTATGGACATCACGTCACCCCCTCCCCCCGACAGAGTTCACCGAGCTTCCTCCCAAAGAGCGCGCCGCATGTGCCGCGCATTTGGAAGAGATCTGCCGAAGCGTCGGCGATGACCTCTTCGCCCAGTCCGAACAGGCCTACGGCGATGTCTCCGACGTGCTCATGATGACTGCTTCCCTGGCGACCGATCCCAGCTGGATTGCGGAGGCACAATCGTGGATATATTCCGGGGTTCCTGCTCCTCAGGCGGTTGTTCGCGCGACCGAAAAGTTCACCGAGGTCTTCCGCGCTTCGGGTGGACTCATGCTCGAGCGCGTGGCGGACCTTAAGGACGTGCGCGACCTGATTCTTGCCCACTTAGCTGCTTCCTCAGGTAACGAGGCCAGCGATGCGCGCGTGCATGCGCGGAAGGTGCAGGCGGCCTCGGAAAGCCCCTATATTCTCTGCGCGCGGGATTTGTCGCCTTCCGATACGGCGCATCTCAACCCGGCGCACTGCGTGGGAATCGTGACCCAGCTGGGTGGCCCCACCTCGCACACCTCAATCATCGCTCGCCAGCTGGGGATCCCCTGCATCGTGGCCGCCCGTCGCATCAACGAGATCCGCACGGGCGAGTATGTACTCATGGATGCTTTTGTGGGCTCCCTAACCACCGGCGTTCCCGAAAATGAGGCCCGCGAGGCCGTGGAGCGTGACCGCCGCCGCGCCGAGGCCACCCTCAGGTGGGCACCGCCCGCGCACACCTCAGATGATCATCCCGTGCGTTTGCTGGCAAACATTCACGACCTGGCCAGCGCGAAGGCTGCTGCTCGTTCTCCGCTTGCCGATTCGATCGGGCTTTTCCGTTCAGAAATTGCCTTCCTCAACGCACAAACCGAGCCTTCCATTGAGGAACAGACCGAGTTTTATTCGAGTATTTTCCAAGAGTTCCAGGGGTATTCGGTGTGCGTGCGCACGCTGGATGCAGGCTCCGACAAGCCACTGGCCTATGCGACGATTCCCGGCGAGGAGAACCCGGCTCTTGGCGTTCGCGGGATCCGAACCTCGGGTCCGCATCCGCAGATTCTCCAAAACCAGCTCGAGGCGATTGCTTTTGCGGCGATGCGTCAGCGTGAGACTTCGGTTTCGGTGATGGCACCGATGGTGTCAACGGCTGCCGAGGCCAAGTGGTTTGCCTCGTCGGTTCGCCAGCTCTCCGAGCGTTTCGAGGTCGAGCTGCATGCTGGGGTCATGATTGAGGTCCCCGCGGCGGCGCTAATGATCGATTCAATCATGGAGCACGTGGACTTCGTGTCGATTGGTTCGAATGACCTCACCCAGTACACGATGGCTTCGGACCGCCTCTCACCGGACCTTGCCGAGTATTCCGATCCTTGGCAACCCGCGCCTTTGCGCTTGATTGCGCAGGTTGCGCACGCTGGCCTTACGCACGGGGTGAGCGTGAGTGTGTGTGGCGAGGCCGCGGCTGACCCGCTGCTGGCCTGCGTTCTTGCGGGTATGGGTGTGCCCGCGCTGTCAATGCCGCGCTTGGCTATCCCCTCGGTGGGCGCGCAGCTTGCTCAGGTGAGCCTGGCACAGTGCCGCTTGGCTGCTGCTTCAGTTGTCGAGGCCGCTGACCCGGGCGACGCGCGCTACCGTGCGCGCACTGCGCTCGAAGTGGAGTTCTAAGAGATCGCCGGCAGGATCACCGAGAAAGTCGTCCCGTGTTCACCGGGCTTAGCTTCGCCTTCGCACACGGTATCCACATCCACCCGGCCGCCCAAGGCCTCGGCGATCGAAGAAACGATCGACAGCCCAAGGCCAGACGATCCCTTCCCCTGACGCGAGCGCGAAGTGTCGCCTCGAACGAAACGATCAAAGACGGTAGCGCGCAACTCGGGCGGGATACCCGGGCCGTCATCGGCAACACTCATGCGCACAAACCCCGGTGCCGAGGCCCCGCCGCCGATCACCTGCACGCCAACCTTGACGCGCGTGCCCGCGGGAGTGTGGATTCGCGCGTTATTCACCAGGTTTGCGAACACCTGGCGAAGTGCGGATTCATCGCCCGCAACCGTGCAGGAGACGCAGTCTTCGTCCTCGTCATCGAACTGAGGAAGGTCCAAAACCCACTCGTGATCCGGGCCCGCCGCGTGCGCATCCGAAACCGCGTCAATCGCCAGAGGGATCAGGTCGACCGGATCACTAGCGAGTTCTCGACCCGCATCCAAGCGAGCCAATAGCAGGAGGTCTTCGACCAGACCGGACATGCGGGCAGACTCTGAGGCAATGCGCGCGAGCGCGAGCTCTTCATCCGCGCTTCCCTTCTGCAGAAGCTGCGTGTAGCCCTGAATCGACGCCAAGGGAGTGCGAAGCTCATGCGAGGCATCGGCGACAAACTGGCGCAGGCGCTGCTCAGATTCGGCGCGGGCCTGAAGTGCCGTTTCAACGTTGTCGATCATGGTGTTCAGCGCAAAACCAACATCGCCGACCTCATCACCAGGCTGGGCGATGGAGTAATCAACGCGTTGGAAGTCCTCAACCGTTGGGGTGGCAATCAGGTCCTTGGAACCGATGTTTCTCGCGGTCGCCGCTACCTCACCCAAGGGGAGCATTTCTCTGCGAATCCACTTGCGGCCGATAAAAGTCGCGCCGGCGATCACGACCAGAGCGATAACGCCTTCAAGAGCCACCAACATAATCAGCGTCGAGTTATTGGCTGCCAAAGACAGGCCGACGACCAGTGTCCGTGACTCTGATTGACCGCACATGATCCTGAAAGAACCTAAATTCGGCAAGCTGACATTGTGTCCATGTCCATCACAGCGCAAGGAGAGAATCTGCTGCTGAGCGGCGCTATCGAGCTCCACCACATCAAATTGCTTGACGACACCCGAAACGATCTCATCGTCGTCCTTGATGAGCTGCAACTGTCCTTCTGAAGAACCTGGACCTCGCAAGCCGCGCGGTCCGTGTTCGCTTGGCGAAGCGGAGGAACTTGGGGAATTCGACTGTGATGGACCGTGGTCGTCGTCGTGATCATCCTGGTCGTCCTGTGACCCGGCCGTTGGAGGCGGGGGTGGGGGAACAGGTTGCTGCAAGCTGAGCTCTGCGTTCTTTTCAAGCCTGCTGAGCATGGATTCGAGCGAACTATCGATCTTGGAAGTCATCCACGAATGCATTGCAAGCGCCGAGGCAGCAAGCATGGTGACCAACGCTAAAGCGACGGCTGCGGCAAGAAAACGACTCAGGCGAACAGTGAGAAGACGAGATCGCTTGCGCTTTGGCTGGGGAGCACTGTGCTTGGGAGCGCGCGCCTGTGATTCGGTATTCGAAGCTTGGGGGGCAGAGCTTGTCATTGGCACTCCTAGGAGGCGGGCCTGAGGATATAACCGGCTCCCCTGACCGTGTGAATCATGGGGTCACGCCCAGCGTCGATCTTCTTACGCAAATACGAAATGTAGAGCTCGACGATGTTCGCCTGACCACCGAAATCGTACGACCACACGCGGTCGAGAATCTGCGACTTCGACAAGACAACGTTCGGGTTTTCCATGAAGTACCGCAGCAGCTCGAATTCGGTGTTCGTAAGCGTGATAGCTTCACCACCACGTGCAACATCATGCGAGTCTTCATCCAGTGTCAGGTCACCAACAGTCAGAACACGTTCAGCGGTAACCGAAGCCATTCCAGACCGGCGAAGCAGGGCGTCGATTCGCGCGGTAACTTCATCCAAGTCAAAGGGCTTCGTCACATAGTCATCGGCACCAGCGCGCAGTCCCGCAACACGATCAGCAACCGCGTCACGAGCCGTCAAGAACAGGACCGGAAGATGGGGCTTGCGCTTACGCAGGCGTTCCAAGGTTTCCATCCCGTCAAGGCCGGGCATCTGGATATCCAAGACGACGACATCGGGGTCAAAAGTATCGGCCTTATCCAAGGCTTCCCAGCCATTGGCTGCGGTCTTTGTCTCCCAGCCCTGGTGCCTCAAGGCCGATCCCAAGAGCTCAGCGAGGACGGATTCATCGTCGACGACAAGAATGCGCGCGGGCGTCCCATCGGGGCGGATGAAGTTGGACTCTGTTGTACTCACGTCGAGATCCTTTCACAGTTTCCGTCGACGTTCAGGACATATTGCGTCGGCCTTCCATTGCCCGGCCCAGGGTAATGGAATCCGCGTATTCGAGGTCGCCGCCCACGGGTAGCCCCATGGCCAGACGCGTTGTTGTCACGCCAATAGTGGACAGGGTTCTGGCCAGATACGAGGCCGTCGCTTCCCCTTCGATATTCGGGTTCGTTGCGATGATGATTTCCTGAACGACACCGTCAGAGAGACGCCCCAAGAGCTGGCGGATCCTAAGCTGATCAGGGCCAATTCCGTGGATCGGGTCAATGGCTCCACCGAGCACGTGGTAGCGTCCGCGGAAAACCCGAGAGTTCTCAATTGCTTGAATATCCTTCGGTTCCTGCACGACGCAAATAATGCTGGGATCACGGCGCGGATCGCGGCAAATCGAGCATTCATCGTCTTCGGTGAGGTTCCCACACACCGAGCAGTGCTTGACCTGGTGTCGCACCGCGTTGATCGCCGTCGTCAGGCGCTCGACGTCCTCAGGCTCGGCCTCGAGAAGATGCAAAGCCATGCGTTGCGCGCTCTTTGGCCCAACCCCGGGAAGCTGACCAAGTTCATCAATGAGATCTTGAAGAGCTCCTTCGTACACGCGTCACCACCCTCCCTGGTCGTCAGCCTTCTGTTCAATGATGGTTCCGCCCAGAATATCCAAAACCGCGGGAATCCCGAAGAGATTCGACTCGGACATGTCCTCATCATCGATGCTGGCACTGTCGTCTTCCGCAGCGGACACAGTGGGTGCTTCGAAGGACCCATTTTCTGTTTCCGGCGAGGCCTCTTCCGCGTCACTCTCGTCCGTTTCCTCTCGTGCACTCACTGCAGCAAAGCGCTGCGAGGGCAAGGGAGTTACCTCTGCGAAAGCAGGAACCTGGGGCGCCGATTCCTCTTCTTCGGGGTCAAAACTGGGCGGCTGAATGACCGCCTCGCTCCATCCCTCGGTCGGCTCGAAAGACTCTGATTCGTCTTCGTCGTCTTCAGGCTGGTCGAGTGGACTGTCCTGAGAAGCCGCTGGCTGTGACGTTGGCTGTGACACGTGCTGCGAGGCAGCAGGCGCTTCGAACTCTTCGTCGCCGTCTTCATCGGTTTCTTCGCCGGGATCAAAAGGGGGCGGCTCCTGGGTGCGCCAATCGTAAGACGCGGGCGACTGCGGGTCATAGGGCTGCGTTGCGTCAATCGGCTGAGCTGGAACACGCAATCCCTGCGCGGGCGCGTTTTCCGGAGCGTCCGGAGGCGTTGCAACCTGCCAAACGGGGGCTTCCTGTGGGGCCTCGGCGCGATGCTCAACTTCGCGGCGCTGCCCGCCGCGCTGGGGTGCCGGCTGTTGGCTAGGGCCCTGCGTGGGCGGCGTAGCTGCGCCATGCGCGTTGGCTGAAGGCGTTGAAACCGCCGGGCCACCACCTGCTTGTCCAACCTGTGCACTGACATTCAGGCGAATACCGAGAACGTCATAGATTGTTTCTTCAACGATTTGGGCTTTGCCGCCATTGGTGAAGCTGGCAACCATTCCCTGACTGGGGAAGAGCAGTACCAATTGATCCCCGTCAACGGCGCCCAATTGCCCATTTTGCGAGAGCAAACTCCACACAACCCTGCTGTGGGTCGCGAGGCGTTCAACGACATCGCCCCAACGCTGGCGGATGAGGTCAGCACCTGCTGCTCCTCCAGCAGGGCGGCTCGAGGCCGGCGCGGGAGTAGTG
>NZ_CDRJSY010000003.1:0-278358 GCF_976954355.1 Actinomyces sp. Marseille-QA0893
CTGGGGAAGCGGAGCATGCTGTTCGGCCTGACGCTGCGCTGCCTGAGGCGCAGGGCCGTCTCCCCCACGCTGCGCCGGCTGAGCGACATCCCAGCCGCCGGAAGAAACAGGAGATTCCGCGCGAGCTTCGGGAACGGACTGCGGCTGAATCTGAGTCTGCGGCTGATCCTGAGGAACGTCCTGCTCCCCACTCTTTTCGGCCTTCTTTCGAGCCAAGGCCTCCCGCGCTTGACGAGCACCAAAAGAACCCGCACCGGCAGGCTTTTCTGCAGGCGCCCCTCCCCCAACGAGGCCAACTCCGCCAGAAAGCGGACCAGAGCCTCCACCGGGCTGCCCTTGCGCAGAAGCAACGTATCCGGCGTCAGAGTGTGCGCTTGGGGCGGGTACCAAGATTCGGCCGATCAAGAGTTCAAGTTGAAGCCTGGGCGAGGTTGCGCCCGTCATAGAACGCAAAGCCTGATCGGTCAGATCAGCGGCGCGCGAGAGCGCCTGAGTCCCCCAGTTCTTTGCCTGGATGCTCATGCGTTCAAATTGATCGTGTGGGGTGCCAACCAGAACATCACTGGCGCCGTCACCCGCAACAGCGATGATCAGCAGGTCGCGCAGACGTTGGAGGAAATCCTCAACAAAACGACGCGGATCATGCCCCGAGGACACCATTTTTTCAATGACGCGATACGCTGCGCTTCCATCACCACCGGCAAGAGCATCAACGCTCTCATCCAAAAGCGCGGTATCCGTGTAGCCAAGCAGTGCAACTGCGGTCTTATACGCAATTTCACCCTCGATAGCGCCGGCCATGAGCTGATCCAGCACGGATAGCGAGTCACGTACAGAACCACCACCGGCTCGAATAACCAGAGGCAAAACACCTTCACCGACGCGGATGTTCTCCTCATCGCACAGGGTGTGCAGGTAGGGCTCCAAGATATCCGGTGGTACCAGGCGGAAAGGATAGTGATGCGTGCGGGAACGAATGGTTCCGATCACTCGTTCAGGTTCGGTCGTTGCGAAGATAAACTTCACGTGCTCGGGCGGCTCTTCCACGAGCTTGAGCAGAGCATTGAAGCCCTGGGGGCTGACCATGTGGGCTTCGTCGATGATGAAGACCTTGTAGCGGTCACGCACCGGCGCAAAAGTGGCGCGCTCACGTAGGTCACGTGCATCATCCACACCACCGTGGGAGGCGGCGTCGATTTCGACAACATCAAGCGAACCCGGGCCACCAGTTGCCAGTTCACGACAGGATTCACACTGGCCGCAGGGAGTGTCCGTTGGGCCTTCAGCGCAGTTCAGGCATCGCGCCAAAATACGCGCAGAGGTTGTCTTACCGCACCCACGAGGGCCAGAAAACAGGTACGCATGGTTCACCCTGTGGGCGCGAAGAGCCGCACGAAGAGGTTCGGTCACGTGTTCTTGACCGATGACCTGTTCGAAGGTATCGGGCCTGTACCGGCGATAAAGAGCTGTCGTCACACTTGAACTTTACGGCCCCGCGCGCTCATTTGCGTCCTGTTTTCGCCCGAAGCCGCAAGAACACCGCAAAAATCATAAAAGTGGAGGCCCAAGTAGTTTCCCACTTGGACCTCCACTCACTCACGTCTATGCCGCCGACTCAGCGGCGACAACGCGCATTAGGAGATGCGGCCTCGGCGACGGAGTGCAAGGAGCGCACCACCGGCAACCAGTGCGGCAACACCCCAGCCCAGAACCCCGGACTCAGCGCCGGTACGCGCCAACTTCGAGGGCACAGCCTTCGGGTTCGACTGCTTCGCGGGCTGCGGAGCCGGAGGAACTTCCTTCTCCATGTATCCGAAGTCGACGTTCTCAACGGTCGGGTTCGACTCACCAAGCTCGATCAGCTCGGACTGAGAATCCTTGAGCGTATCGGGATCAAGAGTGACCTCGAGGCCGTTCAAGACACCGGTCGTATCAACCTTCACGCGGTACTTGCCATCGGGCAGGTGCGAGAACTTGTACGCGCCGTTGGAATCCGTGGTGGTGGTCTCCACGACGTTTCCGTTCTCATCGAGCAAGGTCACCTTGACCGAGGGGAAGCCGGGATCGCTGGGATCCTTGACGCCGTTGCGGGCCTCGTCACGGAAGATCGTGCCGCTGATCGAGTTGTTCTCGATGTAACCGAAGTTCACACCGCTTTGAGTGCGGTTCGCGTTGCTCAGGGAGATCGTTCCAGAGGTCGAATCTGCAACGCCGTCGGGATCCTCGGTCTGGTCCAGGCCCTTGAGCGTTCCGGTCGTATCGACCTTGACGCGGTAGTCACCGGCGGGAAGCTTGGAGAAGCTGTAGGCGCCATTGGCATCCGTCGTCGTTGTCGCCACAACATTGCCCGCAGAATCGAGCAGGTTCACGGTGACACCCGCGTAGGGATTCTCGTTGGCATCGTGGGATTCACTGCGGTTTCCATCGCGGTAAATCGTGCCGGAGAGCGAGTAATCCGGAACGTAACCGAAGTTAACGCCTTCCTTCACGCTCTGGGTCGGATCCAGGGTGATGGGCTCGGAGGCATTGTCCTTCGTACCGTCCGGGTCCTCGGTCTGCTCGGTGTCCGCAAGGGCACCATCCTTGACGACCTTCACCGAGTAGGTGCCATCAGCCAGGTGCTCGAAGGAGTAGCTGCCATCCGCGCCGGTCTGAGTCGTCGCAATGACGTTGCCGTTTTCATCCAGCAGCTGGACGGTCTGGCCTTCGTAGCCCTCCTCGCCGGAGTTCAGGGAAGAGGAACGGTTATCGTCGCGGTAGACCGAACCCTTGATGATGTTGTTCGGGTTGTATCCGAAGTTCACACCGGTCTGGGTCGGGTTGTCCGCGCCGATCGAAATCTTCCCCGAGGCGTTGTCCTTGGTTCCATCCGGGTCCTCAGTCTGGTCCATATCCTTGATGGCGCCATCCTTGACGACCTTCACGGTGTAGTCACCGGCAGGCAGCTTGGAGAAGGAGTAGTTTCCGTCAGCATCGGTCGTGGTCGTTGCAACGATGTTGCCCGAGGCATCGACCAGGTTCACGGTGACACCCTGGAAGACGGTTTCGCTTGCGTCCTTGGATTCGGAACGGTTCGAATCGCGGTAGACATTACCGGCAATCGAGTAGTCCGGAACGTAACCGAAGTTCACGCCCGACTTCTTCGGGGTGGCCTCGCTCAGAGTGATCTTCTGCGAGGCGTTGTCCTTAGTTCCGTCCGGATCCTCGGTCTGCTCGGTATCCGTGAGCGCACCATCCTTCACAACCTTGATGGAGTATTCCCCATCGGGCAGGTTGGAGAAGGAGTAGTGGCCGTTGGCATCGGTCGTCACGGTAGAGATGACGGTGCCGTCCTTATCCAGCAGCTGAACGGTGACTCCGGTGTAGCCCGGCTCGTTGCCGTTCTGGCTACCGTTGCGCGAGTCATCGCGGTAGACGCTTCCCTCAATAGTGTTGTTGGAAACGTAACCGAAGTTGATGTTCTCGTGGATCGGATCCTCAAGCTTGAGCGTGTACACGCCAGAGGTATTGTCCGCGGTTCCATCCGGATCCTCGGTCTGCACCAGGTCAGCCAACGCTCCATCCTTGACGACGCGAAGCTTGTAGTCGCCCGCTTCCAGGTTCTGGAACTTGTAGGCGCCCTGCGCATCGGTGGTCGTGGTGGCCACAACGTTACCTGTCGAGTTCAGCAGTTCGACAGTCACGCCCTGGTAGAGCTTCTCGCCAGCGTCCAGTGCCTCGGAGCGATTGCCATCGCGGTAAACCGTGCCCTTGAGGGTGTAGTTGGTTGCGAAGCCGAAATCGACCTTGTCCTTGGAGGGGCTGGCATTGTTCAGGGTGAACTGTGCAGTCGAGTTCTGGGTCTGCTCAAGCTTCTTGAGCAGGTCAGACTGCTCAACCTCCACAGAGTACTTTCCTGCAGGAAGCTTGCCGAAGGAGTAAGAACCATCGGCCGCAGTCGTGGTGGTTGCGGCGATGTTTCCATCCTTGTCCAGCAGGTTGACGGTGATTCCGCCGAATCCCTGCTCGCCCGTACCCATCGACGAGTTACGGTCCTTGTCGTAGTAGACCGAACCCGTCACGGTGTAGTTCTTTGCGTAACCGAAGTTCACATCGGCGACATCCGGATCATTACGCGTGAAGGTAATGGGGTTGGACTGCGAGTTTGCCGCACCGCTGGGGTCTTCGGTCTGCTCGAAGCCAGCGAGCTTGCCCGTCGTATCCACCTTGACCGTGTAGGTACCGTCCAGCAGGCCGGGGAAGTTGTAATTTCCCGAGGCGTCAGTGGTGGTGGTTGCGACAACGTTGCCCGAGCCGTCGACCAGGGTGACAGTCACGCCGGAGAGGTTGATGTCATCCCCGTTCTTCGTCTTATCGCGGTTTTCATCTTGGTAGATGTTGCCCGAGATCGCGTGTTTCTTCACGTAACCGAAGTTCACGTTCTCGCGAACGGGGTTGTCCGCGTTGAGTGTGATTGCACCGGAGGCATTGTCCTTCGTGCCATCAGGGTCTTCGGTCTGAGTCAGGTTGGCGAGATCGCCATCCTTGACGACCTTCACCGTGTAGGTGCCTGCGCCAAGCTTAGCGAAGGAGTAATTACCATCCGCGTCAGTCGTGGTGGTGGCAACAACTGCTCCGGCTGCGTCCACGAGGTTCACGGTCACACCGTTGAAGCCCTCTTCACCGGCGGTGTAGGACGAGGAGTCATTCTTATCGAAGTACACCTTGCCCGCGAGGCGATGCTTGACGGTGATCGACGTGCTTGCCTTGTTGTTGTTCAGGTTGACGTCGTAGGGAGGCAGGTCCTTGAATTCGACGTTGTTGGTGATGGTCTTGCCATCGGTTCCGTCATTCAAGCGAACTGTCACGTACAGCGAGGCGTGGCTTCCCGCGGTCAGGTCGCCAATGGTCCACACTCCGCTGTTCGCGTCGTAAGTACCGGCCGCAGCACCGGCCTCGCACGCATCCGGGGTACCCGACACGTAGCCGGTGGGGCACATGAAGGATTCGGACTTCACGAAGGTGACGCCGTCAGGCAGCTTCTCCAAAACCTTGGTGTTCGCGGACAGGCCCTGCCCCGTGTTTGCGGCGTCGACGCGGAAGGTTACTTCATCGCCGGGCGAGAGAGCCGAGGCATCGGAAGTAACGCTCTTGTTGAGTGCCACGTCGAAGGCCGAGGCGATAGCGACCTTGAAGGGTTCGCTGGGGAAGACCGCCTGGTTCGAGGAAGCCTGGGTTGCTGCGATTGCAACCGATTCGTAGGCCACACCATTGGCGTTATCGGGAGCCTTGATCGGGACGATCAGGGGGATCGATGCGCCACCCTCGATCGGGGTGGTCTTGCCGTTGATGTAGATGCGGTAGGACTTGACATCGCTCCACGAAGCCGGGTTCGAGGTCCAGTTGTTATCGCATCCAGCAGGTCCGTCCGCCTTGGCCTTTCCGCGTTCCATGACCTCACCGCGGCAAGGGTTGTACGAGGTCGAGTACTCGATGCTGACCTGAGAGGGGTCAATTCCATCTCCGGCTTGAACCTGGATCGGTCCGGTCATGATGGGTGCCCACTCGGAACCACGGCTTGCACTGGTGCGAACTGCCGTGTCGCCGACGTGCGGCAGGGTGCCGTAGACGGTCATATCCGACAGGTTGGCGTTACCGGTGTTGGTCGGGGTGATGCGGAAGGTGCCGTTTTCACCCTGACGGATCAGTGAGGTGCCGTCGTTGTACTTCATGTACACCGAGCCGGGGACTGAGCCGAGGCTCTCAAGAACAACGCCTGCTGCAGCCAGCTCGTTGACGCTCATGCCTGAGGTTACGGGGCAGACCTTATCGGTGACAGAGCCATTGGCATTGATGTCGTAGATATCGGTGGTGCCCGAGTAGAAGCAGGGATCAGCGTTTTGGTATTCGCGCTCTGCAGGGGAGATGAACGCCTGATTCGTGTAGGTTCCGGGCTTCATCTTGTTGGTGACGAGGCCTCGCAAGGTGACGCCTGTAGCGTCAACACCCTTGAAGCCGGGCCACGTAACGGTCACCAATTGGCGCGAGCATCCGCTTGCGTCCGTGACCCAACGCGAGGAGTCGACGGTTGCGTTGAAGCCTCGTGGTCCACCCGCAACCGAGTTCTCGACATAGGTCATGCCACAGGGAAGGAGGTCGGCAATGATCGGCTGAGCCGGTGCAGACATCGTCCGGTTGTTGGCAATGATGGAGAAGGTCACTTCCTGGCCCGGAGCTGCTTGAGAGTTCGCAATGGTCGACTTTGCGTTGTAGTACGAGGGACGCGAGGTCTCAAGCAGGAGGATGTCACAGAGGTTATCCGCCGGAATACCAATGGACTGAGTCCCGTCTTCGGACTTCATCGACAGGTCGGTCACACAGTTCTGAACGCGAACCCACGAGGGATCTGTTCCGGCCTTCCATGCATTTGAATTCGTGTCGGCACGAACGTAGTCGGCCCCGGCTTCAGTCGTGGGCGTCTTTGCGTTGATCTGGCCCTGGACGATGAAACGTCCGTTTTCCGAGGGGTTCAGGGTCTGCTTGTAGTGGAACTTCGTGATGTATTCGTCTGTTGCCAGGACAGTTGAATCGAACTTCTTCGAGGCGGTAAGCGTTTGAGTGCCCGTATTGCCCTTATTGGTCCAGTAGGTGAATTCGACCGGAGAAGTCGTGTTGAGTTCTGCCCCGCGAGCAAACATCAGAGGGTTCGCACAGTCGGTTGATCCATCAGTTGGCGAGGTCAGTGCGCAGCTGAGGTAGTCGGTGTATTCAAGAACAATCGGCATGTTTGAGGTGTTGCTGTACCAGTAGAGCCACATGCCGTTTTGACCGCGCTTGAACTGTTGCAGGGCATTCTTGGAGAAGGTACCGCCATAGGTGACCCTGTCGGCAAAGTCGTGTGAGACCGAGGAATTAGCGGCTGCGGTCTTCGTGGGATCACCGTAGGGGCTACCCGTAACGGTTGCGGTATTGGTAACCGTCGTATCTGCACAGGTCGTCGGGTAGTTGAGCGTGACGTTGATTGTCAGAGTCACGACATTCGGAACCATTGTTCCCAGATCCCAAGTAAGGGAGTGTGTCGCTGCGTCGTAGGTCGGTTCTGCTCCAGTGAACTCAGATCCATCAGTTGAGCCCTGGGAAGTTGCGCTGACGTAGACAGCACAGCTCGGCAGTTTATCGACCAGCTTGGTGTTGACAACCGCGAGCTTGCCGCGGTTCGGACCAAGAGTTCCGGAGGTAATCGTCGGTGTCAAGGAATAGGTAACGTTGCTACCCTTCGGACCGATCGCGGTGGGCTTCTTCTTTGTCAGAGCAAGAGTAGTTTCCGCGTGGTTAGTAACCTTCGTATCATCGGTCACCGTCGTATCTGCCGAAGTAAATGAAACCTCGGGCGACACTGTCGACTGATCAGGCGTGTAGCTGTTCGGCATTTCGAAGGTGATGACAGCTTGGTAGGAGTTACCCGCGGGAATACGTCCCATGTTGTAGGTAACGTAAGCGTCGGTGGTAGCTCTTCCCGGAGTGATATTCGCGCTCACCGCAGGCGTTCCCGAAGCAGCAGTTGCTGCAAGGTTTGCTGCAACTGCCTTATCGATGGCATCGCCCGCCTGGTTCACAGCATGGGGAATGCGCACCTTAATCACGGAGTCCACGCAGTCCTCGGTCACCGAAGTACACGACCATGAGACGGTGTACTTCTGGGTATCGCCGGAATTGTAGGAAGTCTTTTCCGGGGTAATGCTGACGTTGAGGACGGGAGTTGCGGCGCGGCTGGGGTTATTTCCCAGTCCAAAAACCACGAGGGTTGCGACGATCAAGACTGACAACATCTGACCGGCGCGGCGCCAGATAGAGCGCGAACCGACGTTATGCACTGTGTTCTCCTGTTGAAGGTAGAGATGGATCAGGTCGATTCTATTTGTAATAAGGTGACACGTATATACGGATTCACATTTGTATCGACAAATAACTAGTGACCTGCGCGAATGCCCGGATGTTGAGGGCGAAGAAATTGGCTCTCCAGCTGGAAAAATGATGAGTTTTTCGAGGTCTCAAAAATAGGTCGCTACGTAACCATATGTGTGTAGTTACACAGGATAAATCCCGCCATTTTGGCGCCCAAATACAAAAGAACCCCCCGCGTACCCGGCAGCGCACCCTTATCCTTGCTGCATTCCTGCCCTGGGGAGGTTCGGATGATACCGTCACACGGAGGATCCGGGAACAGTCTACACGGAGCATAGCTTTCGCGGCGACCCGTGGTAATGAATATAGTCTTCCTTCCGCTTCCTCTTGCCCTCTAACCCCGCATATTTGGCCAGTTCACCCACTCGATATAAACTTGAATCGAATGAGCGTATCCCCATCACCGCGTTTGAACATATAGGTAGAAAGCTGGTTGGAATTTCAATGCGAACCAAACTGACTTGTGCAGCGACAGCACTACTCTTCGTCGCAGCAGTACCCGTCTTTGCTCAGCAGTCGGCGCAGGCCGCCGAGGTCGCGGGCCCCGCCACCTGCTACATCGCAGACGAAAACGAAACCATTCTTGAGCCTCGTCAGGAGTACCAGCCCGCCCCTGGCGCTGCGACGCTCCCCTCAACACCCAGCCCCGTCGTCCCGGGGTCGTACACGCTGCAGACCTCCGCGCCTGCCGTGAACTTTGATCCAGACAATCCTGCCATGCACTTTGTCTGCGAGGTTCAGTACTCACACCTCGGACGGATTCGTCTGGTCGATCCCTCTGGTCAAGTTTTGGCTTCGACGGTCTATACCAATGACCAAACGGATCCTTCTCGCGCAGCGTCAACCGCTCTCCCCCAGCTTCCCGGCGGCTACGAAATCGTTCCTGGCCAGTCGGTCTTCGGCTTCAACGAGGCCGCGCAGACCGTGGATCCGAACAATCCGGCTGACGCACGCGCAGTTGGTCGCGATACTGACATCGTGATCCGCCAGATTGCAGCAACACCGACTCCCGCGCCCTCCACATCTCAGCCTCCGGCACCGACTCAGCCTGCAACGCCCACGACCGTTGCCCCGAGCCCTTCGACAACGGCTCCCACCACGCCTGCTCCTGACCAGCCGACGACTCAGTCGCCTAAGAAGCCTGCACTGGCAAAGACCGGTTTCGAATCAGGAATTTTGGTTGCAGCCGCTCTTGTAGCAACTGCTGGCGGCGCTGCCGTGACTGCTCGCAAGCGTCGCGCCTGATTTTCAAGGCGACATAGATTTTCCGCCCGTCCGCACACTGCGGGCGGGCGGGGTCTTTTATCCCCACCATGAAAACAACAAAAAGCCCGGATTCTCAAGGAACCCGGGCTCAATTGCGGAGGATGGGGGAAAACGTACCTAGACCCCATCTGACCTGCATAAACGTGCTCTCTCAAGATTTTGGGGCCTTAATGGGGCCAATCTATATGACCCGGCAGCACGCTTCCTGAGCGGGCGAAATCACATAATTTTTATCGAGAATAGACCTCCCAGACGATTTTTTCTCCTGAGCGCACAAAAAACGCCCTCTACCCCCGATTTCTCGGAGATAGAGGGCACTTTTCTGCAGCTAGAGCTTTTTCTTCAGCCGATCTAGCTCCTGCCAAATCCGCTCGTGCTCATCATGGGCATGCGCGTCGAGCGCGATCCGCTCGGCTCGGTCCTGCTGCTGAGCTGCCTGCAACTGCGCGAGGACCTTCCCGTGAGCGCTAATCTCTTGCCCCTGAAGCTGCTGTGTGTGCGCGACATCAGAGAGCAGCTCGCTAACGTCATCGATCTTCCCGCCGAGCGCGTCGATATCATCACGAATCTAAAACGAGCGGGGAGCCGGTTAACGCACGCGTGGTGAAGGTCGTTATACCCCCGAAGGAAAATTGGGGGCTAAGGGGTTTACGCGAGTGTAACGGTGTTTTGTGGAGCTAATGAGGGTTGCACCTCGTGGTGCGATTGAGGTGAGGCAGAGTAAGTCTCTATTCCATGACCTTATCTGGGGTGCCGGCGACTGCAAACATTAACGCACGCAGCGTTCTAACCTCGCTCGCCTGCTCAAGCGAATCCTTAAGTGTGGAAGAAAAAATACCTGGCTTCATTGTTTCAAATAGCAGGACTCCTAGCTTCTTACCATCACAATCAAGTCGCATACCAATAACCTCGCGTGGGGACATGGTTAGAGCCTCAACTTCCTCTCGCGTCATAGCTTTATTTTTGAGCATTTCACGCCGAGCCTGCTCTTTTCGGAAAGTTTGACTGTAAAACCCCAGTTGCCACGCCTCATAGAGGTATCCCTGTTTCTGGACGTATCTGGGGCGACCGAGGCGTTCATATACCGGATTGTAGGATCGGCGAACCAGAGGAATAAAAACCTCTTCGCCTTCGTGATAGCCATAAACTGTCACACGTGTGTCTGAATCCCATAGGGTGTGCTGTTTGCTTATCTCATAAGCGAGGGCACTCAAGGTTCGTGTCAGCACTCGCTTTTTAGCTTCTTCTCGCTTTTTGATCTCCTCCAACTCGTGACGCATTTCCTTGTAGGACTCAACTTGAGTCACCTGAACCCACACTGCGATTAGACCAAGAAGAACCCCAATCGCGAACAGGTACCATCTCCAAGAAGCATCCCAAAAACCAGCGACAGTGAAAGCTACGGTAGAGAGCAAGACGCAAATTGACGCAGTCCATTCGCGTATATGGTCTTGCCATAAGCGCTTTAGCTGTTCCCCGAAAGACAAGGTATTTCAGGCGTTAGCAAACATGGAGTTAGCCTCGACCAAATCCTCTTTAGCCGCTGCGTCCACTGGTTCCTCCTGCTCGAGTAGGCGCACCCCTGCCTGAGTGAAAGCATCATCAAGCAGCCTGCGAGCAAGGGTCTCAGCTTCCACCCAGGAAGCGACATTCATCTCGACAGAAGCACTCACAAGCCGGTAGCCCGCAGCCTCTTCCATCCAATCATCTTCGAGATACGCCTCCACTTTCAGCACTCCTGCATCCTGGTAAACAGCGGACTTCGCAAGGAGAATCAATGCTGAACGAAACTGTACGAACAGGGTAAAATGTCCCGACGCTTGGAAGGTGAACCGAACTTGAACCCTGCGCTTCATTGCGTTGCCCACGACATCCTCCTCACGCTGTCACACTTTCTGTAAACAGTAGACCTCCTCTGGCGCTCAAACAAATTATCTGACACTTATCACACCTCAACGGGTAGCGCGTCCGCGAGCGCGCGGGCTCGTTCAGAGGCGGCGTGTTGGTATCTGAGGGCGACTTCGATGTCTTTGTGGCCGCCGCGTTCCATAATTTCCTTCACGGTCGCACCCTGCTGCGCATAAAGGGTGAGGCCAGTGTGTCTGAGGTCGTGGAAGTGGAGCGTGGTAAGGCCCGTTGTTTCGCGTGCGGTTTTCCAGGCTTTGTTGTGGGTTGTTTGCGAGGTGGGGCGGCCCGGATGGATCGAGGATTCAAAGACGGGGGCGTCAAGGTCCTCTCCGGTGTATTGGTCGAGGTGGGTGAGGATGAGTGGGGCGAGGCTAGTGGGGATTGAGATGGTGCGCGCGTCTTTGCCCTTGGTGATGGTGTAGCCGGGTGGGTTGGTTTTCTGATTCCACTGGCGTTCCACGCGGAGCATAGGCTGGGGAGTGTCGAGGCCAATGAAGTCGCGGCGCTGCAGGCCGAGCGCTTCGCCTTGTCTGAGGGCACACCAGGCGGCCAGGTAGACGCTTAGGGCGAGACGCGAGGGCATGGCGTCGGCGAGGGCTTACCTGCTCAGGTTTGGCGGTGGCACGTTCGTCGACCACTGCTTTTAGCGGCTTGGATTTCACAGGGGACTTATCGAGGCCCCCGGCGCCTTGTTCGACTGCGGCGTTGAAGAGGGGGCGGATAGTGCGCAGGACTTTGTTGCGGGTTTTTGCGCCTTTCCTTGCCAGGATGGAGGCGAGGATCTTTTCCACATCTGCGGGCGAGATTTGTGAGAGCGGGGTTTTTGCCCACGCGGGGAGGACGTAGAGGCCGAGGACGCTTTCATACTCACGGTAGGTGGCTTTGGATCGTTGACCGATTTCCACAAAGCCTGCGAACGTGGCGAGCCATTCGTGCGCCCATTGTCCGAGGGTGAGTGTGCGGGCCGCTTCTGCGGCTGCTTTTTCTCGGGCTGCGCGGCGCTTTTCAGCCGGAGGAATAAACATGCCTTTAACTGCGTCTGCTTTTGCGAGGGTGAGGGCGACTTTCGCGTCAGTGAGTGTGTCGAAGAGTCCTACGGAGACCTGTCTGCCCTCGTAGCTGATTCTCACCCAGTACTTGCCGTTTGAGCGCTGGCTAATACCGGACGGAAGGGAAGATTTGGGGGGCATGATCTGCTCCTGGCGGTGTTAGGTACGACAGGAGCGTACCTAACCTGTACCTAAATATTTAGGTATAGTTGTCCATTTCTGTCCATTCTTGTCCACATTAAGAGGATCGGCGACCCTGCGAAACCCTAGTGAACGCAACGAAAAAGCCCGGATTCTCAAGGAATCCGGGCTCAACTGCGGAGGATGGGGGATTCGAACCCCCGAGGGCTTGCACCCAACACGCTTTCCAAGCGTGCGCCATAGGCCACTAGGCGAATCCTCCGGAGCGTGAAACACGCACCCCGTAATGCTAGCGGAATTCGCCGAAATCGCGAAATTTTGATGCCACTATCCAGCGTGGAATCCCTCACCATAGGTGAATAGCACGCGCGTGAATTTCCTACTTCAGCCCGCTAAAGGCAAGCATCCAAGCTAAAACCCAGAAGACAATGCCGACGCTGCCAGCACCAATTGCCCCCATCGCAGCCTTGCGCCCTACGCCGTTCATCGACGTTGACTGCACAAGCCCGATCGTCCCCAAAATGACTGCAATGAATGCGGGAATGAAGAGCAAAGAGAAGCACCCGCACCATGCGGCAGCAGTGGCAACGGAATTCACTTGAGGCTTAGGTGAGGTATAACCGGGCGAGGAAAATACGTAGAGCAGCGCCGGATCATCGCTACCCGGAAAGACCATTTGTGTCTGCTGGGGCTTTGGAGTCTCAAGGTGCGGGGTTGGACCATAGGGATCGTCAATTCCAACGGTTGCCGTCTGAATTGCGGCACCGTTTACGCCAGCTTGCCCAGGGGCACTGTTTGCAGCTGCCGCGCCCTGCCCGCTGATCCCACTCCCGCCGGGAGCATAGGGGTTTAATGCACTCATCAGGCTCCCTTCATGTTCTTCCTTCCTCAAGGATGCCACATCGAGGGCTTCTGATGTGAGGCGCCACATAGCGAGCGGTTTTATGTTCAAGCGCAAAAGAAGGCTATGATGGTGTTCCGACCGGTTTCGGCCCAGACCTTTTAACTGATCGGAGATTTAACAGCATGTCTGTTGCACAATCTGGATTCTTCCGCTGGAAACTTCATGGCGATGGCACCAGTATTGCTCCCGGGGACGTAGTTCTTCCCGGCGAACGTCTTTCTTGGCCTCGAACAATTGGAATTGGCGCACAACACGTCGTTGCAATGTTCGGGGCAACTTTTTTGGTTCCCTTGCTCACCGGATTCCCGCCGTCAACGACGCTGTTCTTCTCGGCAATCGGAACGCTCCTCTTCTTCCTTATCACTGCAGGACGACTCCCAAGTTATTTGGGGTCGTCCTTCGCTTTAATTTCGCCGATCATGGCCGTCTCCGGAATGCAGGATCTCGGTCCGAGCTTCGCTCTGGGCGGCATCATTGCCACCGGCGCAACCCTGGCTCTTGTCGGCATCATCGTTCACTTCGCAGGTGTGCGCTGGATTGACGCCATCATGCCCCCGACCGTCACCGGCGCAATCGTCGCCCTCATCGGTCTGAACCTTGCGCCCGCCGCATGGAACTGGGTCAAGACCGGCCCCATCACCGCCGTCATCACGATCGTCTCGATCTGCTTGATCACGGTCCTCTTCAAGGGCATCATCGGCCGCCTCTCCATCCTCTTCGGCGTCCTCATTGGCTACATTGCTGCAGTGTTCCAGCACGAGGTCAAGTTCGATGCAGTTCGCGAGGCCGCATGGTTCGGTCTGCCGCAATTCCACACCCCCTCCTTCTCCGTCTCCACTCTGGGCCTCTTCGTCCCCGTGGTCTTCGTCCTCATCGCCGAAAACGTCGGCCACGTGAAGTCCGTGTCCGCAATGACCGGCGAGAACCTTGACGATCTGACCGGACGCGCACTCTTCGCAGACGGTGTCTCCACCATGCTCGCAGGTGCGGGCGGCGGTTCCGGTACGACGACCTACGCCGAGAACATCGGCGTTATGGCCGCAACCCGCGTCTACTCGACGGCTGCCTACATCGTCGCAGCATGCTGCGCCTTCCTGCTCTCCCTCATGCCCAAGTTCGGTGCGCTCATCGCAACGATTCCCTCCGGTGTCCTCGGCGGCGCCGGTACCGTTCTCTACGGCATGATCGGCATGCTCGGCGTGCGTATCTGGGTCCAGAACCGCGTGGACTTCGCCAACCCGGTCAACCTCAACACCGCTGCTATCGCACTGATCGTCGCAATCGCAGACTTCACCTGGGACATCAGCGGCATGACCTTCGGCGGTATCGCCCTGGGCACCGGCGCTGCGATCATCGTCTACCACGGCATGCGCGGCATCTCGAAGCTGCGTGGAACCAACCTTGAGCAGGCCTCGCCCGCTTCGGCTCCCGCGGGATCCGAACTCGAAAGCGAACCCTACGCTTCACGGCATCGCTCCACTCAAGCCTGATCGACTCTGATTACTCGGGGCCGGGGGTGTTCGAAAGGACACTCCCGGCCCCGGCTTTTACCCACAACGGTCTACACTCACATCCAGTAACTAAACCGGACGTCCGTTACAGTTATGTGCTAGCATCTTCGCATGCGCTCCGAATCGGCCCGAGCTCGTTGGGCCTTCTTGCTGATCATTTCCCTCGGGTTATTCATCGTTGCTGCAGATAACTCGATCCTCTACGTTGCGCTTCCCACCCTTCGAGCCGAACTCCACACGAGCCACCAACAAGGCCTGTGGATCATCAACGCCTACCCCCTTGTCCTCGCTGGCCTGCTCCTCGGAACCGGAACACTCGGAGACAAAATCGGGCACCGTCGCATGTTCGAAATCGGACTCACGATTTTCGGCATCGCATCGGCGGTCGCCGCATTCGCACCCAACGTTGGTGTTCTCATCGGCGCTCGCGCATTCCTCGGAGCCGGAGCAGCAGTCCTTATGCCCTCCACACTCGCCCTCATCCGTCAGACCTTCTTCGAACCCCGCGAGCGCAACACCGCGATTGGGATCTGGGGCTCAGTCGCGACAGTCGGCTCCGCCGTCGGGCCCCTCCTGGGCGGCTTCCTCCTGACCCACACCTGGTGGGGCGCAGTCTTCCTCATTAACATTCCGATCGTCATCATCGCTCTTGTAGGCACCTACCTCATTGCGCCGGACAATTTCCCCAACCCCAAGCGAAATTGGGATTTCATGTCCTCCCTCTACGCAACCGTCACCATGGTTGGCCTGGTCCTCACCATCGAAAATCTGGCTCACACCCCCATCGACACGACTTTGGTGACAACGGGAGTCGTCCTCTTTGCGATCGGCCTCGCTCTATTCGTCCACCGCCAGCACTTCCTTGACACTCCGCTCCTCACCCTGGACGTCTTCAAGAGCCGCCTTTTCACCGCCGGTTTCCTCGGTGCGTTTCTTGGAATGTTCGTCGTCTCGGGAATTGAAATCCTCACAACCCAGCGCTTCCAACTCTCCGCCGGGTTCACCCCACTCCAAGCCGGCCTCGTGACCGGCGCTGTCGCAATCGCTGCTTTCCCCGGCGCAATCTTCGGTGGCCGCTACGTTGACCGCATCGGTTTTCGGACGGTCATCTCGGGAGGCTACGTCATCGCGACCATCGCTGGAATACTTGCGTTCTTTGCCATCCGCGAAGGTTTCTTCCCGCTCTTCATGATTGCCCTAGTCCTCGTTGGTACGGGTACCGGCCTGGCCATGAGCGTCACCTCGACCGCGATCATCGGCTCCGCTCCCGCGCACCGCACTGGTATGGCCTCGGCAATTGAATCGGTTTCTTACGAATTTGGAACCATGCTCTCGGTTGCCATCCTCGGCTCGCTGATGTCACTTTTCTACACAATCAACGCCGCACCCGAGGTTGCACATAGTATGGATGCCTCGGCTCATAATCCGGCTCTTGCCCCCATAGCCGCCGCCGCTATCGATACCGCCTACACGTGGACGCTGTGCATCGCGATTGCAGTCTCTTTCACTGCTGCCGTCGTCACCGCCGCGCTTCTGACAGACAATCCGAAGGAGACCAAGTATGCGCACGAGTAAAAAATCCCTGCTCATTCAGGCCGCCCTCGAGATCATCGATAAGAAGAGCCTCGACGCCCTGACCTACGATTCACTGGCGAAGGCCTCAGGAATGTCGAAGTCCGGCCTGCTCTACCACTTCCCCTCGCGCGCGGCGCTGCTTTTGGCGCTCAACGAGCACTTGGCCTCGTCGTGGCAAGCAAGCCTGCTCGAGGCCGCGGGCGCCCCGCCCGAGGAACTTTCCCCCCGCGAACGCTTGCGCGCCGTCGTCGAGGTACTCTCGCAAAGCGCAACCCGCGCAGACCTCTTGCTTGCTTTGGATACGCACACCAGCGAAGAAGGCGCCGAGGTGTGGGACAACATTTTGGGCCCCTGGCTGCTCCCGCGTGAGGAAATCCTTGCGGATCCAGACATTTACCTGCTGTACATCATCGCCGATGGTTTGTGGGTCCACGACCACATCAATTCCTACGATCTGACCACCCAGGAACGCCGCGCGCTGATTTCTGCGGCTCTGGCCTATCTGGACTCGCTTCCAGACCTTTCACACGCTCGCTTTTAGCAGCGCGCCGGCAACTTTTACTTCGTCGACTTCACCAGCAGACAGGTGCTGGGGCCTTTGAGGTTGTCGTGGTTTTCCTGCACGCGCTGCAAATCTTCGGCGGTCAGTGCGCCGTTGTAGAGCGAACCCAGAAGAACCGTGACGCCGGGTTCGGTATTGTCGGTCAGGGTCACTCGCGATGAGGGGAAGAAACGCGCCACCGTGTAGGCCTGGTCCACTGACTGCGGGCCTGCCTGGATTTGTGCCGATCCCGCATACTCCGGTGAGGAGTTGGAGGGGTCAGCGACCTGGAAACCGACGGTCTTCAGCATGTCCGAGGCGTCGCGCGCAACCCCTGAACGCGAGGTTGTGTTCAGTACTTGAACCTTGATTCCCGAGGCCGCGAGGGGCTGGGTTTCTTCGCTGGGGCAGGGGATATCGCCCGCCGAGGCGTACTCGACCTTCGCGGAAAAACCGTTGAGGAAGGGGATGGGAAGGATTCCCGTCAGCACCAAAAGGCTCAACACACTGACGCCAGCCATGACTGAGAACACGATCGAGAAGATCGAGTTCTGCTTGAGCTGGCGTTCGCGGCGGTAGAGCTCGCGTCGGGACAGTTGAGGTTGTGGTGCACTCACAGAACTAACCTACTTCACCGACGCTACTTTGTGCACGAATTAGACCAGGAAAATCAGTGTCATCGTTGCAACCAAGGCGATGACGGCGAAAAGCGGAAGGGCTCCCTGCTTAATGGCTGCGCTTCGCTTATCCGGCGAGGTGATGAAGAGGAGCAGTGCTGCGGCGAGCATCGAGCCGGTCCCAAAGAGCATGAGGGCGAGGCCAACGGCCGGGGACGCGAACACGTAGACGAGGACCCCTACGAATACCTCAAGCGCGAGGAAGAGGTTGTAAAAGCCTTGGTTGAAGGCCATTTCTTTCGTGTTTTCAGCCGCTTCTGCACTCATGTTGAAGGTTGCGCGGGTGCGCTCGGAGGTCCAGGAGATTGACTCCATATTGAAGATGAAAACGTGAAGCAGCGCGGAAAGAATGGCAAAAGCCATTGCAACGATCATCATGGGGAAAGCTCCTCACGCATGTTGATGTTTGAGACTCAATGAGTCTACGCCGGATAGCAGTTGTCGGGAGCGCGATATCACGCGCTCCCGACAACCCATAGCCGCTGCACTCAACCCCACTTCAGTGCACATCGCGGCCATTGACACGCTCGGCTCCTCCCCATGACACACGGAGCAACCGAGCTCGTCGTTTTCTAGGCAGGTCTGAACTGAAAAGATTCAAACCCAAGTTTTTCAATGTCATCGGCCAAGGATTGGACCTCGAGGTCCCACGCAGCGTCCCCGGCGTTAAAACCCTGGGCTGTCCCCAATGCACGTGCCTGCTGCAAAGCGAAGTGAGTTGCCCCCAGCTCCTTCACACAAGAGGCAACCTCGTAACCATCACGAGGCCCATCGGGGTACACCGTGAGGCGCACCTCATAGGGAACCCCAGAATCGAGGACTTCACCCAAGCTCTCCCACGCTTTCGGCCCCGCATTTGGGCGCCCAGCCACGGCCTCGTAATTGGGACCAGACATCGCCTTGATGTCGATACCGACCCAATCCACAAGGCCGGTGCGTAGGATCTCGCGCAGACGCGCGGGATAGGGACCCGCCGTATGCAATCCAACCTTGAAACCAAGCTCACGCACGCGTTGCATGGCCGGGAGGACGGCCAACTGGCGCGTGGCCTCGCCACCGGAAAAGACCACGCCGTCGAGCAGACCCCGACGCCGACCCAGCAGTTCCTCGACACTCTCCCAAGAAACCACTCCCGGGATCTTCGGGTCGATAATCGCCTGATTGTGGCAGTACGGGCACGCCCAAGGACACCCCTGGGCGAACACCGTCGCCACAAACTTCCCCGGCCAGTCCACGCTGGACATCGGGGTCAGACCCGCGATCTGCAGGTCCGAGGCGGTCAAGGTTGCAAGGTTCATCGCTGGTCCACGGGCGGGAAAGCGCTCACCAGTTCGCCATGCTCAGACGCCGCAGCCTCGGAGAACATCGTGCGCTCGGCGTACTCACCCTTCTTGCCGATATTGAAGGACTTCACGGGACGGAAGTAGCCCATGACGCGGGTCCAAACCTCGCACTCTTGGGGTTCGCGCTCGGGGTGAGCGTGAGCGCACTTCTCGCAAGTGAAGTGTTCGCCGGCGAGGTAGCCGTGTACGGGGCAAATCGAGAAGGTCGGGGTGATGGTGATGTAGGGGACCTTGAAGGCGGTGAGTGAACGACGCACCATTTCCTTGCAGGCCGCACCCGAGCTCATGCGCTCGCCCATGTACAGGTGCAAGACCGTGCCGCCCGTGTACTTGCCCTGCAGGACTTCCTGATCTTCCAAAGCCTGGAAGGGATCGTCGGTGTAGCCCACGGGAAGCTGCGAGGAGTTCGTGTAGTAAGGCTGTTCCTCGGTTCCGGCCTGAAGGATTCCCGGGTAGTGCAAGCGGTCAGCCTTCGCGAAACGGTAGGTCGTTCCTTCGGCGGGGGTTGCCTCGAGGTTGTACATGTGGCCGGTGGCTTCTTGGAGCTCGACCATGCGTTCACGGATGTGGTCGAGGATTGCGCAGCACATGTCGAATCCCGCGGGATCGGTGATGTCGTAGGCGTCGCCCGAGAAGTTGCGGACCATCTCGTTCATGCCATTGACGCCGATGGTGGAGAAGTGGTTGTTCAGGTGGCCGAGGTAGCGCTTGGAGTAGGGGAAGAGCCCGTGATCCATGTGGTACTGAATCGTTTCACGCTTTGCCTCCAGGCTCTCTGAACCAACGTTGATCAGTCGGTCCAGTTCCTTGACGAGGCCGTCCATGTCTCCCGCGAAACGGTAGCCCAGGCGCGCCATGTTAATGGTGACAACACCGATAGAACCGGTCAGTTCTGCTGAACCGAAAAGTCCGTTTCCGCGCTTGAGCAGCTCGCGAAGATCCAGCTGGAGACGGCAGCACATCGAGCGAATCATGTGCGGGTCCAGATCGGAATTGATGAAGTTCTGGAAGTAGGGCAGACCGTATTTCGCGGTCATTTCGAAAAGGGCCTCAACGTTTTCGCCCTCCCAATCGAAGTCGGGAGTGATGTTGTAGGTCGGGATGGGGAAGGTGAAGACGCGGCCATCGGCGTCTCCCCCGGTCATGACCTCGATGAAGGCACGGTTAACAAGGTCCATTTCCTTCTGGAGCTCACCGTAGGTGAAATCAACGATCTCATCACCGATCAGCGGGTGCTCATCAACCAAGTCATCGGGGCAGGTCCAGTCGAAAGTGAGGTTGGTGAAGGGGCACTGGCTTCCCCAACGCGAAGGCACGTTGAGGTTGTAGATCAGTTCCTGCATGCACTGAAGGATCTCGTCGTAGGTCATATTGTCCAGACGAACGAAAGGCGCCATGTAGGTATCGAAGGAGGAGAAGGCCTGGGCTCCGGCCCACTCGTTCTGCAGCGTGCCAAGGAAGTTAACAATCTGACCGCACGCGGAAGAGAAGTGCTTGGGGGGCGCCGAGGCGATCGCGCCGCTGACCCCGTTAAAGCCCTCCTGAATGAGGCGCTTAAGTGACCATCCTGCGCAGTAGCCGGCGAACATATCGAGATCGTGGATGTGAATGTCACCGTTGCGGTGTGCCACGCCCGCTTCGGGAGAATAGACGCGCTCCAACCAGTAGTTCGCAATCATCTTTCCGGCGGAGTTGAGGATCAAACCACCCAGTGAGTATCCCTGGTTGGCGTTTGCGTTGACGCGCCAGTCAGAGCGGTCGAGGTATTCCTCGATCGTTGAGATCGCGTCGATTTCGTAGCGTGTTGAGGGAGACGTAGTCACGATTGACCTTTCAGGCTTACTTGGCATCATCGCTGTGGAGGCACAATATCTAGTGCTTGAGACGAACGCATCCCACAATATCTAGTGGCAATACTGAAGGGGTGGGGGCGACATGCGGAGTGTCGCGACTCGCGCAAAATGCACAATTTACGCGCGGCGGTGCACGCCTCGATCAAAGCCCTGAACAGACTGTGAATAAGTTTTGCGTATTTACTCGCCTGAGAGGCGATCAACCTCGTGGATCACGAGGCCACCAACTGCAATCACCGCAAAAGAAGAAATCCCCGCAAGCACATGAGCCCTGCGCGGCAAAGCATCCAAGAACTCCGCATAGGTAATACCCCCGGAGCCCATCTGCGCCAAATCATTGGGAGTCAATGCCCACAGGGAATACACCAAGCCCAAGGCAGCGACAATCGCACTTGCAAGCGCAATAACAACCATCGCCTTTTGCACAGGAACCCCGTGACGAGGCCTGTCCTCCAGAGGACACAGGATCAACGCCCAAAAACCGCACACGGCCATCGCCACCAGCACATCTGAAGGACGATGCCAGCCAAACATCATGACGGAAATTCCCACAAGCGAGGTCCACAGGTACCCGATCCACGCCGCTGGGCCTCGGAACCATTCGGGAGCAATCATCACCAAGGCCAGTGCAAGGGACATCGCAACAGTCGTGTGACCGGAGGGAAGAGAATTCACTGTCGCAGCGGACATGTGGTAGTCGGGGCGCTCAATCAGAAGCTTGGCAACCTGGGTCGTCGTATTGGCTGCGATCACCATTCCAAGCGCGCGGCCCGCAAGAGTTGGGCGACGACGCAGCCAGGCAATAACAACAACCACTACCCCGATAATGATCATTGCCGGAACAGAGATGATGTGCGTAACCGTGCGGCCAAGAGAGCCGAGCGGGTCAGCCCAGCGCATTGCCGCTTCCATTGACAAGGTGTCAATTGCTTGGCCCTTGACGGTAAAGATCGCGAGGAAAGCGATGATGGCGCTGAGGAACGCGCACCCTGCCGCGGCGCTAATGCGCCGGAAAAGGCGAGGGCGGTAGCGCCTGGAGGCGGTCTTTGCCGGCGGCGGCGAGGCCGGGCGGTTGATGCGCCCAAATGCGGGACGCGCACCTCGAGGTCCTTCGGGGTGGGCCGAGGCCTCGGGAAGGGTACGCGTTGCACCCTCCCCCACGGATGACGCGCCCGTGGAAGGTGCGGAAAAGACTTCGGTTTCACCATTGGTGGAGGGAGTTTCGGAAAGGTGGGACTGACGCCCTGTCATCGGCTACTCCTTCCCTCTAGGCACCGTCTTCGAAGGCTTTATTTTAGTCATCAATACAGAGGTTTATCTATCTGAATGCTTGGTTTTTACTTGGTTGACCGGGATGACTTTGCCGAATTTTTCCCATCCCTTATCTCGAGCCTCGACCCCGCGCGTCGGTTAAAGTGGAGAAGTCAACAAGCGTGAGTCACGGTGACGAAACGCTACCTTACGACTCCGATCAGGGGTGCTACGTGTCGCTTTCACCGGTCAACACCGACCGTATTCGCGCGGTTCTCCACGGCCACGATCTGAATTTCGGAGAGTCTTCGGAAGAAGAACTCGCCGTACCGACGCGTAATGCCGTCTATTTTTGGAACACCTCGAATCCCCACATCCTTCAGTTGCGCGCACATTGGCGTGGGATTGCAACCGATGACGCTCAGTTCGCTTCCCTTGTTGAAGAGGTGCGGCGCTGCAATTCAACGCGGACCGGCCCGAAGGCGTATCTCGCTCCTTTCGAGGACGGTCGCCGATACGGCTTGATCGCCGAATGCGACATTGTGGCGACGAACGGGCTTTCAGAAGCTCAGCTCGATGCGTTTTTCGAAACCTCGATGTCGATGATGATGGGGTTCTTCTCCGACCTTGAGGAGACTCTCTCCGACTTTGTGACGTGGAACGAGGAGGAAGATCACGCATGAGCACTCTTCCAGGCCCCTTCGCTATTCCGAACGATTCAACGACTCCGTACAAGGTGACTTTTGATCGTCTGATGCGCGCTTTGGCCGATCTCCAGTTCCAGGCCGATGTTTTGGCCGAAAACCGGGCCGCCGGTGCAGTCTTCGACGGTATCCCCTTCTTGCTGAGCATGGATTCTGCCGAGCGTTTCCTATCGATCCGCGCGGTATGGGACACCGATTTTGATGCCGAAACCGCGGGGCACCCGCTTTTCGCCGCCGCAGATTCGTGGAATCGTGAGAAGTACTTCCCGACCGTGTATTGGATGCTCGACCCCGAGGGCTCCCTTCAGGTCTGCGCAGATTTTGCCGTTGATACCTCCGCAGGATTGTCAGATCAGCAATTGACCGACCACCTGGGAGCCGGAATTTCGACGGGTATCGACGCAATCCGTTACATGCAAGAGGCAGCGACTCAGACTCTTGGGTGGAGCGCTCCCGAAAGTGCTCCCTATACGCAGTCTGATACTGACGTGCCCTTCCCTTCTCAAACTGACGAGGCCGGCGCTCCGCCCGCCCGCTCCGGTGCGGCTTTCGGCTTGGGATGAGCACTCACTCACAGGCCCTTCTTGACATCATTCGCGCTCGCGGAAATAGTGGTCAATTCGTTGATTACCGTTTTCTTCCCGCGCGCGCGGCTGAGTATGGTTCCTGGCCTGATTGGCTCCCCTCGTCCCTTGTTTCTGCATGGAAGAAACAAGGCGTAGATTCTCCATGGCTTCACCAGCTCCGAGCGCTCCAGGCAATTCACTGCGGTCACGATGTTGTCATTGCGACGGGTACAGGTTCAGGCAAATCCCTGGTCGCATGGACGCCCATCCTCTCTGACCTCCTCAATGCCGAGGTCTCGAGCCGCATTTCCGATATCCACCATCGGCCCACGTGCCTATATCTCTCGCCGACGAAGGCCCTGGCTGCGGATCAGCTCCACTCGCTCAATGAGCTCATTGGGGCGCTCCCCGAGCAGTTGTCCGTCGCGCTTGCTGATGGAGATACCCCTCGCGAGGCCAAGAATTGGGCGCGCGCTCACGCCGACATTGTCCTGACGAATCCGGACTATCTGCACTACATCATGCTTCCAAACCACGAACGCTGGATGCGCGTGTTGGCATCTTTGCGTTACGTGATTGTTGATGAGATGCACCAGTGGCGCGGTGTGAGCGGAAGCCATATTTCCTTGGTTTTACGTAGACTCTTGCGTATTGCACGACACCTCGGCGCACGCGTTCAGGTGATCATGATGTCGGCAACCTTGTCAGATCCGCAGTCTGTTGCGCAAGCAATGATCGGACGCGAGAAGGTTGATGCCATCACCGAAGACACATCGGGGCGCGGCACCCACCACGTTTTCATGTGGGAGGGGCGCGAGGTTCCTCGCGAAGATGAAGTTTCAATTGAGTCTTTCCTTTCTGCCCTGCAAGCCGCCGAGGCGGGCGAAGAAGCAGTTCTTGAAGCACCTACTCAGCGCCTTTCTGCACAAACCGAAGCCGCTCTGCTCTCCGCCGAGTTGGTCCGCAATAATGCGCGCCTCTTGACCTTTGTCCGCTCTCGAGGCGGCGCGGAAACTGTCGCTGCTCAAACTCGCGAGAATCTCCACGACAGTCCCGAGCTTGCCTCTACAGTTGCCGCATACCGGGGAGGTTTTCTCCCCGAAGAGCGACGCGCCTTGGAAGCCGCACTCCGCTCCGGTCAGCTTCGAGCCTTGGCAACCACTTCCGCTTTGGAGATGGGGATCGATATTTCCGGTTTGGACGTCACGATCACTGCCGGTTGGCCGGGTACGCGAGCATCTTTCTGGCAGCAGGTTGGTCGATCAGGACGAGCCGGTGCGGAGGGTATTTCCGTACTGATTGCTGGTGATAACCCGCTTGATTCTTTCCTCGTGCACCACAGCGATGAGATCTTCTCCCCTGTCGAGGCCGCAGTTCTTGACCCCGACAACCCCTGGGTTTTGCGCGATCACCTGTGCGCCGCAGCTGGAGAGATTCCTCTTTCTGACAGGGAAGCCACCGAAGTATTTGGACCGCGAGCGCCCGCACTTTTAGCGCAACTTGGCGCCGAGGGCCAGCTTGTAAACCGCAGTGGTGGCTGGCGCTGGAATATCACCTCCGATGAGCAACCCTGGGATCGCATTCAGATCCGTGGCAGTGGTCGCGATGTTCAAATCGTTGATGCTCGAAGTGGAAGCATCATCGGGTCGGTCCCCCAAGATTCTGCAGATTCACAGGTGTTCCCTGATGCGATTTACATACATCAGGGACGAACCTTCCATGTTCTTTCTCTTGAGGAGGGGCCCGCAAGGCTGGCATACGTTGAAGAAGTTCGCACACCCTTACGAACCAGAGCACAAGACGCTGTCTCCATTCGCATCGTTGATGTAGATGAGGAATGGGTGAGCGGGGACAGCTTGGTTCATTGGTACCGAGGGAGCGTCGATGTGACTCGCCAGGTCACGGATTTCGACCTGCTTCGGCTTCCCGGCTTGGAGTTCATTTCCAATACTCAACTCGCCATGCCCGAACGTACTTTGCGTACCCAAGCGTGTTGGTACACCCTCTCCCCATCAACGATGGCCTCTTTAGGGATTGATCGAGGCAGTGTCTTGGGTGCTCTTCACGCTGCCGAGCACGCATCTATCGCCCTACTGCCATTGTGTGCGAATTGCGATCGATGGGATTTGGGTGGATTGTCAACGAATCTGCACACGGATACGAACTTACCGACAGTTTTCGTCCACGATTCGTATCCGGGTGGCGCGGGTTATGCGCATTTTGGGTTTAAGCATGCCAGGGAGTGGATTGAGCGTACTTACCAGGCTGTCGCAGAGTGTCAGTGCCACGATGGTTGCCCGCGATGTATTCAATCTCCGAAGTGCGGCAACGGAAATGAACCCCTTTCGAAGGAAGGTGCACGTCGCCTCTTGGAGTTCCTCTGTGAGCATTCCCCCTTCGAAGAAATTCACAGAAAACTTCCAGATACAAAATAGTATCCACACAGCATGGTTTCTTATATTTAAGTCATCGAGAGTTGGACCCCGCTTAAGCGGGGATGCCACACCGAAAGACTTTTCGGGAAACTCGCACTGTGTTGATGGGATACTTGAGGGGCCAGCCGGGGGGCAGGCCCCTCAAGTGCATCTACGGGGTCAACACCCGCTCGAGCAGAGCGCACAATCACCCATCCCCACGCGCCTTTAAGACGAAGGCTCACGATGGTATCGACTCCTTCGCACCGGCATGAACTCAGCTGCGCACCGTTACTTTCCGCAACTTCTTGCGCTACCTGGCACGCTTTATCCTGAACATCCTCCCACTGAGCAGTCGCAGAAATGTCCGCACCCGCCAAAGCACTCAGATCCGCGATATCTTGAGCCCGATTCAAGGACACAAGGAAAGCTGCACAGACAATCCCCGCACAGGCGAGCACCATGGCAAGCGCGACAACTCCGATCACCATCAGTGTTCCCGAGCCCTGGTCAGCGTTCCATCCTTTCGTCCTATCGGTCCCAGCGGCTTCATCCACCCCAGACATCAGTCTTCACCACCGACAAGCGTGCTCTCACGCAAGCCTTGGTAGCGACAGCGCGCGTGAAAGCCCAGTGCTCCAGCAGGACCCCGATAAGAACTCTCAGCTGAGCCATAGATCCAGCGCTCATCGCTGGTGAATTCGAAGTGAAGGTTACTCAGTCCTGCACCTACTGCTTGGGCAGCTTGCACACCGTCACCTCCGCGAGCGCTTTCACGCACACCAATTCCCAGTGCAGAACACAGTGTCTGAGTGGTCATTGATGCCGCAAACACCGAAATGACTATGGCGATCATGACGACGATTGAGAAGGTTCCCAGTGCAATTTCAACGCTCACCATGCCTTCATCTCCCTTTCGATCAGGTGAAGGCACGGTGAGCTGAGCGCGCCTGCTCATGAAAAACTCAGTGCCGTTGAAATGAGGTGCTCCAGCGCCGACTGAACGACACCGGATTTGAGTACGACGAGAAGCAAACCGGCAAATCCAGCGGTTGCAAGGGCACCGATCGCGTATTCAACGGTCGTTGAGCCCTCTTCCGCGTCGCAATCTTCTTCCCGCATGTCAGCACTGTGCATTGTCATGTTCTTCTTCATGGGAGTCTCCTTCCTGTGTTGTCCCATGTCTTCGAGAGTGCTCTTTTTCAGCACGTTCATCTCTTCCACCTCGCAAATCTGTGGATGAATCGTCAGCACGCGAATACTGTGGATAACTTCCTTGAAAGCTGTCAGATTGCGCTGTGAGCCAGCGTGATTAACACGGGAACGACACCTAAGCAGATAAATGCCGGCAACATGAGAAGCCCAAGGGGCACAACAAGCCTCACACCCAGTTCTTCGGCGCCCGCCCGCGCATCTGTAAGACGCTTCTTTCGGGCCGTAGCGCCAAAACGGCGCAATTGTTCGTCTACTGCTGCACCCCGCATCCATGCCTCGCGAAGGACCTCAGCGACCTCGAGGTATTGCTCTGGGCAGTCCTCCCAGGCAAGTTCCCATTCGAGTCCCACAGTCAAACGCTTCGAGACAAGACTCAACTCTTCACGATCTGAGCAGCGTCCAAGACATTCCAATGCCCGAGGAATTGATGCTCCAGCATCCAAAGCTGCCGCTATGAGGTCGCAGACAAGCGCCGTATCTTCACTTCCGTCTTGATCCCATCTGCGCTGGGACGCTCGGATCATCGACACTGATACCCACCGTCCGGCAAGTAAAAACGCCAATCCAACGATGCCGCACGCCGTCCCCGCACCTCCATCGGCAAGGACAGGAAAAGGATCAACTCCCATTACGCTCACCGCAAGCAGAGCCACAATCGGAAGCAAATTGAGGATTTTTGCCGAGAGCGCGGGCCCGGCTCCCGCAATTCTCCTGGCTTCTTGCGCCTCGTGAAGGTCATCGAAACTATCGGCAAGACAATCCAAAACCTGAGCAAGAGGTGCTCCAAGAACTGCTGAGATCCCACAGGCCGCACGAATACTCCGAGAGTGTTCGCCAGCTTGAGTGATGACCTCCCTGGGAATTCCCCACTCGTCGCACTCCCCTTCCCCGCAACTCTTCACTCGGCTCACTTCCTGCCACGCTTGTTGCGCGGGAATACCGACCTGCAGCAAAGCACTGACTTTGCGAAGTTTCTGCGCAAGCTTTTCGGCGTCAATGGATGTCTTTTGGCCGCCCTCGTTCTTTCTTCCCGAACGAGGCCAGCGCACGACTTTCTCCGCAGGGTGCGGATCCCAGGCTTGAACGCGTGTGAACTGCCGCGCTCGCATTACGAATCCCGACTGAGCACGCGACGCAATTCTTCCCAAGCAGGACCGGTCGAACCGCGGCCTCGGCGATCAATGCGGTACGCGCAAGAACAGGTGAGCTCCCCGCGCTCGAGCCCGAAAACCCCAATTTGGGCAACGCGTCGGCCAGTATTCCCATAACTTCCCATGCTCCTTTCCATGTGTACGACAAGGTCAAAAGCCGCACGGGCCTGCACGTGTGTGGCTTCAGCGCTCATCCCCGCGAGTGCTCCAAGAGCGCTGAGCCTGGCCGGAACTTCCGCGGGAGTATTGGCGTGAATCGTCGCAAAACTACCGCGGTGCCCGGTATTGAGGGCACTCATAATGTCGCGCACCTCCCCACCTCGACACTCTCCCAAAATGATGCGATCGGGTCTCATTCGCATTGCAGCGCGCACAAGCTCAGAAAGACTGACTTCGCCTCGACCTTGAGTGTTGGCCTGACGTGCTTGAAGGTGCACGACGTGCGGGTGCGCGGGGTGCAGTTCGCTAATTTCTTCAATACAGATCAAGCGTTCATTTACCGAAATACTGCTCAAAAGCGCGGAGAGCAGCGTTGTTTTCCCACTCCCCGTCGCCCCAGAAATGAGGACATTGCAACGCACTTCAAGCATTCGACTCAGAATTTGTTGCGTGGTGTCATCAATACTCGCTCCCTTGCGCATCTGTTCAAGAGTGAGGCCGCCCCGAGCCGGAATACGCAAAGAAATGATCGTTCCCTCACCAGAAAGAGGCGGAATCACCGCATGAACTCGGACCCCCATAGGCAAGATTCCGTCGACTATCGGTACCGCATCATCGAGGCGTTTGCCGCAGATCGCCGCCATTGTGATGGCCAAGGCGCGCACTTCTTCCTCACTAGAAAAGCCATCGTCGATAGGCTCTACACCCTGCCCACAATCGACCCAGACCCGAGTGGAATTGACCAAAATATCGGTGATTCCCGGAAGACGAAGCAAGGGTGCAAGGATTTCCCCGAGTCCATTGAGGCGCGCATCGAGCTCTTCTAGCGCGGATCCGACATCCCCTATGCCCTTCCCCGGGGCTTTGAGACGCATAATCGCTTCATCGAGCGCTTCTCCCGCAGTGCTCGCCATCAGGAGCGCGTCAGCCACACTCATTCTTGCGCCTCCATGCGTTCCCACAGTTGTGCGCGCGCTTTCCTTCCCCTTCTGCCCTGACGAGGCCGCATCCCCACTGCATAGACCGGACGGGCACTGGTGTGCACGATACGCGTGATTTGCGAAAGCGAAATCAGACCGATGCTCGCCCTGCGCGCCAAAAAGCAAGACGAGGCTTGTGGAGCAATGAGTGCATACGTTGGGCACGGTGGAGGATTGGCAGCGCTGAGCGCACATAAGCGTGCAGCTCCAAGCGCGTCACCGTGACCAAGGAGAATGAGGACATCGATGGACTCCCCAATTTCCGCACATCTTGGTCCCCACAGTCCCAAATCACAGACGATGCTTTTTTCGCCCTTCAGCGCTGAAATCACAGCGGGTACCCGTGAATCGTCTGCGTATGCGCCGCCGCGTGCATCCCCTCCCAAATAGGGGACTCCGCGGCTCACCGGAAGTTCTCGGATCAGTGAGGGAAGGAAGAAACGCTCACGGACGCTGATCGCAGACCAGGTTGCGGCCTCGGCAGGGGGAGTGAGAAGAGTCCCTCGTGAAGCACGCAAAGGACCGGGGCCAGAAAGATTGACGCAAATACTGCCAGTATCGCGACACAGATCCCATGCGAGTGTGGATACGCCCGCTCCCCCACTCCATCCCGCAATCCCCACGCACATGCGGCCAGCCATGGAACCTTGAGCAGCCATCCATCGCGCCATATCGGCCGCGAGTAACTGACCAAGGAGCTTTTCACCACCGGGAAGTTGAACACTCTCACCCACACAGATGACATGAAGTCCCAAGTGTTCCCAGACTGAGCGCTGTGAGGGATCCGCGATTACCACACTGACGAGGTCCTGGATCCTTCTTCCCTCCTCGCGCGAAGTGCTGCGTGAGGATCCGTTTCGACCATCATTGAGTTCATGGGGGCTCCCCTGCCACATGCTCATCCCAAGAACGACACACACCGCACGCAGCGATTCCACTGCCCGCCCTTCAAGCCCACTCCACGCAACGATTCCCATTCGCGTCATTCCTCAAGCGTGAATATTCCTTGCGCAGAACGCACGTGCCCCATCTGAATCTGTGGAAAACTAGGAGTAACCCCAATTCTGTGGATAGCAATGTTGCATCCACACCAACTGAAGGTGCCGATGATGTCCACTCTCAACGAAAACATCGATTCCCCGAAACCTCCTTTTCCGGGGAAAAATCGCCAAGCACTCGCAGAAGATAGCCACATCGCCGCATTTTTCGATCTCGATAAGACCATCTTGGCCACGGCCTCGGCAATGGCGCTGAGCAGCCCACTGGTCCACGCGGGTGTCATGAGTCGCTGGGATTCCCTGCGGGCAACCATCGTCCAGCTTCCCTACCTCTTCACTGGTGCGGACGATGATCGGATGCGATCGATGATGCATGCGCTCGGTGAGCTCACTCGCGGCTGGGACCCTCAATACGTTGAGAAAATCGTCAACAGTGTCACGAGTTCAAGCATCGCGCCTCTGTGCTACCGCCAAGCCCTTGCGCTCATCGACCACCACCGACTCTTGGGCCACCATGTTGTCATTGCATCCGCTTCGCCCATGGAGATTGTCCGGCCGATCGCCCACCTGCTCTCAATTCCCGATGCGCTATCCACCATTGTTGGACGCGGACAAGATGGCCTGGTCGACGGAACGATCACTCACTTCAACCACGGCGCAGGGAAAGCCGAAGCCTGTCGAAAACTCGCCGACGAACGCGGGTGGGACCTCAGCGAGTCCTACGCTTACACCGATTCCGTTTCGGATCTACCCATGCTTGAGCTTGTCGGCCATCCCCAAGCCGTCAACCCTGACCGTTCCCTTGCGGCAATCGCCCGCGAACGCGAGTGGCCGATCCACACTTTCACCCAGACCGTTCGGATTCGCAGTCGAAAGCGCACGCGCATGACGCTGGCCATGATTCCCGTGGCGCTCGTGGGTGGGATCGGAATCGGTTATTGGGCACGCCGCTCAATTCCCAGCAAGTAGCGGCATACTTGACATATGTCCAAACTGTCCTTGCCGCCCGGCTCCGCTTTGCGTTCAGCGTTCTTCGCTGCCATCTTTGCGCCCGTTGCCTTGATTCTCATGGGAATGTCCCTTGCGGATCTTCAAGCACGTGCGGCTATCGGCGTACCCCTGGCCTCCGTCGAGGGCATGATTGGTATGGCGTTCTCAGCCATCATTTTGGGCATGATTTCAATTAACTGCGAGCGTCATTCCATCGGAATGTTCGTCGCTGCCGCTTGGGCGCTTATCATCGGTTTCCTGCAGACTTTTGGTTATTTCCGCATTCATTTCCTTGTTGCGGCAAACCTTTCAGCCGATGACATGTCCGCTGCTCAGCGTTGGAATCTCTACCCGGTGTGCGTGGCCGCAATCCTTCTAGGTTCGGGCGTTGCGTTGGCCCTGACCCACCGCGCCCGTGCGAAGAACCCAGAGGTTGAGGAGCTCATGCCCTTCGAGCGCCACCAAAGCGAGCGCATTGCGGTTGCGGTTGCTTCCCTACCCTTGGGTATTGGTGCCCTGGCGCTGCTCATTCGTTGCGCTCCTGCCGATTCTCTTCCTATGGCCGCACGAGGCCTGAGCGGAGTTGTCGCGCAAACTCCGCTTCAGCCAATCCTCAGTGCCGCGGTCGCTGAAGTTCTTGGCCTTATCGCTCTGGCTTCCCGCTGGTCAATGATCGGCCCCCAACTCATCGCATGGACCTACATCATTCCCGGGTTCTTGTTGATCCCCCTGGGTACGACCCTCACCGGTGTCGTTGTGACTCCGGGCCACTCTTTGGGAACGCAGGTCCTCATGGCTGCTTCGACGATCGCCGCCTACGGAATGATCCTCGCGGCCTCGACTCTGGGAATCTATTGGGCGCGCCGCTACGCGACAAACGACTCATCTTCAAACGATTAATTCGCTAAATGTGGCGCTTCTCGGCGGGTAATCCCCCATCCTGATCGTTTTCTCGTTATCGTCAGCACGAGAAGAGGAGGCCTCATGTCTGACCAGGAACACAACGAAGCATCGCCCGAAGAAGTCAAGGACGAAGCGATTCACCGCAACGAAAACGAAGAATTGCCGCTGACCGGTGAAGAAGTCACTCTCCCGGGCGAAGCATCTGCTACCGAAGACATTATCGGCGGCGCCTCGGTAACTGAGACCAGCCAGGTTGAGCCGGTTCATATGGGCGTCACCCCCACTTCCCTCGACGATGTTCTTGCCTCGCGCGCGCAAGACGAACAGCCTGAGGACAACGCTTCCGAAGACCAGCCCGCAGAGGAGTCCACGGACTCTTCCTCCGACGAGGCCCAGGCCGCGACCCCCGCCGAAGAACCCGTGCACGAAGCTGCTTCTACCGAAGAGCCCGCAGAAGCTGAACCGAGCGTCGAGGCCGTCGCCGAATCCCCCGTAGAGCCGGAGAGCAACGGTGAGCCCGTAACTGTTGAGCACGAGGATGCTCCGCTCGAGGAAACCCCCGCCCAGGCACCCGAAACCCACGAGGCCGAAGCGTCAGCGGACTCACATGAGGAAGCACCGGCCTCGGAAGAAGCAGCGGTAGTTGAAGAAACTGCTCAGGATTCCCCCGAAGAAGCCCCCGTCGAAGAAGCAGCCGAGGATCTTCACACGACCACGACGATCCCCGCCGCAAGCGACGCGGTCGAAGAAACACCCGAGGTGGACGAGGCCTCGGCCCCTGTCGGTGAAGTTCCCGATGCGCTTTCGCGTCGTTTTGGCGACCAAGCTGAAGTTTCCGACGATTTCCAAGAAGACGAACTCGAAAGCACAACCATTCGTCGCCGCGCTTTCGTTGCCCCGCAAGAAGAATCTCCCGTCACCGAGGCCGCATGGAAGCCTCGTGAAGACGCCGCTGAGCGCAGCGTTCCTCAGGACACCCCTGAGAGCCTCGATGATGTTCTCTTCGAGGGCGCCTCCATCGTTCCCGAAATGCCCTCACGCACCGGTGCGCACCTCTTCTCCTTCATCTTGGGAATCCTTGCCCTGCCCATCACCTGGTACCTCGTCGCCGACGCAGGTGCCCGAATGACCCTGCCCGAAGGCAACCCGGCAGCGACCGGTGTCATCAACTGGCTGGCAATCACGGAACTGGCCATCGCTTTCGTTGCGATCATCGCGCTTTTTGAAGCATTCAAGCGTTCTTCCCTGGGAGCGTGGATTGCGGGACTCTGCTTCCTTGCCGCTGGTATTCCTTGGGTTTTCGCCCCGGCTTTCACCAGCGCACACACCGTCTCCCTGCTGCATTTCCTGCAAAATGCCGGCTCCTTCGGCTCGAACCTTGCCCACCACTTGCAGGCATCGGGCTACTCTGGTCGCCTCCTCATCCTGGGCATTGTTTTGATGGGCATTGCCTCGCTGTCTCACTCGGCACGTCGACGTGGGCGCGCGGAAGAAGCCATGCGTGAGCAGGTCGAGCGTGTGAATCCGACGGGCGCGCACTACACCGCCCGCGAGCGCCGCCGCGCTGCAAAGGCAGCTGGTCTGCGGTGAAGCCCGAGGTTTCTCGCACCCTTCTCGAGGCGCCCGGCCCGTGGGTTCACCGCCGGGTTTCGGCCTCGGGGGCCTCATTCCACGTCGCTGACGCGGGTCCCGAGGACTCCTCTTTTGCCGTGATCTTGCTCCACTCCTTCCCCATGACGTGGTGGACGTGGCGCGAAGTGATCCCCGCATTCACCGAGGCTGGAATCCGCACGATTTCCATGGATATCCGCGGCTTTGGCACCTCGGATCTTACTCCCGGGGAAGTCGAGCTCACTCAGCTTGCATCGGATGTGGCGGCCGTGGCCTCGGCGCTGGGAATTTCTTCCTACACGGTCGTCGGTAACGGAATGGGCGGGGTAATCGCGTGGATGCTCGGCTCCCTCGAACCCGCCGGTTTGCGCTCGATTGTTCCCGTGTGTGCTCCCCACCCCCTGGGTGTGCACTTCCTTCGGGGGCTTTCTTCACGAGGCCGAGGCCGCTGGTTCTCAACCCTGCTCTCGCGCCGGCCGCGCCTGACTTTCTTCGCGTCAAAGTCAGCGTGGGTAGACCGTTCGATTTCGCAGTGGGCAGCGCCTTTCACGCAGGACCACATGCTTTCGCAGGCGGGTGTGTATCGTGAGGCGCTTTCGCGTCACGTTGCTATTCGCTCTGCGTGGCAGTCTCTTCAGGCCACTTTTAGGCCCTCGTTCGCGTCAAAGGATGTTTTAACGCGCAAGGTCGAGGTTCCAGTTTTGTCGATTCAAACGCGTAATGACGGGCTGTGGTCACACGTCGACTTCGCCGATGATGTTCAGGCAACCTCGGGCGAATTCACCATGCGCGCGCTTTCTGAGAGTGGTCATTTCCCGCAGGAAGAAAATCCGCGCGCACTCGTCGCTGCAATCCTTCCCTTTATTCGCGAGTCTGCCTCGCTGGAGTAGAGAATTGGCACGCATCGCTACGAATTTACGCAAAGTGTGTGCAAATCTGTGTTTTAGCTCGTTCACCATGCATAATAGTTACGACTATCACACGGTGGCTCTTTCGTGCTGGGCTGCCGTCTTAGAGGAATAGGACAGCTCAGGAGTCGGCGGCGCTGGCTAGCGGCGCTTGCGAACAGAACGGAGTTCCGGCTTTATGTATGGAGACGCAAACTTCATCAACCAAGTGCCGCTTTTCAGCGGACTTGATGAGGCCCAACAGGTATCGCTGCAGCAGAAGATGGGTCAAACGACGCTGCGCCGCGGTGAGACCCTCTTTGATGAAGGCGATCTTGGCGACCGCCTGTACATCGTCACCGAAGGAAAGGTGAAGCTGGGGCACACCTCAAATGATGGCCGCGAGTCCCTGCTTGCAGTCCTCGGCCCCGGCGAGATTCTTGGTGAACTCACCCTCTTTGATCCAGGCCCGCGTTCAACCACCGCAACTGCTGTTTCTCCCGCGACGCTGCTCCACCTGCAGCACACCGACCTCATGGAAATCGTCGAGGCAAACCCGACCCTTGCAAAGCACATGCTTCGTGCACTGGCTCAGCGTCTGCGCCGCACGAATGAATCGCTCTCGGACCTGGTTTTCTCCGATGTCCCCGGTCGCGTCGCCAAGGCTCTCCTCGATCTTGCTGATCGCTTCGGCACTGCAACCGATAAGGGCATCCACGTTCCTCACGACCTCACCCAGGAAGAGCTCGCACAGCTCGTTGGCGCTTCTCGTGAGACCGTGAACAAGTCGCTGGCCGACTTTGTCTCCCGCGGATGGATCCGTCTGGAAGGCCGCGCCGTCACTCTGCTGGACGTTGATCGCCTGGCACGCCGCGCGCGCTGATTCAGTACTACGTGTGACGGTGGGCTGAGCAGGTACATGACCTGCTCAGCCCACCGTTTTGTCGCCCGCTTAATTGAGCGGGATCAGTCGTTCTTCGGTCGCTTCAAATACGCCACCAAGCTATCCGAACCAGTCGGCCCGGGAACAACCTGGACGAGTTCCCAACCATCGGCACCCCACTGGTCGAGGATTGCCTTTGTCGCGTGAGTCAGAAGCGGAATTGTTGCATATTCCCAAGTAGTCATAGCGCTATACTACGACACCCTCGCCGCAATGCTCATGCTCCAAGCGGTACTGGAATGGGCTTATCTCGAAGGACCTTTGCCGAGGCTCGAATAGCTTTCATCGATAAACTCTGCGGAACCCTAGGTTTACGCAGCTCAACGGCAAGGGGGTCCGGAGAATAGTTAAGCCACTTCGACCAATCATCAACGTTCGGGTACACCCGCAAAATCATGCGTCGTTCGCGTTCCGTGAGTCCTCCCCACACTCCGAAAGTCATTCGCGATTGAAGCGCATCAGCAAGACATTCGAGGCGAACTGGACATTCCATGCAACGCATCCGAACTTGCCTCTGCGCTGCACCCTGTACGAATAGTGCATCGGGTTCTTTTTCGGCACACAATGCATACTCCACCCAGCTGTGGTCATCAATCATTGATTCCACCCTCTCCACATCTGCGGTCAACATTGACCTCCCTTTAAGAGATTACACATGAAATTCACATAAGTGAAATTGGGACTATCTCGATCCAATTGCCCCCTTGTCCTTGATATTCAAGGCATTGCCTGTCTTCCTCTGCCTTTCACCGCGCCGGGCACGTATCCTGTACCTATGGCTCAGTCGCATACACGCTTCGTTCGACCCGCACAGCTGGTGGCGCTTTTGCTGTCATTCTTGGCCGCGTCCGCACTTATCGGCGTGGTCAGTGCTGGCGTCTTAGTGCCGGCCGTCGGAACCGGTGCAATCACAGCGAAGGCAGGGATGGAGATCTTCGACGAGATCCCAACCGACATCCAAGTTGTCTCTCCCGCGACCGAGTCCACGATGCTCGATACGAATGGCCAAGTGATTGCCCGTTTCTACGACAAGCAGCGCATTGTTATCCCCTCGGACAAAATCGCACCCGTCATGAAGAAGGCAATCGTCGCCATTGAGGACCGACGCTTCTTCGAACACCACGGTGTTGACCCCACGGGTATTGCCCGCGCAATGGTCAATAACCTCGGTGATGATGGCGGTAAGCAAGGCGCATCGACCATTACCCAGCAGTACGTGCGTAATGCTTTGGCTGAAAAGGGTTACATGGAAGGCGATGCCGACCAAGTCGAGGCCGCAACCGAGCAAACCACTGAACGTAAGCTTCGCGAAATCAAGTACGCCCTCGCTGTCGAAAAGCAGATGGACAAGGATCAAATCCTCACTGGCTACTTAAATATCGCTCCCTTCGGCCCCATCACCTACGGCGTCGAAGCCGCCTCCAAGCTTTACTTCTCCAAGTCCGCCAGCGAACTTTCCACTGGCGAGGCCGCCCTCCTCGCCGGCCTCGTGCAGTCCCCGGTGCAGTACAACCCTCTTCAGCATCCCGAGGCCGCGCAAGAACGCCGCGATACCGTGCTTTCCGTGATGGCTGACCAGGGCATCATCACCGAGCAAGAAGAAGCGGAAGCTAAGGCCGTCAGTGTCTCCGACATGCTTCACCCCACGCAGATCCGTGAAGGCTGCTCGGGTGCAGGGGATGAGAACGCCTACTTCTGTTCCTATGCCGTGCGCCAATTCCTCGCCGATGAAGCCTTTGGGAAGACCTCCATTGAACGTGAGCGCCTGCTCAAGACCGGCGGCCTGACCATCCGCACGACCTTGGATCCCAAGAAGCAGCACGCGGCCTATGAATCCTTGACGAAGACCATTCCGTCCAACGATGCTTCCGGTTTGGACGATGCCTTGGTCTCTCTGGTTCCCCAGACTGGCGAAGTTGTCGCCATGGCCCAAAACACCGTGTATGGCGTGGGTGAAGACGAAACTATGTCGAACTATTCCGCTGATGGTTCATTCCAGGTTGGTTCGACCTTCAAGGTCTTCGTCCTGGCCGAATGGTACAAGGAAGGTCGATCCGGCTACGAAACCATCGATGGGCGGACGAACTTCCCCAATGGTTCATTTAAGTGTGATGGCGAGCCCGTCCACACTGAAAGCTGGAACGTCGTCGACTTGGCGGGCAAGGACGGTGCTTTCAATGTCATCGGTGCAACCGGCCTTTCGGTGAACCACTCCTTCGTCAACATGGCCTCCAAGCTCAACTTCTGCAATATCTTCCAGGTAGCGGCCGATATGGGCATTGATGACGGAAACGGCGAACCGATCTTGGCCGTTCCCGGTAACATCTTGGGTTCTGGTTCTGCTTCGCCTCTGACCATGGCCCGCGCTTTCGCGACCTTCATCAACGATGGCAAGATGTGCCAGCCCTATTCGATCGCGAAGGTCACTGACCGCCAAGAGAACGTTCTCAAGGAAGGTTCTGCAAACTGCAAGCAGGTCATTGATTCGCAGGTCGCACAAAAGGTCGCAACGACCCTGACGAAGTCGGCAAGCCAGTACTACACGGCTACGCGATTGTCGGGTGGTCGCCAATTCGCCGCTAAGTCTGGTACGACCGACTACTCAGCAAACACGTGGCTGACCGGATCGACCGCCGAGCTCACCACCGCGGCGTGGGTTGGCCACGGCAACGCCTCGACAACCCCTGTCCAAAACGTTCGCATTAACGGACGCTACTACTCGCAGATTTTCGGTGAAACCTTCGTTGGACAAAACATTTGGGCGCCGTACATGAGCACGGCGCTTGAGGGAACACCCAACAAGCCCATGCCGAATGCAAACATTGGCGCGCCTCAGGCGGTCACGCGGGCAACTCAAGCACCTACTCCCAGCGCCACGCCCGCTGCTCCCCAGAACCAGGGAGAAGGCAATGGGCCTGGGGATGATGACGATGAAGGGGATGACTGACCGATGAGTACGCGTCGCCTCGCCACTAGCGCCTTCCGAGGCGTAGCTGCCCTTGCTTTGGGCGGTACTGCTGCTCTCGCCTGGGGGAGCGTCGAGCGACGCCGTCCCATAGTCCGTCACTTCGACGTTCCTTTATCTGCACTATCGACCCCCATGCTGCGTTCTCATACCCGCATGGCGAAGGTGCTTCACTTTTCGGATCTTCACCTCTTCCCCGGCCAGGAATTCCTCATCGATTTCCTTCAGCAAGTTCGCGATACCGAGGAATTTGACTACGTCATTTCAACCGGGGATAACTTCGGAAGCCCCGATGCTCTTGGCGCGGTTATTCAGGCACATGAGATTTTTGCCGACTTCCCCGGCGCCTTCGTTTTCGGCTCAAATGACTACTACTCCCCCAAGCGCAAGAGCTGGACGCGCTACCTCAGGCCTCGGGGATCGGCGAAGGTGGATCGCGCGGTGGACTTGCCGTGGACGGAACTGGCTGCGCACCTGCGCTCGATGGGGTGGGCGGACCTCTCGAACGCCTCGGCGTATCTTCAGGCGGAAAACGAAAGGATCGCCGAGCCTGACCTCCCCAAGGTACTTCCCGCTCCTCTTGCCCTCCTCGGCGTCGACGATCCGCATATCAATCGCGACTCAATCAATGGACTCTCACAGCGCTGGCTGAGCCCCGATGCCATTCGTATTGGCGTCACGCATGCTCCTTATACGCGTGTCCTCGATTCAATGACCCACTTGGGGACCGAACTGATCCTTGCCGGTCACACACACGGTGGGCAGATTGGTCTTCCGGGCGTAACCTCGCTGGTGACGAATTGCGATCTTCCCCGCGAGTTCGGCAAGGGATTGCACGTGTGGGAAACCGGAGTGAATGAGTGTTCGTGGCTGCATGTTTCCGCAGGCCTTGGGACCTCTCCCTACGCCAAGGTTCGGATTGCAACGCGTCCAGAAGTATCGATTCTGACGATTCACGACTGATTAGTAAAGCTTTCCCTCCGCCAAACCACAGTGGTTGTGCCCTTTTGGCGCGCGCCGCGCATTTGAATTTGGCGCAGTAGCGTCAGACGGCTATACTCATACGGTCACGGGGTGTGGCGCAGCTTGGTAGCGCGCTTCGTTCGGGACGAAGAGGCCGTGGGTTCAAATCCCGCCACCCCGACGTGATTCCCGCAGTATCTTTTGATGCTGCGGGTTTTTTCTTACCTGTTACACAGTCCCAACTTCTTCATTGTTCGCGCACGTCTGGCACCTGCCCTGATAGCGTGGCGCCATGAACGCTTCTCAACCAGCTCACCGCCCCTTTCTGGTGGCCGTCTGCCGTCCAGATGGCATTCTTGCGCGCGATGAACTGGCCTCGATGAAGGCTATCGGCGGTCTTGACGATCGGGATCTTCACCCTCTTCCCCTTGTCGACGCGGCCTCCCCCCACCCGGCAAGTGACATTGATCTTGATCAGTACTCGGGCGTGATCATCACGGGGTCCCCCTTCGGATTCGAGCATCCGCACGAGGAAAAAACTAATGAACATCTGCGCGTGGAAGAACGGATCGACGCTCTTGCAGCCATCCTCCTCAAGCGCGATTTCCCAACCTTTGGAATTTGCTTCGGTATCCAATCCCTTGCGCGTGCTTCCGGGGCCCCCCTTGTTCAAGGATTTTCGGAAGATCTTCAAGCACCTGAGATCACTTTGACCGAGGCCGGGCTCAAGGATCCACTCACCGGCACTCTTCCCCCAAGCTTCTACGCATATACCGGGCACGCGGATGCCATCGGTACCATTCCCGCCGGCGCCGAGCTCTTGGCAACGGGCTCACGTTGCCACGTTCAGATCTTGCGTTGGGGCCACAATATCTACGGCACTCAATTCCATCCCGAAATTACGCGTGAAGGTATGCATCTTCGCATTGATACCTACGGGGACACCTACTATCCTGCGGAAGAAAAGCCTGCCGTTATTGCACGCTGCGATGCGGCAGATACACAACCCGCCCACGACCTTTTGGCATCGTTTATCCACCGTTACAAGCGAGCCTGACGAGGGGGAGCTATGGCCATTTCTTTTGCTCAGTCCGAGCGTTCAACTTTGGGCGTGGAATGGGAACTCCAGCTGATCGATGTCGATTCAGAAGATCTACGCCAGTGTGCGGAAGCCATCCTCGGTGAGATTTCGGCTCGCTATCCCAATGACACCTTGATCCACGGGGAGATGCTGCGCAATACGATCGAGTTGGTCTCGCGCAAACAGACCCGAGTGAGGGACGCGATTGCAGATCTCAATGAGGGACTCGATCTTTTACGCCCCGTGACGTCTGCGCTTCGCGTGGACCTGACCGGCGCAGGTTCGCACCCATTTGCAAATCCCGCTCATCAGCGTGTTTCCGACTCTGAGCGCTATGCAGAACTCGTGAATCGCACGCAGTTTTGGGGTCGCCAAATGCTGCTCTTCGGCACCCACGTCCACGTTGGGATCGAGGACCGCTCAAAGGTTCTTCCACTGCTTGGGTTCCTCGCAACCCACCTTGGCAGGCTCCAAGCACTCTCGGCCTCGTCGCCCTACTGGGCAAGCACGGACACGGGGTACTGCGACAACCGCGCGATGGTCTTCCAGCAGCTGCCTACCGCTGGGGTTCCGCAGCTCTTCACCAGGTGGGAAGAACTTGAGGGCTATACCCAGGACATGAAGAAGACCGGAATCATCTCAAAGTTCGATGAGATCCGCTGGGATATTCGCCCCTCGCCTAGGCTCGGGACCCTCGAGGTTCGCGTATGCGACTCTGCCTCCAATGTCGCCGAAATTGGCGCGATCACTGCACTGATCCACTGCCTCGTCGAATATGGTTCGCGCATCCTGGACCGCGGCGAAGAACTGCCGAGGACATCGCCGTGGTTCCTCGCGGAAAACAAGTGGCGCGCAGCGCGATATGGAATGGATGCCGTCCTCATCGAAGACATCCACGGCAACGAACGGCATATTGACGATCTTCTTGATGAGACCGTGCGCGAACTGGAGCCCATCGCTGATGATCTTCAGTGCCAAGAAGAGCTCGATTTCATCCACACGCTGCGCAGTATCGGCGTGGGTTACCAGCGTCAGAAAGCGGTCGCCGATGGCTCTGGCAGTCTCGAGGCCGTCGTCGCTCACTTGCGCGCTGAGACCGCAGCTGGACGCCCGCTTGCCCCTCAGGTGACAGCTGGGACCACGACGGAAGGGGCACGTTCGCCTCGTCCGGGAAACCGGAAGTAAACGCAGACAATGAAAGTGGGCGACGCAGCATTTCGCGCGCGTCGCCCACTTTTTCGTGCCCGCAAAGAGCGGGATTATTGGTGAGATCTAGGTCAGCCCTGCTTGCCGAAACGGCGGAAGAACATGGCCAAAAGTGCACCGGAAAGGTTGTGCCAAACCGAGAAGACTGCGCCGGGAAGCGCGGCCTCCGGGCTGAAGTACTTCGTTGCCAGGCCGGCCGCCAGACCCGAGTTCTGCATACCAACTTCGATTGCGGTCGTACGAGCTGCACGGTAATCGCCGCCCGAGATACGGCCTGCGAAGTATCCGAAGAAGTAGCCCAGCAGGTTATGGAGGATGACCACGACGAAGACGATGAGTGCGGATTCCATGATCTTGTCGGCGGACTTACCAACGACTGCTGCCAGTACGTAGGAGATGCCAAGAACCGAGATCCAGGGAAGAGCCGGAAGGATCTTTTCAACGTAGCGACCGGCAAGCATACGGACGACAATGCCTGCGACGACGGGGATCAGAACGATCTGAACGATTGCGAGCGCCATGCTCTTTGCATCAACGGGCATGTACTGACCGGCCAGCCACTTGGTGAGAAGGGGGGTCATGAAGGGCGCCAGAAGAGTGGAAATCGATGTCATGGTCACCGAAAGTGCAACGTCACCCTTAGCCAAGTAAGAGATGACATTCGAGGCGGTGCCACCCGGGGCGCAACCGACCAGGATGACGCCGGCTGCAATTGCCGGATCGAGGTGGAGCAGCTTGGCCAGAAGGAAGGCGACTCCAGGCATGATCACATACTGCGCGATAACACCGACGATGACGGGCAGGGGGCGCTTCACGACAAGGGCAAAGTCGGGAAGGGTCAGGGTCAAGCCCATGCCGAACATGATGATGCCCAGGCCGATGTTCACACCCGAGGCGAGCTTTGCTGCATGGGTCGGGAAAATCAGACCCAGGGCGAATGCCGCGATAATGATGAGCGGAAATACGGTAACCGCAATGCGGGCAGAACGATCTTCTTGAGAAAGCTCGGGCTTAGCGGCAACCGAGGATGGGACGGTTTCTTCGCGTGTATCGTTTGTTGACATACCTATAACATTGCGCCGAGAATTCAGTTCGCGAAAATTTCATCTCAGAGCATGGGATATCGGTGAGCGCGGGCACATTTTCCGCGCATTTCTTAGGTTTCCCTAAGTGAATAGGCCCACTACACTGTTGCCCATGAATCAACGTGGCTCGAAGATGCGAAGCTTGGTCCGGCACGGGTGGCTCTCAAACGAGCACGGCGCCTGGATCATGACCGTTCTTCCGATCACTGTCGGAATATGCACCGTCCATCCCCAGCCCATTCAATTCCTACTCCTTGCAGCCTGGACCGCCGCCTATTGCAGCTTCCATGCTCTGAGCCTGTACTGGTCAGCCTCTCCCAAGCGCCGCCGCACCTACCTTCCGGCTTTCCTCACCTGGGCGAGCATAGCTGTCGTGTGCGGGGTTCCGATTATTGTCATGCGCCCGCATGCCATCGCACGGATCATCATTCCCATCACCCTTTTTTGCGCAGTTGCGACTTACGAGGCCTTCCGCAAGCGACGCCGCTCCATTGCCTCCCATGTGTCGAGCGTTCTTGCGAGTTCGTGCACCCTCCCCCTGTCGATCTGGATTACCTCAGAGAGCTATTCGCAGTACAAACTGTGGTGCGCAGCGGTAGCCGTCGCCGCCTACATGCTGGGGTCTATCGTCTACGTCCGCTCCCTCATCCGCGGGGCAAATAAGCCATCGGTGTATATCGTCTCCGTTGCCTGGCACTTGGCACTTGTGGTCGCATGCCTGATCGGAGTGCTCATGCATGTTCTTCCCGGCGGAGTACTTCTGGCTTTCGTCGTGATCGCCCTGCGCGCGATCCTTATCCCCGCACTGCGTAAGATCAAGCACCTCAAGATCCCTCCCCTGATCATCGGTCTTGGGGAATACGTCTCCTGTGCCTGTCTCTTCTCGGCGGTCCTGGCAATCGTCGCCTAGTCGACTATTACCCGATCGGCGATAATGGGGCGTATGAACTTTATTCTGCGTCTCATTGGAACGGCGCTGGGCCTATGGGTCTCAGCTGCTCTTGTCCCGGGAATTACCATTGCGCGCGGTACATCCCTAACGGAAACCGTCGTCATCTTGGGTTTGATTGCACTGGTATTCACCGTCGTAAACTCCATTGTGCGGCCTCTCATTCAAATTCTTGCCTTCCCGCTCTACATCCTCACCTTCGGCCTTTTCGCACTGATCACCAATGGCATTGGCTTCCTGGTCGCGGGATCGATTGCAGACTCCATGGGCCTGCCCTTCTCTGTGTCTGGCCTTGGCGCGGCCGTCATCGGTGCCATCATCACCGCTGTTGTCTCCTCGCTCTTTGGAGGACTCACGGGCGCTAAGAAGAAGTAACTCACCAGCGCCGTCTGGCCTTAAGCCACTCTCTTAAGAAACTCGGCGGGTATCAAAAATGTAGGAACGCGTGCGCGTCGCCTCTGTGATACCCAGCCGAGTTCTTCTTTCTTCTTCCCAGCGATGCACGTCCTCGATATTGCGATAGCGGCCCGCCTCCGCCGATTCGCACTCTCGAATTGCTTCGGTGTAGGTCGCAATATCGTGAGCGGCAATGGGATTGTCCTGCCCTTGTTTTCTTTCTAAGTGCTCACTATCAAAATGCAAGGTCAGTGCATGGCCGCGATTAGCATTCGCTCCGCCGTCAAGTGCGGGGACGATGTCACGCGTGTTTTCCATATTGAGCATGGGAACACTTGAGTCGGGATGGAATCCCGCGACCGGCGAACCCGCGGTTAGCACCGAGGCAACGCAGTAGCGCGAGCGCACCCGCGGATCTGCGGCCAACTGTGCGGCAATAATCCCGCCTTGAGAGTGGCCCACAAATTCAACGGGCTCATCAGCCTTGATCCCCGCCATATCCATAGTAGTTTTCACTGCCCTGAGCTGGTCGGAATTGCATTGCCCAACTGCTTGAAGATTCGTCAGCATATCTTGGGGATTGTCTTCGCCTGGCCCCCACTTTTGCGTCCCCCTGATCATGACTGACCACGCGCGGTGTTCCCTCCCATCGGCGTCCACCGTCACGTGCTGAAGGATCTCAATTTGCCCCTCGTCTGCACTGGAGCGAAGCTGTCCGATACGTTCCAATGCCTCCGAGGCCTTCAGCGGGGTTTCGACCCCTTCCTTCCCAGGATCCGTCTGCGTGCGCAAGACTTGCGACTGAGGAGAGGAAGAATGCGGTGGATAAGCCGCCACAGCATTAACCGCATAAATGACCGCACCGAAAGATCCGCAATATTGGGTGGGGCGCCCTCCCTGCGCGACGCCTGAAAGCACTCGGCTTGCCGGCCCGGGCGGTGCGCCATCGGGAAGGCTCTGCGCTGAAATCCTCACCCCCGAATGGCGACCAAACATCAACCAACCCATTGCCGCATACAGCGTCGACATTTGTGCAGCAGCATCTCGAGTAACTTCGACGTCCGAGCGCGTTGAAGTCTCATTGACCAGTCGCGATAGCTCAGCAACATCCATTTGTGTTCGCAAACCCAAAGACGCATCCGATGGCTGGCGAACAAAAGACAGACCGTGGGCGCTGATAGTTGCTATCCCATGAAAGATGCCAAGCGGTGCGAAGAGGAAAGGGGCATAAGGATTGACGTATTTCCCCACGCCTGCGATCTTCCGCGATGCTGTCAATCCTCCCGCCCACGAAAGCTCGCCCATACTGCCACCCAGCCTGCGCACGGTCTTCTGATAGGAAGCAGCGTCGGCCTCGGCAGCGGCATGGATGGACGCAACGTAAGCAAGCCTGTCCGCACAACTACCAATCTGCTCGCTCAGTTGTGCACCGAGGGCACACAAACGCTGCAAAACACCCCCACACTGATGTGCACACAACTCCTGATTGAGCGAATGTGCCGCGCCAAGCTGACTATCAAGGGCCTCGCGAATCCTTCGCAGGAATAGAACGTCGCCGACAAGCGCCTCGGTATCAATGCGCGTTGTATCCGAAGAAACCACCATCCATGACACGCACTGCCCACTCATGTCTGACCTCCCAACGTCGCGCTCTCAATTTCGGCTAGGTCGCGCACTTCGATTGCCAGCGCCGCCCACATCCGACAGTCATTGCGGATCTGTTCAATTTCTGCGCGCGCCCCTTCGCTTCCCTGACCCGTCCACGAATCAAAAGAATGAGCACGCATTTCTTCGCTGATTGCCACGCAATTGTCTTCAATCACCTTCAGTGACTGGCACACCGTAATGAACCACATGAGCTCAGCCTAAAAATGTCGGCCCACCCCCACAGAGCGCACCAAAAATCTGTGGAAAACGCCGATGGCATTGCATCCCTGTGGATAGACCTTCCCTCTGACGCGAGTGCCCGCGTGGCGCGATGCCGCAGGTCTGAGATGATTAAGACATGACAGCGCAGCAGGAATCCATGTTTTCACCCGAGACCGGATATGCAGACTTGGCGGCAGCAGGCCAAGCTTTATCGCCCCTCGATGGCCGCTATCGCCTGCACACTCAGGAACTGACCCAGTACCTGTCCGAAGCCGCGCTCAACCGCACCCGCATCTACGTTGAGATCGAATGGATGATTGAGCTACTTCGCCGCGGAGTCATTGCCCACGCGCCCCTGCTCTCTGACGCTGAAGTTGACTATTTGCGCGCACTTCCGCGGGAATTCAACGCTGATTCCATTGCCGAACTCGCCCACATCGAAGCCGAAACCCGCCACGATGTCAAGGCAGTTGAGTACTACATCGACAATCGACTTGAGGAGGCGCGCTCCCTCTTTGGTCCGGATACGGTCCTTCCCCAGCTGCGTCCTCTGGTTCACATCTTCGCAACCTCCGAAGACATCAATAACCTTGCACACGCGCTGAACATTCAAGCCGCAATCCGCCAGGTCTGGTTGCCGCGCGCACGTGGACTTCTCGCGCGCTTGCTTGAGCTTGCCGAGGCCGGCGCTGAAATCCCCATGCTTGCGCGAACGCACGGTCAGCCGGCAACTCCGGTCACGATCGGTAAGGAATTGGCTGTCTTTGTCTACCGACTTTCCCGCCAAATTTCGCGCATCGAAGACACTGAGTACCTGGGGAAGATGAACGGTGCGACGGGTACCTGGGCAGCGCACCGCGTTGCTTTGCCCACTGTCCCCTGGCCGCTCCTCACGAAGGACTTTGTTGAGCGCCTCGGGCTGTCGTGGAATCCGCTGACAACTCAGATTGAGTCCCATGACTGGCAAAGCGAGCTCTACAGCGATATTTCGCGCTTTGGCCGCATCGCCCACAACCTTGCAACGGATTGCTGGACCTACATCTCCATGGGCTACTTCCACCAAAAGTTGGGTGCTCAGGGGTCCACGGGTTCTTCGACGATGCCTCACAAGGTCAATCCGATTCGCTTCGAGAATGCTGAAGCTAACTTTGAGATCGCCTCGTCTCTTCTTGAAACGCTTGCGGCAACCCTGGTGACCTCGCGACTTCAGCGTGATCTCACGGATTCGTCAACCCAGCGCAATATTGGCGTTGCCCTTGGCCACTCTCTTGTCGCAATCGACAATTTGACTCGCGGCCTTGAGGGTATTGAGTTGAACGCCCAGGTGATGTCCGCCGAACTCGATGAGCATTGGGAAGTGATTTCCGAGGCCATTCAGCAGGTGATGCGTCTTGCTTCCCTTGAGGGACGTCAGGGGATGGAGAACCCTTATGAGCGCATGAAGGAGCTCACTCGCGGACACGATATCGACGCCACTCGCCTGCGCGATTTCGTTGAATCGCTGGATCTTCCTCAGGACGCGAAAGACCGGCTGATGGAACTGACTCCCGCGAGTTATACCGGGTATGCCCCGGACATGGTTGAGTGGATCAGCGCCGAGTAGAGTGGCTTCCCGCTCATTTAGGCGGGTGTCCATCCTCGATCGATAGCCGGGGACCCGAGTCGTTCAAATAGTTCTTCGGGGCGTACCTGGAGCGCAGAGTAGCCCAGGTCCTGCATATTGACTGTGTCTTCGCCGTTGACGCTCATGCGTCCTTGGATGCCAATTGGTGCAATTTCGGGGTTCTTCCACACGCTGCGCACCGCGGCCTCAAGGAGCTTTCGGGCAAATTCAACGCGATCATCATCTATAGACTGCTTTGCTTCCATGTTGATCGAAAAGCTCACCATGGTCGGTTTGCCAAAACCTTCGTTGACCTGAACCTGGCAACTTGTGCACACCCATGGCTGCGCACTTTGATCAAGCGCATCTTCAATCAAGGCTTGGAAACGCTCAGATCGCCCGCTTCGATCCGTCGGACGCAGGCGAGTGAGTGCTGCCCCTACCCCGAGGCTTGCCACGCCCAAAGCGGCAAGGCCAAGCCGGTTGGATACGCGAGGGAGTGAAATCTGCTCTGCGCGTTGCTGGACAATCCCAAGGATTCGCGCAATTGAACGATTCTGCGCCATCAGTTCCCCCCGTGAGAATTGTTGTCACCATCAGTTGCGGTGTCCTGCGATTGAGCGGCTTCAAGGACATTAACCCTTGCCCAGACACTTCCGTGCGGGTCATCGAGTTCTTGCCAAATGTCATAGATACGAACGCGCGTGGGTTCGCCATCATGGGGCAACATTTCTTGCAGTGCGCGGATTGCCTGTCCCACGCGGTCCCATCGTGTCACCTCTGATCTGCGCTCCAAACGGCCAACCGTCTCGGTGTAGGTCGACGAGGAGTGCGCATAGTAGAGGGGTTGCATGCGCGGTTGATTGAGGTTCCGACCAACCATTACCCGGTGATCGCGGATACGTGCGCCAGCTCCATCAGTCGATGGGACGACATCTTGATCGTGTGCAACATCCACCATGACGACATCGGAACGCAGACATGCCCGGTGTCCCGGCGATCCGAGCCCCAAAATCCCCTGGACATTGACCCCGACATCCTCTGGGGGCAAACTTCCCAGATTGACTGCAATGAGGCCGCCTTGCGAGTGGGCAACAATGATAATGGGCTCGCTTGCGTAGTCCGATGGATCAACGCCGTCTTCACTCATTGCCTGGTGAAGAGCGCGAATAATGCCCATTCGCATGGATGAGCTCAGCCCCAAAGCTTCGCGGATGTTAGTTTCCGTATCCGCGGGGTTAGGGGTCGATGGCGTATCAAAGTGGTTTGTCCCCGGGATCGACACCAACCAGCGCCGTTGCTCACCTTCGCCGACCCTGGTGATTTTGATTGATTGCCCGTACGTTCCCGCCCAGTACAGGTCATCAATGTCCGCAGCCATATCCTGAAGGGAGTGCGGAGCCCACAGGCGATGGACCGAAGATTTGGGGTGTCCGGGATACTCGATGATGTCCGACCCCATCTCGGAGTCAAAGTACTTGTCCGCGTGAGCGGCTCCACCCGTCATTTGTCCCAGGGATGTTCCCGCTATGAGCATCCCTGCCATCAGCGCCTCATAGCCATTGCGTGGTGTGACTTGAGCGAGGCGCTGGAGCTTCCCGCTTCGATCCCATCCCACGATCGCATCGAATGCGGCTGCCGCGTGAACGATGGCACCGGCTGTTCCGGCGATTGAGGCGAGCACATGTACGAAAAGAACATCGAGTCCGGGTTCGCGGAAGAAGATCGATTGAGATTGCTCCGATACTTCTTCGCCGAGGCGGTCAGATTGCATGCGCAGCCGGCTGCGGATATCCGTGGGGAGAAATCCCATTGCCGAGGCCGCACCAACCGCGAGCGCTGAAATGAGCTTGGGGGCAAGTGGGATCAGTTTTGCGCGCAGGTAGAAGGAGGAGAGGGAGTGCGGGGCGCGCCTGCGTGCGTAGTAGTTGCGATAGCGTCGCGTTTTCATGAGTCCCTCCTTCCCTTCACGATAGCCTAAACCCGCATGTGTGCAGGTGGGGATAGTTTGAGGTCATGCTACTGGATTCATACTCGTATCGACTGTTAGAATTTTCCAGAATGTTTCGCGCTTTTCCGCGAAATTTGGCAGTCCGTAGAAAGAAGACCTCCATGAAGCGTTCGTCATATCGTGTATTCGCACTGTGCAGTGTTCCCGTACTCGCCGGTGCGATTCTTGTCGGCGGCGGCAGTTTCCACAGTTCGCAGGCATCTACTGATATCCCGATTTCGGTCTCGGGTGAGGTCTACACTCCCGGAAGCGACATCGTGACTCTGCCCGCCGATGTTGATCCCGCACAGCCTGCCGCCCTTGTCTGCCGTGGAGCTTCTCCCAAGGACAGCTACGCTATTGGCTTCCAGGGCGTTCTCGATATGACCAATGTGTGGACGAATTACGAAGACATGGCTACCTATGGCCGCCTCACGAATGCCGCTGCTTTCAATCGTTTGGTCATCACTGGTGAGTGGACGACCAGCATGACTGTTGATACGAATGACGTCGATATCGATACTTCCGCTTACACGGTCGAGGCAGTACAGAAGCAATTCGAGAAGGCCAATGCCGCAACTGGCGAGGCTTTCTCAAAGGCCATGCGCGTCCAGAGTGTTTCGGTCGTCAATGGAACCTTCTCTGCGACCTACCGCCTCATGCACCAAGATGCCAGCGGAAATTGGGTCGATGGAACCACTGCCGGCGCCTTGGAAGATGCTTCCATGCGCCCCAACAAGGTCTACTTCCCAAGCCTCGAAGGAAGCCTGACAGTTTCTCAAGCGCGTATGAATGCCTCGGCAAGCTCATCGATTCAGGCAACCTCTCCCAGCGTCACCGGTAGCTTGGATATTCCCGCCCTTGCCGGCGTTCCTTTCCTCGCTGGCATGCGCCCCGTGAACTTCACCAACGGTGTGGGTGCCCCTGTCACCATCGAGCTCAAGCAGCAACCCTCACTCACGGTCACCTACTCCTCCGATGATGCGGCACATGCGCTTCCCGCGGAGATCACCGCAATGGAGTACACACAAGAAGGTGCGATCGGATCTGCTCCCGTCACTGACTTGCCTCGCCCGGCAAAGACTGTTGTCGACACCGCTGATATCCAGTGGGATTGGAAGGCAAACGCGGGCATGACTCGCACCCAGTCCGCCTGCGGTGGCGTCACCTACAACACGAAGTGGGCCCCGACCGTCAAGCAGACGTCTTCGCCCACTCCGGGTGCAACTTCTTCTCCGTCGATCCCCGCCGCGGCTCCCTCTGAGAACCCGAAGAGCCCTCTGGCACGTACGGGCGCAGCTGACTTCATTCTGCCCCTCAGCGGCCTACTTACCGTTGCAGGTGCAGCGACCGTTGCTGCGACGCGTCGGCGCGCATAACTGATTGCGCGCACGAGGCGCCCGCGGCCTCGGCGCTCAATAACCACGCTGTCCCCCCACTCCGGCACCGTTTCGGAGTGGGGGGACAGACATTTTCCTCTCTTGACGCACATACCCCCCGGGGGTATATTTCGAAGCACAAGGAGGATCACCATGGCTCACGGATACACCGAAGAAACCGAGCACTACCTCAAGCGCCTGCGCAGAATCGAAGGCCAGCTCAGGGGCCTGCAACGCATGGTTGCAGAGGACACCTACTGCATCGACGTCCTCACGCAAATCTCTGCAGTGCAGTCCGCTCTGGACTCCGTCGCACTCGGCCTCCTTGAAGACCACATGAACCACTGCGTTCTTCACGCCGCCCAACACAGCGAGGAAGAAGGACGCGAAAAGATCCAAGAAGCCACAAAGGCAATCGCGCGACTGGTGAAGTCCTGAGCGCACACCACACGTTTTTCCCCATTTCCACCACCAAAGAAAGGCGCCATCATGGCACAGGAAATTGATCGCACTGTTGAGCTCTCCATCAACGGAATGACCTGCGGACACTGCGTCGCATCGGTTACCGAAGAACTCAAGGAGGTTCCCGGCGTTCTTGACGTCGAGGTCATCCTCAACTCCGGCGCAACCTCGAAGGCCACCGTCGTCACCAACACCGAACTCGACGACAACGCCCTGCGCGACGCTGTCTCCGAGGCCGGCTTCGAACTGGTCGGAATCGCCCGCGACTTCTGATCCTTAACCAAGCGGGGGCATCGCATGCGGTGCCCCCGGATATCCCAAATACACATGACAGGATCGCTCAGAATGACTACCGAAACTCACCGCGCATCAACTGAAACTGAAAGTGAACACTTGGGGGACGGACTGCTACGCCGCGCCGCGGACCTGCGCAACCGCTTCCTTGTGACTCTCCCCTTCACCGTCATCGTTCTGGGCCTGTCAATGGTTCCTGCCCTCCAGTTTTCGGGCTGGCAGTGGGTCGTTGCCTTCGCCTCACTGCCCGTCGTGATCTGGGGTGCGGCCCCCTTCCACCGCGCTGCCTTCCAGGCGGGCCGCCACGGCTCTTCCACCATGGATACCCTGGTCTCCCTCGGCGTGATCGCATCGAGCCTATGGTCGTGGTACGCCCTCGTTTTTGGTGGTGCAGGGATGCTTGGCATGCGCATGCACATGTCACTGATCCCCGCGCGCAGCCACGCAACGCACGCGGAAATCTACTTCGAGGGCGCCTGCGCGATCGTCACTTTCCTCCTTGCCGGTCGCCTGATGGAAGCACGCACCCGTTACCACTCCGGGGATGCCCTGCGCTCCCTTCTCGAACTCGGAGCGAAGGACGCAATCCTCGTTGAAGGAAGCGGCAGCGAGCGCACCTACCGCACCATTGCGGCCTCGGAACTTACCGTGGGCGACCGCTTCCAGGTGCGCCCGGGAGACAAGATCGCCACCGACGGCATCGTCGAAGAGGGCACCAGCGCGCTGGATACCTCGCTGATGACGGGCGAATCTCTTCCTCGCGAAGTATCCCCCGGCAGTGCGGTGACCGGCGGAACCCTCAACACCTCGGGTGCCTTGATCGTCCGCGCAACCGCCGTTGGCTCTGGGACCCAGCTGGCGCACATTGGCCAGATGATCACTGAGGCCCAGGCAACCAAGGCCCCCGTCCAACGCCTCGCCGACCGTATTTCTTCGGTCTTCGTTCCAACGATCATTGCGCTTTCCCTACTGACTTTGGCGGGCTGGCTCCTTGCCGGATCTGGCGTTCAAAGCGCAATCACTGCTGCGGTTGCCGTGCTGGTTGTTGCCTGCCCCTGCGCGCTTGGTCTGGCCACTCCGACCGCCCTTCTTGTGGGTTCAGGTAAGGCCGCGCAGATGGGTATCCTCATTTCTTCCGCCGAGGTCCTTGAGCGTACGCGCAGTATCGACACAATCCTCCTTGATAAGACCGGCACTTTGACCAAGGGCGCGATGTCATTGGAGTCCGTCATCCTTCCCGACGGAAGCGCGAATTCTCCTGATTCCCAGTCCAGCGAGGACGCACTGAGCGTGACCGCATCGCTGGAGTCGGCCTCGGAGCACCCGATTGCCCGTGCGCTCACTGCTGCCGCCCGCGAGCGCGATCTTTCCTCGCACCCGGTTCGCGAGCTGCGCAACCACCCCGGACTTGGGGTTTCCGCGCTTGGCGAGGACGGTGCGCTTCTCCTGGCCGGCCGCGTGAGCTGGTTGCGTGAGCTGGGTATTCCCCTTCCCCCGTCCGCACTTTCCGCCATTTCCGAGGCCGAGGCCACGGGAGCGACCGTCGTGGCCAGTGCGCGCGTTGAGGGCTGGCAGGAAACTTCCTCCGCCGGTGATACGGCCTCGACGCAGGCTTCACAACCCGCAGATGAGGACGAGGACGGCGGAATCATCGTCGACATGGCAGTGGGCGGCATGACCTGTGCCTCCTGTGTCCGCAGGGTTGAGCGCAAGCTGGGCAAGCTCGATGGCGTTCATGCGCAGGTTAACCTGGCAACTGAGAGTGCTCGAATTACCCTCAAGCACGATTACAGTGACGCTGAGCTTGAAGAGGTCGTCAAGGCAGCGGGCTACGAGCCGCAGGTTCGTTCGCGTCGGCTTGCTTCCGCTCAAGCACCTGCCGCAACTCTCACTCCACAAACGCGTGAACTTCCCGAGCACCTCGATGGCGTGCTTCTAGGTGCCTTCGTTGTGCGCGACACGGTGAAAGAGTCATCAAAGGATGCGATTGCCCAGCTCAAGGCCTTGGGGATTACTCCGACCTTGCTCACTGGTGATCACGAATCTGCAGCACGTTTTGTTGCCTCGCAGGTGGGGATTGACTCGGTTATTGCAGGAGTTCTTCCCGCAGATAAGCGCGATGCCGTGATGCGCCTTCAAGAAGAAGGCCACCAGGTAGCCATGGTGGGCGATGGCGTGAATGACGCGGCTGCTCTGGCACAGGCCTCGACTCAGGGTTTGGGTATTGCCATGGGTTCGGGCGCGGATAGCGCGATCGCCGTCGCAGATATGACGCTAGTGAGCTCAGATCCCACGATGGCTGCCGCCGCGATTCGTATTTCGCGTGCGACCCTCAAGGTCATCAAAGAGAACCTCTTCTGGGCGTTCTTCTACAACGTCATCATGATTCCGCTAGCGATCTTCGGGCTTCTCAACCCGATGCTCGCTTCCGCGGCGATGGCCATGTCCTCGGTGTGCGTTGTCCTCAACTCCATGAGGCTGCGTCGCGCGCACTGAAAAGTATCACTCTCATGCAGGTGCCCCCGCGAAAATCGCGGGGGCACCGTGTGTCTTGACTGATATGACGCTCAATCAATCCGCATGAGCATTTCTAGTTGACGCGCTGAGCGACCTGGAAGCCTCCCGAGTTGTAAATCAACTTATAGGTCGAACCAGGGTGTGCTCCCTGCGCATAGGAGACTGCTTCAACGTTTTTCTGATCACCCCAGGCGGCACCGCGCTGATCAACAACCACGTAATCCACGGCAACACCCTTCGCGGATCCCACCCAGTAGACCTCATGATCGGGGATCAGGTAGGCAAGCAGAGTCAGGTCCGTTTCAACATTGGCGTTTTCCGGGATCAATGAATTGATCTCCTGAACCTGAGCCATCCTAGAGCTCACTGCTCCAAACCCAGGGTTCGTCATCTTCCACATGGGAAGCTGCGGGGCCGTGATGAGTGCGGCCGCACAGGGAATCGCCAAGGCAACCGTGGCGACGAAGGGACGCTGTCGACTGATCACCCAGCCCAGGCCTCGTGAAATATCAGATTGCTCGCGCTCACTCCACCTGCGATGAGCGTCCAAGAGAGCGCCCAGAAGGATCGGCACCAAAATTGCGTTGTAGTGCCAGTGCTTCCAATCCCAGTAGTAGTCGACGGAACCGAGGAAACGCCATGCGATGGTCGGTAGGATCACCCAGAACCAGGGCGAGGCGAGGCCAATAATCCCCGCACCCAAGACGGCCATGGCGATAACACCGAACTTTTGTGAGGGCCACAAGGCCCTTTCGATCAGGGTCACGTTTCCACGGCCCTGCGAGCCATCGAGGCTGTACGCCCAGGTTCCTGAAGCATTGAAAGCGGGCAGCAGGAGCTTAATCGTCACGACGAAAGCGATGACTCCGAAAGCCGCAAAAAACAGGGGGTACGCGAAGCTCTTGATTGAATCCCTGCCTCGCCACGACAGAATCAAGCCGATCATCATGATGGTGAGGCCAAGGTCTTCCTTAACCAGAACAAGCGGCGCAGACCATGCCATCGTTGCCACCCAACGGCCTTCAACGAAAGCGGCCGAGGCCCACGCAAGCATGGGGAGCGCGAAGGCAATTTCGTGGAATTGGGAGGCGACAGCGCCTTGGAAACCCCATGCGGTCACGTAGCCGATACCGATAATCGAGGCGAGGAGCCATCCCGCCTGCTTCGTCGCGAGGCGAACCAGCGGCCACGCTGAAACCGCAATCAAAAGATCTTGAACAACCAGCAGGGTCAATCCTGAGGGGAAGAGGCGATAGATCGGCCCCAAAAGCACCAAAATCGGGTGGAAGTGATCGCCCAGCAGGTTGTATCCGGGGCCTTTGACGGGAACGATCGGCGCCTGGAAGTGACTATAGGATTTCGCGGCTTCGGTGAAAATAGCCAGATCCCACGAGGGGACATCAAGCGAGCGCCACTGTCCCACAGAGAAAGTGATGTATAAGCAGGCACCGAGCAGGACCGAAAGGGCCGCGGGAAGATAAGCCGAAAGCAGCTCTAAGGGGCGCCAACGGGTACCTTTTTCAGACATTAACTGATTTCTCCTGGATGTGATTGGGAAACCGGAGTGTGTTCGGGATCTGGGAAGGGAATGCCCACGCGCTGGGCCGAAACAGGAGTGCGATAGCGTCGACGGAGGCGAACTTTACGCAGCGCAAGCATCGTCGAAGTCCACGCGACATCGGCAAGGCTTGTCGGCCGGTTCAAAGCGACCAGGCTGTGGTCATCACCCGTGTGCTCAAAAGCGCAGGGCAATTCGATAGCGGTCATCCCCAAGGCGAGCAACCGGACCTTCATGTCCAGTTCTAGGCCATAACCATTGGCGAAAGGCATGATCGCGTTGAGCGCCTCGCGGGTGATACACAGCTGTTCGGACAGGGGCGCTTGAGAATCCCAACCCGTTTGGCGGCGAATCGTATTGTGTGCGAGGCGTTGCGCGGCGGTCTCTTTGCGCGCACTGCTCGGATCCTCGCTGCCGAGGCCCGCGGGGACAGCGCAGGCAAGGTCCGCGCGGCCGCTGGAAATGGCCTCGACAAGGAAAGCCGCATCCACGGCGCTCTCCCCTAGGTCTCCCGAGAGGAAGAGAATGTGTCGACCGGGTGCGTCAACGCGGTCACGCATTGCGGCAACCTTGACGCCCGTTTCGCGTGCCGAGGCCCGGCCTCGGGGAACGGAATGGCGGACGACAACCGCACCTGCTGCGCGTGCGTACTTTCCCGTCTCATCATCGGAGCCGTCATCAATGACGATGAGCAGGTCAACGCCCGGGATTGCTCGGCATGCGCGCACGGTCGAGGCGATCTGGCGGCCGACATTGTGGGCGCAGATGATCGCCGCGACCTTCTGGGAAGGTGAGGGTTCGACGGATTGAGCGGGAGTCACCCTGCTAGTTTATCCCGACCTTCCCCCGGGATCGGTTAGCGGATCGTCACCTGGCGCGAAACGAGGCCCTGGCGCGCGCGACGTTCGTCTGCACTCAGCGGGGTGGTGTCCTTCAGCGCCTTCTCAACGTTTTTGGCAAGAGCCTTCGCTTCCGGGGCTACGTCTTCGGCCGAAGCGCCCTCAGCGAGCTCGAAAACCGGGATTGCCAGGCCGCATGCGCGGAAAGCTCCGACGAAGCGCGAACCTTCACCCAAGCGCGCATTTCCTGCTGCCTGCAAGCGGGCAAGTGCATCAAAAAGCTTGTGCTCAGGGGCAGCAGACACGTAGCGGACGAAGTTGCGGTTCATTTCGCACCAGTACATGCCCTCGGTTCCGGGCACTGCAACGGTGGGAACAACGTCGGCGCGGTTCTGTTCGAGCGCGTCACGCATTTCGGGGGTGAGTTCCTGATTCGGATCGAACCAGTAGCCGAAGTCGGCGGTGATCTCCATGTCGCTAAACGCCTTCGGATCAACAATGTCCTGAAGGCGAGGGGCGGGCTCACGCACATCAATATCGATGACGCCGTCGACACCGTCGGACTGTGCTTGGAGAGCAGCAAGAAGAGCTGCGGCAACGTCGTGGGAGAGATCGCCCGAGTTCGAGCGCGTCTGTAGTCCAACGAGGATACGTCCATCGGGACGGATCATTGCGGGGTGGCCGTCGGGCAGAAGGGTGACGATGTCGAACTCTGCACCGCCGTGCTCTTCGGTGGTGCGCCCACTCAGCACTGCGCAGGGGATAATTTCGCGCATTGCGACCAGTTCAACCTCGTTGGGTAGCCCTTCGAAGGGGCGTTCCACGAAGGGGATCGGGGGGCGGTATGCCGGTTGATCCGCGCTGACTGCTACTTTTTTACGACGTGAGGCTTTTCCCATGGGGCTATCGTAGCGGTTTTCCCAGCATTCACGAGGCCGAAGCTCGCAGAGGCGGGAAGCTATCTCTTCGTCGTCACTTCCCCACCCGAAACGCCTGCGTCATGCGGATTCGGCGCGGTCGCCTCGATGATGAGGGACTGAAGAGTGCCGATCAGGGAAAGTTCTTCGTTCGTTAGAGCTTCGCTTGCGCCTCGTTCAATGAAAGTGAGTACGACGGAAGCGTAGATATCGGAAGCCAGGGGAAGGAGGGATTCCTTGATACGGCCGCGTGCCCACTGGTCAAAAACCGTACGACACATGTTCGCGATCTGTGCGCTCAGGTCTCCTTCAGCCCCACGACGCAACGAAAGGAGCATCTTGAGCTCGCGGCCATTTTGTGCGTACAAATTTGCGAGGTCGTGGCGGAGTTTTTCAGGATCGTTCATGCGAGTGTCCTGCAGCCACAGGCCTTTGATCGCCGGAGTCATTTGCTTGATGAAAAGTGTGACAACTTCTGTAAGGACGGCATCTTTGTCGACATAGTGGTCATAAAACGTTGTTCGTGAAACCAATGACGCGGTGCATATATCGGTCACAGTGACCTTGTCGTAGGGTTTGTTTTCACAAACGGCGAGGAAGCCTGTGCGGATCGCTCGACGAGTCTTTCGGATACGAAGATCCGTATTTTCATCACTCGCGTCAACTTCATTCAAGGACATGACGATCCGATCATTTTCCGTGTTGTTTCACAGTTATCCTACCGTTTAAGGACAACGTGTTCATTATCGAACATATTGTTAGGTTTTGTGCGTTTTATCCTGCGATTACACGATATAGGCTGCTTTCATGTTCGTTAAGTACACCGGTAATCGCCAATTCGATCTGCAACTCAACCGCGTATTTGATCCGCTCCTAAACCGAGAAGGAATGGATGCCGTCTCCACAGATCTCTTGCCTCGCATCAAGTCCACTCAAGACATCACAAGGCTAGCGCTCCAATCGGCCCAGCATTTCGACAAAGTGGACGACGCAGATGCAGCGTGGCGCCTCTATGAACTTGCCGCCTTCTACCTGCCAAGAAATGATCCACACAAACAAGAGCTTATTGACTCGATGTCACATCGTTTCGATCGCGCCTATGCAGATCAAGGCTTCACTCGCCACAAGATCCCCTATGGCGGTGGCGAACTAACAGCAATGCGTTGGCAAGCCGATTCGATGGATCGAAAGACCGTCGGCGCGAATAGCCCTCGCACCCTCATCATGATGAACGGTTTCGACGGTTACGCCGAAGAAATCATGAGCTTTGCTATGCACTTTCCCACTCGCCCCTTCGACATCATCGTCTTCGACGGACCAGGACAGGGGCATACGGCACTGGCAGGAATGCCTTTGGAACCACAGTGGGAGCGCCCAACTGCCGCGGTCTTAGACTTCTTCGGAATTGAAAGTGCTGCTGCACTGGGAGTTTCTTTTGGCGGTTACCTAGTCATGCGCGCTGCGGCATACACCCCACGTATTAGCCACGTCATTGCATTCGACATGATGTACCGCCTTCTGGACGGGCTAACGATGCCGCTACCTCGCGCACTGCGTCCAGCAATTGATGGATTCATCGATAGATCAGAGCCTGAATGGCTCATCAACACAAGCATGAGGGTTTTGCCCCACATGAATGCCGATCTGGCATGGAAGCTCCAGCAGGCGCGTGATCTCACCGGATTACGTGTGCCCACCGATGTCTTAACGGCAATGGGAGCTTTCACTATGGCCCCATTGGAAGGAATGATCAACCAGCACTGCCTGGTTATGGCCGGAGATGCTGATCAGTACGTGCCTTTTGAACGCTTAGAGGATGTGCGTCGAGCACTACGAAATGCGGCAAGCCTTGATATCCGGGAGTTCCACGCCGCAGATGACCCGGATATGGCTGAGCATTGCCAACTTGGTGATCTTGACCGAGCTTTCGAGATTATGGGTGATTGGCTCACTCACACGCATGAGATGCGCACCAGCGCAAAATCGCCTGCATGACGGCGGCCGCACCATCGTTTTCGACTGCTGCCGCAACAAAATCGCTGTGAACGCGAATCTCCTCGGTGGCACCGCCCATGGCGACCCCAAAGGCCGCCCACTGAATCATGGCAATATCGTTTGTGCCATCGCCAATAGCGACAGTTCCCTCAACGGGAAGCGAGAGATCCCGTCGGAGTTCATCAAGTCCGCTGGCTTTCGTCACCCCGAGTGAACTGATATCAGCCCACGAGGTCCAACCAACGAAAACCTCGTGAGTCTTCGCGAAAGGCAGGGCACACAAGATACTTTCGAAAGCATCGCGGTCCAAAGCTGGCTCGCGAATGACAAGCTTGGGCGTGCGCATCGCTTTGAGTTCATCAACGCTCACCAACTTGGTGTCTTCAACGATCTCCCCTTCGGGAAAACCCGTTGAAATCAAGCGAAGATTACGGTCTTCGACGGCGAACCGCGCATGCGGAAGAGTCTTTAATGCCTCGTCGATCACCTCGGCGGGGGAAAACTCGTGGCGATGCACAATCTCGTAGCCGGCCTCGTGAACGCGAGCAAGGATCGCACCATTGGAAGCAACGATCCACCCGCGGCGAAAACCCAGCAGCGGGAGAACTGGCAGGACCGCACCCATCGAGCGACCGGTCGCAATGACGACCTGCGCACCGGCGCGACTCAGCGCTGCAATCGCTTCAACGACCTGTGCGCTGGCACCGCTGGGACTCAAGATCGTCCCATCGATGTCCAGGGCGACCATCACCTGCGTGATATCACGCGGGAAAGTGGAAGGAAGCGCATTGAGCGCCTCCTCCACAAGTTCCCCGAAAGGACGGGGAGCCTCACCGCTCAGCGGCGCCGTCAAATAGCTGGTCACGCAGCCTCGTTACTTTGCGGCAATAGGCTCAAGAACCTCGAGGCCACCCAGGTAGGGACGCATTGCCTCGGGAACGCGGACCGAACCATCGGCCTGCTGGTGGTTCTCAAGAATCGCAACCAGCCAGCGGGTGGTGGCCAGGGTTCCATTGAGCGTGGCCACCGCGGTCATGCCATCTTCGCGACGCTCACGAATACCCAAGCGACGTGCCTGGAAAGTCGTGCAATTCGAGGTCGAGGTGACCTCCATGTAGCGTTCCTGGGTGGGCAGCCACGCCTCGCAGTCGAACTTGCGGGCAGCAGAAGTGCCCAAGTCACCGGCGGCCGTATCGATCACGCGGTAGGGCAGTTCAACCTTAGCGAGCATCTCTTCTTCCCATGCGAGGAAGCGTGCGTGCTCTTCTTCTGCATCCTCAGGACGGCAGAAGCTGAACATTTCAGCCTTGTTGAACTGGTGAACGCGGATAATACCGCGCGTATCCTTACCAGCCGAACCGGCCTCGCGACGGTAGCAGGTCGACCAACCCATGTAACGCTTGGGGCCGGCGCTCAGGTCGAGGATCTCATCGGCGTGGTAGCCGGCGAGGGCAACCTCAGAGGTACCCGTCAGGTACAGGTCATCGGCGGGCAGGTAGTAGATCTCTTCGGAGTGCTCGTTGAGGAAGCCAGTACCACCCATGACCTGCGGGGTCACCAGGGTCGGAGTCATCATCGGCACGAAACCGTTGGCGACGGCCTGGTCCATGGCCATGGTCATGAGAGCGAGTTCGAGGCGTGCGCCCACACCCTTGAGGTAGTAGAAGCGCGCACCCGACACCTTCGCACCGCGCTTGGTGTCGATCGCATCCAAGCCCTCACCCAGTGCCAGGTGATCCTGGGGCTCAAAACCTTCACTTGCGAAATCACGAGGCGCGGGGCCCTCGTGACGCAGGACAACGAAGTCTTCCTCGCCGCCGACGGGAACTCCATCGAGGACCAGGTTCGGGAGCAGGCGAGCGAGGCGATCGGCCTCGGCATCGGCAGCGTTTGCGGCGGCCTCGGCGGCCTTCACCTCATCGGCAAGTTCCTTTGCGCGTGCAAGGATCGCAGGGCGTTCCTCCGCTGAGGCGCGACCCACGGACTTGGAGACCTCTTTCTGGGTCGCACGCAGGGCCTCGAAAGACTGCAAGGCCTCGCGACGGGCGACGTCGGCTTCGAGGATCTGGTCAACAAGGGCGGGGTCAGCTCCGCGAGCGCGCTGTGAGGCGCGGGCGGGCTCAGGGTTTTCACGCAATGCACGCACATCAATCATGGGGCCATCTTAGTTCACGCACCCGCGTCAGTGCCGACGAATATCAGCGCGTGCGCCGATATGCCCTTTACACTTGCAGTATGCGTAAGTTTCATCCACCGTCGCCCTACTTGATTGCGCTGGCCGGAATCGCTGGCGCTGGCGTGACGGCTGGTGCTAAATACTTCATTCAATCTCGTGCTCGTCGCGCGCATCGTTCGGCGATTTCACTTCCCCCTGGCATCGCTGAGAATATCCGCCCCTGGGTGGTTTTTAATCCTTCCAAGCACGAGGATCCCCAGGCTTTCCGCAATTCGGTGACCATGGATGCGCGCGCTCTTGGTGTGCGAGACATTCACTTCCTCGAGACCACTATTGAAGATCCCGGTGTCTCTCAGGCGCGAAAGGCCGTGCGCGCAGGTGCGACGCATGTGATCGCAGCCGGCGGCGATGGAACCGTCCGCGCGGTGGCCGCTGGTCTGGCTCACACCGGGGTGCGCATGGGTATCTTGCCCGAGGGTACGGGTAATGTTTTGGCCCGCAATCTTGGGCTTCCCTTGGATTCTCCCCTCGATGCTCTAGCGGTTGCTTTGGGTGAGTCGACCCGCAGCGTTGATTTGGCGTGGCTCCGCATGATTGACCCCGAGGAGCGCTTTTCCCTTCCCTGCGAGGGAAAGCTCCTGTCCGCATTAACTTCGGATTCCCGTCGTTCCACTGACGAGGCCGCGCTTGCCTTGGACGACGAGTTCCCCTTTGTGACCTTGGCTGGGATGGGATTTGACGGCGAAACAATGTCGAAGACGGACCCCGAGCTCAAGAAAACTATTGGCTGGGCGGCATATGTCATTTCAGCGGTGAACTCGCTAAATGTACCCCGCATGGGTGCGCGCCTGAAGGGAAAGGGAGCTGACGGCAGTGATGTGTCAACACGATTCACTGCGCGCTGCGTTCTCTTTGCAAACTGCGGTGATTTGCCCGTCGTAACCTTGGCTCCCGAAGCTTCCTTGCATGACGGTTTAGTCGATGTCATCGCTGTGGATACGCAGGTTGGTATTGTCGGCTGGGCGCACCTGTCTTTGAAGGTCTTTGGGCAAAGCTTGGGCTTGCCGGCCGTCAATATGCCCGCATCTCCCGCGGAATTGTCATTTAGGCAGCTCACGGAAGGCGAGCTTTCCTTGGATCAAGCTGCCATTGTTGAAGTCGATGGCGATGCTATCGGTCGCTCGCGCAAAGTTGGTGTGCGTATCGACCAGGGCGCGCTCTTGATTGCCGGGTGAACATTACCGGGTAAGCACCGGCTGAAGGCCACCTCCCCCTCCCCTCCTCCCCCACACACATTCCTGGTTTAGCTCACCCATTCCGGGTCTATTGCCGTTTTAAGACGGTAGGTGAGCGAGCTAAACGAGGAATGGGTGAGCGAAAACCGTCTGTCATGCGCGGATTTCGAAGGCCAAGCTAGATACCGTAGACAACAAAAAGGCCCAGCCGAAGCTGGACCTTTAGTGGTGGAGCTAACGGGACTCGAACCCGTAACCCCCTGCTTGCAAAGCAGGTGCGCTACCAATTGCGCCATAGCCCCAAAGGGGTTCCCCCAGATTTACGCCTGCGAGACGTCATCCGTAAGGGATGTCCACAGTTCCTCATTGTTGGAAAGATCCTGGCAGATCTGCCGGACCACAAGCCCCACTGCAGCGACACAAGCCACTAGCGAAAGAGTCTTCACAAACTTCTTCATGGGAGCCTCCGCTCAATTGTTCCTGCGGATGGTGGGCCTAGGTGGGCTCGAACCACCGACCTCAGTCTTATCAGGACTGCGCTCTAACCTACTGAGCTATAGGCCCATTGCCATGCCGAAAGGCACGCGTTAAATAGTACATGCGAGCGGGCGTTCGCGCCAAATTGTTGATCGTGACGTCGCCCACTCATTGCTGACAGATGCTGCTATCGCCCGGAATCACTTGCAAAGTTCGAGCTAGCGGCTGCCGCCGCAGTAGGCAAAACACAGGCCCGGGGGTATTGATGTCCCCATCAATACCCCCGGGCCAACGAGCTCGAATGCCCGATCAGTCATCCATCAATGTGACCTTGATGCCACCGACGAGCGAAGCGACCAGGTTGTACAAGAATGTGCCCAGTGCCGACAAAGCGGTCAACATGACGACATTCATCACAGCAATCAAAGTCGCGTAGGCCATGACCTTCGGAAGCCTGACGTAGTCCAGAAGCGAAACCATCTGCGAAGCTCCGATGGACTGTAGGAAGCCCTCTGCCGACGCGAAGACGTGCATCGCATTGAGCATGAGCCACAAGATCAACACTGCGACCACCATGGCGATTCCCAGTGCAACACTGAGAAGGAATGCCACCTTCATGACTCCCCAGGGGTCCACTCGCACGATCGCGAGGTCTACCTGACGGGGAAGATCATCGCGGTCATTGGATGCGTGATCACTCATTCCTGAACCTCCTGTGAGTCGTCATGCTCTGACGCTACATCCTGTGCGGGGGTTTCGTCACTATTTTCGCCGACACCCACCTGAGAGTTTTCCTCTTCTGAGGTCAACTGCTCGCCATCCTCTTCGTCAATGTCGCGCTCAGGATTGCGCGTCACTGCAATGATTCGGTCATTCTCATCGGGGCGAGCAAAGATCACACCCATGGTGTTACGAGCGGTCGGGCGAACATCGGAAGCATTGACCTGGACAAGCTTGCCGGACTCGGTAATGACCATGATGTCTTCTTCAGGATCCACAACCAGCGCGCCAATAAGTCCACCACGTTCTTCAACAAGGCGACCCACGCGCACGCCCATGGTTCCACGGCCCTTGGTCGGGTACTCCTCAATCGGAGTGCGCTTGGCATAACCGGACTCCGTCACAATGAGCAGGTCCGTGCCTTCACGCGGGACATCCATGGTCAAGAGCTCATCGTCGCCGCGGAACTTCATGCCGCGCACACCCGAAGTCGAGCGGCCCATGGGCCGCAGCTGCTCATCCGTTGCCGCAAAGCGAACGGCCTGACCATCACGCGAAACCAGCAGCAGATCATCATCCGCGTTAGCCAGCTGAGCAGAGACCAACTCATCGGGGTTGCCCTCTTCGTCCTCACGCAGGTTAACGGCAATGATGCCGCCGCTTCGCGGAGAGTTGTACATCTCCAGCGGGGTCTTCTTCACCAGGCCGGACTTTGTTGCCAGCACCAAGTACTGTGCGTCCTCGTAAGTACGGATCGCCAAGACCTGTGCGATGCGCTCCTCGGGCTGGAAGGCCAAGAGGTTTGCAACGTGCTGGCCCTTGGCATCGCGACCGCCTTCGGGAATCTCGTAGGCCTTCGCGCGGTACACGCGACCGAGGTTCGTGAAGAACAGCAGCCAGTGGTGCGTGGTCGTGACAAAGAAGTGCTCCACCACGTCATCGCCGCGCAACTGGGTCCCGCGAACGCCCTTACCGCCTCGTTTCTGGGAACGGTAATTGTCGGTGCGGGTGCGCTTTGCGAAGCCATCGCGGGTGATGGTGACGACAACATCTTCTTCGGGGATGAGGTCTTCCATCGACATCTCCCCATCGAAGGGAACGATGGTCGTACGGCGCTCATCACCATACTTTTCAACGATTTCACCAAGTTCTTCGGAGATAATCGCGCGCTGACGTTCGGGCTTGGCCAAGATATCCTGCAGATCTTCAACGCGTGCGCGCAGTTCGGCGTGCTCGTTCAAAATCTTCTGACGTTCCAGAGCGGCCAGGCGGCGCAGCTGCAGAGCCAAGATCGCGTCGGCCTGGATCTCGTCGACGTCGAGCAACTCCATCAAGCCGCTTCGCGCCTCGTCGACCGTGGGCGAGCGACGAATCAGGGCAATAACCTCATCCAATGCATCCAGGGCCTTGAGGTAACCGTCCAAGATGTGCAGACGCTCTTGAGCCTTGCGCAGGCGGAATTGCGTGCGGCGCACAATCACGTCGATCTGGTGAGCAACCCAGTGGCGGATAAAGCCATCAATCGACAGGGTTCGCGGAACACCGTCGACCAGCGCGAGCATGTTTGCCGAGAAGTTCTCTTGCAGGGAGGTGCGCTTGTAGAGGTTGTTCAAAACAACCTTCGCAACAGCGTCACGCTTCAAGACAATCACCAAACGCTGACCGGTACGTCCCGAAGTCTCATCGCGAATATCCGCGATGCCTTGGATCTGACCGTCGCGAACTAGCTGAGCGATCTTGTCAGCGAGGTTGTCGGGGTTGACCTGGTAGGGCAGTTCGGTGACCACCAGGCACTGGCGTCCCTGGATCTCTTCGACACTAACAACGGCTCGCTGAGTGATGGAGCCGCGTCCCGTACGGTAGGCATCCTCAATTCCACGGTGGCCCAAAATCGTTGCGCCGGTGGGGAAATCGGGGCCGGGAATGAGCTTGATCAGAGCGTCAAGCAGTTCTTCGCGCGAGGCCTCGGGGTTGTCCAGCGCCCACTGCACGCCGCGTGCGACTTCACGCAGGTTGTGCGGGGGGATTCGGGTGGCCATACCGACGGCAATACCTTCCGAACCATTGACCAAGACGTTGGGGAATCGGGAGGGAAGAATGGTCGGTTCCTGGTTGCGGCCATCATAGTTGTCCTGGAAATCAACGCATTCTTCGTCGATATCGCGGACCATTTCCATGGCCAGGGGTGCCATCTTACATTCGGTGTAACGGGGTGCTGCCGGACCGAGGTTACCGGGGGTACCGAAGTTACCTTGGCCCGCCACCAGCGGGGCGCGCAGCGACCAGGGCTGCACGAGGCGTGCGAGCGCGTCGTAGATCGCCGCGTCACCGTGCGGGTGGTAGTTACCCATGACGTCACCGACGATGCGCGATGACTTGGAGAATGAAGAGGTGGGACGGTAACCACCGTCGTACATCGCGTAGAGAATACGGCGGTGCACGGGCTTGAGTCCGTCACGAACGTCGGGCAGCGCGCGCCCGACGATCACGCTCATTGCGTAGTCGAGGTAGGAGCGCTGCATTTCCTTTTGCAGGTCGACCTGGCGAATACGTTCGATGTCGCGGATGTGTTCGGCATCGACTGTCTGTTCGTCGCTCACTTTGGTCCTTCGTTTCGTTTTCTACTGACGAGGCCGCGCGTGCGTTGCGGCCCCATCGCTGGGCTTTAGATGTCGAGGAAGCGCACGTCGGTGGCGTTGCGCTGGATAAACGTGCGGCGCCTCTCGACGTCGTCACCCATCAAGATGGTGAAGGTCTCATCGGCATCTGCTGCATCTTCGAGAGTGACCTGCTTGAGGATGCGGTGCTGAGGATCCATGGTGGTTTCCCACAGCTCGTGATCATTCATCTCACCCAGACCCTTGTAGCGCTGGATGCCGCCTTCCTTGGGAAGCCTGCGGTTTGCTGCAGCTCCCGCGGCAAGCATCTCGTCGCGTTCCTTGTCTGAGTAAGCGAATTCGTGCTCTGCGTTGGACCACTTGATGCGGTACAGCGGAGGCATAGCGATGAAGGTGTGTCCCTGTTCAACCAGGGGACGCATGTAGCGGAAGAGCAGCGTGAGCAACAGAGTTGCGATGTGCTGGCCGTCCACGTCGGCATCCGCCATGATGACGATCTTGCCGTAGCGCAGCTTCGACAGATCGAAATCCTCACCAATTCCGGTGCCGAAAGCGGTGATCAGGGAGCGAATCGTATCCGAGCTCAGTGCGCGGTCCAGGCGAGCCTTTTCCACGTTCAAAATCTTGCCTCGGATCGGCAAAATTGCCTGGTGTTCAGGGTCGCGTCCGCCGACGGCCGAACCGCCTGCGGAGTCACCCTCGACGATGAAGATTTCGCATTCTGAGGGCACTCGCGAGGAGCAGTCGCGCAGCTTGCCAGGCATCGAGGCCGACTCCAGAACGCCCTTACGGCGGGTCGCCTCACGCGCCTTTCGTGCGGCAACGCGAGCGGCCTGAGCGGCCTGACCCTTCGAAATAATGGCTTTCGCGTCTGCGGGGTGCGCATCGAACCAGTCGGTGAGCTTGGAGTAGACCTGCTGTTGAACGAAAGTACGAGCTTCGGTGTTTCCAAGCTTCGTCTTCGTCTGGCCTTCGAACTGGGGCTCGGTGAGCTTGATGGAGATGACGGCGGTGAGGCCTTCACGCACATCGTCACCGGTGAGGTTGTCATCCTTGTCGCGGATGATTCCCTTTTCGCGCCCATAGCGGTTCACCAGCGAAGTCAGCGCCGTACGGAAGCCCTCTTCGTGCATGCCACCTTCGGTGGTGTTGATCGTGTTCGCGAAAGTATGAACCGAAGAGGAATACGAGGTGGTCCACTGCATGGCGATTTCCACGCTCATGGTGCCCTCGTCGTTTTCCGCTTCGAAGTCAATGATGTCAGCGTTAATCGCTTCGGTCTTCTTCGCTGAATCCAGGTACTCCACGTAGTCACGCAGACCGTGCTCGTACATGTAGGAGACCTGGCGGAATCCCTTGTGCTTTTCTTCCGAGGCCTGCTCGTCGCCCGCGATTTCGTCGCCTTCGCCGGTGGCGCTTTCACGCTCATCGGTCAAGGTAATGCGCAGTCCCTTGTTGAGGAATGCCATCTGCTGGAAACGCTGACGCAGGGTCTCAAAATCGAAAACGGTCGTCTCAAAGATTTCGGGATCCGGGTAGAAGGTTTGCGTCGTGCCGGTCTCGTTGGTTTCTTCACCGCGAACGAGCTCTGTGATGGGATGACCACCGTTGGCAAAAGACATGCGCCATGCGTAGCCCTGCCTACGAATAACCGTGTCAACGCGCGTTGACAGCGCATTCACGACCGAGATACCCACGCCGTGAAGACCACCGGAGACGGCGTAACCGCCGCCGCCGAACTTACCGCCGGCGTGGAGGATGGTCATGACGACCTCGACCGTGGGCTTGTGCTCGGTGGGGTGTTCGTCGACAGGAATACCGCGGCCGTTATCGACGACGCGAATACCGCCATCGGCCAGGATCGTGACCTCAATGTGGTCCGCGTAGCCAGCCAAGGCCTCGTCAACGGAATTATCAACTACCTCGTACACCAGGTGGTGTAGGCCGCGCTCACCGGTTGACCCAATGTACATACCGGGGCGCTTACGTACCGCCTCCAAACCTTCGAGGACGGTAATATCTGACGCGCCGTAGCCGTCGGATCCGTCATCGACTGTTGGTTCTTGCGTTTCAGCCACCTAATGGCTCCCCTCATTCTTCACCCACACGGGTGCGTACTGCCCGAAAATGGCGCAGTATCAATAAAACAACCGTTCCTATTCTACCGAAAAGGCAAGGGGAAAGCCCTGATTGACACCGCTATGAGGGGTAATCACTCACAGGAACTATCCGCGAAATCTTGCGGTTTTTGAGGCTGTGATCAGTCACACGTTCAGAAACTACGCGTAGGTATCTCGAGGACCGCGTCCAGGCACTGATAAACGGCCCTTTTTCCACGAAGGAGAGGCCGGTGGACGCAAGATCACCTGCTGAACAACACCCTCACCCACAGCCTCGGCAATATTGCGCTCAAGCTGGGGAAGAAAGAGCTGAACGTTCTTAAACCAGTTCGTCGAATCGCATTGCACAATGACTCGTCGGTCTTCAATTGCTTCGATCCTGCAGTGAGCAGCAATCTCCTCGCCGGCAATCTGGCTCCACCTCGACATGAGATCCCCCATGCGAGTGTGCTCTTGCCAACCGCGCTGAGCAATGAGGGAATCAACCGTGAGTCCAAGGCGCTTAGGTTCACGGTATTTTCGGCGCAGTGGCGCCATTCCTGGCATTTTGATCCATCGGCTTCCCGCCCGCGAGACAACGGTCGAAAGCGCACTGAATTCACCATCGGGGTCAGCCTCGGAATCAACGCTCACGTCATCAAGCTCGTGCTCATCATCGAGCAGAATTTCTTGCGCAAACTCTTCACTTTGGCCACTAATTGAGCGGCGTCGAGTCCGCAAGGGCACACGGTAGTGTCCCTGGGCTTGTGCTCTGGCTTGTGCACGCCGTAGTGCTGCGGAGGCGTATTCAAAATCGGAAAATTCACTCATCACCGACCACCGTTCCAAGCTCAGGATCCCAGTGAACAGCATGAGTCTGAGCGTGCAATTCTGGCGGAACATCATCGGCGACAGCTGCCGTGATCAATACCTGTTCCGCTCCGGTAATCATACGTGTTAAACCTGCTCGGCGGGAGGAGTCTAGCTCTGCAAATACATCGTCGAGAATAAGAATCGGGGTGTCACCATCGCGAGAAAGCAACTCGAAAGCACCCAAACGCAGTGAAAGTGCAACCGACCATGTCTCACCGTGGCTTGCATAACCTTTCACTGGCATCCCACCAAGGGAAAGTTTGAGGTCATCTCGATGCGCGCCGACCAAATTTACCCCTCGTTCGGCTTCCTTCATACGCGAAGCAGCGAGCAGGTCCTTGAGTTCTTCTTTGAGTTGCGCGGCGCTGGCCTCGGGTGCGCAACTTCCCTGGGAAGCGACGAATTCGATATCCATTTTCCGAGGCGACCCACCGATTTCTTCGTAAGCATCGGCTGCGGGCCTGCGAAGTTCGGCGACGAGGCCGGCGCGAGCAAGGCTCAGTTGAACAGAAAGCTCGGCGAAGGTCTCATCCCACACATCAATCGTTGAAAAATCGGGGGTATATCCCCTGCGCAGTTGAGATTGCGCGCTTTTCATCAGCGCCGCTCTTTGACGAGCAACCTTCTCAAAATCATTCTTTACCTGCGCAATGAGCGGGTGCTGTTGAATGAGCAAATCGTCCATAAATTGACGACGAAGCTGCGGGTCACCGCGAACGATTTGAAGATCTTCGGGTGAAAAGACCACGCTTTTGAGCAGGCCCAAGACTTCTCTTGGACGCACCTGAGTACGGTTTACCTTCGCGCGGTTGGCTTTGCCGCGGACAATTTCGAGCTCAATAACGGTTTCGCGCTCACCGGCGGTGACGAGTTTGACTCTGACCACTGCACCGCCGGGTTGGGGCTCATCTGCCGCAAGCGGGAGACGCACGAGCGCCTGCTCGGCACTGACGCGGTGCGACGAGAAAGCCGAAAGGTAGGAAACCGCCTCGACAAGGTTGGTCTTCCCCTGGCCGTTAGCACCCAGAAGCACTGTCGTCCCGGGCGAAAACTCCACTACCGCATGGCGGTATGAACGAAAGTCATCCAGCGCAACGTGCGAAACTCGCACACAAACTCCAGATCAGATTCCGTAGCGGATCGGCATGAGCAGGTAGCGGAAATCGGTTGATTCTCCGCCGTCTGCCTTCTCTTGGCCCGTGATGACCGCAGGCTTCGTGGGGTGGGTGAAACCGAAACGAACGAAGTCCGTATCCATCACCGACAGACCTTCGCTGAGGTACTGCGGGTTAAATGCCGTCGCGATGTCTTCACCCATGAGCTGCGCAGGAACAACTTCGGAAGCCTGAGCGTTGTCGCCTTGGCCAGCTTCGAGGACAAGCTGACCATCGGAGAAGGACAGTCGAACACTGGTCTTGCGTTCGGCAACCAAAGACACGCGCTTGACTGCTTCGAGCAGGGTATGGCGCTCAACAATGGCCTGAATTGTTGTGGTTTCGGGGAAAAGCCTGCGAACGGGCGGGTAATCGCCATCCATGAGGGTCGAGGTCGTGCGTCGTCCACCGGCCTGGAAACCAATGAGTGAGGAGGCACCGGGCTGAGATTCTTGGGACAGACCGACGTCGACCTTTGCACCACTGGTCATTGACTTGGCAACGTCTTGGAGGATCCGCGCCTTCACCAATGCGGCTTCGGACATATCGGAAACCGAATCCCAGTGAAGTTCACGCATGGCCAAGCGGTAACGGTCGGTTGCCAAAAGCGTGATGTTGTCGCCGTCGATTTCAACGCGAACTGCAGTGAGCAGGGGAAGAGTTTCATCGCGCGACGCAGCAATTGACACCTGAGCAACGGCCTGGGCAAAAACCTGCGAATCAACAGATCCGGCAACCTGGGGCTGTCCGGGAAGCAAGGGATATTCATCAATGGGCATGACAGCCAAGGTGAAGTGCGAAGAACCGCAAGAAAGCGAAACTTTTTGTCCGTCAACTTCGATGGTGACGGGCTTGTTGGGCAGTGACTTTGAAATATCGGCTAGAAGTCGACCTGAAACCAGGACTTCGCCTTCTTCGTCAACGGATGCAGGAATTCGTGAATTTCCCGAGACTTCGTAGTCAAAGGAGGACAGAGTCAGTTCTTGACCCTGGGCTGAAATACGCATTCCGGCAAGGATGGGGCTTGCAGGACGGGTAGGAAGTACACGCGCTGTCCATGAAACAGCTTCAGCAAGCACGTCGCGGGCGACGGTGAACTTCATGGATTCTCCTTGGAACTGAATAAAGAAATACCGGTTGTTAGTTTAGCTGGCTGTAGGCGTCAAGGAAACTGAAAAATTCGCCGGTGTGGAGTTCACCAGGGAGCTTGAGTGATGCGGGCGAATTTTTGTTATTTGTCTTGAACTTAGTTCGTCTTCGTCATCGGCTATGTGGATAGTGTGGATAAGTGGTTCTTTCCGCTTAATGACAAGAATTTCATCGTGGACGTAGATGTGTATCCGAGTGTGAACGAACTACATCTTTTTGTGGAAGAAATTTTTGTCATTCTCGAAGGTCCACAGCTTCCCTTTTCCTGTACACATGTTCACGCTGCGATTTCACCACAGTTTCCACAGCTTCTGTGGATTGCACCGAAAATGGGAGTAATTCGCCATTTAACCCAGTGTCGCTGACTCGCGCGCCGCCTGCTTGATGCGGTTCGTCAATTCGGTGACGTAGTTAAAGGTCTCCCTCTTTTCTGCCATCAATCCGACGATCTTCTTATTAGCGTGCATGACAGTTGTATGGTCGCGTCCGCCAAATGCTGCGCCGATCTTGGGCAGGGACAAATCAGTGAGTTCTCGGCACAAGTACATCGCGATCTGACGTGCTTCGACGACGACATGCGAGCGATCCGAAGACGAAAGCTGATCGATGGTTACCCCGAAGTAGGTCGCAGTCTGACTCATGATCAAGGTAGGCGTTACCTCGGTATCTTGAGGATCCGAAGCGAAGTCCTTGAGGAGCATTTCCGCCATCGATACGGTGACGGGTTCCTTTGACAGGGATTCAAAGGCCGCGACGCGAACGAGCGCACCTTCAAGTTCGCGAATATTCGAAGAAATTCGTTGAGCAATGTACTCCAAGACACGAGGATCCACCTCGATGTTTTCTGCACTCGCCTTCTTCTGCAAAATTGCGATACGCGTTTCAAGATCAGGCGGTAAGACATCGACCAAGAGACCCGCAGCGAAGCGAGAACGGATGCGGTCTTCCAAATCGAGTTCACGAGGCGGAACATCCGAGGTCAGCACGATCTGCTTTCCCGCGTTATAGAGGGAATTGAAGGTGTGGAAAAACTCTTCAACCGTGCGTTCTTTGCCTTGAATGAACTGAATATCGTCGATCAGAAGCACATCGACTTCGCGGTATCGCCGCTGGAACTCTTCGATGCTCTCCTCACGAACGGAGTTAATGAAGTCGTTCGTAAATTCCTCTGAATTCACGTAGCGCACGCGCATCTGCGGGAAAAGCGAAAGCGTGTAGTGGCCGATGGCGTGAATGAGGTGGGTTTTTCCCAGACCGGAATCACCGTGAATAAAGAGGGGGTTGTAAGCGCGACCGGGAGTTTCCGAGACCGCAAAAGCTGCAGCATGGGCGAAGCGATTCGAGGGACCAATCACGAAAGTATCGAAAGTGTGCTTCGGATTCAGGTGGGTACTAGCGGTGTCGATTGCTAATTGCGGGCTACTTGACGGCGTTGCCTGAGCCGTGGCGGCTTGGTGTGGTGTGGTAGCGCTTGGTTGAACCTGGCCCTCGCTTTCCACCGACGAGGCGACTGGTGAGGGTTGCTCGACTGGTTCGGGTTCGGGTTCAAGAGAGGGATCGATGGTGACCGCTAGACGAACACTGCGCCCAAGGATGTTGGTTAGAGAAGCAGTGAGATCAGTCGCGTCATTGTTTTCGATCCACTTCTTTGTGAAATCGTTGGGAACAGCGATCAAGATCGTTCCGTCAATGTCGCCCAGGGGTTTTGCTGAGCGTAGGAAAGACAAGGTTGCAGGTCTCAATTGGTCTGAGATTTGAGCAAGTGCCTCAGACCATGCCTGAGTAAGGGCATCGATAGACACAAGAACCTCCGGAAACTGACGTGAGATAGGACACGAGAAATGATATCTGTCGAAATCATCTTCCACCGATAACTCTAATATGATGCCACGTTTTCCACAGCTGGGGATATACCTGTGGATATTTAATCCCCAAATGACATTTGTGTAGTTACAAGACCTCCCCGTTGAGTGACAAAGAAAATCTCTCTATCCACAGGTTTGTGGATAACTTGCAATGTGGATAACTTACCCCTTATGTATCCACACCTCCTTCCACAGGTGTGGATGGCCTGAATTAAGTGGCTCTTTCGTTGACGGAACGGCGAAAAACCCTTAGGCTGTTGGTTCGTATGTGTTTGTCGTTGAGATAAACACCGTCCATGACCAATTCGAGGAGATATCAGTGACCACCAAGCGGACTTATCAGCCGAACAACCGTCGTCGTTCCAAGACGCACGGCTTCCGCCTGCGTATGAGCACCCGCGCTGGCCGTGCGATTCTGGCTGCGCGTCGTCGTAAGGGCCGCGCCCGCCTCTCCGCCTGAGCTTTCGCGAGGTGTTGCCCCGCTCGAACCGCATGGTGAATCCAGCGGACTTCCGCCTCGCAATCCGAAGCGGATCGCGCGCGGGTCAGCAAAGGCTCATTGTGCATTGTCGAACCGACGAGGAAAGTGATTCACGCCTCGTCGGTTTCGTCGTACCTAAGAGCCAGATCAAGCGAGCAGTTGGGCGCAACCGAGTTAAGCGTCAATTGCGCCATCTCATGGCCGATCGCCTCAGTGCACAGCCTGCCGGTGCCCGCGTCGTCGTCCGCGTAAAGGCCGATGCATTGGGTGTCACTTCGGAGCAATTGGGTGAAGAATTAGATCAGGTTTTGGCCAGGGCATGGAAGAAATGGGATCGATCTTTGGAGGGACGCGCATGAGCTCTCCTTTCGCGTATATCGCAATCATCCCCGTGCGCGTGTACCAGCGTTTCATTTCCCCACTTTTCGCGCCGCGTTGCCGCTACTACCCCACCTGCTCAAGCTACGCCCTCGGCGCTCTGCGCACCCACGGCCTCGTCAAGGGAACGCTATTAGCCATCTGGCGAATCCTTCGCTGTAACCCCTGGAGCCTCGGCGGGGTCGATGAAGTTCCCGCACGCGGAAAGTGGACCAGCGAAGCGTGGACGCCACCCCAGGACTGGGCCGGCTACGACGATCCATGGGCACAAACCCCCATGGGCATGGATCGCACCGATGACAAGACATCGGTCGACACTCTTGAAGACTTCTCGGCGAAGGCCGAGCATCACGCGGACGCAGTGAGCGTCCCCCGCGCATCATAAGGAGATCTCCTGTGGATTCGATTCTCTATCCCTTTGCAGTAGCGGTCGCCTGGCTCTGGGTCAGGATTCACGACCTGCTGTTGCTCGTTGGAATGAACAGCGGTGCAGGATTCACATGGGTCCTGTCCATCGTTCTGCTGACCATTTTGGTGCGCGTGCTGATCATCCCGCTGTACCTCAAGCAGCTCAAGAGCATGCGAGGCACGTCGATTGTTCAGCCTCAGATGCAGAAGATTCAGGCCAAGTACAAGGGCAAGACGGATATGGCCTCCCGTCAGCGCATGCAGCAGGAGATTTCCGAGCTCAATAAGAAGTACGGTGTGAACCCCTTCGCCTCGTGCTTGCCGATGCTCGTTCAGCTGCCGGTTCTCTTCGCGATGTACCGTGCGATCTACGCCATCCACGCCCTGGCAGAAAGCAGCTACCAGGTCGGTTCGCGTCACGTGGACTCCCTGGGTCCGATCACTCAGGCCGTCGCCTCGGAAATCGACTCCTCGCAGGTTTTCGGCGTCCCGCTGTCCCACACGATCCGCGACTCGTCCTTTGCCTCGCTTCCGACGCTGATCTTCGGTGTCTTCATCGTCATCATGGTCGCGACGCAGTTCTTGACCATCCGTCTGACGATGACGAAGAACATGCCGCAGAACCAGGATCCGAACAACCCCATGGTTCGTTCGCAGCGCATGATGATGTACGTTATGCCCTTCATGTTCATCTTCTCGGGCCTGTTCTTCCAGATGGGTGTCGTCATCTATACGACGACCGCGGGTATTTGGGGCTACCTGCAGATGCTGTGGGTCATCAAGAACATGCCGAACCCGAATTCCGCTGCTTACAAGGAGCTCTTGGCCAAGCGTCAGAGTGCCTACCAGACGTGGGCTCGCCCCTTCTTTGCCGATTACGATGAGAAGCGTCGCGTTTTGGCCGATGGTTCCGATGAACTCAAGGCTTTGAACTCGGCTACTTTGAAGGAGTTGCGCGCTCGCGCAAAGCGCCAGAAGGTCGCCTCTGATTTCCCCGAGGTCATGAGCGAGGGAGAGATCGTTTCGATCTACCGCAATCTTTCGATGCAGGAATGGACGACCCTTCCCGACGAGGTGTGGATGCGCGGAGTCAAGGTTGCGACCGAACGCGCGGCGGATCGTCGCGAGGCCGCAGCCAAGCGTGAGGAAGCACAACGTCAGGCACGTACCCGTTCGCCTCGTGCACAGGCGGCCTCCGAGAATCCGAACTCCTCGGTTGATGCTGACGAACTCGAGCGCAAGCGCCAGGAGCGCCGCAAGGCTCGTCGCGCCGCTGCAAAGAAGAAGAAGCGCTGAGCGCGCCACCACAGACCACTCGATGCCCATGGCATCAAACATCCCCTGATGGAGGAAATACTATGAGCGAAGATACGTCCAGCGAGCTGTCACGCCTGGAGGAAGAAGGCGAACTCGCAGCCGACTACCTGGAAGAGCTTCTCGATATCGCTGATCTTGACGGCGATATTGAAATCGATGTCGAAAATGGCCGCGCACTGGTTGAGATCATTTCCGAGGACCCCTCTGCTCTTGACCACCTCGTTGGCGAGGACGGTGAAGTCGTTGATGCGCTCCAAGAACTGACTCGACTTGCCGTCCAGACCGAAACCGGCGAGCGTTCGCGCCTCATGCTCGACATCGCAGGCTTCCGCGCTGATCGTAAGGCGGATCTGCAGGATCTGACTCACGAGGCCATCGCGCGCCTGCGTGCAACCGGTGAGCCGCAGAAGCTTGAGCCGATGAACCCCTTCGAGCGCAAGGTTTGCCACGACGTTGTTGCCTCTGAGGGTCTGCGCAGCGAATCTGAAGGCGTTGAGCCCCGTCGCCGTGTCGTGATTCTTCCCGCCGATGAGTCCGCCATTGATGAGGCCGAGGAGGCGTGAGTGGACACCCTCGCGGGCGGCTCGGGTGAGCTAGAGATTGAACTTGAGGTTCCCGGACCTGAAGTTCGCGAACTTTTCGGCTTGGCATATCCAGATATCGCCGAGTTTGCCAACATGTTGGTTGAAGAGGGAGAGCTTCGCGGACTGATTGGTCCGCGAGAGCTTCCCCGGCTCTGGTCGCGCCACCTCGTGAACTCTGCTGCGGTTCTTGATTTCCTACCAAAAAAGGGACAGGTTCTCGACGTCGGATCGGGAGCCGGATTCCCGGGTATTGTCATCGCTGTATGCAGGCCGAACCTAGATGTTCACCTTGCGGAGCCCATGGCTCGGCGCTGCGAGTGGCTTGCCGTTGTTGTTGATGCACTTGGTTTGGATAACGTCACTATTCATCAAGCACGTGCTGAAGAACTCCGAGGTAAGGGCAAGGCAGACGTCGTGACCTCGCGAGCGTTGGCGAATATGACCAAGCTTGTCCGTATGACCTCGAAGTTAATTGCCCCCGGTGGTTCACTGGTTGCACTTAAAGGTCGTCGCGCGGGTGAAGAGGTCGAGGCTGCGCAAGTTGAGCTCAAGCGCCACCATTTGGCTGCCTCGATTCACGAGGTGCCTTCCGTGATGGAGGATGACTCGACCTTCGTTGTCGTCGCGAAGAGAGTTCGCTCGTAGCTTGCCGGGATAGCTCTGGTAGCGCGTGTCCTCAGCTATCAGGGTGTGTTCTTCTTGCCTACACTTGTGTCATTGACGTGCGAGAAAGGCTCAACTTCTATGGCCGGTCAGACTCCGCTTTCGGATCAGATCACCCAAAACTTTCAAGATCGCGCCTTCTTGGAGAAGGCAAAGTTTGGTGTGCCTTCTTTTACTCGCGTGATCGCCGTTGCCAATCAAAAGGGCGGGGTTGGCAAGACCACGTCGGTTGTTAATCTTGCTGCGGCGTGTGCTTTGGGTGGGTTGAAGGTTGTCGTGATCGACGCCGACGCTCAGGGCAATGCCTCGAGTGCGCTGGGCATCGCGCATACCCCCGGTACTCCTTCGACCTATGAGGTGATCACTGGTCAGGCTTCGATTGGTGAGGTCCTCCAGGCCTGCCCTGATTTAGATAATCTCTGGGTTTGTCCGGCGACGATTGACTTGTCTGGGGCCGAGATTGAGCTTGTTGATCTTGCGCGGCGCGAGTTTCGCCTTGCCGACGCAGTTTCGCATTTCGTCGAGGCCTATCAGCAAATTGATTTAGTTTTCATCGATTGCCCGCCTTCCTTGGGTTTGGTCACTTTGAATGTCATGGTCGCAGCTGATGAGGTTTTGATTCCGATTCAGACCGAATACTACGCGCTTGAGGGCCTGAGCCAGCTATGGTCCACCATTGATCGCATCAGTGGTGACCTGAACCCGAAACTGCATGTTTCAACTATGTTGTTGACCATGGCCGATAAGCGAACGAAACTTTCCGAAGAGGTTGAGTCGGAAGTTCGTTCACACTTCCCAACCCAAACACTCCAGACAGTGATTCCTCGTTCGGTGCGCGTCTCTGAAGCTCCGAGCTATGGGCAGAGCGTTATTACCTATGATCCAAATGGCGCGGGTAGCCTCGCATACCGGAAAGCTGCACTCGAGTTGAGTCTGCGTCTGGCCAAGTAGTTCTATTTCGTTTTTCGGAAGGCACTTTTTCGGGATTCAGTGGTCCTGAGAATCTCAGGAGAAGGACGCTGTGAAAATCGTTTTTTGATTGTTCGGTCCACATTTTTGTGTTTCACGTGAAACAATGGATTCATCATCACGAGTACGCGAGATTGGTAAATGAGCATGGCGGAGCACTCCGAATCACAGCATAAGGCTCAACGGCGAGCAGGTTTGGGCAGAGGGCTCGGTGCCCTTATCCCCCAGGCACAGAGTGAGAATCCTGAGGAGGTAGCAAAGCGTCCTCTTGACGTTCTCTTCCCCGGTCAGCGCTCAAGCATGACGGCACGCGGTGGTTCAGCGCGCGAACTGCTTGAACCTAAGAGTCGAAAATCGACGAGCGGGCGCGGTTCGACTCCCCCGAAGTCTACTCGGGCACGTAAGAGCCAGGACTCGAAGGTGCAGCAACCCTCGCAGGCCGACGGAAAGAAGGAAGCGGCGTCTACTTCGGTATCGGCCGCGGTCGAGTCTTTAACCGATACTCGCGTTGATAGAAGCGATGTTTCACGTGAAACATCAGAACTTCTGAACGTTCCTGGTGCGACCTTCGCAGAGATTCCTTTGGAGCAGATTGTTCCCAATACCCGTCAACCGCGCCAGGTGTTTGACGAAGATGATCTTAATGAACTCGCAGCCTCTATTCGCGAGGTAGGTGTCCTGCAGCCGATTGTTGTTCGTAGGATTGCGCTCGATCAGGTACCGTCAGAAACGCTCAAGCAGTTCCTTGAGGAGAAACCTGAGGCACGCTACGAGCTCATTATGGGTGAGCGCAGATTGCGTGCAAGTGAATTGGCTGGACTATCAAGCATTCCTGCAATTGTCCGCCATACCGAGGACGAGGATCTTCTGCGTGACGCTCTGCTTGAAAACCTGCACCGCGCACAGCTCAATCCCCTTGAAGAAGCCTTCGCCTATCAGCAACTTATGGCAGATTTTGGTGCAACGCAGGAAGAACTTTCGAAGAAGATTGCGCGTTCACGGCCGCAGATTGCAAACACACTTCGACTTCTTAAGCTACCTGCATCCGTACAGAAGAAGGTATCAGCGCAGGTTCTGTCGGCAGGCCATGCACGTGCACTTCTCGGGCTGAGTACGCCGGAAGAAATGGAGATTCTCGCTAACCGCATCATTGCAGAAGGACTTTCTGTACGTACGACAGAAGAGCTTGTTCGCCTGGGTTCAATCCAACGCCCGGCGCATCACTCGGTGAAGCGGATGAAGGTTGCCTCTCCACTTGGTGAACATATGAGCCAGGTCCTCGCAGACGCCTGGGACACCCGCGTGACGATCTCTGAGGGTAAGCGCAAGGGTAAGATCATCATCGAATTCGCGGGTAGTGAGGATCTTCAACGTCTTGCGGATCTTCTCCTTCCAAAGGCGAACCGCGAAGACTAATCCAAGCCGGCTGGCGCACCTGTTGTATTTGATGGGATGCGCGCTAGGGTAAGCATTCACTTGAGCTGGACGAAAGTGCTGCAGCCGAAGATGAGGCTTTGGCGAGGTCGGTAGCAAGACTCGAAAGAGAGAGCTCATGTGTGGGTGATGTTTCACGTGAAACATCACCCACACGTCTATGAGAAGGCGGTTTGTTGTCGGGGCAGTAATGCGAGACAATAGAGCCGGAGGTTCACAGCACTTATGGATAGACCACAACCTGATCTCATCTACTTCGACATTGGTGGAGTTCTGGTCACACAGCGGCCTGATCCTGGGCAATTTGCCTCGATTCTGAACCTAGGGAACGAGCCTCATGTGCTAACACTCGTCGACCATGCGATCTGGGCCCATCGAGACTCATATGACGAAGGCATGACAGACAAGGAATTCTGGAATGCCGTCAGCGGCGACTGTGGGCTACCCGAGCCAAGCGAATCGCAACTCGATGAACTTGTCACTGCTGACTCTCGGCGAATGTATGGCATTGATGAGTGTGCCGCGTACCTTCTTGAAGAGCTGAAGTCTAAGGGCTACATCATGGGGGTCCTGACGAATATGCCAGCGCCTCACGCGTCAATCGTGATGGAAAGTCCGTGGGCACATAAGTACTTCAATGGACCAATGATCTTCTCATCCTATGTTGGAGTCGCAAAACCGAATCGTGGAATCTATCGCGAGGCGATTGAAGCCGCGCGGCTCGAGGCAGAGAAAATTTTGTTCATCGACGATCGCGAACAAAATACGAAGGCGGCGGAGTACTTGGGTATTTCGACCTTGAGCTGGGCAAACGCGCATGAAACCAGGGAAGAGCTCATTCAGCTCGGGCTTCTCTAAAACATGAAAGTTAGGGGCGGGCACCTTCATAGTGCCCGCCCCTACTATGCGAAATAATGAGCGCTAAGCGGCTAGGTCAATCCCGGCTTGCAACGTAGCGAACGATAGCCGCGCAGATCTCGTCAAAGGAACCTGTGGCCTCGGCAGCCTGGGGGAAGAGCGAAGTGTCGGTCATTCCGGGCGAAACATTGGCGTCAATGAACCAGAAGCTGCCGTTGTCATCAACAATGAAGTCGATACGCGAGAGATCACGAAGACCAAGCAGTTCGTGGATCTGAATTGCGGCGGCCTGGACATCCGTCATCTCATCGTTGCTCAGGCGAGCGGGTACAAAGTATTCGCTCTCATCGGTTGTATAGCGTGCCTCGTAATCGTAGTGACCGTCATCGGTCGAGACCTCGACAGGCGGCAAAGCGATGGGTCCTTCGTCAAGATCCACAACCGAAACGGCGATATCGCGACCTTCAATGAAACGCTCAAGCATGACATGTTCCTCATAGGAGAAAGCATCGACCATGGCGGAGCGAAGATCACCGGGATCCTGAGCACGAGACATTCCAAGAGCCGAACCGCCCGAAGAAGGCTTTACGACAAGCGGGAAAGTAAGGGAAGAGTTGATCATCCCAAGAACGTTATGTGCTCCGAGCTGGCGGAACAGGAGCTGGGGAAGGGCAATCCATCCGGGGGTATCAAGCCCGGCCGCGCCAACAAGGGCCTTGGCGGTGGGCTTGTTGGAAGCAAGCATCGCCTGCGCAGGTGTTGACCCAACGTAAGGAACCCCGACACCCTCGAGAAGGGATTGAAGGGAGCCATCTTCACCCAAAGATCCGTGGACAAGCGGCCACACAACATCGGGGCCGAAAGCGGAAATCTCTGAAGGAAGATTCTGATCAAAATCGACGACCTTTGCATCAAAACCCTGGTTGATCAGGGAGTTTGCAACGCGACGTCCGGAGCGGACCGAAACATCACGCTCATGGGTCAGCCCGCCCGCGACAATAAGGACCTTTAATGAATCAGTGGACATGACGATTTCTCCTCGGAATTAGTCTTCGGTGTGAACGGAACCATCATGACGGTTCGTTAAAAATTCAGCTTCTTCTTCGGGTGCAACGCCGAACATATCGACGAGCTGCTTCTCAGCATTAACAACGCCAGCAAGGCGACGAATACCTTCACGGATACGATCGGGTTCGGGATAGCAGAAGGACAAGCGCATGTGATCGGCACCGCGGCCGTCGTAGTAGAAAGCGGTACCGGAAACGTAGGCGACCTGTGCCTTTACAGCGCGAGGAAGCATGCTGCGCGCATTCAAACCCTCGGGCAGGGTCACCCACGTGTAGAAACCGCCATCCGGAGTCGTCCACGAGCACTCAGGCATGTACTCCGCCAAAGCATCCAACATGGCCTTGCAACGTTCGGCGTACATTGCGCGATAGACCTTGACTTGGCTATACCAGTCATAACCGGCCAGGTAGCTCGAGAGGAACATCTGACCGAACATACCCGGGGACAAAATCGCGGCCTCAGAAGCCAGCACCAGCTTCGCGCGAATGGCGTGAGGAGCAAGGGCCCAACCGATACGCATACCGGGCGCAAACATCTTCGAAACCGAACCCAAGTAGACAACGCCCTCGGGAGACCACGAACGAAGCGCGGGAAGCGGATCGGAATCAAAACCGAGCAGACCGTACGGGTTATCTTCCAAGATCAGCACGTGCTCACGCATGCAGATTTCGGCGATTAAAGGTCGACGCTCCAAGGAGAGCGTGACGCCCGCAGGATTGTGGAAGTTTGGGATCGTGTAGAGGAACTTAATGGCGCGACCGGCGGACTTCAGGCGACGGATTGTCTCTTCTAAGGCCTCGGGAATGATGCCATTTTCATCCATATCAACGTGAATGACATCGGCTTGGCGGGCACGGAAACAGCCCAGGGCACCAACGTAAGAAGGAGACTCGGCCAAAACAACGTCACCGGAATCGATAAAGAGCTCGGCCATCAGGTCAAGCGCCTGTTGCGAACCCGTCGTAATGACGACGTCGTCAGGGTCAGCGCCGATGATGCCGTCATAGGTCATGACGTTGACGAGCTGCTCGCGCAAGGGCTCCCAGCCCTGACCGGAACCGTATTGCAGTGCCTGGGCGCCAGAAGAAAGAATCAGCTCCTTCGCAGTCTCGGCCAAGCTCTCCAGAGGAAGATCCTTCAGGTTCGGCATCCCGCCCGCAAGTGAAACAACCTCGGGCCGCGAGACGACAGAAAAAAGCGCGCGAATCTCAGAAGCTCGCAGGTTGTGAGCTCGATCGGCGTAGGCATCAAACCACGGGTCGAGTCGAGTTCCCTGCAACTGAGAATCCTGAGTCATAATCGCGAACCTTTCTGAGTCACTATGTCAAAAGACACACGTCCAAGTGTGCCACTATTCGCCCACTATTGGATACCGTCAACGAGGCCGTGGATACCTTTAATCCAAGCCGTGCGGATCCGCTTCTTCAACCGAGTAGATCCCGGGAAGATCTGAGATCGTTGCAATCAGCGCCGGGAGTGCGACACGGTCCGCGGTCGTCGTTTCGATGTATGCGTGACCGCGCTTGCCTTCGGTATCACTGCGAACCTGGGAAATACGCCATTTCGATTCTGTCATCACGTTCATCACACGGCGCATCACCCCTTGCCCGGAGTCAAAAACAACCTCAAGAACAACAGTATTTGGCCGACGCGGGGAATGCGGACCGATGTGGCGGGCAAGCGGCGTAAGGGCAAAAACAATGAGGAAGTGCATGAGCGTCACTGCAACGCCCGCGACCCACAACCCCGCACCACACGCCATACCAATCCCGGCGGTTTCCCACACCGTGGCGGCGGTGGTCAGGCCTCGTACCGCACCTGACCGGGTCAAAATAATGCCAGCACCGAGGAAGCCAATACCGGAAACAATCTGCGCGGCGACACGGGAGGGGTCTACGCGGACCAAATCTGCGGCGAGCACATCGTCGAAGCCATACTTGGAGACCACCATGAGGAGAGCAGAGGTCATGCCAACGATCGCATCCGTGCGTAGACCCGCGCTCTTTCCACGTGCCTGACGTTCCAGACCGATCAGAGAAGACAGGAGTAGGGCGAGGAGAATCCCGGCAATCTGCTCAAAATGTTGGGTTAGGGTCAGCATGGCCTTCCTCGGTGATAATAACGGCGTGCACGTAATTGTTTCCTAGGGTACATCCCCATCGTCACGACCAGGGGTAAATCAGGGCAATACCCAATAGTGAACGCGGGTAGCTCACGAGCACACTAAAACTATGACTACTCCACTGCAGCAGGGCGCAAGCGCGCCAGACGCACCCAACGCATCCACGGCCTCGGGAATGATCGTTCGCGGGCTGACAAAAACCTACCAGCGAGGCGGAAACACGGTCTACGCACTCGCGGGAGTAAGCCTCTCGATCCCTCAGGGGAGCCAACTGGCCATCATGGGACCCTCAGGATGCGGTAAAACGACCTTGCTGCACTGCCTCGCGGGGGTTCTTCGCCCGACTTCGGGAAGCATTATGCTCGACGGTACCGAATTGGCGGCGATGAGTGAGGGGGCGATCTCGCAACTGCGGCTGCGCAATTTTGGTTTTGTCTTCCAAGACGGTCAGCTCCTCCCCGAGCTGCCATGTCAAGAGAATGTTGCGATGCCGCTCATGCTGGCGGGAGTGTCGCGCAAGAACGCGGTTACTCAAGCACAGCAGATCCTGATGAATCTGGGGCTGGATGGTGCAGGCCCCTACCGCCCGGGCCAACTTTCCGGCGGGCAAGCACAACGCGTCGCTATTGGGCGCGCGCTCATCACCCACCCCAAAGTCGTCTTTGCTGACGAACCAACGGGCGCGCTGGACCAGGGGACAGGGGCTGAAGTCATGAGCGTCCTGACCGGAGCGTGCTCGGCGACGGGTGCCAGTCTGATCTTGGTCACCCACGATCCTTCAGTTGCGGCGCGCCTCCCGCATGAAATTCACATGCGCGACGGCTTGATCGATCAGCAGGTGTCTCGATGAGCGCAACACTGACCGCAGCCAAGGCAACGTTGCGTTCGCGTGACCGAGCGACAACAATCCTGACGGTTCTTGCTTTCGCTTTCCCGCATGCGATTTTGCTGAGCGTCACAGGAGGGGTGTGCGCATTTGTCTCTCGCGTAAGTAACCCACCGGCCGGTTTCAGCGATGTCGCAACCTTCTACGTGGTGATGGCGTGTTTTGCTGCAACGCTGATGACTGTCCCGATCCTCTCGATGGGTGGTGCGGCAGCGCGCCTGGGGCTGAGTCGCAGAGCGCGTGACCTTGCTGTACTGCGACTCATTGGCTTAAAACCAGGGCAAACGCGACTGGCCTGCGTCATCGAGACCGCGGTTTATGCGCTGGTCGGTGTTGTTGCGGGTTCGCTGCTGTACGCAGCGTGCTTACCCGGGTGGACTTTGATTTCATTCCAGGGAATTGCCTTGAGTGTCGGCGAGATGTGGGTCGGTCCCCTGATCCTCATTGCCGAGGCCGCACTGATGATGATCCTTGCAGCTGCCTCCGCGATGCTTGCGATGCGTCGCGTGGCCGTCACGCCCCTAGGAGTGAGCCGAAGAAGCGATGTGTCGAAGGTGTCTCCGGTGGGGCTGGGCATCATGGTCGCCCTCATGGTCGTCTGGCTCTTTATTGGTGGAACCATCTGGAATGCAGGAATTGCTATCGGCTTGTCGGTGCTATTGGGATTCATGGGCGTGATCTTTGCCTTGGTCAACGTCGTCGGTGCCTTGAGTGTCTCGGTCTTGGGACGAATCATGTCCGCATGCGCGCGTACGCCGCAGATGATGCTCGCTGGAAGACGCATTACTGATGATCCCAAGAGCGTGTGGAGGTCTTTCGGCGCGATTGCCCTAGTTGCCTTCCTCGTGGGAGTACTTATGCCGCTCTTTGAGGCAACAAGCGTGTCGAGTAGCCCCGATATGGAAGAGACCAGTGTGATCCTGCTCGGTGATATCCGTACGGGGATGCTGCTGACTTTCGGAATCACACTGGTTTTGGGAGCGATCTCTACGGCGATCAACCAGGGGATTCGCGTCATTGATTCGATCGATCAGATTAAGGCCTTGGAGTACATGGGTTCTCCGGCAAAATTCCTGGACCGCTCGCGCAGGCTTGAAATTATGCTTCCTGCCGTGCTCATGATCGGCGGTGCGCTGGTGCTGGGACTGTGCTTCATGTCCCCGGTACTGACCATGGGAGTGTCCTTCAGCAGTATGGGAATCTTTATCGGGATGACAGCGGGAGGAGTCGCGCTGATTCTCCTTGCCTCAGAAAGCACCGGTCCACTGCGCCGCAGGCTGCTCAGTGACATGCGTGAAGGAATGAAATAGAAAGTCTGGTAACGACAGGCGTGCTGAAAAAATGTCAGATGTCTGCCTGAGCTGGGAAAACGTGCACCTAGGGTTGCACGTTTTCCCTGCTTTTAACGTTTTAGACGGATTAAAATTAAGCGTATTAGATCGAGAGGTCAGGGGCTCGAACTGGTGAGCTTCCACCTGCAATGGCGCCGGTGGAATGACGGGCCGGTGTCTTTGCCCCTACAAAGGCACCGGCACGTCAGCCCCTCAATCACGCGGGCAATTAACTCAATCCACCTAGTGGCACACGAGCCTTGCCACGAACAGATTCACTGAATCGGATAACCCGTCACCGGACCCTGATCGGCTGGAATCCACCCCAGTTCAGGAGCAACATACTTCGCAAAGTTGCTAATAATCGACAGATTCTCTTCAAACCCCAGCTGGTTGGGAATTGTCAGCAACAAAGTATCCGCTGCAGCAATAGCCGGATCGGCCTGAAGCTGCTCGATCAAAACATCGGGCGTAGCGGCATAGGAACGGCCAAAAGTCGCTGTTCCCATATCCAAACGTCCGACCTGATCGCTTGAGTATGCTTCCAAGCCATACATTCCGCGATCCTTCGCGCTGAGCAATGGAAAGATCGAACGCGAAACGGAAACCCTAGGTGTCCACGAGTGTCCCGCTTCTTTCCATGCCGCCCGGTAGAGTGCAATCTGTTCGCCCTGGATCTCGCCAAAGCTGCGATCATCGCTTTCAAAGACCAGGGTCGAGCTCATCATATTGACACCATCGCGAGCACTGAGCTCAGCCGAATAGTTCGAACCTGCACCCCACCAGATTCGCTGACGCAGGCCCTCAGAGTGAGGGAAAATCGGCAGAGGCGAACCGGGTTGGACCATCAGTGGATACTGCTGGTCCTCAGGCGCGGCAGTTGCCATCCCCTTCCCCTCAATGGCCTCGAGAAAACGATAGAACTTCTCGCGAGCCATATCGCCACCGCGGCCATCAGCGATCTGGTCCAGTGCAGCAGCTTCCTCAGCCAAGTACAGCGGGTTTTTGTAGCACATATGGTGGTTGCAAACACCGGTTCACCTAAGCTTGGTTGCATGGTTGAACTGGTGTCGCTGAGGAAGACGAACGAGGTGGCGCGAGAGGTGACCGTAATTCCCGAGGGCAAGCGCGCGGAGCGCGGGCGGCAGCCCCTGCAACTGGACTATTGGTCAGCTATCACTGTATAGTTCAGTGCATGCTGACTATTGCTTCGCGCCTCGACGTCATGAACCGGCTCGGCCGGGCCATGGCCGATCCGACGCGCTCCCGGATCCTGATGTCCCTGCTTGACGGCCCGAGCCACCCCGCCGTGCTCTCGCGCGAGCTGGGGCTGACCCGCTCGAACGTGTCCAACCATCTGACCTGTCTGCGCGACTGCGGCATCGTCGTCGCTGAGCCCGAGGGGCGGCAGACCCGCTACGAGATCGCCGACCCGCACCTGGCCGCGGCGCTGACGGCGCTGATGGACGTGACGCTGGCGGTGGACGAGAGCGCCCCGTGCATCGACCCGCACTGCTCGGTGCCCGGCTGCTGCGGTCCGAGCGGCTCCGAGGACGCCTCGTGAGCGCCGCCTGCGGCTGCGACGAGCCGACCACCAACGCCGCTGAAGAGGCAGAGGAGACCGAGCGCCCGTGGTGGCGCGACCCGGGCCTGGTGGTGCCGATCCTCTCCGGGGTCGCGTTCGGCACCGGCCTGGTGCTGGAGTGGTCGGGGCTGCACGTCGCGGCGCTGGTCGCGTTCTGGGCGGGCCTGCTGCTGGGCGCGTACACGTTCGTGCCCGGCGCGCTGCGGAAGCTGTTCGCCAAGCGGAAGCTCGGGATCGCGCTGCTGATGACGATCAGTGCCGTCGGCGCGGTCATCCTCGGCTACGTGGAGGAGGCCGCCGCGCTGGCGTTCCTGTACTCGATCGCCGAGGCCCTGGAGGACAAGGCGATGGACCGCGCCCGCGGCGGCCTGCGCGCGCTGCTCAAGCTCGTGCCGGAGACCGCGACCGTGCTGCGCGACGGTGCCTCGGTGGAGGTCCCGGCCAAGGAGATCGCCGTCGGCGACGTGCTGCTGGTCCGTCCGGGCGAGCGGGTCGTCACCGACGGGATCGTCCGCGTCGGACGCTCCAGCCTGGACACCTCCGCGATCACCGGCGAGTCGATCCCGGTCGAGGTCGCACCCGATGACGCGGTCTCGGCGGGGGCGATCAATACCGCCGGAGTGCTGGAGGTCGAGGCGACCGCCGCGGGCACCGACAACTCGCTGACCACGATCGTGGAGCTGGTAGAGCAGGCCCAGGCCGAGAAGGGTGACCGAGCCCGGATCGCTGACCGGATCGCCAGCCCGCTGGTGCCCGGCGTGATGGTCCTCGCCGTCCTCGTCGGCGTGCTCGGGTCCCTGCTCGGCGACCCGGAGACCTGGATCACCCGCGCCCTGGTCGTTCTCGTCGCGGCCAGCCCCTGCGCGCTGGCGATCGCGGTGCCCGTCACCGTGGTCTCCGCGATCGGCGCGGCGACCAAGTTCGGCGTCGTCATCAAGAGCGGGGCCGCCTTCGAGCGCCTCGGCGGCATCCGGCACCTGGCCGTGGACAAGACCGGCACTCTGACCCGCAACCGGCCCGAGGTAACCGCCATCGTCGCCGCCCATGGGTTTGACGATGTGCAGGTGCTTGCTTGGGCTGCCGCCGTGGAGCAGCACTCGACGCACCCACTTGCCGCCGCCATCACCGCCGCGGGCCGGGGAACCCCCGCCGCGCAGGACGTGGCCGAGGAGGCCGGGCACGGCATCGGTGGCCTGGTCGACGGCCGCAGGGTGGCGGTGGGCAGTCCGCGCTGGATCGACGCCGGTCCGCTCAAGGCCCGGGTCGAGGACCTGGAGGCCGAGGGGCAGACCTGCGTGCTCGTCACCGTCGACGGCTTCCTGGCCGGGGCGATCGGCGTCCGCGACGAGCTGCGCCCCGAGGTCCCCGAGGTTGTGCGGACCCTGCGTGACCAGGGCGTCGAGGTGAGCATGCTCACCGGCGACAACTCCCGCACCGCTGCTGCGCTGGCGAAGCTGGCCGGGATCGGCGACGTGCACGCCGAGCTGCGGCCCGAGGACAAAGCCCGCATCGTCACCCAGCTCTCCGAGGCCTCACCGACTGCGATGATCGGCGACGGCATCAACGACGCCCCCGCCCTGGCCGGTGCGACTGTGGGCATCGCGATGGGCGCGACCGGCTCCGACGCCGCGATCGAGTCTGCCGACGTCGCCTTCACCGGGCGCGACCTTGGCCTGATCCCGCAGGCGCTGCGGCATGCCCGCCGCGGCCGGGTGATCATGAACCAGAACATCGTGCTGTCCCTGGCGATCATCGCCGTGCTGCCGCCGCTGGCCATCACCGGCGTGCTCGGCCTGGCCGCGGTCGTCCTCGTCCACGAGGTCGCCGAGGTCGTCGTTATCGCCAACGGGCTGCGCGCAGCGCGTGCCCACAAACGATAGGGGTGGCATCGAACGTCATGACTCAGACATGTGCTAGCGCATATCGATAATGCCGGTACCCACTTCAATATGTGCCGTCCGTGCTGTAACCGCAGAAAGAAGCGGTATAGGGGAAGCCCCCTGAGGCGCAAAGTGATGAACCCTGAAGTAGGCTCCATTCACTCCAAGATCATCAGCGGCAACAGATAACTCGATTGCCTGATGAAGGGCATCGCGCCCGCTCAGTCCGCGCCTTCCGTCCCGTGCGTAGTGTCCAAAGCTCAGGAAACCGAAGGCCTTCAATACTTACACCTGAGATTCGAGCCAGTGCTGCGCGTCAAGAGCAGCACGGCAACCGGAACCCGCAGCGGTAATCGCCTGACGATAGGTATGGTCAACGGCATCACCGCAGGCGAAAACACCCGGGAGGTTGGTCGCGGTCCCCGGATCGTTGACCACGATGTAGCCCGCCTCGTCCAGCGCCACCTGATCGGTGATCAGCGAGGTGCGGGGAAGGTGACCAATCGCAACAAAAACACCTTCGGCTTCGAGGACGCTCTCGGAACCATCAACGGTGTTGCGCAGGCGCACACCCGTCACCGAAGAATCCCCAAGGACTTCCTCGACAACGGAATTCCACACGAACTCGATCTTCGGGTTAGCCGCAGCACGATCAGCCATTGCCTTCGAGGCACGCAGCTGGTCACGACGGTGAACAACCGACACCTTCGAGGCAAACTTCGTCAGGAAGGTGGCCTCTTCCATGGCGGAATCTCCACCACCGACAACGATCAGGTGCTTGTCACGGAAGAAGAAACCATCGCAGGTCGCGCAGTAGGAAACACCACGACCAGAGAACTCTTGTTCACCGGGCACATCCATGTGGCGGTATTCGGAGCCGGTCGCCAGAATCACCGTGCGCGCCTGAAGGGTCTCATCCTCAAGAGTGATCGTCTTGATATCGCCCTCAAGAGAAAGCGCATAGGCATCCTCGTAGCGCACTTCCGCGCCGAACTTTTCAGCCTGCTGACGCATCTGGTCCATGAGGTCCGGGCCCATGATTCCCTCGGGGAAACCCGGGAAGTTCTCAACCTCGGTCGTATTCATCAGAGCACCACCGGCTGCAAGCGCACCGGCAACAACGACGGGCTTAAAACCCGCACGAGCAGTGTAAATAGCCGCCGTGTACCCCGCGGGGCCAGAACCGACAATAACGACGTCATGGATGTTTTCAGACATGGTGTCTCCTATGGGCAGGTTGCGGGTTACTTCACTGACAGCTCGCTGATCCACGCCCATGCGCGACCATCTTGCGAGGTTGGCATCTTTCGGAAGGTAATGCTGATGGCATCGGTTTCCACGGGATGTGCCAGTTTGATGTCCGTTGTGGGAGAGAACGTCGTGGTTGCGATTTCTGTTCCCGCACGAGGTGAATTGGGATCTACAGCACGAACAACGCCTTCGCCGCCGCTCGTCGAGGGATCCATCGTCAAGGTGATTTCAGAAACTGTTGACTTCTTCTCGAACTTCACGAGCACGGTGACCGCGGTGTCGTCTAGGAACTGGTTGTAATCGAAGTAGCGCGAGTGCCAGCTGGTCTTTGCGTCTCCATCGATCATATTGACGGCCATTTCTTCGTGGTCGCCCTTGTCATCCTTCCACGACAGCACGGACACGCTGGAAATGACAGGTGTCACGGTTGTCGTCTGTGAAGGATTGTCGGAAGGCTGAGCCGATGCGGAAGCCGAAGGCGAGGCGCTCTTCGCCTGGTTCACGATGTCGTCAACACCAGAGTGCTTGACCGGGCTGAGTACGGTTGCACCCGCCCAAATGGTTGCGAGAACCGTCAGCACTGCGGCAAAGATAATCGTCGGGCGCGTGGGATCAATTCCGCGCTCCGCGCCTTCACCTCCCGAGGCCGGCGATCCCTGTGCGCGGCCACCTTCGCCTCGGCCGCCGCCGTTTCCGCCACCGGTACCACCGCTGTGCCCGCTACCTGCGAAGGAAGCACCAGCGTGACCGACGCGCGCGGCAGCCGTCGCCGCCACGCCCTCGGCAGCAGCAGCGCCGCCCACAACAGCACCCTGAGCAAAACCCTTGGGATGCGGTGCGGGGATACGAGAAGGAGAAGGAGTAGAAGGAGACTTTGCGGCGGAAGTTTCCGCCGCGGCCTCGGCAGCTGCAGCACCCAAGGGAATACCAGCAGGCGCGGTCGCATCGAGGTCGTAGACGCGCGCTGTAGCAGGGAGGGTGGGAACAATGGGAAGCTCAGGCTTGGCCTGGCTCATCTCGACGCGGCCTCGGGAAGCGTGGTTCTCCTGGGGAAGCGTGGGCTGCGAGGCAGGAACTTCCGGCGCGGGAGTCTGCGGCAGGGGAGCCGACTCATGCGGCGCATCGGGATTGACGATCTCATCGAAAGCAGGCACGGAGAGGTCGACGGAGAGCGGAACCCAGCGAGGCATACCTTCGGCAGGGGTGCGGTGATCCTCAGCGGACATGACTTCCTCCTTGCGTGATGCTGCCAGCCTATTATGAATGCTTTCGGGACGTTGCGCCGACGGCGCGGCCGAAAGGAGCGCACACAGTGCTGCGGGGAGACGCAGACGAGTGAGCAGAGGACGAATACTGGTTGCAGATTCTTGCGGGTTGATGAAGCGCATCGCAAGCATGTAGATCACGGTGACGACGATTGCGACGACCCCGAACTTCACGCCAGATACCAGCCAGCGCACCAGTTTCGAAGAAATCGTCGTGTAGATTCCCATGAGCCACAGCACGCCAAAACCGACGACTCCAGCCACAACCGCGCAGCAGACGTAGGTTAGGTAGGAGCGCACAATGAGCGAAGAATTGACGAAGCGATTGCGATTGCCAACCCAACGCATCGCAATCAAACCCTGAACGATGCGGCACACTGTTTCGCCAAGAGCCGCGCCGATCACCCACCAGCGCACGCCCGTCGCAAAGTAGATCGACCACCCGACGATGATCTGCAAAATGGTGGGGACAATGCCCATGAGGAACACGGGTTTTGCGTCCTCGTAGGCGAAGAAGACGCGCTGGCTCATCAGCACGATTCCAGTCGAGGCCACGCCGGGCATGAGGGAAACCAGGATCAGCGCGTAGGAAGAGATCAGTTCGGGCCGGGTCGTATTGGTGACGACCAGCTGCATCATCGGGGCAGCGCCCGCCATGAAAATCGCGGCAGCAAGAACCGTCAGGGAGGTAATGAGGCGAATACCCGTGTGGTAGTGCTCGGCAACTTCCTCGTCGTTATCTTCGGCGACCGCGTAGTTCAATCGAGTAAAGATTGCGGTCGCAAGAGAAACGGTAATGACCGACTGCGGGAGCATGAAAATCAAAAACGCAGCCGAATATCCGGCCAGACCCGCGATGGGCTGGGGGTTCTGGTTGAGGTAGTTATCCGCAATCGAGGCGATGGCGTTCGTTGAGAGAACACCGACCTGGGACACGCCCAAGGTCGCAAATGTCCAGCCTGCAACCTTTGAGGCCGAGCCGAAAGAAGTCCCACGGAAGTGGAAGTCAGGTTTGAATGAGATTCCCGCTCGTCTCATGGGGATAAACAAAACAAGTGCCTGGCACACGACGCCCAGGGTCGTTGTCACCGACAAGAGCCAGAATTGCGGGGAGGTGAAGTCCGTGATGGCGAAGTCTTCGTGGGAACCCCACAGAACCAAGAAAGCGGTCAGACCTGCGATCGCAATGACGTTATTGAGCACCGGCGCCCACATATAGGGGCCGAAAACTCCACGGGCATTGAGGAGCTCACCGAGCAGGTTATAGAGCCCGTAGAAAAAGATCTGCGGCAAACACAAGAAGGCGAAGGAAACCGCAAGGGAGCGAATCTCCATACTGTAGCCCGGCGCCATGATGATGATGAGAAGTGGCGCAAGAAGGGTCGAAACAAAAGCCACCACGAAGAGGATCGTTCCGGCCAGTGTGATGAGGCGGTTGATGTAAACCTGGCCCTCATCTCTCTTGAGTGCGCGAACAATCTGCGGAACCAAGACAGCGTCGAAAACGCCGGAGGCAAGGAGATTGAAGATCGTGTTGGGCAGGGTGTTTGCTGTCTGGAATGCAGCCGAGACCGCACCGCCGGCCGAACCCAGCGCCGCCAATAGCATTGCGGTCTTGATGAAGCCAAGGACTCGGGAAACCATTGTTCCCGAGGCCATCAATACGCTGGCCCGTAAAAGCGAACCGTTGCGAGCTTGGCTTTCACTCATTCCTGATCCTCTTCATGTGAGTCGGATGTAGTCGGCTTGGCCGGGGGACGCCCGGCTTTCACGAATGCTCCGGTGGACAGTGGAACGTTGACCGTCCCTTTTTCAACGCCACCAACGCCGGGCAGGTGCGAGGACTCCTCAGTGGTCGAGGCATTGAAGCGACGCCGAACCGTGCGGATAATTCCGCCAACGAAGGCAAGCCCGACAAGAACCGCCATGACGACTGTTGCTGCATCTTCCCATCCGGCGCGCATGCGGACTAGAACCTTTTGCGAATCATCAAGGATGGTTCCGCTGGGTGTCGATACCTTGTAGGTCACGCGTATATCTCCCGAACCGATGGCGGTCACGGGTACTTCAACCGTTGAGGAAGAATTCGCTGGAATCGTGGCCGTCGAGGTACTGGTGACACGCAATCTGGGATCGCCCGGGAGCAAAGTGACCTCGACATTGACCGGCCACGGCAAAGAATTGCGCACGCGAACGGGGAAATTAGCGCTCTTATTAATGAGGTTGACCGCGTTTGAGGACTCAACTGATACGGAAGAACTAAAAGTATTGAGCGACTGAATGCTGCTCACGATCGTCTCGGATCGCTGATCCCCAAGGTCTGCCCGAAGTGCGCTCGAAACGGTTGTATCCACCCTCAGGCGAGCTGCATCAACATTTTCTGTTGCTCCCGCCAAGGGAAGAGTAGCCGCATAAGCGCCGCCTAACGCGCTCATCTCTGAACGAAGGGAGTCGCTAAAAGGCGAATCTTGGACGGCCGTACGCTCGATGTCTGTTGCCTCGGAGTTCATCAGGTCACTGAAGGAAATCCCCTCAACCCAGCGGTTATCGAGGATTGCTCGCACGCGCTCAAGTCGGTTCTCATCCAGTGAGGAAGAACGTTGAAGCGGGACGAAAAGTGTCCGCGACAAGCTTGGGCGTTCGCGGGTGATCATTGCGGTCATGGCCGTGAGGAACTGCTGGGTATCGAGTTCGTCATCAAGGCTTTGGGCATCCCAGGAAAGCAGGTCCGTCATGGGTGAGAGGGAACTGAGAGCCGTGTAGCTTTCACCTGAGTGATCATCATTATTGGTGATGGTCTGGCCATCGGCTGAGAGCTGAACCTTCGCCATAGAGGTGAAGTTTTGTTCGCTTTCGGGCGCAAGTTCGCCGGGTGGAGCAATGAAGGTTGAGCCAAGCTGCCCGTTCAAGGACTGCTTTCCCCAGCTTCCCGAGGTCGTCCATGACACGTTATCAATGAGCTTGGGTGCTGCAGTGCTGCTCTGCGTCGGGCTTGCCTCAGTGCTTGGCGAGGGGCTTGGACTTTGCGAGGCCTCACTTGGGCTGGCAGAGGGGCTTGCGCTGGCAGAAGCCGAGGCGCTTGCCGAGGAACGGGAGGAAGAGGGAAGAAGAGCCTGCGTCTTGGCAAGAGTCGTAGGAACCTGTGCCCGCGAGTCAACAAGATACTTCATGATCGTGTCGTTATCGAGAGTCGTCGCAAGCGTCAGGTCCGCATCGTTACTGGGTAGAGCCACGAGCTCACGTGTGCGCTCAAAGAAGGTCTGGAGGAAAGCAGCACGCGTATTGCGATCAGCGGTGATCTCGGCCTCGGAACGCGGGGTGGCGGAAGAGGAAGGAGATGGCGAGGCGCTGGTTGCGGAAGCGGAAGCAGTGGCCTCGGAAGAAGAAGCAGAAGGCGTTGGTGAAGAAGACGAGGCGCTGGAGCTTGCGCGATCTTCAGGGACGGTGAGCTCGTCGACCAGAGTTTGCGAGTCGGTCGCGAAAGTTACTCCCGACATGGATGCCGCAGACAGGATCGAATAGGAATCACTGGTCACGCGTGGAGTTGAGGACGTCCAGGGCAAGAGAACATTGACGCGCGTGTGTTCAAGGGAGTATGCCGAATCCCAGATCAGAATGGAGCGGTCACTTCCCCGGTTTTCATCACCTTCAACGACGACCGTGATACCTCGTGGCCCCCACTCAAAGTCCGAAGTGAAGGGGAGGTCTTCAAAAGGAATCGTCATATGGAAGGTCTGTTCGGCGCCTGGCTGGATCGTTGCTTCCAAGGTTCCCGCATGCACGCGCCGACCCTGATAGGACTTCCCCGTCAAATAAGCCGAGAGGTCCGAAGCAGTCAGCGGCGAATAAGTCTGAACATAGGCATCCAAAGACGGATTCTGGATGGGCTTATCTGTCAGATTGCGAACAACGCCCGAGACCTGCACATTGTTTTGAGCAGTGATCACTCGCGGTTCGAGGCGGTTAATCCGAACGTCCACTCCCAAGGCCTGGGGTGCCTCACCCAAAACCTCCGGTCGCGCGCTGGCCTGGGGTGCAAGAGCGGCGGGTAAGGCCGAGGCAGCGGAGGCCTCGTGAGTGCTTCCGGTGGGAAGTGAGGCAAGGGTGGCCGCGCTCGCGGGTTGAAGTGAAAGAAGCAGGGCGCCGAGGGGCACAAGAGTCAGTGCAATTCGAGTGGCTCGCAGTCGCGTCATGATGCATCCCGGTAAAGCAAGTCCAAAGCGATCCCGACAATGCGCCTCTCGTTGGGATAAGCCAAGTCATGCGAGAGCTCACGCAAGGGGACCCAGGCGGCGTCCTCGGCCTCGTGATCCGGATCCCCCTCAACGGTGATGGACCCGGAAATGTAACCCATCAGGTAGTGGTGGACAACCTTGTGGATCCGCCGATCTGCGCCGGAAAACCAATAATCGATCGAGGCGAGGTGGCGGATGATGCGCCCGTGAATACCGGTTTCTTCAGCGACTTCGCGAAGAGCGGCTTCTTCGGGAGACTCCAAGCCTTCAAGATGCCCCTTGGGGAGGCACCACTCAATCTTCCCCGATCGATTCCGTCTGGCGATGATTGCTGCATAGGGCTGGCCATTGCGAACATCAACAACGATGCCCCCGGCAGAAGTTTCAGAGGAAACGGGAAGGAAATGCGGGGCCGAATTCGCTGTACGCAACGAAGGATGACGACGCGGAGGCTGAGGCACTCCGGGTCGTAACGCTTCAGAAGGTACAGTCATAGTTCCACTTTAAGCGGGATTACCCCTCCGGGTCAGGTCGCACCATCGGTCGAGTGGGAATTACCGCACTTTTTACAGCCTGTGCTATGGCTGCGAGTGACCTTATTCCCGTGTCAACCATGAATGAAGCCGTGATGCGAGCAAGCCAAAGAAGCCCAAAACATGGCATGCTGGAGGGGATGAGTACACAACTGTCGCGAACAATGGGTCAAGCCCGCTCTCACGCACCCCGCCCCTCTGGTTTAGGCGAGGGTGATTTGGGCCTACTCATGGCCCAGGCGAAAGAGGCTTTCTCCCGTATTCCCAAGGAAATCCTCGAACTGGGCGAGATCTTCACCCAGGCCGGCGAGGAAATCAGCTTGGTCGGAGGACCGGTTCGCGATGCTTTTTTGGGGCTGACCCCTCACGATTTTGACTGCACGACCTCTGCTCGCCCAGAGAAAACCGAAGAGCTTCTTGCTCAGTGGGGAAACTCAACCTGGGACATCGGCCGCGAGTTCGGCACCATCGGTGGTAGGCGTGGCAATTTTGTCGTCGAGGTGACGACCTATCGCACTGATTCCTACGAAGTGGGATCGCGAAAGCCCGAGGTCGAATACGGCGACACTTTGGAAGGTGACCTCACTCGCCGCGACTTCACCGTCAACGCTATGGCGATGCGCCTGCCGCAATTGGCGCTCGTTGACCCCCATGACGGCCTCTCTGATCTGGCCGTTGGTCGTCTTCGCACCCCGGTTAGCGCACTGCAATCCTTTGATGATGACCCGCTGCGCATCATGCGAGCCGCACGCTTTAGCGCCCAGCTTGGCATTGACGTGGATGAGGACGTCATGGACGCCATGGAATCTATGGCGGGGCGCTTGGAAATTGTTTCGGCAGAGCGTATTCGCGCTGAACTCGAGCGACTGATTATTTCCCCGTGGCCCAGGCGAGGCCTTGAGCTCATGGTCCACACGGGCGTTGCTGACATTGTTCTTCCTGAATTGTCAGCCCTCGTGTCAACAGTTGATGAGCACAATAGGCACAAGGACGTCTATCAGCACACGCTCACCGTCTTGGATCAGGCGATCGACCTGGAGACCGACGCGGATGGCCCGGTTCCCGAGCCGGACTTTATCTTGCGTTTTGCTGCCCTCATGCACGACGTCGGTAAGCCGGCTACGCGGTGCTTCGAATCTAATGGCACGGTCTCTTTCCACCATCATGAATTGGTGGGTGCGAAGATGACGCGCAAGCGCATGAAGGCCCTGCGTTTCGATAAGGCCACGACCGATGCCGTCTCTGACTTGGTTGCTCTTCACTTGCGTTTCCACGGTTATGGCGATGCGAAGTGGAGCGATTCGGCGGTTCGTCGCTACGTGGCGGACGCGGGAGAACTTCTCGAGCGCCTTCACCGATTGACCCGAGCGGACTGCACGACTCGCAACAAGCGTAAGGCCGCATTCTTGTCTGCCGCCTATGACGATCTGGAAGAGCGTATTGCCGCGTTGCGCGCGCAAGAAGAACTTGACGCGATCCGCCCCGATCTTGATGGGGATCAGATCATGGAGATTCTGGGGATCCGCCCCTCTAAGGCCGTGAAGATGGCGCGTGACTACCTCCTTGACCTGCGCATGGAAAATGGGCCCATGGGTGAAGAGGCCGCGCGCGAGGCCCTGCTTGCGTGGTGGGCATCCGATGAGGTGCGAGAAGTTGCCGAAGAGTATCAGGCTCAGCAGGCTCGCTGGGAAGAAATGTCCGCGCAGAAGAGGGCTCGTAAACGTCGCGCTGCCAGCGAAAACTAAGCCGATCCGGAGCTACCTTTAGGCAATTGCCTGCCTTTCTGCGTAGGCTAGTCACGATGAACCTATGCTGAAAGGCTGGATTTCGTGGCACCTTCACAAGCAAACGACGATCAGGGACGTCGCGCCCTTCCCTCGCGAGCCGAGGCAACTCGACGTCGACTTGCGCAGCAGGCCCGTCGTGAAGGCGAGGGAACCATCCCCCAGACACCTGCTTCTTCTGCACCTAAGCGCACTTCAGCGGTTGCACGAGTTTCTCGCGGCTCCTCGAGTGGGGCAGCAGCCAGCTCAAGTGGAAGTCGGCGCGCAAGCACTCGCGCGGCCTCGTCAGGGAGTACCTCACGCACGGGGTCGACGCGTCCGGCATCACGTACAGCAGCGTCCGGCAAGGGCGGCGGAAAGAAGAAGGGTCCGGCCAAGGGGAAGAAGAAGCGCAGCCTCGCAGCACGGATTGCACGAGGAGCCTTCTACACCTTCCTCGGCCTCATTATTGCCGGCTTTGGTACCTTCCTCATTGCCTATGCCTCGTTGAAGATTCCGCAGGCGGATCAGGTTGCTCTTGCACAGACGACGACTGTTTACTACGCCGATGGCACCACCGAAATGGGCCGGATGTCGCAGGTGAATAGGAAGATCATCGATTCCAGCACCTTGCCCGACTATGTCTCACATGCCGTGGTTGCCTCGGAGGATCGCACCTTCTACACGAACTCCGGTGTCGACCTCAAAGGTATCGGTCGCGCGCTGGTCAACAACATTAGGGGTGGGGCGCGCCAGGGTGCGTCGACCCTGACCCAGCAGTATGTTGAGCGCTACTACGTCGGTGAAACGACCGGTTATGTGGGTAAAGCCAAGGAAGCGATCCTTGCTCTCAAGATCAATCGTGAGCAGACCAAGGACGAGATCATTGGCAACTACCTCAACACCATTTACTTTGGTCGCGGTGCCTACGGGATCGAAGCCGCATCTCAGGCGTACTTCGGTCACGAAGCAAAGGATCTCACCCTTTCCGAGGCCGCAATGATCGCTGGGATCATCCCCGCTCCTTCCGCGTGGGATCCGGCAGTCGATGAAGAGAAAGCACGCTCGCGTTGGCAGCGCGTCATCAACCTGATGGTTGAGGATGGTTGGATTTCGCAGGCAGACGCTAACGCCGCTGAGTTCCCAAAGACTATCGATCCCGATACCTTGGGTGGTCCGACGATGGAAGGCCCGACCGGCTATCTCATGGAGCAGGTCCGGACTGAACTCGCGGCAGAAGGCTTCACGGCAGACCAGCTGGCGACCGGCGGATACCGCATTATTTCCACGATTGATAAGGACAAGCAGGATCAGGCCGTTGCCGCTGCAGAGTACATGTACACGGTGCGCGGATGGAATGAAGATTCCATGCACGTGGCTTTGACGTCATTGGATCCCGCTACCGGCGAAATCGTCGCAGAGTACGGCGGCAAGGATTACCTCACGCGCCAGCAAAATGCGGCAACACAGGACATCATGGCTGCCGGTTCAACCTTCAAGCCTTTCGCCCTGGTTGCTCACGCCGAGCAGGGGGGCTCGATCTACGACGTTTACGATGGCTCCTCGCCCAAGACCTTCAGCGGAATGTCACGTGCGGTGAGCAACGATTCTGGTGTGTCTTGGGGCCGTCAGAACCTGGTGAACGCAACGAAGAACTCGATCAACACTGTTTTCGTTGGACTCAACCAGGAAGTTGGCCCCGCAACAACGAAGAAGGTTGCTATCGACCTGGGAATCCCCGAGGATACGAGCGGTTTGGATGATTCGCTGCTCAACGTCTTGGGTTTTGCGGCTCCTCACAACATTGACCTTGCGCACGCCTATTCGACGATCGCTTCGGGTGGAAAGCGAACCACTCCGCATATTGTCCGCGAGGTTCAAAACTCTGATGGCTCCAAGGTCTTTAAGACAAACGTTGACCCGGAACAGATTTTCGATACCAAGACCATGTCTACCGTGCTTCCCGCGCTTGAAGCAGTGACCGCTTCGGGCGGTACTGCCGAGGCCGCGGCCGCACTTAAGCAGGACACCGGCGGTAAGACCGGTACCTCTGAAGATCAGAAGACCGCGCAGTTCGTCGGTTTTACTCCTGAACTGGTCACTGCAGTGAGCATGTACCAGCTCGATGAGAACGGCAATCCCGTTTCTTTGACGAATATCGGTGGGCTTGGCCAATTCCACGGTGGTGACTGGCCGGTGACCGTGTGGATGCGCTACATGAAGCAGGCGACCGCGAACCAGACGAAGCTCCACTTCGATTGGTACACCCGCCAGTCAGCTACTCCTGTAGCCCCCGCACCCCAGGTTTCAACGACCCCCACTCCAAGCGAAGAGACGCCGACACCGACCCCCGAGGCGAGCGAGTCGACTCCCGGATCTGAGGTACAGCCGACCCAGACTCCGACCGCTCAAAATACGGGTGCTGCGGGCTCCGAGGGCGGCGGTCCGAGTCGGGCAGAAGGCAGGTAGCTTCGGAGGCTCCATCGGCGCGGACACGTCCTCGAGCGTCGAATGGAGCACTGCTCAGGCAGCTGCCTGGCACCCGTGAAAAAGAAAGACAAAAAGGCCGGGGCCTCCCGAAAGGGAGTGCCCCGGCCCTCTTTATGGTCTTGTCAGACGCTCACTTGACAGCCAGCACGCGGACCTTGAGGTTCGCGGTGACTTCGGAGTGAAGGTTGACCGTCACGGTGTGGTCACCGGTGGTCTTGATCGGGTCAGCGATGATCACGCGACGACGATCGATGGTCTGGCCCAGCTGTTCCTTCACGGCTTCTGCAATCTGAGAAGCAGAGACGGAACCGAAGAGGCGTCCATGTGCGCCGACCTTGCTGTTCACGGTCACAACCGCGGCCTGCAGGGCATCGCGCACGATGCGAGCATCGTCGATGGACGCGATCTCACGACGGCGGCGAGCAGCAGCCATCTGATCGATCTGAACCTGTGCGCCCTTGGTCCACTTGGTGGCGAAGCCACGGGGGATCAGGTAGTTACGAGCGTATCCAGACTTGACCTCGACGACATCGCCGGCGGATCCGAGACGATCCACATCGTGGGTGAGGATGAGCTTGGTAGTTGCCATTTTTCAGTCCTTCCCTTCGAATCAGCGGCCGGTAGAGGTGTAGGGCAGCAGAGCCATTTCGCGTGCGTTCTTGACGGCGCGAGCAATGCGACGCTGCTCCTGGACGGAGACACCGGTGACGCGGCGAGCGCGGATCTTGCCACGGTCCGAAATGAACTTACGCAGCAGAGCGGTGTCCTTGTAATCGATCGATTCGATCTTGGCCGACTTCAGCGGGTTGGCCTTCTTCTTAATGGGCTTATTGCGAAGTTGAGGCTTCGCCATGATGTTCTCCTTGATGATCTGAGCGAGTGAACGCTCCCAAGCATGTGTTCAGCACGTGTGCGCACCGGTTACTGGCGCGCGGTGCTATTTAGAAGGGCGGATCCTCGGCGAAAGAGGTCGCAACACCGGAATCGGATGTGCGCCACGGATCGTCTTGTGAACCGCCGGCAGGTGCGCCGTAGCTGGCCTGGCTCTGCGAGTAACCACCTTGGTTTCCATAGCCCTGCTGCTGTCCGTAGCCGCCACCCTGGGAGTAGCCTCCCTGGGGTGCGCCTGCCGAGGCCTGGCCGCCCGTGCGGGTGACCTGTGCCTTTGCGCGACGCAGTGAGGGGCCGACTTCTTCGACCTGAAGTTCAACGACGGTACGGCGTTCGCCCTCGCGGGTTTCGAAAGAGCGCTGCACGAGGCGACCGGTGACAATGACGCGCATTCCCTTTCGCAGGGATTCGCCGACATTTTCAGCCATTTCGCGCCAGACGGAGCAGCGCATGAACAGGGTTTCCCCGTCCTTCCATTCGCCGCTTTGGCGGTCGAAGGAACGCGGGGTGGATGCCACCGTGAAGTCGGCGACGGGTGCTCCGCTCTGCGTCCAACGCAGTTCCGGATCATTGGTCAAATTGCCAATGATCGTGATGACGGTTTCTCCAGCCATTGGATCTCCTTGGTGGGCTGTGTGAGGTGATTGCTCAGGTGAGCGAAGGTCAGTGGGCGTCCGGACGCAGGAGCTTCGTGCGCAGGATGGACTCGTTCAGAGTCATCAAGCGGTTGATTTCCAGCGCAATTTCGGGGGTGGTCGTCATGTTGATGACAACGTAGATACCCTCGGAACGCTTGAGAATGTCGTAGGCAAGACGACGCTTGCCCCAGATGTCGACCTTTTCGACGGAGCCGCCGTTAGCGGTGACCTGCTCGAGGTACTTCTCCATCTGCGGGGCGACGGTGCGCTCGTCGATCGAAGGATCGAGGATCACCATCAGTTCGTATTCACGCACGTTGATACCCACCTCCTGTGGTCTTCGCGGTCACGGTATTTCCGTGACAGGAGGGTCATGCGTTGCAATCACCGGAGTTCCACCGGCTTTTGCACACGGACACATGGGTGTCCGCGAGACTGAGTTCCATCCCGGGTGGGTGGAAACAGTCCAGCGTCCAAGTCTAGCGTTTTTTCAGCTTCCTGTCACGAGCGGTGAATCACACTGCGGCCTGCGATGGAGCGAGCGAATCATCCCGCGGAATGAGCGCATTTCGCGGCGAAAACCACGTGATCCACGAGTTTGTGATCGCTCGGGTCACCATGTACAAACCGGTCACCAAACCAATGAGTACCGCCACCGCCGCGGTCTCACTCAGGCAGGGCCGAAGAAGCGTAAATCCCCACAGCGCGGGAAGCAGGATCGCGAGGTTGAGAAATGCAGCTTTAGCCAAAGATACGCCGCGTCCTGCACCGATCAAGACACCGTCGAGCAGGAATGCGTGTGATTGCGCGGGGAAAAAGACCGCATTGACGATGACCGCGGGGATCGCCATGTGGCGGACGACGGCCTCGGAAACGAAGAAGGAAGGGATCCACGGGGAAAGGGAAGCGGTGAGCGCGCCGATGATGACGCCCGCTCCGATTCCCCACCACGAGAGCGTGCGAAGCAGGGTGCGCAGTTGCGAGCGATCCCCCGAACCGATGGCGAATCCGACCAGAGTTTGCGAGGCGATAGCAAGGGAGTCGAGAAGGAAGAGCGGGATTTGCCAGGCCGACATGACGACTTGGTAGGCCGCGAGGCCGTTGACGCTGATCGCCGTCGCGCTCCAGATCGAGGTGAGGAAGGCCAGACGAACTGCGACCGAGCGTGCCAAGAGAGGGCCGCCGACGCGCGCAGATTGGCGGATTCCTGTCAGTGATGGACGTAAAGAAACACCCTTGGCTCGCGCCGGTCGGGCGAGGATTGACACCAAGCTGATCGCCATGATTGTAGAGACGATCGAGGTTCCAATACCGCTACCGACGATCCCCAGATTGATCCCGTAGATGAGGAAAGCATTGAGGCCAACGTTGAGGAGGGCACCGACTCCTGCGGCGATGAGCGGGGTGGTCGTGTCCTTCATTCCGCGCAAAACTCCGGTGGCCGCCATGGTGATCAGCGATGCCGCAAGCCCCGGAAGGGACGCGTGCAGGAATGACGAGGCGTAGGGCATGATTTCCTCGGCGGCTCCCAGTGCGCGCAAGAGGGGAGTGCCGATGAGTGCGAGAACTCCTGCGAGTGTGATGCCGATGATGGCGGCCAGCCACATGGCGTGGACGCCGAGCTCGCGGGCGCGTCGCTCGTTTCCGGCTCCCATTGCCTGGGCGGTTTCGGCAGTGGTCGAGTAGGCCAAAAAGATCGACATGCCGTAGACCGTGTTGATCACGATCATGGCAAGTGACATGCCGGCAATTTTTTCGGCGCCGAGGTGACCAACCATTGCGGAGTCGATCGTGAGGAAAAGTGGCTGCGCAATTGTTGCGCCCAGGGTGGGGATTGCGAGGGAGAGGATTTGGCGTGTCAGGCTGGGCTTTTTGCTGCGAGTTTGTGCGGATTCATCGCGCTTAACTGGGGAAGTGCTGGAAATATCCTCGGATGCGTCAGTGAGTGTCGGTTTATCCACGGAAGTGGATTCATCTGTGGATAAAGCCTGTTCAGAGTACTCTTGTGCAGTTGATGCAGCCTGGTTGTGGATTGCGAGTTGTGACTCAGGTAAACCTTCAATCTGCGATTGAGACATGTCTTTTCGCTGATCGGCGCTATCCACTGATTGTCCCTCCACTTTTTATCCACAGACTGTGTACACATCTGTGGAAAGATCATACTCGGAAAATGGCGGCTTTCTGAGGAAAGCCCAAACTGAAGGCAAGCTGAGAATAGGCTTGTGAAAGACACTTCATCCACAGGTCATGTGGAAGACACGCGGTGCTATCCACAGAGTATCCACAATCCGTCCACATTCGTGTTGAACTTGAGAGTGGCAGTGGCGCTCGCTTGGCAGTAGGCTCGCGTGTACGCGCTTTGCGTTTAACCCCCATCCACATGCGCACTATCCGCCTGAGGAGAGCTTCACACATGGCATCGGAAGACTTCGATCGCACCCCACCCCAAGACATCGATGCAGAGATGTCCGTCTTGGGCTCCATGATGCTCTCCAAAGAAGCAATCACCGATGTCAGCGAAGAAATTCGTGGAAGTGACTACTACAAGCCTGCCCACGAAATCATTCACAACACGATCATCGACCTCATGGGCCGGGGCGAACCCGCGGACGCGGTGACAGTCGTTGGTGAACTCCAAAGGCAAGGCGATCTGTCCAGGGTCGGCGGGGCCTCGTACATCCACAGCCTGATCGCATCGGTTCCTACCGCAGCAAACGCGGGCTACTACGCGCGAATCGTGAAAGAGCGCGCGATCTTGCGTCGCCTCGTCACTGCGGGCACGCGAGTCGTCCAACTCGGTTACGCGGACGCCGGTGGCGATGTCGATGAAATCGTCGACAAAGCCCAGGCGGAGATCTTCGCCGTCGCAGAACGCCAAGCGCAAACCGACTACGTGTCGATGGCCGAGATGTCCGAAAACATCCTCACCGAGCTTGAAAAGATCGAACTCAACCAGGGGAAAGTCGCCGGCGTTCCCACCGGATTCGTCGACCTCGACCGCTACACCGGGGGCTTGCGCGGCGGCCAGATGATCATCGTTGCGGCGCGTCCTGCCATGGGTAAGTCCACGCTGGCACTTGACTTTTGTCGCTCCGCCTCCATCAAGCACGACATCACATCGGTCATCTTCTCGTTGGAAATGTCCCAAAACGACATCGCCATGCGTATGCTCTCCGCCGAGTCCTCGGTCTTCATGAGCAAGATGATGAAGGGCGAGATGACCGAACGCGATTGGCGCAAGGTTTCGGAAACGACGGGGAAGATCTCCGAAGCCCCGATCTTCGTCGACGATTCAGCGAATGTCACCATGACCGAGATTCGCTCGAAATGCTACAGACTCAAGCAACAGCACAATCTGGGCCTGGTCGTCGTGGACTACCTCCAGCTCATGACAACGGGTAAGCAGGTCGAATCACGTCAGCAGGAAGTTTCTGTCCTGTCGCGAAACCTCAAACTTTTGGCCAAAGACCTCGACGTCCCGGTCATCGCTGTCGCACAGCTGAACCGCGGTCCCGAAGCGCGAACCGATAAGAAGCCGATGATGAGCGACCTGCGTGAATCGGGCTCACTCGAGCAAGACGCGGACATCATCATCCTCTTGCACCGGCCCGAATACTACAATCCTGAGGATCGTCCGGGCGAAGCCGACATTATCTTGGCGAAGCACCGTAACGGTGAGACCGGAACAATTCGCGTCCTCTTCCAAGGACACATGGCGCGCTTTGCGAACTTCACCTCTCGCGAGGAACCCGCCTAATGTACGACCTCAATTCGATCACCCCCGCCCAAGCTCAAGACCCCACGATGCCGCCCGAACTCATGGCGCAACTCGCGGCCGAGCGCCCTGACCTTCGTCGGCATCTGCTGAAAAACCCCAGCCTGTATCCACAGTTGCGCCAGTGGATCCTTGACTCTTCCGGGGGAACGCTCGAACCGCAGATTCAGTACACCTCGAACATGCCGATTGGCCCGAGCGCTTCCGAGATGGGGATGCCCCAAGCCGCAGGGACACCGATCATCGATTACGGCGTCCAGGCAGCGCCAAGCGCCCCGCAGCCACTTCAGCCGCCTCAGTCTGAACCTGTCCAAGCCACAGCGTCGCAGTACGCTCCAACGGCGATCCCCACCACGGCCTCGTCAGGTGAAGCCGTGGATTGGAGCTGGCGGGAAACGGCGAATAGCGGTCCACTCAGCGACCTCGAGGCCTTCGCAAACGGAACGCGCTCGCGAAAGCCACGCGGGGAAAAGAGCGTGCGAAACCGCGTGATCGCGGGGATCGTGGTGGCGGTTATCGTCGCACTGGGCCTCGTTATTGCCTGGCGCGTCGCATTCTGATCACGCCGTCGACACTGAGCAGCGCAAGGGCGACCCAGACAATTCCGGTCGCGATCCAGCGCGTCGGCTCCATGTACTCGTGGAAGATGCACACGCCAATGACCAGCTGGATACTCGGGGAAATGTACTGAAGGAAACCCAAGAGACCCAGCGGGAGTCCCTGCGATGCCTTGGCGAATGTGATGAGCGGAATGACGGTTAGGATTCCCGCTCCGATGAGCATTGCCAGGTGAAGCTGCCAGGACATCGCACCATCGCCGGCGCGCTGAAGGGTGTGGAATGACGTCGATTGGTGGGCAACAAGGTAGGCGTAATAAATCCCTAAAATCGGGATGACGACCGCGGTTTCAATGGCCATTCCATCGAGGGGAGCAACCTTGAGTGCGACCTTCTTTTTCACCAGTGAGTACAGACCGAAGGATGCGGGAAGTGCGAACGAAATCCACGGGAGCCGGCCAAGCCCCACGATGATGACAATCACCGCAAGAACGCCCAGGCCAAGAGCAACGCCTTGGAGGCGCGAGATTCTCTCGTGGAGAACGACCATCCCCAGGGCGACCGTGAAGAGGGGATTGATGTAATAGCCGAGCGCGGCATCGGTCGTGTGGCCAATGAGGATTGCGTAAATATAGGTCGTCCAGTTGATGACAACCAAGAAACCTGCGGCGGCGAGTGGCGCCATGAGCGCGGGGGTTCGGATCACGCGCCACATTCTGGGAAGGGAGCGAGTCAGTGCCAGTGCAATTAAGCAGGCGATGAAGGCCCACAGCGCTCGGTGAACGATGATTTCCAGCGAGCCAGCCGGTTCAAGAAGGTGGAAGTACAGCGGGAAAAATCCCCACATGACGTGAGTGCCGATACCTAAAGCAAGGTATTTTCCGAAGTGCTCGTTTCGTGTGGGATGTTCGCTGGCCATAGGTGCAGCGTAACGGTTTGGATGAAGGGGTGCCCGGTGGCGAAGGGGAGTTCGGGCGTGAGCTACCCTGATGGCATGTTCATACGCCCTGCCACTTCCGAGGATCTGGATTTCATCGAGTCTGCTTTTGATCACGCTCGCGAATTCATGCGGGCGAACGGTAATCCGACGCAGTGGCCCAGTGATTACCCCAACCGTAGTGACGCGCTCAGGGACATTGAAAGAGGCGAATGCTTCCTTGTTTGTGATGAACAGGGGCCTTTGGCAGTGTTTAGTTTCGCTCGCGGGCCGGAAGAGGAGTATTCCCAGATTGATGGGGCTTGGCACTTCGACGATGAATATGGCGTGATCCATCGCCTTGCCAGCGTCCGAGGCCGTGGGGTCACTCGCGTGGTCATGGATTTTTGCGTGGGGCGAGTTCCATATTTGCGCTGTGATACGCACCTTGATAATGCGCCGATGCGTCGAGCGCTGGAGGCTTATGGCTTTGAGCCGTGCGGGATGATTGCGGTACGAGGCCAGTGCCCGCGAATCGCTTACGATGGTTTGTTTTCTCAAATATCGAAATAGTGTCGAGTAATTACTTGCTGAATCAGCGTTCTTCGTTAGGCTGAGGTTGACCTCAACGACGGCGAGGAGGTGTGGTGGTGTCTGATTCGCGGGTGTTGATTCCCAACGACCACCGCGACCTACCAGACCCTGCCGCGTAGCCGCGGCCTCGGCCTCGGCTATTCCCTCATGCCGACGTGGATGGTGGGGATGAAGACCGGCATGGTCAATGACGATAGGAGTTCCTCAAGGGCTCCACACAATACGCCTAAATCCTTGTAGCGCTGCGCTGTCGCACCTTCGTCGGGGAGCTGCGCGGGTAGGTAGAGCAAGATCTCGTAGTTCTCGCCCTCATAATTCGTAAACAAGCCGGTCTCATCGAAGCCATTGCGCTGATAGAAAGCCAGTCGCCTCTCGCGTTGGTGAAAATTCTCGGCATCGCGAAGCATCGGTTCAATTTCCAGGGCAATCGCGTGTTCGGGGTAGTGCTCTTTGAGTTGGGACAGGATGCGCGAACCATACCCCTTGGAACGTGCGGAACGGTCCGTTGCCAGGAAGATGACAAAGAGTAAATCCTCCGAGTGAATCGTGAGGGTAATCCCGCAAAAACTCGACTCTTGAGCGGGATTAAAGTAAGCCAGAAAATCAATGGAACGACGCAGTGCGAAGGTGTTGAGTACCCATTCAGGCACGAGTTCAGAAGAGGGGAAAGCCTCGGTGAGTAGCGCGCGAACTTGAGGATAGAAGTGTGAAAAACGGCGGACGGGGAGAGTAATTAAATGGGAATCGCAAGAACTCACCCCTTAATAGTAGAAGAAGCCTCATAAAGATCTCATGACAAGTGTCATGTGAAACTTCGTTCAAACGCCACTGTTGCCCTTTGTGCCTCGACGGTTGACTAGAGGCATGAACACAAACACGGATCACTCCACCACACCGGCGATCTTCGCCGAAGGCCTCGTCAAAACCTACGGGCAGGTTCAGGCCCTCAAAGGAATCAACATGCGCGTCGATTCCGGCGAAATCGTCGCATTCTTGGGCCGTAACGGCGCAGGAAAGAGCACGGCGATCGACATCATCTTGGGCCTGCAAGAGGCCAATGGCGGCACGGTCGAAGTTTTCGGCATGAGCGCCAAGGAAGCAATTCGCCGCCGCCTCGTGGGAGTCGTGCTGCAAACCGGCGCACTGCCCAATGACTACACCGTCGCAGAACTCCTCAAGCTCTTCGCCCGCGTCTACAAGCGCGAAGAATCCATCGACCCCATCGTTGACGAGACCTACCTCCGACACCTCCTCGCGCGCAAGATTCGCAAGCTCTCCGGCGGCGAGCAGCAACGCGTCCGCCTCGCACTTGCCCTCCTGCCCGACCCCGAACTCATCATCCTCGACGAGCCGACCGCCGGCATGGACGCAAGCATGCGCAAGGAATTCTGGGAACTCATGAGCGCCCAGGCCTCGAAAGGCAAGACGATCCTCTTCGCCACCCACTACCTGGCCGAGGCGCAGGACTACGCCGAGCGCACCATCATCGTCAACGCCGGCGAAATCACCGCCGACGCCCCTACCGAGGAAATCCGCCGCGCCCACTCGACAACGCGCCTTGCCTTCTCTGTTCCCCGCGCGCGCCTAGGTGAGGTTCGCGCTTCCTTGGCTGCTCGCGCCGAAGAATTGGGAACGACGTGGGAGCTCAGCGAAATTGCCGAGGCCAAGGTCCGCCAATCCGATACCGAAAGTTCCGCGGGGGAGAGCGACGCCGATGAACAGTGGGCGCGCGTAGAGTTCCGCACGACCTTCTCCGATGAGGCAGCGCGCTTCGTCATTGGCCTTGAGAATGCTCGCGAGTTCGAGGTCGTTTTCTCCAGCCTCGAGGACGTTTTCTCGGAGCTCACCCAGTAAAGCCAGCCCGAGCCTCGCAGATTTCCCCACAGCTTTTTACGTATATAAGGATTCAAAATGACAACGCACACTCACGCAGAAACCAACCCCTGGAGCAAGCGCACCGCAGTGAGCTCATGGGAAGGAATCGGGATGCTCACCTGGAAGGCCTTCCTCAAACTGGTGGCAAACCCGGCCATGTTCGGTTTCGCACTGATCCTGCCGATCTTCCTCTACATGATGTTCGGCGCCGGACAGGAATACTCGAAAGAGTGGGCCGTCAACGCCAATGTCGGTGCAACTGTCCTGGTCTCCATGACCCTCTACGGCGTGATGATCGCCGGGGCATCAGCAGCAACGGTCGTCGCCCTAGAGCGCACGTCCGGAACATCTCGCCTCTTCGCGCTTACTCCCGTGAGCTCCGGAGCCTTCATCTTCTCTCGTCTGGTCGCAGCAATCTCCATGAGCGCCGTCGTCATTGCTGTCACCTACGGCGTGGGGTATGCGACTGGAGCGCGCATGACTCCCGCAGCCTGGATCCAAAGCGCCCTGATTGTCCTGGCTGCGGCCATGATGTCAGCAACGCTGGGTCTGGCACTGGGATTCCTCCTGCGTTCGGATACCTCCTTCGCAGTGATCAACGGCGTTGTCGTCTTGGGCGCATTCCTTGCGGGAATGTTCATCCCGATCGACTCCATGGGGACTTTCTTCAAGAGCATCGCCCCGGGAAGCCCCTTCTACGGGATTTTCTACCTCTCGCAACTACCCCTATACGGTTTCGATTCCTTTAAGTGGACCTGGGTAATTTCTGCAGCGGCCTGGTTCATTCCCTTTGTCGTGCTTGCAGTTTGGGCGCAGCACAGGGACACTGATCGCTGACAGCATGAACGTGCCACACGAAGAATTCCAGGAAATAGCCGGGAGAGGGAAGAGCATGGACACCACCACAGCCAAAGCATCGTGGACGCAGCGCCACCCGCGCTTGTCCGCAGTGCTGTGGGCACTTCCCTACCTGGCTTTCTTGGCATTCCCACTGGTCATGGTTCCGAGTGTCGAATCTCCCGGCATGACGGTACTGATCCTGGCCCTCACTCTTGCAGTCGCAGTCGCCGATATCGCGATCTACGTCGTGAACCCAACCCCCGAATGGGGAGCACACATCAAGAAGAAGATGTGGATTTCGCACGGGATCTTGCTGGCTTTGGTGGTTGCGCTGGGGCTAGTTCTGGTCGCAGCCGGCGCATCGCGAGTGACCTCGGCCCTTTTCATCACCTACTCAATTGCGGGCTGGAACCTTCAAGCACCTCGGAATTACGTGCTCCCCGGCCTAGTGGCGCTCGTCGGCTGGGAAGTGATCGCCATCTTGCTGCCCATTGGCAGCATTGACGCACTGGCCTTGAGCTACGCGATCATCGCCCTGCTCATGGTTTTGGGCTTAACCCTGGCCGTGCGTCGCAGTTTCGACAACCGCCACTCAGAGGAACAACGCCAACGCCAAGCAATCAGTCTGGTCCGCGAGCGCGAACGCCTGCGTTTCGCCGGAGATCTACACGATATCCTCGGGCACTCGCTGACCGTCATCACCATGAAGAACGAACTTGCCCAGCGCCTGCTTTCCGTTGGAAAGATTGACGAGGCCGGTGAACAGATTGCGCAGACCCTGGAGTTGTCCCGCCAGGCGAAGGAGGACCTGCGGGGGATCATTGCGGCCTCGCGCAGTTTGTCCCCGGAAGAAGAAGTGAATTCGGCTCGCGAACTCTGCGAGCAAGCGGGGATTGAGTTCACCGCCGATATTCGAGGCGACATCCCACCCGGCCCTCGAGCTTCCCTTGCCGCTCATATCATCCGTGAGGGAACGGCCAACGCCATTACCCACGCCCACCCCAAGAGCATCCACGTACGCCTGACTCCCGCTGAGGTCCTCGTACGAAACGATGGATACTCGCAGAAGTACTCCTTGGCCTCGCGAGGCGGGGGAACGGGACTTCAGGGACTGCGCGAGCGCGCGGCCTCGGAAGGGGAAGTGACTTGGGGCAGTGAAGGCAGCACCTGGGAGCTGCGCTTGGCTTTTAAGGGCGAGGCGCTCTGAGCTGCGTGTACGATTGACGGGTCAAGTACTCGCGCTTCGAAGGAAACCGCATGATTCACGTGATTGTGGCCGATGATCAGGCCTTGATTCGTGGTGCCTTGAGCGCGCTTATTGATTTGGAAGACGATATGCACGTCGTCGCTCAGGCGGGTAATGGGCACGAGGCCTTGGCTGCAGTCGAAGCCCACACGAGCGCGCATCCAGGTAGCGAGGTCCCGCTGGTCGTGATCATGGACGTCGAAATGCCCGTCATGGATGGGATCAGTACTGCCACTGCACTGAAAGAACGAGGATCGGCCGCGCGCGTACTCATGGTGACAACCTTCGGGCGCCCCGGCTACGTCCAGCGCGCACTCGATGCCGGCGCATTGGGCTTTGTCGTCAAGGACGCTCCCGCTGCTCAACTGCTTGACGCCATTCGTCGAACTTCACAGGGGCTTCGCGTCGTTGACCCCGCGCTCGCGGTCGATGCGCTCACGAAAGGCCAAAGCCCGCTCAGCGCCCGCGAAGTTGAGGTACTGCGCGCTTTCGAAAGCGGCGGGACCGTGGAGGACGTGGCCTCGGAGCTCATGCTGTCGGCGGGGACGGTGCGCAACTACGTGAGCTCGGCGATGGATAAGACCCACGCGCACACGCGCGCCGAAGCGCTCAAGGTCGCGACTGAGAATGGGTGGTTGTAAACTGAGATTCCATGGTAAACAGCTATGGACGTCGACAAGACGCACAGGAAAACATCACTCGCCACATCTTTGTCACCGGAGGTGTGGTTTCTTCTTTAGGTAAGGGTTTGACGGCCTCGTCGTTGGGGCGCCTGCTGCGTTCACGCGGTCTGAGCGTTGCCATGCAAAAGCTCGATCCTTACATCAATGTCGATCCGGGGACCATGAATCCCTTCCAACACGGTGAGGTTTTCGTCACGGAAGATGGCGCAGAAACCGACCTGGATATTGGCCACTACGAGCGCTTCTTGGACGTGAACCTCTCCGGCGCGGCGAACGCGACGACCGGTCAGGTGTACTCCACCGTCATCGCGAAGGAACGCCGCGGCGAATACCTGGGCGACACCGTCCAGGTCATTCCCCACATCACGGATGAGATCAAGCGCGTCATGCGCGCGCAGGCCATCCCCGACGCCGAGGGAAACGCCCCCGATGTCATCATCACGGAAATTGGCGGAACCGTGGGCGATATCGAGTCCCAGCCCTTCTTGGAGGCCGCGCGTCAGGTGCGCGCCGACCTGGGTCGCGACAATGTCGCATTCGTTCACGTTGCGCTGATTCCCTTCCTGCCTGCGGCTGGTGAACTCAAGACCAAGCCGACCCAGCACTCGGTTGCGACCCTGCGTTCGATCGGTATCCAGCCAGATGCCCTAGTGCTGCGTACGGACCGCCCGCTGCCCGAGGGAATCAAGGGCAAGGTTGCACTCATGTGCGATGTTGACCGTGATGCTGTCATCGAATGTAAGGATGCGGCCTCTATTTATGAGGTCCCCCCGACACTGCACCGCGAGGGCTTGGACGCGTTCCTGGTCCAGCGACTGGGCTTGGCTTTCCGCGATGTGGATTGGAGCGAGTGGAACGAGCTCCTTGAGCGCGTCGAGTCCCCGAAGTACCGCGTCGAGGTTGCGCTGGTTGGAAAATACATCAACCTGCACGACGCCTACCTTTCGGTTTCCGAGGCCGTAAAGCACGGTGGTTTTGCGAATAATGCGCGCGTGGACCTGCGTTGGGTTGCCTCTGACACCTGCGAGACTCCCGAGGGAGCGCAGAAGGCACTGGAAGGTGTGGACGCGATCATCGTCCCCGGCGGTTTCGGCATCCGAGGCATTGAAGGCAAGTTGGGTGCGCTGCGGTGGGCGCGCGAGCATAAGATCCCGACCCTTGGCCTGTGCTTGGGCTTGCAATGCATGGTCATCGAGGCCGCGCGTGATCTGCTGGGGCTGACGGGGGCCTCGTCGACCGAGATGGATCCCGAGACTCCCGATCCGGTCGTTCACACGATGGACTCCCAGGTCGACATTGTTGAGGGCGATGGTGATCTGGGTGGGACCATGCGACTGGGCGCCTACCCCGCGGTCCTTCAGGAAGGTTCTATTGTTGCCGAGGCCTATGGCAAGACCCAGGTTTCGGAGCGCCACCGTCACCGTTTCGAGGTGAACAACGACTACCGCGATCAGCTGGAATCGGTTGGCCTGCACATCTCGGGTACTTCCCCCGATGGGAACCTGGTCGAGTTTGTCGAGCTAGATCGCTCCATGCACCCCTACTATGTAGCAACTCAGGCGCACCCCGAGTTCAAGTCGCGTCCGACGAAGGCTCACCCGCTATTCGCGGGCCTCGTTCGCGCGGCGCTTGAGCGTCACGTCGAGAAGTACGCCGCGCGAGGCGGACGCAAGTAAGGGCTTTAGCTCCCTTATTCCTGGTTTCCTGCTCTACCTCCGTCTTTAGCTCCCTCTTTCCTGGTTTAGCTCATAGATTCCTGGCCTATGAACGCTTATACGTTAGGAGTCGACGAGCTAAACCAGGAGATGGGGCGGGATAGAGGCAAAGCGGAGCATAGCGGGGCGGAAGTCAGCTTTCTCGACCTTCACCAACAACCGTATTCCCGGGCACGAAAATCGGATCAAGCAAGGTCAGGCCATGTACGGGACGGCGGATCTTGGCCTCGGAATCTGCCGACGTCGCGGCATCGGCGGCTATAGCTTCCGCGGCGGCTTCCTTTCGGGGCGCGCCATCGATTTGGGCAACCAGCATCTCGACCGCACGCCTCAATAGTTCGTCGGGGCGAGTATCAAAGTGATCGACATCGAATAGACAGTGTGCGCGCTCGGCAGACCAGCCGCTGGCTACCAGCGAGACATCGCGGCCAGGACGAATCCCCAGGTCAATCAGGGCATTGCACCAGTCATCCGCAGAAATCGTCGGCCCCAAAATATAGGAATCAATCCGGTTATCACCGGCAATTTGCCCAACGAGCTTACGGATCTCGCGGATTCCCGTCTCGCACGTGCGCGAGAGCAAAGGAATCCCCGACTCGCCCGCCGTATCAACAACCGCCTGCCTGAACTGCGAGACGAAGTTCAACGATTGCACATCGGGGCTTGCCGAATGGACGAAAGCAATGTTGCGCGCTCCCGCGTCACGCAGGCGGTGAACCGCAGCGCGCCCGGCCTCGTAGTAATCAACGTCGATGGACTGGATCGGTGCATTGAAAGGCCCAGACCCCGGGGTTCCAATGAAAACTGTGGGGATCTTGCTCTCTGCAACGACGCCCAAACGAGCATCATTGAAGCGCACCTCCATGATGAACAGGCCATCACACAGCGCGGTCTGCATGACTCTTCGAAGCCCGGCGGCGCCCTCGTCGGCGGTGATCAATAGCAGGTCGAAATCGTGTTCGCGCAAGAGCTGCGCCAGAGTGATCAGCATGTAGTGCTGGGCCGCCGCGTCCGCTCCCTCGTGGTAGGGGACCACCACTCCCAGGACGCGGGACTTTCGTGAACGCAAGGATCGGGCACCCGCATGGGGCTGATACCCCAGCTCTTTCATTGCAATTTGGACACGCTTTTCCGTCTCGGGGGAGACGGCTCGGCGTCCACTCATGACATACGAGACCGTGGTTTGCGAGACTCCCGCTAGTTTTGCAACGTCTCTGCTGGTTGGCTGACGCGCCATCTCAGGTCCTCCCGGTATCTTGACAGGATCGCGTGAACAACTTATTGTGAGTTCCGCATCACATGTGCGGGCGTCGATGCCCGCAAATATTTTTTATCCGACGAATACGTATGCGTAATGAACAATACCAGAAAAACTCCTGAAAATTGTCATTAAGCGGATACGTATGCGTCCGGTCAAAAAGGAGCACAGGTGTACACGAAGAAGCAGTACCCCGGCGCAGTTGAACTCTGCTTCGCGCACGAGTTCATCCGCATTGAGGCATGGGGGCGCAATGCGCTTCGTGTGCGCATCGGCCCCTCTGCAGACTTCCCCCAAGGACTAGGAGCCCTCGAAGTGGGGCCCGCCACCGGCCTCGGGACAAGCACGGAAGAAGCAAAGGTCACTGAGATCCCCGGCTACGACACACCCGAAGAAGTCTTCACCAACGGGCGTATCAGCGTCGTCGCCAGCCTTGACGGTGGAACAGGAATCGCCCGCTTCCTTCTGGATTTCCGCAAGGACGGCGAATCTATCCTCCGCGAAGCCCCCGAGCACTTCTGGTGGCCAGGCGCCCACGGAATCTACCCTGGTTTCGGCGGACACGAAGTCCACCAGTGCTTCGCCTCCGACCCCGGCGAACGCTTCTACGGAATGGGCCAGCACTCCTACGATTTCCTCGACCACAAGGGAATCGTCTCCGACCTCGTCCAGCGAAACGGCGAAGTGTCCATTCCCTTCGTCCTCTCTGACAAGGACTACGGATTCTTGTGGAACAACCCCTCCGTCGGCCGCGTCGAATTCGCCAAAGAAAGTACCCGCTGGGTCGCGCAGGCGAGCGAATGGATCGACTACTGGGTGTGCGTGGGCGATACCCCCAAGGAAATCCTCGAGGCCTACGCCGACGCCGTCGGTCACGCGCCCCGCATCCCTCAGTGGGCACTGGGACTGTGGCAATCGAAACTGCGCTACACCAGCCAAGAAGAACTCATGGAAGTCGCGCGCGAATACAAGCGCCGCGGCCTGCCCCTGTCCGTGATCGTCACCGACTTCATCCACTGGCCCGCAATGGGGGAGTGGCGCTTCGACGAAAACGAGTACCCAAACCCCGAAGCAATGATGGCCGAACTGGAAGAAATGGGCACCAAGCTCATGGTCTCCGTGTGGCCCACTGTCTCTCCGCTCGCGCAAACGGACGCAGAAATTCGCGCCAAGGGCCTCTTGGTCGGCACCGAAGCAGGAGTCGAATACCACCAGACCTTCCGCGATAAGGGAATGGACCGCCCGCTCCCCGTTGCCTTCTACGACCCGACAAACCCCGCGGCCCGCGAGTACGTCTGGGACAAACTCAAAAACAACTACTTCGATCTGGGTGTGCGCGTGTTCTGGCTCGATGCCTGCGAACCGGAACTCAACCCCGGTCACCCCTCCAACCTGCGCTTCTACTCCGGAAGCGGCCTGAACGTCTCCAACCTCTACCCGCGCGAGAACGCGCGCATGGTCTGGGAAGGAATGCGTGAGCAGGGCGAAGACCAATTCCTCAGCCTGTGTCGCAGCGCGTGGGCCGGCCAAGCCAAGTACGGCTCGGCGGTATGGAGCGGCGATATTGCCCCCACCTGGGAGGCGCTCTTCACTCAGGTCCGAGCAGGCCAATCCATCGGAATCTCAGGAATCCCGTGGTGGACAAGCGACATTGGCGGCTTCCACGGAGGCGACCCCAGCAACCCCGCCTACCAGGAGCTCTTCGCCCGCTGGTTCGAGTTCGGCACATTCTGCCCACTCATGCGCGTCCACGGTCACCGCGAACCCCGCGAGGACGTGGCCTCGGACAACCCCGGAGGACCCAACGAAATCTGGTCCTACGGCGAGGAAGTCGCACAAATCTGCGCGCGCTACATCCACCTCAGGGAAGCGCTGCGCCCCTACATCGGCCGCGTCATGGACGAGGCCGCCGAGCGCGGAATTCCCCCCATGCGCGCACTCTTCCTCGAATTCCCCGAGGACGCGCGCGCGTGGGAAGAAGAAGGAGAATTCCTCCTTGGTCCCGACCTCCTTGTCGCCCCCATTGTCGAGGCCGGTGCCCGCAGCGCTCGCGTCTACCTTCCTGCGGGAGCGCGCTGGCAGCAGCTGCTGATCGCAGGCGGCGAAGAAGGAGAAAAGGCAGGTGCGGCCTCGTACACCCTGGGAGACGTCTTCGAGGGTGGGCAAGAGGTCACCATCGATGCACCACTGGAGTGCATCCCCGTATTTGTCCGTGAAAACACGGAACTTGGTAGTTGCTGACGGACAACTATCAACACTCAAAGGAGAGAGAATAATGGCACACACATCGAAGCTCGCAATGCGCGGCGTTGCCCTTTTCGGTGCCTCAGTGATGGCACTGGGACTGGGCGCATGTTCAGGAGGAAAGTCGGATTCTTCGTCTGGCGCCTCCGGTGGACAGGTCACCGTTGAAATGTGGGACTACCTGAGCGGTGACACCGCCAACAGCTCGATCGAAGCATCGATTGCAGAGTTCGAGAAGGCAAACCCCGACATCAAGGTCAAGCGCACCACCTTTGCTTTCGCTGACCTGTCGAAGTCCATTCTCCAGGGCTCGGTCGGCGGCGAGGTCCCCGACGTTGCAGTCGTGGACGTGGTCGACAACCAGAACTTCGCGTCTTTGGGCATGCTCAAGGACCTCAGCGGTGATGGTATCAACAAGTCTGATTTCTTCGATGGCCCCTGGTCCTCGGTTGAATTCGATGGAAAGACCTACGGTATTCCGCTGAACTCGAACAACCTCGCCCTGTACTACAACAAGACCATGCTCAAGGAAGCTGGCGTTGAGGTCCCCACCGACTGGGCGTCCCTCAAGGAAGCAGCCAAGAAGACCACCAAGGGTGACGTCAAGGGCCTGGCAATCTCAGCCGTGAAGAACGAGTCCGGAACCTTCCAGCTCCTGCCCTTCGTGTGGCAGACCGGCGGCGACATGTCCAACTACAGCGAGTCCGGCGCAACCGCACTGGCCTACCTGCGCGGCATGATCGAAGACGGTTCCGTCAGCGAAGCAGTCGTCAACTACACCCAGGAAGATGCGCGTACCCAGTTCATCACCGGCAAGGCCGCGATGATGATCAATGGCCCGTGGGAGCTCTCGACCCTGACCAAGGATGCCGAGATCGAATGGGACGTCGCTCCGCTTCCTAAGGACAAGCGCGCAGCAACCTCGATGGGTGGCGAAAACGTTGTCGTCATGAACGGTGCAAAGCAGTCCGAGGCAGCCGTGAAGCTCGCGAAGTACCTGACCAGCGCAGAAGGCGCCAAGATCTACTGCGATGGCTCCGGCCAGCTCTCCTCGCGCCCCGACCTGCAGGGTAAGCTCAAGCTCTCGAGCGATCCTAAGCTCAAGGTCTTCGAAGACCAGCTCCAGTACGCACACGCACGCGCATACGGAAAGGACTACCCGAAGATTTCCGAGGCAATCCAGCTGTCCATGCAGGAAGCCCTGACTGGCGCAGCAACCCCCGAGGCCGCAGCGAAGAAGGCCGCGGAGACAATCACCCCATTGCTGCCCAAGAACTGAGCGGCAAAGGACACAGGTCCGGCGAGTATCGTAGGCCTCGTCAAGGACCGCACAATACCTAGTGGCACCCCACGCGAGTACAAACGCAACAATGGGAGTCCGTGGCAAAGCCGCGGTATCCCTACTCGCGTGGGGAGCCCGCAACTCTGAGTAAGTGAATTTACGATGACGCGAACAAAGAAAGCGGGTCACGACGCAGGATCTCGTTCCATGGCGCGCACGCGACGCCTGGGGTTCCTCCTTGCGCTACCCGCAATCATCTACATAACAATTTTCCTCGTTGTTCCCCTGGTCTATAACATCTGGCTGTCAATCTCCGATGCCAACGGTTCCAACCTCATTACGGGCGACTACCACCCGACGGGCTTTGCGAACTACGAAGCAGTCCTGGCGAGTCCCGGCTTTTGGAATGGCCTCAAGCTCTCGGCGATCTTCACTTTCGCCTCGCTGGCACTGCAGTTCATCATCGGATACGCGATGGCGCTCTTTTTCCGCAAACCCTTCCCCGGAAACGGCATCATTCGAGCGCTGCTGCTGGTCGCCTGGATTCTTCCCGCTGTCGTGACCGGAACAATTTTCCGCTGGATGTTCGACTCTGATTTCGGCGTCATTAACTACTTCTTGACCTCAATGCACCTGGTGGACAAACCGGTCATGTGGCTCACCGGTCCAACAACCGCAATGGTCGCGGTCGTTGTCGCAAACCTCTGGGTTGGAATGCCCTTCAACATGCTCCTGATCTTGTCGGGATTGCACACCATCGACGATGGCTTGTACGAGGCCGCCGAAGTTGATGGTGCGGGCCCCATCCGTACCTTCTTCTCCATTACGGAACCCCTCATGCGTCCTGTCGTCTTCTCGCTCTTGCTCTTGGGTGTCATCAATACCTACAAGGTCTTCGACCTGATCTACACGATGACGAAAGGCGGGCCCGTTGAAGCGACGACGACTTTGCCGATCTTCACTTACCTGCAGACCTTCAAGGTCTTCGATTTTGGTAATGGTGCAGCCGCCTCGATGCTGACGATGGTTCTGCCCTTGGCGCTGTCGTGGTTCTATGTTCGTTCGCTGGATAAGGAGGATGCGTGATGTCTGTGGAGACTTCTGAAGTCCGAGGTGTGGCCAGCGAAAGTGCACCCAAGGACGGAAAGCGCGCCGAGGCCTCGGAAACGAGGACTTTTGCGAAGACAAAGCACGAGAAGCATGAAGGCCGCGTGCGCATCGCAAAATCTGCCGCCGCATGGGTCATGGCGATCTTCTATCTTTTCCCGGTCTATTGGATGGTGTGCACGGCCTTCAAGACGCAGAAAGAAACCTTCGTTCAGCCACCGCACCTCATCCCACAAAATCCGACGCTTGATTCCTTCCGAGTCGCCTTCAGCGACAACTTTGGGATCTGGAAGGCGCTGGGGAACTCGGCGATCATCGCTGCTGGGTGTCTGGTACTGACGCTGCTCTTTGCAATCCCCGCGGCCTACGCGATCGCGCGAATGAGGAGCGCAGTGACAACGGGGATGCTGATCTTGTTGAGCGTCGTTCAGCTCCTCCCCGCCATCGCGATCTCGATCCCGATGTTCGTGCTTTTCCGTCAAGCGGGAATGGTTAACACCCTCCCCTCGATCATCTTGGCGGACGTGACGGGCACCCTGCCTTTCGCGATCATCATGCTGCGGCCTTTCTTCAAGCAGTTCCCGAAGGAAGTTGAGGAGGCGGCGCGACTTGATGGCCTCGGAATCATTGGAACCATCGTTCGCGTGGTGATCCCAACGATTCGCCCTGGTGTCATCATGATCGGGTCCTTCTCGTTCCTCATGACTTGGGGTGAATTCACCTTCGCGTTGACCTTGCTGACGAAGGCGGATCTGCAGCCTTTGACGGTTGCTTTGAACCGCTTGATCGGTCAGTATGCGACGAACTGGAATGACCTGATGGCTGTGGCCACGGTTATTGCAATCCCGGTTTTGATCCTCTTCATTGCTCTGCAGCGCTATATCGTTGCTGGCCTCGCCGGTGGCGCGACGAAGGGGTGAGGACGCGGCGAAGGGGATACAGCGCGGCGAGGCCGGGGCGTGCCCTCCCCACTTCGTTCTCTCATTCCTGCTTTAGCTCACTGACTCCGGGCCTATGACTGTTCTGAGGCCGTAGGTGAGCGAGCTAAAGCAGGAGGGGATGGACGCGTGTAGACATCGCCCAGAAGTTGGTGTTCACTGAGATCACGAACATCCAAGGTCCGCAGGGCATTCGCACCTCCACCAACGAAGATTTGGCAGGTTCTCTGTGTTATTCGATGAAACTCAACTTCCCGAAACGCACTCGGCACTTCACTTTCCGGCCGATGAATGGTGGAAGAGCGCGGTTGTTTATCAGATCTATCCCCGCTCATTTAACGACGCGAACGGAGATGGTTTCGGCGATCTCCAAGGGATCCGCTCCAGGTTGGGATACCTGAAGGAACTGGGCGTTGATGTCCTGTGGCTCTCGCCGATCTACCGCTCGCCCCAAGCCGATAATGGCTACGACATTTCCGATTATCAGGACATCGATCCCGCTTTCGGGACCATGGACGACTTCAATGAACTCATCGCAGACGTTCACTCCCTAGGGATGAAACTGGTCATGGACCTGGTCGTCAACCACACCTCGGACGAGCACCCGTGGTTCATTGAGTCGCGTTCCTCGATCGATAATCCAAAGCGCGATTGGTACTACTGGCGTGACCCGCGTCCGGGTTTTGAGGGAGGAACCCCCGGAGCCGAACCCACGAATTGGGGATCATTCTTCTCCGGTCCCGTGTGGAAATACGACCCGCATACCGGTCAGTACTACCTCCATCTCTTCGCAGAAAAACAGCCCGACCTGAACTGGGAGAACCCCGAAGTTCGCCAGGCCGTCTACGAAATGATGCGCTGGTGGCTAGACCGCGGGGTCGATGGCTTCCGAATGGATGTCATCAACCTGATCTCGAAGGTCCCCGGCCTTCCCGATGGCACCTGCCAGCCCGGTCAGGATCTTGCCGACGGAAGCCCCTTCTACATGGAGGGACCGCGCCTGCATGAATTTCTCCAGGAAATGCACGGTGAGGTTTTCGAGGGCCGTGGAGCGATCTTCACCGTTGGGGAAACCCCCGGGGTACTCCTCGAAAATGCTCCTCTCTACTCTGATCCCGCGCGCCACGAAGTCAACATGATCTTCCAATTCGAGCACGTCGGCTTAGGGCTGCCCGAAGGAAAATTCGGCCGCCGCACGTTGGAGGCAGGAGACCTCGCGGACTCGCTCACGCGCTGGCAAGAAGGCCTCGCCGAGCGGGGATGGAACAGCCTCTACCTGTGCAACCACGATCAACCGCGCACGGTCAGTCGTTTCGGCGATGAAAAGTACTGGTATGACAGTGCAACCGCACTTGCGACGATTCTTCATCTCCTGCGCGGAACCCCCTATATCTACCAGGGTGAAGAACTGGGCATGACGAACACGGTCTTCGCGGGGATCGAGGACTTTGAGGACATCGAGTCCACCAACTACTACCGTGTGGCCACCGAACACGGAGACGATCCCGAGCGCGTCCTTGATGGCCTGCGTGCGATGGGCCGCGATAACGCGCGCACTCCCGTCCAGTGGGATGCGTCGGACAATGCTGGTTTTACGACGGGTACGCCGTGGATTGCTCTCAATCCGAACTACCCGGTCATCAACGCCTCCGAGCAGGTGGGGGACCCGGTCTCGGTGTTCTCCTACTTCCGCGCGCTCATTCGCCTGCGTCATCACCTGCCGGTTGTTGCCGATGGGCGGTTTGAGCGCATCGATGCGGGGCATCGTGAGATTTTCGCCTTCCGCCGCACCTTGGGTGAGCGCCAGCTGGTAGTTATTGCAAATCTTTCCTCGAAAGATCTGGCCCCGGTCCTTCCTTCAGAGATTTCCGAGGCCGTACCTGCGTTTGTCCCAGTCCTGACCAATGCGAATGTGTGGGAAGAGATGGGTGCGCCGCTTGCTCCGTGGAGGGCGCGGGTTTTTCTTCGATAGTCATCGTGTCAACCATTGAGACCATTCATGTTTGAATTCGCTGGAAATTCACGATTTTTCTGAGAAATAGTGAATACGTATTCGGTGAATTGAGGCTCTGACCTGCGCTGATAGTTATCAGTGCAGGTCAGAGCTGTTTTATTGTCACTCTTCCGCGGTATTTCAACGATTTTTCAATCCAGAATTAAGTCGCTGTGATTCATTGTTATGCCAATGTTGCGTGCAGGAATGGTTCTGGATGCGTTCAGGCGATCTTTGTAGCGTCATCGCGAAGCTTTAACAGGCTGTTTTCGCTGATAACACGCAGAAAAACAGAGTGAGGGATACGCATGCGGATTGGAACCGCAAAGAAGATTGGGGCGCTCGTAACTGCCGGTGTACTCGCGGGAAGCGCGACAGTACTCGGCGCAGAATATCGCGCAGAAGCCGCCCCAACAATTACGAAAGTCTGGGCCGACAAAGCGCGTTATGAGCCGGGGAAACCCGTCACCGTTACTGCCCAAACCCAAGGGAGCGGGGAAGTGAACTTCTCACTCACTCACCTGGGAAAGCAGGTTGATCACTACACCGCCCAGGCCTCGGAAAATGGCAAAACAACCTGGACTTTCACTCCCCCGAGCACGGACTTCACGGGCTACATGGTGGAAGTCGACACTAAAGATTCCCAAGCGAATACGGCGATTGACGTCTCCAGCACCTGGACGCGATACCCACGCTTTGGCTACCTGGGTAACTACAGCGCTGACCTCAGTGGAAAGACGGACGGCATCATCGATCAGCTGGCCCAGGATTACCACATCAATTCGCTCCAGTACTACGACTGGATGTGGCGTCATGAAGACCCGGTGCGCTACGAAGACGGCAAGGACGCGCCGCAGTGGAGCGACTGGAAGAAGTGGAACTTCTCCTCGGACGTCATCAAGCAATTCATCGCCTCGGGCGATGATGCCGGCGTCGCCTCGCTGCCCTACTCCATGAGCTATGCAGCACTTGAGGGGTACCAAAACCACGGCGTGAGTAGCGACTGGGCAATCAACATCCGAGGCGACAACGACACCCGCGTCCCCTGGACAAGCGTCATGATCCCCGGCCAGCAGGACACAACCCTGCACATGATGAACCCGCAGAATACTCAGTGGCGTCAGCATATGGTCGATCAGTACAAGAAGCAGATCGAACTGGGCTTCGAGGGAACGCATATCGACCAGCTCGGTAACCCTCAGGGCGCGTGGGATGTCAACGGGAACCCCGTCGACCTCGAAGCCGGTTTTGCGTCGCTCGTGAACGAGACTTCGGAGCAGACGAAGAAGCCTGTTGGACTCAATGCCGTTGACGGCTACGGTTCCAGCCAATTGGCTCAGTCCAAAGCCGACTACCTCTACACCGAGCTGTGGGGCAGCCAGGCCTCGAACTCGAACTTGGCGGACTATCTGGAACGTCAGCGCAAGGAGTCCGGAGGCAAGAGCGCAGTCGTCGCTGCATACATGAACTCCGACTCCGTGACGGGCGACCGATACGAGGCCGAGGACGCGTCTCACGCGGGACTGCCCACGGCCTCGGACCACGAAGGCTACACGGGCAAGGGATTCGTCGAGCAGCCCGAATGGCGAGGGAAGGCTGTCTCCTTTAACGTCAATGTCACTGAGAGTCGCAACTACGGTCTGGTCTTGCGCTGGGCGAATGCAACCGGACGCATGGCTGTGCGCAGCGTGTACGTCGATGGCAAGAAGATCGGCGTCCTGTACATGGGATCAAGCCCGACACATTTCAACGACAACTCTGACATCTGGACCCGGTGGAGCACGGGCGAGGCCAGGAGCACGTGGCTGGACAAGGGACAGCACACAATCACCTACCAGTTCGATGAGGGCGATTGCGGAGATATCAACGTTGACTCGTTGACGGTTTCTTCCTTCGACACTCCTTCCGTTCAGTTGGCTGACGCGGTATTCGCGGCAAACGGCGCGCACCACCTGGAACTGGGCCAGGACAACAACATGCTCAATGGCCCCTTCTTCCCTGACCGCATCAAGTTCATGAGCTATGAGCTGCAGGACTGGCTGCGTAACTACTACAACGTCATTACCGGTTACGAAAATGTCCTCTACGGACCCAACCTTCACCGCGTCAGCCGAGGAGTGTCGATCCAGGGGCATAACGTCAGCTCCAACGGAAGCGCAAACACCATTTGGGCAAACGCCATGACCAATGGTGATACGCAGGTCCTTCACCTGATCAACCTCGAGAAGGACAATGATGACAAGTGGCGTGATCCCACCGCAAAGCCCGAGACTTTGCTTGGCTTGCCCGTTTCCTACACGATTGGCGACGGTGAAGTTCCCGCGCACTTGTACGCGGTCAGTCCCGATGTTGATGGCGGTCGTGCGCGTGAGATTCCCTTCACCGTCAAGACCAACGATCAAGGACAGCTCACCGTGAACTTCACGGCAGACGTGCTCTCCGTGTGGGACTTCTTCTATACGCAAAAGGACGAGGCCGCGCACAACGATGGCGGCAACACTGACGGTCACTCGGATGCCAACACTCCCGACAACACGCCGAGTACTCAGCTTCAGCAGGGAGCGTTGGTCAATGGAAATGGGAAGTGCTTGGATCTGTGGGACGGAGCGAGCCTCAATGGACGCAAGATTCAGGAGTGGGATTGTGTGCGCACGACGTCTTCTGACCGAAGCGGCTCCGAGCCGATCTACGCACAGAATGTGACCTTTGATCAGGGCAAACTCATGCTGGCCGGCAAGTGCCTCGACATCTTCGAGCAGCGCAATGAGAACGGAACTCCCATTCACCTGTGGGACTGCGTCCCCGCGCCCACGCAGGAATGGAGGCAGTTGTCAGGCGGTCAACTGCAAAACGTGGCGACTGGGAAATGTCTGGCAGTTCGGGAAGACTCTTCCGAAAACGGGACAGTCATTCACCTATGGGATTGTCATTCAGGGCAGACTGAAAAATGGAGTTTCGAGCGGTAGCCGCTGGGGAACTCCGTAATGGCCGTGGCCCCATTTCCTTGGAGGGAGAGGTGGGGCCACGGTCTTTTTCTGGGTGCGTCACGTCTCACATGGAATGGGTTTGCAATGAGTGTTCGTGGCGCGATACTCTTTTGGCAATTTGGGCTAGTTCAGCACCAGGTTGATGAAGTTTACGAATGTAGTGCCACGAAACCTTAGAAGCAGGAAGGATAACCGATGAGCACGATCGCCCCCACCCGAGAAAAAGAAGAAGTCACTCGACACGATGATGACTTCTCATTTGAAGCAGTTCCATCTCAGAACCGACGGTCATTTTGGGCCGTCGGTTTTGTTATGCTCGGCTTCACCTTCTTCTCCGCCTCGATGAGCGTTGGAGCAAAGCTCGGAAACGGTCTCAATTACTCGCAGTACGTGTGGGCGGTGATCATCGGCGGCGCGATCTTGGCCGTCTACACCGGATCCCTGGGCTACATCGGCGCAAAGACCGGACTGAGCTTCGACCTCATGTCCCGCCACACCTTCGGACGTATCGGTTCCTACCTCCCCTCGGCACTCATCTCCTTCACGCAGATGGGTTGGTTCGGTGTCGGCGTTGCGATGTTCGGCATCCCCGCAGCTGAAACCCTGGGAATCAGCCCCTGGCCGGTCGTCATCGTTGCAGGTGGACTCATGACCGCTTCCGCTTACTTCGGAATCAAGGCCATCGAAATCGTCTCCTTCATCTCGGTGCCCCTGATCGCAATCCTCGGTAGCTACTCGATGATCGCCGCAGTGAACGACGGAGGCGGCCTCCACGCAGTCTTCGGACAAAACCAGGGAATGACCACGGTGACCGCAATCGGCCTCGTTATCGGAAGCTTCGTCTCCGGCGGAAGCGCAACCCCGAACTTCACGCGTTTCGCGAAGACCACCACTTCGGCGGTCATCACGACGGTCATCGCCTTCTTCATCGGCAACACCTTGATGTTCTCCTTCGGCGCGGTCGGCGGTGCCTTCACCGGCAAGGACGACATCTTCTACGTCATGATGGCCCAGGGCCTGCTGATCCCCGCCCTCATCGTCCTCGGCGCCAACATCTGGACGACGAACAACAACGCCCTGTACACGACCGGTCTTGGATACGCGAACATCACCGGAATCAACAAGAAGCCCCTGGTCTTGGTCGCTGGAGTCATCGGCACCCTGGGCGCCCTGTGGCTCTACGACAACTTCGTCGGCTGGCTGAGCCTGCTCAACGCCACTCTGCCTCCCATCGGCGCGGTCCTGGTCGCGGATTACTTCGCCCGCAGGAAGACCTACATGACTGAGGGTGAGAGCGCAACCACCATCAAGTGGGCACCGATCGTCGCCTTGGTCGCAGGCGCGCTGACCGGCTGGCTGACCCCCGGCTTCGGAATCGTCTCGATCAACGCCATGGTCGTCGCGATCCTCGTCTACTTCGTCGGAAGCGCAATCGAGAAGGGAATCCGTCGATGAGCACCCCCGCAAACGCTGGAGCGAACCTGCTCATCAAGGGTGTCCGCATTGAAGACGGACCCGCCGGAGTCGACATCCGCATCACGGACGGAAAGTTCGCGGAAATCGGCGCGGGACTGACGCCTCGTGAAGGCGAAGAGGTCCGCGACTACACGGGCAAGCTGGTGCTGCCCCCCTATATCGAATCCCACGTTCACTTGGATACGGCGCTGACCTCGGGACAGCCGCGCTACAACGAAAGCGGAACCCTCTTTGAGGGCATCGAGGTGTGGAGCGAGCGCAAGCAGAGCCTGACCTACGAGGACGTCAAGGATCGCGCGGGCCGCGCACTTCGTCAGCAGGCCCAGTTCGGCATCCAGTACGTGCGCTCGCACGTCGACGTGACCGATCCGGACCTGACAGCCCTTCGTGCGCTCATCGATCTGCGTGAGGAACTCAAGGACTCCATGACCCTGCAGTTGGTTGCCTTCCCGCAGGAGGGCATCGAGTCCTTCCCCAACGGACGCGACCTCATGCGTCGCGCGGCGGAAATGGGCGTGGATGCAATCGGCGCCATCCCGCACTTCGAGTTCACCCGCGAGTACTCCGTCTCCTCGCTGAACTTCGCAGTCGAGCTCGCCCAGGAATACGGACTGCTCATGGACGTGCACTGCGACGAAATCGACGACGAGGCCTCGCGCGGGCTGGAAACTCTGGCCACGCGCGCACTTGAGGCCGGGATTGGGCCGCGAGTGACCGCCTCGCACACGACGGCAATGCACTCCTACAACAATGCGTACTTCCTGCGCTTGGTGCGCCTGCTCAAGATGAGTGGCATCAACTTCGTGTCGAATCCTCTGGTCAATACGCACCTGCAGGGGCGTGTCGACACCTATCCGAAGCGCCGAGGCGTCACCCGCGTGAAGGAACTAACCGAGGCAGGAATCAACGTTTCCTTCGGTCAGGATGATATTGAGGATCCGTGGAATCCCATGGGTACCGGAAACTTGCGTGATGTCGTGCTCAACGGCCTGTATGTCACGCAGATGATGGCGCGCCCGGAGATCACGGGCTCGTACAACTTCATCACCCACAATGCTGCGCGCACGCTGAGCCTGTCCGATTACGGGATCGAGGTTGGAAACACGGCGAACTTCATTGTGCTGGACGCCAAGGATTGGTTCCACGCACTGAGCTTCGGTGCTCCTGTGCTTGCGAACTTCCGCGCTGGCCGAGTGCTGGCGGAGTGCGAACCCCTCGCACGCCGCGTGCACTTCTAGGGATTGCCGAGGCCGCGCTCCCTTGAGGGGAGCGGGAGCCTTGCGCCTTTGGTACTGACCGCCTGGGCTCCGCTTCTGATTGCACTATCAAGAGCGGAGCCCAGGGGTTTATTCAGAGTGTGTTGAGCGCTTGGAGCCCTTGCCGGTGCAGTGTGTAAAGAGGTCACTTGTCACGGCTTCGGCGCCTAGAGTGGCTCGAATCGAGGGGAATTGTGGGTCGGCGTCGGTGAGTCGGTGATACGCCGTTGCCCCATCGATCCCAAAGCAGTGTGAATGCCACGTTCCCTCATGGAGGATCATTGCGCATCCGCGTGGAATCACAATGAAAGTGGTCTCTTGAACGCTTGGTGCTGTGCAACTTTGGGGGCACACTGCCAAGATGATCGGAACCGATGTTGGGAGCAGGGTTTCGCGGGTGTGGTCGTGCTTTTCAAAAGCGCTTACTGGGGCATCAAAGATATCGATGAAGGTCATTGCCAGATTGACAGGATTGGCATTGACTTTTTGGGCGCTCGTGAAATCCTCCCAGCCATCCCCTGACTCTTGGACGACGCTTGGGTGCTCGGGGGAGAAACACAGTTCTTTTCCCCACAGGGAAATATCATCGATTCCCACGGTGAGAGTGGGACGAATATGAACGTTCATAGCTTGTCTTGCTTCAATCGCTCAGTGGAGCCGTGCTCTCTTCTTTAAGAGTAACGGGTTCTGCGTGACCCCTGACCTGGTCGATGGTCAAGGTTGCTTGCACCCGAGTTGAGTAGGTAACTTCGCTTTCCTCGATGCATGCCCCGTTGTGGTCGTAGGTAGAGCCCGTGAGGTGGAGAAGGCAGCGGGTACCTGCCGGTTCACCAAGGATCGTGCGGGTTTCTTGGTCAATGCTTCGCGCGCTCATCGAGACCACCGAGAACTTCGGAGTTGTCCGATAGACATCGCGAAGGATGTGATAGATCGAGGCATCGGTGAAATCAACTTCTTGGATGCCGGGGAATAGATCAATCGGGAGGAAAGAAATATCGAGGCTCACCGGGAAAGAGCCGTTGTCGTTCTCAATCAAGCGAAGGCGCTTGAGTCGTAGGAAGGGCCGATTCTGACGCAGTACCACCGAGTGATCCAAGACGCGTGCGCGTGCGTGGTCGCTTGTCCCCTCGAGGCGGTCGGTCAACGAGCCGAATCCCCACAAGACACGCTTGTTTTCCTGTGAGGTAACGAAGGTTCCTTTACCTTGATAGGACCGAAGATAGCCCTCACTGACGAGGACTTGGAGTGCGCGGCGGACTGTTCCCCGGGTCACTGAGAACTGCTCGCAAAGAATGCTCTCAGAAGGAATCCGTGAACCGGCGGTGAGATCGCCGTCCAGGATTTGGCGTCTGATAGTCTGTGCGATCTGTTCGTAGACCGGAGGGGAAATGCTTGTCACCTCATGCTCCTTTGCAATCTGCGGACAGGCGACAATATATGATGTAGATCATATACAGGTCAATATCCCTCATGTACGTATTTTCTAGACAAGTTCAAGGAAAAGTACATGAATATAGGTCTGATGACTTAGGTAAAACAATGCCCCGGGGGCCAGCTCACCTGGCCCCCGGGGACGAGATTGAATAAATGTCAGTTGTTACCTTCAACAACCTCGAGAGGAATCTGGTATTCCTTGCCGTTGGGGTCGGTGAGCTTAATGGTGGTTTCACCGACCTTCTTGGGGTGAATACGAAGGTTCTTGGAACCCTTGACCTGCTCGGCAATTTCCGCGTCAGCAATCTCGACCTTTGCCTTCGAGACGCTGCCATCGAGCTTGAACTCGAGGTCACGCTGCTCGGGGAGCTTCACGCCGGTTTCGACGACCGTGGCCGGATCCTTGGTAATGAACTTTTCGTTGGTTGCTGACTGGGGGCCGCTGGAGCAAGCAGCGAGGCCGGTTGCTGCCATGACGGCAATGCACATTGTTGCAATGAGAGATTTACGCATGACTCTCAGTCTAGCCATCCTCGAAAGAGCGTCCATCTCAGACTCCACATTTCGGAAGTCTGCACCTAAACTGCGACCGAATTGTGATGAAGCAATGCTGCCAAAATCCCAGGGTGAAGACGATCCGCGGTTGACGCAAAAGTGGGATGCACTGGCGAAAAATAGCCGAAAAACGGACAATAAGAGCGACCGTTGCAACCAAAGGAGCAAAAATGCAGGCCGAAGACTACCGCAAGGTCCCCGAAGTTGGAGTGACCAATCCAACGATTGACGTGCTGCGCGCACATCGCACCATCCGCAAGTTCGAGGACACCCAGCTTGGCCTCGAGGAACGCGATGCCCTCATCGACGTAGCCCGTCGCGCACCCACCTCATCCTTCCGCCAGCAGTTCTCAATCATTCACGTCACCGATGTGGCAAAGCGTGATGCTCTGGCTGAGGTCGCACAGCAGCCCTACGTGGGCACCTCCAAGGGCGACCTTTTCATGTTCGCCGTCGACCTCTACCGCAATGCGCGAATTCGTGAAGAAGCGGGAATGGATATTGCTCCGCTCCAGCGCACCAACCTGTTCTTGGCAGCCATGGAAGACGCGGTTTTGGCCGCTCACAACATGGAGGTTGCCGCTGAATCCATGGGTTTGGGCACGGTTTACCTCGGCTCGCTGCTGCGAGGTCCCGCGCGAACGATCGAGCTCCTCGAACTGCCTCGCATGACCTTCCCGATCCTCGGCCTGCTGGTGGGACGCCCGCTGCAGGACCCGCCTTACCGTCCTCGTATCCCCAAGGACTTGGCCGTCGGCGAAAACACCTACCCGAAGGTCGAGGGTTCCTACCTGGAGGCCCTTGCCGAATATGACGAAGACGTACGCACCTACTACGAAATGCGCAAGGCCGGCCTTGGAGCCACCAATGCCTTCACTCAGATCATCAGCGAACAGATGGGACTGCCTGACACCTTTGACACGGCCCCCGTCCTTGAGGTCTTGCATTCGCAAGGCCTGTGCTTGAGTTAATTTCCATTGCCGAGGCGGTGGTGCGTAGGCGATCATCGACCCCGCTGAAAGAGGAGAGTTTGTGAGTACACAGGTCACGCAGGAACTGGGCTTTTCAACCTACGTGTTCGTCGAGCGCCTAGGTAAGAACGCAGCAATCTTGCACCCTTTCCCTGAATTCAATATCTCCTTGGTGGCGCGCGCACTTGAGGAAGCGGGACTGCCGATTTCCATCATGGGCGAGCACGCACCTGAGCGCGGAGAAGGAATCTACTTCCAAGAAGAACCCTTCCCGGATGAGTTCCTCGGGATTTTGGCCGATGCGCTGAGCGTTCGAGGCATCGGCGCTTACGCCTACTGCCTCGTTGATGGATCGCTGGGTGATCTGGATCTGCACCTCTTCACGCGCGTGGGCGGGAGTTTCCCGCGTGCGGGCAAGAAGGTTGTACTGATGCGCCTCTACTTGGGGCGAAACGCCGAGGGACCCGCTGCGACAACATGGATTTTCGGCGCGCCCGCGGACCTCGAGGAAGTGAATGCGCTCCTGGGGGAGAAGTACGATACTCAGCCCGTGTCTGATCCGGCAGGTTTTGCGGCAATCGAAATTCAACACCCGGAGTTTTCGGCGGGATTGCAGGAACCTTCGCAGATCATGGACGATATTTTCCAGACTCTGGGTCGTCATGGTTTTGAGGGCCCAGCATTTGTGGAAGATCATTTTTCGCAGTCCAATGATGCGAATCTGTGAGCTGCGGGGTTAAAGCCAAGTAGCGCAGTTGACGCATGGGAAACCTGCTCCAGAAAACTCTCAGGAAACGCACGTATTCCTCGCAGTTGATCTTCGTAGACTAGGTGCATCAGACAACGAGTGACTGGTGTTGCTCGTATCTCTCCGGAAGACTTTCTGGGAAGACTGCTCTGTGTTGATGGGATAACGAAAAAGGGCTGACCATGGCGGTCAGTCCTTTTTCGTATCATCTGGGGCTATGACTTTCGGCCCATCGCCGGTTATGCTGAAGCGTCCTCACTCAAGCAAAGGAGATTTTGTGAGCGCCGATTCCGTTCTGATTACACGTCAGCACCTATTGGATCCCTCGTTGGAGCACACCCTCATCCTCGTCAAGCCCGACGGTTATGCCCGCGGTTTGACCGGTGAGATCCTGCGCCGCATCGAAGCGAAGGGCTACATCATCAAGGGCTTGAAGATCATGGTTGCCTCGCGTGAAATCCTCGCCGAGCACTACCGCGACCACGCAGGCAAGCCCTTCTTCGAGGGCCTCCTGGACTTCATGAGCGCCGGCCCCTTGGTCGCGATCATCGTTGAAGGTCAGCGCGTCATCGAAGGCATGCGCACCATGATGGGCTCGACCGATCCGACAACCGCTCCCGCCGGTACCATCCGCGGGGACCTCGGACGCGCCTGGGATACGCCGAACATGGAGAACATCATTCACGGTTCAGATTCGCCCGAATCCGCACTGCGCGAGATCGGCATCTGGTTCCCCGAAATCGACTAAATTCCCAGGCCTTCCACGATTTCAGCACCAGGAAGCGCGGCAAGGAGTTCTCCGGGAACGAAGAGCTTTGAGCGGCGCAGTCCCGAGCCGATGCAGGACCATCCCTGCACGCAACGCGAATCGATTAACAGTCGCCAGGCCTCGGGGATGCCAATCGGAGTGATCCCTCCGTATTCCATCCCCGAGGCCTCAACTGCGCGTTCTTGCGGCCAAAACGAGGCTTTTCGTACGTCGAGAAGCTTCTTCACCACGTGATTGACATCAGCATTGGTCGTTGCGCGCACAACACACGCTGCGATTCTTTCTTCACCCGCGCGCTTGCCCGCAACCAAAATACAATTCGAGGACAGCGCAAGATCCATCCCGAAAGCTTGGGTGAGAACCTCCGTATCAGCCAGTTCTGGGTCAACTTCACTTACTCGCGCGAACGAGGCCACGGCGGGGTTGGTCGTGTCGAGCGCGGTGAGCGCGCGTGCGACTGGCGGAGCCACAAGATCGAGGTGCTTAAGAGCGGGACGGGTCTCCAAGCTTCCCGAACCTGGAATTTCAATCGATTCACTCACCTGAGGTTTCTCCTTCAACGCAAAGCTCCCCGTCCATTGCGTATGTCTGCGCACGTTCCAAATCAAGGGGAGTATCAATATCAGCGACCCACGATGCCGGGACCTCGATATCAACGGTATTGAGCTCGGCAAGCAGCGAACGCATCGAACGATTGACCCACTCACTCGCGGGGAACCGGCTCACTGCCTCCAGCGAAAAAACTCCGATGAGATTTTGGCGGTAACCATCGGCGCAGGCACTGACGCCATCTACGTGCTTACCCTGCGCCGCCAAATCAGCCACGGCCTCGAGAAGAAGAGGAAAGCACAGCGATGCAAGGGGAGCGTCCACGGGAAGCAGACCAACCCATCGCGGCCTCGCACAATCATCCCCGAGGATCCGCTTCACTGCATCGACACCGGTCAAGAACCCGGCTGCGGGTCCAGATTTCGGCGGTTCCTCCATCACTCGAATAACGTCACTGGGAACAGTGACAGTTTCAGGAACAACGCACACATGCGGAATATTCGGCTGAGAAATCAGCGCCCACTCTAATGCTCGCCGACCTCGAATGACCAAGTCTGGTTTTGACGCTCCACCTAGGCGCTTTCCATCACCTCCGCCTAGGACAATTAATGCGCTGAGCGAGTCCATGTTCCACTCCGGCCGCCGCTCTTTTGGACTACCCGGGGCAGGAATGGGACGACATCTTGACCGAGGTGGCTTCCACCTTGGCTCAGCTTCCTGCCGAGGCCGCGGCTGAGTTCTCCCAGTTCCTTGACTGGGCGGGGGAGCGCTCGCGTCGCGAGGTCGAGGAAGCCTACGTTGAAACCTTTGATCAGAAGCGTCGCTGCTGCTTGGAGCTGACCTACTACGCTACGGGGGACACCCGACAGCGTGGAATTGCTCTGACCATTGTTCGCGATCTCTACGCGGCAGTTGGATGGCAGCTCGATAATGATCAGCTTCCCGACTACTTGCCGAATATCCTCGAGCTTGCTGCTCGCACCGAGGGTGAAGAGCATGAGCTTGTGGAGTCGATGTTGGCCTCGCACCGCGAGGGAATCGAGATTCTTCACGCTGCTTTGCTGTCTTTGTCCTCCCCGTGGGCGCATGTTGTTGCTGCCTTGCGTATGGCTCTACCCGAGGTGGACGAGGCTACTTTTGCCCGTATGCAGACACTTGTCCGTCAAGGCCCTCCCAGTGAAATGGTGGGAATGGCTGATCGCGGTGATCTTCCTTGGCCCACAGTACAAACTCCGTCATCCCTTCTTTCGCCCGCGGGTGAGAACGAACTCTAAGGATTGTCATGAACCTTTTCCTCTGGGGAGTGCTTCCCTACATTTCATTCACCCTTCTGATCGGTGGGTTGATTTGGCGTTACCGCAGTGACCAGTACGGGTGGACTTCACGTTCCTCCCAGCTCAACGAGGGGCGTATCCTGCGCCTGTCTTCGCCCTTGTTCCACTTCGGCATTTTGGGTGTGGCACTGGGTCACGTCATGGGCTTGGTGATTCCGCAGTCGTGGACCGAGGCCATGGGAGTGAGCGAGCATGCCTACCACATGGTTGCGATCATTGGTGGTGGTATCGCCGGGCTCATGACCTTGGTTGGCTTGCTTGGTCTGCTCTACCGTCGCATTGTGAAGAAGTCTGTGCGCCTGGCAACTACGCGTAACGACATCATCATGTACGTGCTTTTGTCCGTTGCGATCTTCCTTGGCGGTGCTGCAACGCTGACAACGCAGATTCTGGGTAAGGGCGGCGGATACAACTACCGTGAGACGATCTCGGTTTGGTTCCGTTCGATCTTCATGTTCCAGCCCGATGTCTCCTTGATGACCGATGTTCCGCTTCAATTCAAGCTGCACATCATTGCTGGCCTGATCCTGTTCGCGGTGTGGCCTTTCACCCGCTTGGTGCATGTTCTTTCGGCCCCTGTTGCTTACCCGACTCGCCCCTATGTTGTGTATCGTTCACGCTCGGCTGCAACCGCTGCTTCGCAGCCGGCTCGTGGATGGACTCCGGTTCGAGGTGGCGCTGCAGGACCGTCGAGCAAGGACTTCCCATCTGATGACGCCCCCTACCAGGGCGCGTAATGAGGTTGAAACACTGAGGCCGTATGCGCTGACCAGCGCATACGGCCTCACCATTTGAAACGTGCTGAGGCAACAAATTTCCTCTGCATTAGAATGAAGAACATATCCCGTAATACATGGCACACAAGGAGAGGCAGTGATCGGTAGCGAGACGAAGGCTGGGCCCGTTGGTATTGAAGACATGATGGCCCAACTAGCGACCGCGTCTCCCGCTCAGCGCAAGGTTTTGCATGCGTTGACAGATATTGGTCGAGAGGCAACCGTCGTTGAGGTTGCCGAGTACCTTGGCATTCACAAGAACTCTGTCCGTGAGACCCTGATCCCCTTACTCGAACAGGGTTTGGTCGTGCGCCGCACGCATTCGCCCGAAGGTCGCGGTCGTCCCGCGATGTACTACGAAATTGCTGTCCTTGAAGACGCAGCTCGCCTCCAGCGTCAGTCGACAGAACTTCTTATTGCTGCGGCCTCGGCAATGGCGCAGGCGGAGGATGGCGGGGAGCAACTCGCTGACGCAATGGGGCGCAATTGGGGGCAGCAGTACGTTGACCTCATTCGCGAATCAGGTGCTTTTGATGCAGCTCGAGATGATCAGGACGCGCTCTTCTCTTTGTTGAGGGTCTTCCTATCAACGCGCGGCTTCCGCGCCGAAAATACCGATGACGGGAATCTCTCCATTAATTCCTGCCCCTATGTGGGTATTGGGGATGCCCGTATTCAACAGATCGTGTGTCGCATGCACGGCTCGGCCGTCCGCCACATTGTGGAGGAGCTGAGCAATGGGGATATCTCCTTGACGGTTGTTCCCTTTGCTGATGATTGCGGATGTCGTGTGCTCTTTGAAGATATTCCCGTACGCCAAGCAGCTGGAGAATGACGCAATTGCGGAGATTTCGTCAATAAAGCTCAATTTATTCGGAGAAATCGGGTTATTTCCATTAGACCAATTGAGTGCCTCACTACAAAGTCTCCACTCTTGCAACTCTCCTTGGCGTCAGTGACGATACCGTTCGCCGTTGGCTCGACGAAGGCCTAGTCAGACGCGCGGAAAACGATGGGAATACCGGCCCACTACGCGTTGATGGCGCATCGGTTGCCGAACTCATTGTCAGCCAACCCGAAGTTCACCAAATCGCTGCAGGGCAGGACTCTCAGTCCGTTCGAAACCACCTTCAAGGGCTGGTTATTGCAATCCGCAGTGACACGGTAATGAGCCAAGTCGACCTGCAGTGTGGGCCCTATCGAGTCGTCTCTCTAATCTCCACCGAAGGGGTGCGGGAGCTGGGGCTTGAGGTCGGGTCCATCGCTATGGCTCAAATCAAGGCAACAAACGTCTCTCTTCAGGTACCGAATGGAGGAAACCTGTGAAGCACTACAAGGGAATTGTCGCGGTAGCCGCGGCAAGCCTTCTTGCGCTTACCGCTTGCTCAGGCGGGAACAGTGCATCTGCAGACAAGTCTGCAACCGCCTCGGCATCTGCTTCGACAGAGGCCGCAGCACCGGTTGAACTCAACGTTTTCGCGGCGGCTTCGCTGAATAAGGCCTTCCCCGAGATCGTTGATACGGTCCTTAAGGAAAGCGATCCGAACATCAAGGTGACCTTCAACTTCCAGGGCTCATCTACTCTGGTTGACCAGATGAAGGAAGGCGCACCCGCTGACGTTTTTGCTTCTGCCGACCAGAAGAACATGACTAAGGCAAGCGATGCGAAGCTCGTTGATTCACCGAAGCCCTTCGCCTCTAATGTCCTGACGCTGATTGTTCCCAAGGGAAATCCTGCCAAGATCACTGGTCTTGATTCCTCGCTTGACGGCAAGAAGCTTGTTGTGTGTGCACAGGGTGTTCCCTGCGGTAACGCAACCAAGCAGCTGGCCGAAAAGCTTGGCGTCACCCTCAGCCCCGTCTCTGAGGAGCAGAAGGTGACGGACGTGCGCGCAAAGGTCGAGAGCGGTGAAGCCGATGCAGGCCTCGTCTACGCGACCGACGCGAAGGCTGCCGGCGACAAGGTCGAAACCATCGAGGTCGCACGAGCGAACGAGGTTGTGAACTCATACCCCATCGCCCTGACCGTCTCGACACAGAATAAGGAAGCCGCGCAGAAGCTCATCGACGCTGTCCTTTCCGATAAGGGACAGGCGGTTCTGAAGAAGTACGGCTTCTCGGCACCGACCGCTGCGGATAAGGGCTGAAATCGCCTTCAACTACTCACAGTAGTTTCGGAATAATCTCATGAGAAAGAAGCACAGGCATGCGGGGATCCCGCGTTGGATCGCACTCCCCGCAGCCTGTGCTGTTCTATTTCTCCTCGTTCCTTTCATTGCACTGCTCCTGCGCATTGATTGGGTTCAATTTCCCCACCTATTCACTCAGGCACTGGGTTCTCAGGCTCTTGCCCTCTCGCTGCGCACCTGTCTTGCCTCGACACTTGCCTGCATCATTGTTGGAGTTCCGCTGGCGCTGGTGTGTGCGCATGCGCGAGATGTGTGGTGGTCGCGGTTTCTGCGCTCCATGGTTACTTTGCCCATGGTTCTTCCTCCGGTTGTCGCAGGCTTGGCGCTTCTCATTACGTGGGGGCGCCGAGGCCTGATCGGAGCCTATCTGCAAATCTTCGGCATCAATATCGCCTTCACGACGCTCGCGGTCATCATGGCGCAGACCTTCGTGTCGCTACCTTTCTTTGTTTCTTCACTTGAGGGGGCATTGCGCACGCGAGGCTTCAAGGAGGAACGCGTTGCTTCGACTTTGGGTGCTACTCCCTCACGGACGCTCTGGTTTGTCACCCTGCCACTGATGATCCCAGCGCTGGTGTCTTCGACTGCCTTGGCCTTCTCGCGTGCACTGGGGGAGTTCGGCGCGACGATCACTTTCGCGGGTTCTTTGGCTGGAGTAACCCGCACGCTTCCCCTCGAGATTTACCTCCAGCGCGAAGAATCAACCGATATGGCATTGATGCTTTCGGTCATCTTGGTCTTTGTTGCGCTTGTCTTGGTTGGCGGAGCTTCGGCCTTTTCGCAGTGGTGGTATTCGCGCCTCATGAGTGGCGCCGCCCTTGACGAGGCGAATGTTCCCTCAGGGGCCTCGCGCGTGGCTACGCAGCCCGACCACGGCCTCGGGAATGAGAATGGAGACGCGCAGGGCCAGCATCCACGCGTCCCCGTCCCCGGCGTGCGGATTGCCGGGAAGTTTCCCGAGCGACGTATCGATGTCGACCTCACCTGCCAGGGCGGCGCCGTCACTGCGTTTATGGGGCACAACGGTTCGGGAAAGAGCACGTTGCTGTCGGTGCTTTCTGGTGTCCTCGACGCTCCGCAGATGACCTGCACCTGGCAGTGGCCAGACGGCGTTTCAGGTCGCCAGCCGAAGATCGCAACTTTGGAGCAGAAACCGGTCTTGTTCCCCCATATGAGTGTGCTCGCTAATGTTGCCTTCCCCTTGCGTTGCGCGGGTATTTCCACTGACGAGGCCGAGGTGCGTGCGCGCGAAGCCCTGGAGTCTGTGGGTTTGGCAAGCTTGGAGCAGCGCAGGCCCGCGCAGGTGTCTGGGGGCCAGGCACAGCGAATCGCACTCGCGCGAGCGCTGGTTGTGGATCCGGATGTGCTGCTCTTGGATGAGCCGATGGCGGCGCTTGACGTCGAGGCCGCGCGCGGCTTACGCGAGTTGATTGCCCAGCGCTTTGCGGGTAGGACCATCATCATGGCCACGCACCAAATCGAAGACGCCGCGGCACTGGACGCGCGGATCATCGTATTGAAGAATGGTTGTGTTCTCAGGCAAGGTCCATGGCGCGAACTTGTCGATCAGTCGATGAGCCAGGCACAGGGTAGTGATTCCGCGCTGTTGGCAATGGGGCTGAGTGCTCTGGAGAGGGCACTCGGGCAGGAGTAAAGGTGAAACCACTGCTATCGCTTCGCTCAATGAGTAGGCGCGGAACGGTCAACCTGTGGCTATTCATCATCACCGCCATCACCGGGCCGCTGGTCTACCTCATGTCTCCAAAACTGTGGTCTTTTGCGATGGTGAGTTGGGCTCTTGTATGCGTGACGCCCATTGCTGTTGCGATCGTGTTGATTCCCGTCATCAAGGGCTGCGCTCAGGGGAGCGTGCGTGATGCCGTGAGATTTCGTCGTCGCTTGTCTCCCGCGATGTCAAAAGTGTTATGCGTTGGGCTGGTTACCATTGACTGCGGTCTTGTGGGAATGGGCGCTGTCTTGTCGTCTCAGGTAGTGGCAGATGTCGTATCGGGCAGTGAGAGCCTCACCGTGCGTTGCCTCGATCATCAAGAAGAGACATCAACCGTGATGCGCAGAAGAAATCTAAAGAGCCGCATATTTACCACCCATGTCACCTTGGCGAAGGAGTCCGGCGAAGAGATCAAGCTGAAGTTCACTGACGGCACGAATTACACGAATACTCACGCATACAGACAACTACGTAAGCACTGCATCTACGAGGACACTTTTACCGTCTCGATGTATCCCCGGACGCACGTGGTAACACACGTCAGCGAGGTCCGCGGATAAGACCTCACTGGCCTCATTGCCTATTACGGATTAAAAAGAAGTCCAAAGACGAAGAGATAGACCGGGAAGAGCAGAATCATGATGGAAATCGTGCAGAGCAGAAATGAACGGCTCTGAGCGCCCAGGGCGGTTAAGAAAACCCCCAAGGCTACTGAAATGGGGAGGAATAGGTCCTCACGGCTGGTCAACCCCGCCCACAGAAGCATGATGGCCACCGGGAGCAGAAGAAGGTAAAGCATCGTTGAGGGCGTGTGCTTGGTAGAAAATCCCCAGGTCCACTCAGCTGCCCCGAGTACGTCGGCGCCCGGGTCGAGGCGGCGAGTAGGAATGCTGTCCTCGGTCTGCTTTTCGGGCGTCGCCTGCGGTGCTACCTGTTCGTTCGTCATTGCTCGCGCTCCTCTAGATTTGCTGTCTTGTGAGTAGATTGTGCTGGGCACAGTATAACGAAAGAAAGTTTGAAGATTTAGTGGCTTCTATGGGAGGCAGCTGCGTGGATAGAAAAACACTGTGGGGGCCGGTGAAACCGACCCCCACAGTGCATCCCATCAACACAATATGCGTAAAAAACAGCGTCCCTCAACAGGTAAAAGGAGACGGGGCCTTGCGACCCCCGATGTCTGATATTGCAAATGTACGAGGCGAATCTGTGGGAGCTTTGGGGTCAAGCTATGAATAAGCTATGAATGAGAATGGCGGAGGAAATGACGCGCAATGCCAATTGATGCGGCGACAGTTAATATGAAGGCATCACATCTTTTCGGCATTCCTACAGTGGCCACAGTGAAGCTCAGCGCCCAAAACACCGCCAGGTAGGTATGTGCTACACACAGTAATCAGCCAGGGGTTCAGTACTATATGTCAACTATTCGCACCTTGTTGAGGAGCCTTCGCGAGTATCGTCGCCCATCACTCCTGACACCGTTTTTCGTCACGGGAGAAGTCATTCTTGAGTGCTTCCTCCCCTTGGTCATGGCATCCTTGGTTGATCACCTCCAAGGAGGTGCACTCACTCCGGTCGTGCGCCTCGGCATCTTCATGCTGGTCATGGCGATGTTCTCGCTCCTTTTCGGGATCCGCGCTGCGCGCTTCGGTGCGACCGCAGCAGCTGGGCTGGCAAAGCATCTGCGTCAAGACCTCTTCTTCAAGGTCCAGGATTTCTCTTTTGGAGATGTCGATCGTTTTTCGACATCCTCTCTGGTTACCCGCATGACAACGGACGTGACTAACGTCCAAAATGCCTACGGCATGATTATCCGTGTTGCCGTCCGCGTCCCCTTGATGGTTGTCTTCTCGATCATCATGACGCTTCGCATCAACTGGCACATGTCCCTGATTTTCCTCATCATGTTGCCTTTCCTGGCGGCAATCATGTTCGGGATTATCATCTTTATCTTCCCGGTTTTCCGGCGAATCTTTAAGAAGTACGATGCTCTGAATAACTCGGTCCAAGAGAACATCGCAGGCATCCGAGTTGTGAAATCCTTCGTCAACGAAGAGTATGAAAAGACCCGTTTCGCCAAGCGCTCAGAAGAAGTGCGAGCAGACTTCACTTTCGCGGAAAAGGTTCTGGCGCTCAATACTCCCGTCATGATGCTTTTCATCTTTGGCGCAATCATGCTGGTGGACTTCATCGGCGCGCAGATGATTGTTGCTTCTGGCGGCACGGAGTTGACCACAGGCCAGCTCTCGGCCCTGATCACCTACGGCATCCAAATTCTGACGGCCATGATGATGCTCGCCTTCATCTTCGTCATGATCACGATTGCCGGAGAATCCGCGAATCGTATCGCGGAGGTTCTTCGTTACGAATCGCCGCTGACCTCTCCCGAATACGGTATTCGCGAGGTCCCCACCGGGGATATCACCTTCGAAAACGTCACCTTCAAGTACAAGGAGGACTCCGAGCGCCCCGCTCTATCGGATATCTCCTTGACCGTTCCCGCCGGTTCAACACTGGGCGTCGTGGGCGGAACAGGTTCCGCAAAGACCTCACTCATCCAGTTAATCCCTCGCCTGTATGACGTCACCGAAGGAAAGGTCACGGTCGGCGGCATCGACGTTCGCGACTACCGCCTCGAACCCCTGCGAGATGCGGTTTCCGTCGTCCTCCAAAAGAACATTCTCTTCTCGGGAACCATCAAAGAGAACCTGCGTTGGGGTAATCCTGACGCGACCGATGCGGAACTGATCCGCGCGTGCGAGCTTTCCCAGGCGGACGAGTTCATCCGCCAATTCCCTGACGGCTACGACACCATGGTCGAACGAGGCGGTGCCAACCTTTCCGGCGGCCAAAAGCAGCGCCTGTGCATTGCTCGCGCGCTCCTCAAGAAGCCCATGATCCTCATTTTGGATGACTCAACCAGTGCGGTGGATACCAAGACCGACGCCCTGATCCGCCAAGCATTCGAGACTGAAATCCCCGATACGACGACGATCATCATCGCCCAGCGCATTTCTTCAGTTCAGCACGCCGACCAGATCATCGTTTTGGACGATGGACGTATTAAGGAACACGGCACGCACCAGGAACTTCTGGATTTGGGCGGCGAGTACCGCGAACTTTACGACACGCAAAACAGCCCGAGCGAAAGCGAGGTGGCCTGAGATGACGACGCAGCAAACGGAACAAAAAGAACAGGCACTGCAAGCGGAAGAAAAAGATCCGCACAAGCTCGAGGGCGTTCCCAAGCCGCTCGGTCGCCTCCTCAAGTACCTGTGGGCGAGTTACAAGGGCCTTCTCCTTGTAGTTTTCGTGTGCATCATTGTTTCGGGAATCGCATCGGCTGTTGGCGCGATCTTCCTCCAGCAAATCGTTGACCGCGTTATTCTCCCGGGCATGGAACAGGGCCTTCCTGCGGTTATGCCGACCTTGATCCGCATCGTCACCGTCATGGGGATTGTCTTCGGTTCGGGAATCGTGTGTTCCTTCATTTACACGCGACTGATGGCCATCATCACCCAGGGCACCTTGAAGAAGATGCGCGATGACATGTTTGATCGCATGGAGTCCTTGCCCCTGAAGTTCTTCGATACCCACCCGCACGGCGCGGTGATGTCGACCTATACCAATGACACGGATGCACTGCGTCAGTTGATCGGTCAGTCAATCCCGACCTTGATTTCTTCCATCTTGACCATCGTTGCGCTGCTCGCAACTATGCTGAGCTACTCGGTGTGGCTGACACTTGTGGTCCTTTTGATGTCGGGAACAATGTTCGGCGTAACCAAGAAGATGGGCGGTGGCTCAGCGAAATTCATGGTTGCCCAGCAGCGCTCGCTGGCCGACGAAGAAGGTTATATCGAAGAAATGATGGATGGCCAGAAGGTCATCAAGGTCTTCAACCACGAAGACGCCGTCAAGGAAGAGTTCCTCACATACAACCACCAGCTCTTCAACGATTCGCAGCGCGCGAATCAGTACGGCAATATGCTCATGCCGGCGCTGGGAAACATCGGAAATATTCTCTACGTCTTGGTTGCGCTTATCGGCGGTGTCATGATCGAGTTGCATGCCCCGAACCTTGGTTTTGCGGGTATGGGCACAATCACCGTCGGTATTGTCGTTTCCTTCCTGGGCATGGTGCGTAACTTTACGCAGACGCTGGGGCAGGCCTCGATGCAGGTCCCGATGATTGCGCTGGGTCTGGCCGGCGCCTCGCGAGTCTTCGCCCTCATGGAGCAAGAGAGCGAAGAAGACGAAGGTTACGTGACACTGGTCCGCGCACGCGTCGATGAAAACGGCGAGGTCCACCCCACTGAGGAACGCACGGGAGTGTGGGCATGGCGCCACCCCCACAGCGATGGAACGATCACCTACACTCGCCTGCGCGGCGAGTTGGTCATGGAAAATGTCGACTTCTCCTACGACGGGAAGAAGACGGTCCTGCACGATATCTCGCTGTGGGCAACTCCCGGTCAGAAGATTGCCTTCGTTGGTGCGACGGGTGCGGGTAAGACGACCATCACCAACCTGATCAACCGTTTCTACGATATTGCCGATGGCAAGATACGCTTTGACGGAATCAATATCACGAAGATCCACAAGCCTGATCTGCGTCGCTCTCTGGGCGTTGTTCTCCAAGACGTAAAGCTCTTCACCGGAACGGTCATGGACAATATTCGCTTCGGGCGCTTGGACGCGAGTGATGAAGAGTGCATTGCTGCCGCGAAGCTCGCGAATGCGCATTCCTTCATCGAGCGTCTTCCCGATGGCTACCAGACCATGCTGAGTGGAAATGGTTCGAGCCTGTCGCAGGGCCAGGCCCAGTTGCTCTCTATTGCGCGCGCAGCTGTTGCCGATCCGCCGGCGATGATTCTGGACGAGGCGACCTCCTCGATCGATACGCGTACCGAGTCGCTGGTCCAAAACGGTATGGATAACCTCATGGAAGGACGCACGGTCTTCGTCATTGCTCACCGCCTCTCCACGGTGCGCAATTCTGATGCCATTATGGTGTTGGATCACGGCCGTATTATTGAACGTGGAAGCCACGACGAACTGATTGCTCAAAAGGGCGTGTACTACCAGCTGTACACGGGAGCTTTTGAGCTCGAGTGAAATTCCCACGTGCGTGGGGGGGGATGTATGCAGATACGTGGAGAAGTTCATTGCGAGCCTTTTGGGGGAGATCTTCCCGAGGGTGTGCGTTGCCTGGGGATTCCCAGTGCTGCTGGCGTCTTGACCGCGGTAGTAACTGACGAGGCCGTGGCTGGGTCTACCCCTGCGCTCCTCGTGCCAGGTTTTACCGGTTCCAAAGAAGACTTCACTCCCTTTATGCCCTATTTGGCGCAGCGCGGCCGGGCGGCGCTTGCATATTCGCAGCGAGGACAAGCTGATTCCGCGGCCCCGGTAGGCGTGAAAAATTATCGTTTGAGTGATTTTGTCGGTGACCTGATTGAGGTTGCTCGATCAATGGGTGCACAAGAGAATCCTGTGCACCTATTGGGACACTCCTTCGGAGGTGTAATTGCACGGCAGGCCGCTGTGAAAGCTCCTGAGCTGTTCCGTTCCGTGACGCTGTTTTCTACAGGCCCTCGGCCGCCTGAATCGATGCGTTGGACACCCCTGCGTCAGCGTCTGCTGTCTTCGACAACGGGGAAGCGGCTTTCGGCTTGGTATATCTCGCAGTTCTTGAGTGAGGATCCCAGGGAAGAGCTCATCGCACATCGATCACTTGTCACCAGCGAGGATTCGCTGATGGGAGCGGCCTTCATTTTGGCTCGTTACCCGGATGTCTGTGTGCCCTTGCGTCAGAGTGGTCTTCCCGTGCTGATCACTCACGGGGTAGGAGATAGCGTTTGGCCAGAGCGAATGCATCGCCAAGAAGCTCAGGTTCTTGGAGCACGCTATGAGACTATTCCCGACGCGAAGCACAGCGCTCAATTGGAAAATCCTGCTGTTTTGGCCGATGTCGTCACGCGCTTTTGGGAAGACGTCGAATCACCTGCGGACTAAATGCCGTGTGCCCCTTGGCAGCTTCCGTGGGAAGCCGCCAAGGGGCACACAACTATTCGCTTATTCTCAGTGGAACACTCGAGCAAGGAACTCTTGAGTCTGAGGCATCTTCGGGTTTCCGATGACTTCCTCCGGCGGTCCCTGTTCAACGATCTTTCCGCGCTCCAAGAAGACGACGCGATCGGCGACCTGGCGGGCGAAGCCAATTTCGTGCGTTGCCATGAGGATCGTTGAACCGGTGTTTTTCACTTCGCGAACCAGGTCGAGCACCTCGCCGACCAGCATGGGGTCCAGTGCCGAGGTGATCTCATCGAGAAGTAAAAGCTCGGGGTTCGTGGCGAGCGCGCGAACAATTGCCACGCGCTGCTGCTGACCGCCCGAAAGACGATCGGGGAACTCGCGGGCCTTTGAGGCAAGACCGATTCGCTCAAGCAGGCTCATTCCGCGCTCCGCTGCCTCTTCGGGGCTCCACCCGTGAACCTTGCGCGCTGCAAGGGTGACGTTGTCGATGACCGACATGTGGGGGAAGAGGTTGTAGTGCTGGAAGACGACACCGATCTGCGCGCGGATTTTATCCGCGTTGATGCTCGGATCGGTGATGTCTTGGCCCGAGAGGAAGATCTGTCCATCGTCAACGCGTTCCAAGAGGTTGGCGCAGCGAAGGAGGGTGGACTTACCGGAACCGGAGGCACCCAAGAGGACCACGACCTCGTGACGGCGGACGTCAAGGTCGAGGCCGCGCAACACGATATTGGATCCGAAGCGTTTGACGACGCCTTGGATGCTCAGGACGGTCTCATCTAAGGCCGCTTGCTCGGTGGCCTCGTTCGTGGCTGTTGTCTGGCTCATCAGACGGTTCCTCCCATCTGTTCGCGCTTACGCAGACGCGCGGTGTACCAATCGGAAAGACGAATGAAGGGGAAGGACAAGATGATGAAGAAGATACCTGCAACCACGTAGGAGGTGAAGTTGTAGGTAGTTGCCTGCTGGAGCTGAGCGGCTCGGATGGCATCCGTTGCGCCCAGGACCGAGATCAGGCCCACGTCCTTTTGCATTGAAATGAAGTCATTCATCAGTGCCGGGGTGACCTTGCGGACTGCCTGGGGAACGATGATGTGACGCATGGTCTGACCGTGGGTGAGGCCAAGGGAGCGTGCTGCATAGCGCTGCGAGGGGTGAACGGATTCAAGGCCCGCGCGCAGAACCTCAGAAACGTACGAGGTGTAGGTGATGATGAGCGCGACAGTGCCCAAGAGCGTGACGTCGATACGCCTCGTGGGGTTGAGCGCCGGGATGCCGAAGCCGATCAAGTACAAGACGACGATGAAGGGGATTCCGCGGAAAATGTCGGTGTAGGCAGCCGCAAGGAAACGCAGCGGGAAGAACACGGGGCCAGCCAAGGTACGGGTAGCAGCCAGGAGGGTAGCGAAGATTGCTACGCCGGTTGCTGCCACCAGCAGCATGCGGATATTTAGCCACATGCCGGAGAGCACAGCTGGGATGGCCTGACGCGCATACTCCCAGTTAAAGAAGGTTTCCTGAGTGGTCTTCCATCCGGGAGAGGAAGCGAGGACCGCAACAATGATGGCGGCGATAATCAGGGTTGAAATCGCGGAGATAAAAAGTGAACGAGTGGTGCGTTTACGTCGATAACGACGGCGCTGCTCTTCGACCGCAGAGACTGGGAATTCAGCCATTGGGTCATCTGAACGAGAGTGATTGAGCACGGGGTCCTCTAAATGGATAACGAGTGCGCGGGGCAATCAGCGGAAGGATAAATGAAAATTCTCCGGCTTGGGGAAGAGCCCAAGCCGGAGAAGAAGAATCACTGCTCGAAGATCGGAGCTGACGCGGCATCCGCCAGCCACTTCTTCTGGAGTTCGGCCAGAGTGCCGTTGTCACGCAGCTTGTCGACAGCCTTGGTGACTGCAGGGGTCAGCGCGCTTCCCTTGGGCAGCAGCAGACCGAAGCTATTGCCGTCCTCGTTTGCGGTGAACTGACCGACGACCGTGCCGTTGTCAACCTGAGTTGCGATCACGTTGAATGCGGTGGGCAGATCGACGACGATCGCATCAACCTGTCCGCCCTTGAGGGCCTGGACAACATCGGCGGAGCCGTTGAAGACCAGGGGATCAACGCTGGGCTTGAGCTTGTTCATCACGTAGTTCTGGGAAGTAGTACCGGCCTGGACGCCGAACTTGAGCTTCTTCAGATCGTTGATGCTCTTTGCTTCAGCAGCGGGAGTGCCCTTAACGGCAACAACCGCTTCAGAGGTCGTGTAGTAGGGGCTGGAGAAGTCCACAGCCTGCTTGCGCGCATCGGTGATGGAGAACTGCTGGATGTTGAAGTCCCAGTCCTTGGCGCCGGGTGCGATTGCCGAATCGAAGGTGGTGCGCTTCCACACGACCTGATCCTTGGAGAATCCGAGCTCGCTGGCGACGGCGTAGGCAACTGCGGCCTCGTAGCCTTCACCGGATTCGGGGTTGTCGTTGAGGACCCAGGGGCTGTAGGCCGGATCGCCGGTGGCGATGGTCAGCTTGCCCTTGGTGACGGTGGGAAGTGCTTCGCCGGTTGCGTTAGCGTCGGCGGTTGCGGAAGTGGTGCTGTTTGAAGTGGTCCCGCCCGCGCACGCGCTCAGGGCCATGATGGTGGTTGCTGCGATTGCGACGAGTGCGGACTTACGGAAACGGATCTTGGGACGAACCACGTGTGCTCCCTAAGGAAATATTGGGACAATTTTGTTGTGAGTGCTTGTCAACCCAAGGGTGAAGCACCCACGCTATAAGGCTAAATGCAATTGCGACCGGGTGGGAAGCGATATTGCAGATGGTGAGATTTGGTAAAAGTCACTGTGGGGTGGGGTTAGACTATATCTAATACCCGAGGGCAGACCCGATGAATGGATCTGCCCTCTGATTTATTCGACGCTAGTGGTCACTTGCCAAGCTTGTCTTTGATGTCCGAAACGACGTCCTCGGCCTTATCCTTCGCTGCCTCGACGGCGTCTTCGGCCTTGTCCTTGAGATCTTCGGCCTTGTCCTTTACGGCTTCCAGGCCCTCTTCGGCCTGCTTCTTGATGTTTTCCAGATCCACGGCGGGCTCCTTCAATAGTGTTGTTTCCAGTGATTACCGGAACGTTCTCTCAGCCTAGGGCACGGCGGTGTTCTTGTCGATAGATTCAATCTTTAAAGGAGACGCGGGTGACATATCACGCATATTCTCCTCACTCCCCAGGAACACCATCGATAAAGAAGGGGGAGTCGATGCACTCGTGTGCGAATTGGTGTGTTTCTTCTCCTTCGTTCCCCCCAAGTGCGGGCGGTCCGTCGAGAATGAGGATCGCGAGGCCGTGGATGTATGCCCAAAGCGTTGCTTCTGCGCGTGGATCCTCGCTCCCGTAGGCAATTTTTGCGAGGCCGTGGAGCTGGGAACGCGCTGCCTTGCTGGCCTGGACAAGCTCAGGGTGTGAGTTGGGATCGTACATGTCAGAGCGGAACATGATGCGAAAAACCCCTGGATTTTTAAGCGCGAAAGTCAGATATGCGTGTCCAGCTGCGCGTGTCGTCTCCTGCGGAGTTGCACCGGCGCTGGCACGAAGTGCCTCGCTGAGCGATTTTTCCAAGGCGAGGAATCCCTCTGTGATCAGTGCTGCAAGGATCCCTTCTCGGCTTTTGAAGTGGTGGTAGGGAGCCTGGTGTGTGCATCCGGCTCGCCTCGAGACCTCGCGCATGGATAGGGAAGCGGGTCCTCCTTCGTTGAGGAGTTCTCCGCTGATCGTGAGGATCGTTTCGCGTAGGCCGGGGGCTTCGCTTGAGCGTGTCATGGCATCAGTATAGGGGAAATAGACCGTCACTACTTGACAGTGTCTAGGGGCGCATGATTCTATTACTAGACACTGTCAAGTAGTAAGGGGTGTGTATGTACGACGCAATTGTGATCGGTTCAGGAATCGGTTCACTGACAACCGCAGGACTACTCGCAGGAGTAGCGAAAAAGCGGGTACTCGTCCTCGAAAAACACTCCACACCAGGGGGACTCACCCATGCATTTCGACGCCAAGGCGCAAGCTGGGACGTGGGATTGCACTACGTCGGCGACATGGCCCCCGGGACTCGGCCTCGTCAAATCATTGATTACCTCACGGGCGGGAAGCTTTCCTGGGTGCAGATGCCCGATAGCTACGATCGCTTTTGTCTCCCAAAGCTCGGGGTGAATCTTGATGTCCCCTCGGATGCTGGTGTCTATCGCCAGCGACTCGAAGCGCTCTTTCCGAAGGAGAAACGAGCACTGAAGCGCTATTTCAAGGATGTTGCGCAGGCATACTCCTGGATGACTCTCAACTATGTTCGCCAGGTTGTCCCACAGCAGGTTGCTCCTCTTGTCGCCTTGGCGCAGAAGATGCACACCTCCCTCGCATGTGAGACGACCGCGCACTACATGAAGCGCCGCTTTCATAATCCCGCGTTGAGAACACTCTTGACGACGCACTGGGGAGACTACGGAGTCGAACCCGAGCGCAGTGCTTTTGTCGCCCATGCAATGATCGTCGGCCACTACATGAATGGAGCGTGGTTTCCCCAGGGAGGAAGCGGGCAAATCTCGCGAATGGTCGAGGAAAAAATCCGCTCAAATGGGGGAGAAATCCGCGTCTCTCAAAGCGTCGAAGAAATTCTTGTTCAAAACGGTCGGGCGGTCGGAGTCCGCATCACAGACACCTCCGGTACACATCCAGTGACCTATGAAGAACGCGCACCGATCATCGTTTCAGGAGTCGGGGCTAGCGAAACGTATAACCGTCTACTTCCAACGCCGGGAAGCATTGGAAAACTCACGGAAGAGAGACGCAAAGCGATCGTGCGCATGGGACACGGAGGGACAGCCGTCATTGTCTACATCACCCTTGACCACTATCCCGAAGGGATCGACGGCTCCAACATCTGGATCAATGAGGGTGATGGCTCGCAGACTCCCGCGGAGTTAACCACTTCCCTGCTCAACGGCACCCCACAAACGGCATTCGTTTCCTTCCCGGGGCTCAAAGCAGGCGACCAGCACGCCACCGCAGAAATTGTCTCCTTCGTTGAAGCCGGTGCTTTTCGTACGTGGGAGGACACAATGAAAGGGGACCGAGGAAGTGACTACGACTTGCTCAAATCAACAATGGCGAGGGGACTGATCGCACTCGTTGACCGCACTCTCCCGGGCTTCGCGGATGCTGTTCGCTACGAAGAAGTAGCGACGCCTCTGAGTATTGAGCACTACACCTCTCATTCACAGGGGTGCTTCTACGGCCTTCCTCTAACCCCGCAACGACTTAATGCGGGGCTGACCACCCCAGAAACACCGATCCCAGGGCTCTTCCTAACAGGACAAGACGCGGGATTCCCCGGAATTGTCGGGGCCACAATGGCTGGGTGGACAAGCGCATGTCGAATCCTTGGGCCAAAGGGATATCTGCAGATCAATCAGAGCCTGAGCAGCGACCCCAAGAGTGCATGTGAAACCTCAGATCCAGAACCAACACAGGACCCATCCCACAGCGCGCCACGCCTCGCCGCTCAGGTCGTCCATGCGGACTGGCTAAGCCCCCACATCCGAGAAATTGTCCTGAAGCTCCCGCGTTCACTGCAGTGGCGCCCCGGCCAGTATGCCCTGATCCGAGTTGCTCCCTTTGAGTGGCGGCCATATTCCTTGGCAAGTGCATCTGGAGAAAGTGCCCGTTTCCTCATCGATGTGAGAACCAAGGGGAAGGGAGCAGCATTCGCGCGCGGCCTAGAGCCTGGAGACAAGGTTGAACTCCAACTCCCATTGGGTAATTTCGAAATTCACAGCGAAGATGCCGAAAACGACGAGGCTCCCACCCGCCGCAGGATCTTCATTGCAACGGGAAGCGGGATTGCGCCATTTTGTGCTGCTTTTGAGGAGGGGATCCGTGCTGACGAGCTGCTGATCTTTGGATGCGCAAACACGGATGAGGATCTGACGCTACGACTCGAAACCCCGATCCCTCCCATCATCCGCTGCATAACACGCGAATCAAGCACTACCGCATTTAAGGGCCGCGTCACGGACTACCTTCGCACGAGCGGCATCGATCAAAGCGCCGACTACTACGTGTGCGGCTCACCGACCATGGTCGCCGATGTGCGTCGCGTGATCCGAAGCGGAGGGGGACGCGTCTACTGTGAATCCTTTTAGACGCGCGAATCTCTTATTCGCCAGCCGAGGCTAATTTCCAGTCCTCGAAAGAGAATTCGGGCGAGACAACGCAAGTGGCCAGCGCCGCTTGGCCTCGAGCAAAAGTACGCTGCCACGAACCGGCGGGGACAAGGAATTGCACGGGGTTCGAAGGCTCAGAAGGGGAGAGTTCCTCTTCCTCAGCTGCCGGCGAGCCTAAGATCACGATCTGCGGCTCGGAACTGGGGGCCTCGCCATCTCCGCCGAGGTGAATCTCCAAGGCTCCCGGCCCCGACCAGATCCATAGCTCATCGGAGTGCACCAGGTGCCAAGCCGCTTCCTCGTCGCGATCCAATACAAAGAGGATTGCCGAGGCCGTGGCACGCTGTCCACGCGGGGTTTCCACATGCGTGGGTGCGGTCCAGGTGCGACGGAAGTGCCCGCCCTCGGGGTGAGGAGCAAGGTTAAGTTGGTTCACAAGTGTGGAAGCGAGTGGGCTGAGAGTAGTCATTGCACGTTTCCCTCAAAGAAGTCGCTGAAACGGGGATCAACCCAGCGCAGGCTTCCGTCAATAATCGTTGCAATCTGGCGAGAAGCACCGGTTTGGACGAGCTCTTCGATGGTGTCGACAATCGTCGTTACGGGTACATCGAAAAACACCATGTCTGCGACCGCGCCGGACTGAAGCTGCCCGACACGCTGCGGGCCAGTCGACAATCCCAGTGCGACAGCCCCGCCCAAAGTGGCGGTGTGGAGCAGACGGCGAGCCAAGTCGCCTTCCCCATAACCCTGAGCGCGAGCGATCTTATACAAGAGCGCAACGTCTTCCATGACGTCAAGGCTGGGAGAAGAAGACAGGGAGTCCGTCCCAACGGCCAGCAAATTACCCTCATTTAGGTAGGCGGCAACAGGAGGCGCATCCAAGCCAATCACACGATTTGAGCGCGGACACAAAGCAACAGCAGTATTGCGAGAACGCAGGCGACGCCGGTCATCTGCGGTCATGTACACGCCGTGGGCAACGTGGCAATCAGGACCCAAAACCCCCAGCTGATCAACGAATTGTGTCGCCGAGAAGCCCCCACCTAGGGAACGCATCTCTGTGAAGGAAGTTGAGGCCCCACTGCGCCACAAATCATCCAACTGCGCAGTGCGGCCTTCTTTCCACTCGGCCTCGGAATGGGACTCTCCCAAGTGGATATGCAGGCGGAGGTTGCGTCGGCGCGCAAGGTCGGGAAGATCCAAAAGCGGTTCCGCATCCAATGAATACGGGGCGTGCGGGGAAATACCGATCTGCGGGGGAGTGGGCATCGCATCCAGGGAAGCATTGACGCTTGCCGGACCGCGAGCTGCCCAATCCTCATTCGACCACCCCATGACTTCCCAGTAGGCGACACCGTGCAAGCCCAGGTCGTGGAGTGCACTCGCGGCCTCGGGATCGGTGACAACGTCGGCAGCGCTGGTTGTTCCGTAACGGATCGATAGGCGAGCACCCCGCGCGGCCTCGGCGCTCCAATCGAATTCGGTGTGGTCATAGACCGCGTCGAAAGCCTGCGCCCACGAGGGGAAACCCGTGTAGCGCCTCGCGCCGACCTGCGCCATTCCCGTGTACTGCAGGTGGGTATGCGCATTGACGAGGCCGGGCATGAGTACCCCGTCTACGTGGTGTTCGACGAAGGGACACCCCGCCTGTTCAAGGGCGTGGATCACCCAATCGCGAGATCCTACGTGTTCGATTCGCCCGCCGGAAACGGCAATAGCGCCGTCCAAGACGGATGGAGCGGTGATCGGAATGACGAGCCCGGCTGAGTAGACCTCGACGATGTCGGAATGTGGGTGGGGGCTTTGGATTTCTGTGTCATCTTGGGAAAGCGTCGAAGTCATGGAACTATTGTGCATTGCTTGTTCCACGAAGTGCATCAAGCGCAGCCCGAGATACCGCATTATCGGCTTGGATGGGAAGGTTATGGAGACCGGGGACAAGTTCGTCTTCGCGCGTCAGTAGCTCAGTGAGCGCCGCGACTTGGACTCCGAAACTCATATCCATGATCTCGATGGGGTTCCCCTCACCTGCTGTGTAGTTGATGCCTTCGCCCTTTTCCAGGAGACGCAGGGACTTGCCCGTGGGATCGGCCAGCCTTTGCACGTGTGGGTCACCGGCCTCGCTCAAAGTCCACCCCGCGGCCAGCGCCTGCTCGACCTCAACTTCACCGACCACGCCACCCGCGACGGTGACAATAGCGTTTTCGGGGAGAGCCTCAAGCGCGCCAAGGGGAATGGTCGAAGGCTCACCCGTCGCGGAAATCAACATACCCGCGCGAGCGGCAACCTCAGACAGCGGGGCGACAGTGAAACCATCCATGCGTGCTTGGAGGGCCCGAACCGGGTCAAGTTCTACGACGCTGACCTTTCCTCCCAGTGCTCGACCAAAGCGAGCACACCCCTTGCCGACGTCTCCATAACCAATCACTCCGATCGTCATTCCAGGGACTGGGGCCCCAATCCCTGCAGGATCGATGATGTCAAGAATCGTTGTCCAGCAGGATTGGCCAGTGCCGTAGGCGTTATCGAAGAGAGTCTTGGAACGTGCGTCATTGCTGGCAATCACGGGAACGCGCAGGGGGAAATGGCGCAGCGGACGCAATCCCGAGGTCGTTTCCTCGGCGGCGCCGCGCAAGGCGGAAAGTGCTGTAGGAGCGCGATTCGGATCGTGAGCCATGCGGATCAGATGCGAACCGTCATCCAGCAGATACTCGTTGTCTTCAGCGAGGAACTCGCGGGCCAGTACCTCCTCTTCTTCGGGGCTTGCTTGGGAGTTAGCGAATACCTTCAGTCCCGCACGGCGCAGTGCGTCGGCAACGTCATCGCGGGTCTCGCTTGCGTGCCCAAAGACGCTCACCTCAGCACCGGCCTCGGAAAGCATCAGGGCAAGCGCCGCAGTTTTTGGTTCCAAAACCAGGGCGAGGCCGATGCGGCGACCCGGGAGCAGGTGGGCAATGCGGCCCACCGCGGCCTCGGTGACGGGCATGAGCGAACGGGCCCACGCAATGCGCTCGGGATCTTCGGGGCCACGCAAAAGTGAGGTATCGGGAGCGTAAACTCCTTGGAAGCTGCCACCGGGAGCGAGGACGGTGATCGCACCCGGGCGCGGAAATGCCCCCTCATCTAGGTCGAAGATCACGTCGAGGCCGGTGGGAGTCGAGGGAGTGTCCTCGGCACAATCCGGGGTAATGACCTGGGCTCCGAAAGCCTCAAGGAGCGCGGTGAGCTCGCCGTCGGAGGTGATGAAACGTCGTCCGGCGATCAACATATTTGTTGCGCGGGCGTATGCCCGCAGAAGCACTTGCGCATGGGTCATATCCATCAACCTAGCAGATTGACTATTCCAGCTGATGGCGGGGCAAGGGGTGTCCCTGGCAGTTTTCTTTGAGATGGCAATGGGATAGTGTGAGCAGACATCGTTGGCGCTCAAAGGTCGAGAGGAGACGGTCGATGCAGAAAACGAAAGAAGCAGATCAACCCAAGACACATCCATCTTCGGGCAGCGTGATTTCAATGTCCGGCGTCATCTCTGCCGTATGCGCAGCGCTGATGCTCGTGATGTTTCTACTGGCCTTCTTCAGTGAAATTGTTGGCCGTGGGTGGGCCACCCTTCTCTTTGTGGAGGCATTTGCGGTCTATGAGCTTCCCTTGGGAGTCGTCGCGTTTTTCGTGGGGCTATATGCCCTGACCGCCTCGCGAGCGCACGGTAGACGCCTGTGGAGTTTGGGCGGATATGCCATCGCCGCGGTCATTCTTATTGTGCTCGTGAACCTGATGCTTGCGGGCGAGGAACTCTTTGATCGTCTCATGGACATCTACATCTTCTACCTGTGACTTCAGCGAGAGTAAAAACTATGGTCAGCTATCCCTCATCCTATGCCGGTGCCCAGATCCGTCTTGTCGCCGTCGACATGGATGGAACGCTCCTCGACGATGAGAAGAATTTTCCTCCCGGATTAGACGAGCTTCTTGATCACTTGGAGCAACGTGGAGTCGTCTTTGTTCCCGCTTCCGGCCGTCAAGTGTGGACCTTGATCGATATGTTCCCCGAGCGCCCCGGACTCACTTTTATTGGAGAAAACGGCGCGATCGTCATGCGCGACGGCCGCGAAATCTCTTCGGCCCCGCTTGACCTTGCGACGGTGCGTGAGAGCGTGCGCTTGGTCCGTCAATACGCATTGCCGAGGCCGGGCGCGACGGCCGCACACGAGGACGCCGGGGAGGGGGCACCTGAGGGGAGCCTACGAGAGAACTTCGATGGTGGCCTCGTCGTATGCGGGAAAAACTGCGCCTATGTGGAACGCACAGACGAAGGCTTCATGGCAGCCGTTGCGCCCTATTACACGCGCACACAATGCGTCGATGACCTGATGAAGGTGATCGACGATATCGAACAGGGGCGGATGGACGAGGCGATCATTAAGCTCGCCGTTTACAGTGCCGGTGATGTCACTCCGCTTGCGGATGCAACTTTGCGGCGCTTTGCGCTTAGCCACCAATTTGCGATCTCGGCTGCGAATTGGGCTGATCTCCAAGCTCGCGGCGTTGATAAGGGGCGCGCATTAGGTGAACTTCAGGACTATTTGGGCGTTACTCCGGGGCAGACAGTTGTTTTCGGCGATGCGGGAAATGATCTGTCGATGATCGCTCAGGCTGAGTTTTCTTTCGCGATGGCGAATGCCTCTGCTGACGTGCGTGCGGCGGCGCGCTTCCTTGCGCCTTCGAATAACGAGGCCGGGGTTGTGCAGGTGCTGCGGGCTCTTCTTGCTGAATAAAGCTTTGCGTAGGTGCCCGGCCTCCTATAGTCTCAATCCCCGGAATACTTATTCGCAAGGAGGACATTGTGAGCATGTCGGGCGGACCGGGCCAAGGAAGCAATCCCTATCAGGGTGGAGTCGCTGGAGGAGTCCCTGATCAGGGGCAGCCGCAAAGCACAGTGCCGGTCCAAGGAGCAGCAATGCCGCAAGCCGCTGGAGTGCCGCTGAATCCTCAGCTTGTTCAGCAGGGCGCCGCGCTCTATCAGGGCCCTGGGTACCAGGCAATGCCGCAGCCGGCTGGCCAATACGTGGGTGCACCTCTGGTCCAAGGTGAAGCCAAGCTGAAGCGTTCGCCGCTCATTCTTGGTTTTGTCGGCTGGGTGTTTGTCGCGTGCTCGTTCTTGTTGCCCTACCTCCTCATTCGAGACGCAATTAAGAGCGGACACCCCGAAGGCGCCGGCTGGGTGTGGATCCTCTTCTTGATAATGTGGATCGGTCTTGTTGCGCCGGTCAACATTTTCGGCGTGGTTTTGGCCATGCCGAGTGCTGCAGTCCCTGTGTCGGAGAAGCAACGCAAGCTCAACACGTGGGGAATCGCTTTGAATGTGAGTCCCTGGGTGCTTGGAATTCTTGGGTTTGTGGGAGCGTCGTTCTACGCGTTCGGCGTGTAGTGGAGCGTTATAGGATCGTGCGCCTTCGCTGACGAAGGGTTTGACGAAAAACTGATGGGGGGTCGCGACGCGGTGCGTCGCGACCCCCCAAAGCATGAAGCCTATTGGAGGCCTTCTGTCTTACTCGGCAGAAGCTTCCTGATCGGCGGAGTAGTCTTCAACTTCCAGGTCTGCCCAGTAGTCCTCGGCCCAGGGATCTTCGATCGGCTGGCTGCGCTTCCACAGGACGTAGCCTGCGCCAGCTGCTGCTGCGGCAACAGCGGTGAAGCACAGGGCGCGCAGAAGACGGCACTTCTTGCAGGACTTCTTGCGAGCCGGAGTCGTCAGGGCCTTTGCAGATGCCGAGCGTGCGGCGCGTGCGCGTGCGCCAAGATCGCCTTCGCTGGACAGTGCAGCAGCGGACTCGGTCACTGCACGGTTGAGGCGAGGCAGGTAGTCGTCGACGACATGACCGTGAATATCGGATAGGAAGGGCTGTGCGCGATCGGCAACGGCCTGTGCGCGATCAGTTGCGGATTCGACGAGGGGAGTGGCGCGCTCGATTGCGCTTGCCAGTGCAGCCTGTGCACGGGGAGCTGCCCAATCCAGTCCCTGTTCTGCCAGATCGGCGGCGCGCACGGCAATGCGGCCCGCGTGCACTGCTGCTGCGTCACGGAGCTGCAGGCTCTGAGCCTTGAGCTTTTCGGTGTCGATGTTCGGGGTCCTAGCCATGATGTCTCCGAATCTGTCTAAGAGAGTTGCGTTCGCTTTTGAACGTATGTGACTCCTCTATTGTGCACTCTTCCTCCTTCGCATGCAGCGTAATTGCGGGAATACTCGGCAAAATCCCGTGCCGATTTCACGTGAATCTGGAACGATGGAGACATGGAAGCAACAATTCATACCAATATGGGCGATATCCGACTCGAACTTTTCCCCGAGCAGGCGCCCAACACCGTCAAGAACTTCACCTCCCTTGCGAAGGGCGAGCGCGAATGGACCGATCCTTCGACCGGCCAGCAGACCTCCCGTCCGCTGTATGACGGCACGATCTTCCACCGCGTGATCGACGGCTTCATGATTCAGGGCGGTGACCCGCTGGGCACCGGCACAGGCGGCCCGGGATACCAGTTCAATGACGAAATCCACCCCGACCTGAACTTCGACAAGCCCTACCTGCTGGCCATGGCCAACGCGGGCAAGCGCATGGGCAAGGGCACCAACGGCTCCCAGTTCTTCATCACCGTCGCCCCGACCCCGTGGCTGCTGGGCAACCACACCATCTTCGGTGAAGTGATCGACGACGAATCCAAGCGCGTTGTTGACGCGATTGCCACGACCCGCACTGGTCGCGGTGACCGCCCGGTTGAAGATGTCGTGATCTCCTCGATCGATATCGTCGACTGACACTAAGGAAACTATGTCTCAGCCTCTCTATGGGCGGCGCTCGGATCCCTACGCCGCACCAGAATGCCCGCGCCACCCGGGTGTGCGCAGCGTCGACTATTGCAAACGCTGTAATCGACCGATGTGCGCCCAGTGTGTTGTCCCCACGGAAGTTCGTTCGATCTGTGTGGATTGCGCGGGCAGAGGCCGAGGCAACTTCTTTGGTCGTTCCCGAGCGGCTCGGCCTCGTCAGGTCGGGAATGTGCGGATCGGCGCTGAGACCCCGCTGATCACCTACGCGACCATTATTTTGTGTATCGGCCTGTGGCTCGGGGACTTTGTGAGCAACCACGTTGTCACGCGATACTTGGGCTTCACTCCCCTCTACGGGCTCATTCAGCCGTGGCGTATTTTGACGACCGCATATCTGCATCTCAATCTCACCCACCTGGCCTTCAACATGATCTCGCTCTACGCCGTTGGCCGAGCGCTGGAACCCCTCTTGGGGCGAGCCCGTTTCTTTGCCCTGTACCTGATCAGTGCCCTTGGCGGGTCAATCGGTGTCCTCGGATGGGCGCTCATTGATACCTCCACGGTGAATACGGTTACCGTAGGTGCTTCGGGGGCCATATTTGGCCTCTTCGGTGCGGTTTTCGTTCTTCAGCGTGCGGCGGGTATTGATGCGCGCGCAATCGCCGGGCTTCTTGCCGTCAACCTCCTCTACGGTTTCATCGTTTCGGGCATTTCCTGGCAGGCGCATATTGGCGGCCTCATCGCGGGAATGCTCTGCGCTTGGGCCTTGCTTCTTCTGGGCCGGCCACGCGCAGGAATGACCGCGAAAAAACAAGGAGTACGCACAGCTATTGGCGTTGCGGGAATGTTTGCCGCTGAGATCGTCATCCTTGTTGTCACCTACATGGTGCTCATCGGAATTTAGGACCCGCAATGCTAGATATGTGGAATCCGTGGGAGATCTACGACCGTTTGATCGAACAGATCGATCCTTCCGTGCGCGTGAGCGCGTGCGGGCGCGCAGGCAAGTGGGCCTTCGTTGAGAATTCCGAGGCCGGCGTCGGGATGGCTTTCCATATGCCCGTCGAGTCTGTGCCGCGTTCCCTTTCCGAAGACGTCACGGGGCTGAGTTTGCGCGAGGTTGCAGCTTTCGCGAAGAGTTGGAACTTTGCCGAGGCCGCGGTCGGCATGGCTGCGCTCAACTCGTGGTATGCCCTTCCATCCCGTGCTGAAGCTGCCGGATTTGAACCCTGCGAGGTCAATAACTGGCAGAACCTTTTTGATCCGTGGGCGAAGGAGACCGCAGGCAAGAGGGTTGCGGTCATCGGCCATTTTCCCTTCGCTCCAGCCGCCCTTCCCGCGGTCAGTGAATTGATCGTTCTCGAGCGCAATACTCTCCCCGGTGACTTGCCGGATTCAGCCGCCGAGTATGTTCTGCCGACGTGTGATTACGTGTTTATTACGGGTTCTGCTTTCGTCAACAAGACCATGCCGCGCCTTCTTGAACTTTCCCGAGGCGCGCGCACGATCATCGTTGGTCCCTCCTCTCCTGCGGCACCGATGCTTGCGGAATACGGCATGGATTCACTGACAACCTTCTCGGTAACTGATGTCGCTTCCTTCCAACCGGCACTGAGTGGCCACTTGCTTGGAGGCATGTACGAGGCTGGAAGACGCATCGAGTTTCACGCTCACTAGCAGCGCGGCATAGTCGCAGCGTCGATTTACTCGAAGGGAAAAGCCCATTTCAGGGCTATTTTCTTACCCCTTCCCCACGTTCCTGAATGATTACTGCATGCCTGGTGCGAACTAGCTGTTGTTTAGTTTTGAGGGTGTGGATAACGTGTGGATACTGCAGCGAATGGGCTTTGGAAGCTGAAAGTCAAGGGAAAAATCACATTTTTCGTGATCTTTGCAGTAGATTCTAGATTTTCGTTGATATTTCGCGGTTTTCTGGTTTCAATACACAATTCATCCAATCGAATTCATGCGTAAATCTGGGAATCGAAGCTGGGTAATTACACGCGTGAGATTTATCCCCAGCTGTGGATTCGCCTGTGGATAGAGTGTGGGCGGATGTGGATTTTTGCGCGAGTATGTGGATAGCGTGTGAAATGCATACAAAGCTGGGGGGTGTTCGCGTGCGAACACCCCCCAGCAGGAGCTTTTCTAGATCAGCACTTAGCGCCAGCGCATTGTCATCAAGAAGCCGATGAACGCGATGCCACCACCCACTGCGAGGTTCCATTGGCCCAGCTGCGGGATCGGGTAGGCGGCGCTCGAAATGTAGAAGACAACGATCCACAACAGGCCGACAATCATGAGCGTCGTGAACAACGGAGCCCACCACACGGGAGAGAGCGGAATACCATCGGTCCAGGCGTGAATCTCAGACTCGGACTCAGCGGCTGCACGCTTCGCAGCCTTCGCACGCTTGTCGCGCTTTGCCTTATCGCGCTTGCCAGCCTTGCCGCGCTTTTCACGCTTCGAGCGCTCATCCTTCTCGCTGGTTTCGCGCTTGCGATCCTCGCGCTTTGACTCTTCTGCCTGAGTCTCTTCGGACTGCGACTTCGTGTCCTTCTCGCTCTCGCTCTTCTTCGGCTCAGCCACGATTATCCTTTCTTGCGGCAGGTATTCGGGAGCTACTCCCGGGTAACGCCGCGACAGGCGGCCTCCCTCTAGCCTAGCTGGACTGGGCCAAACATCAAAAGCAACTGGGCGTATATACCCCAAACAGGGGATACTAGAACTACACTGCCCGGGTTCTATGAAAGCCTGCTCGCAACCAGGAGACGATGTGAAACTATTTGGACGACCGCTTAAACGTCCGCGGGGGCGCACCCTGCGTTCGGCGGCCTCGGTTCTCCTCGTCACCACGGCCTCGGGAATCCTCTTCGTCGCAAGCGCACACTCCAACTCGGAAACCCGCTCGCAAACCCACGTCGACCTCGCCGGCCTCGTCGGACACCGCCAAAACGAAGTGAAGGAACTCCAAGACTCCGTCGCCTCGCTGAAGGACCAGATTGCCGGCCATGTCCCCGCCACAAGCCAACAGGGTTCGGACACTGTCGATGAACTATCCAAGCACCCCGTTTCTGGCCCGGGCATCACCGTAACGCTCTCCGACGCCCCAACCGACACAGTTCCCGATAACGTCAACCCGAACGACCTCGTGATCCACCAGCAAGACATCGATGATGTCATGAACGCCATGTGGGAGGGCGGTGCCGAGGCAATGACAGTACAGGGAGTACGCATCGCGCCGCGGACCGTCGTTCGATGCATCGGAAACGTCATCCTTGTCGGCGGCACATCGTACTCGCCGCCCTACAAGATCTCGGCCATCGGAAATGTGAATCAGCTCCGAAATTCGGTCGAAACGAATCCTCGAGTCGTCAATTACCAGCGTTATGTGGCACGCTACGGATTGGGCTGGGATCTGAAAACTTCAGATAACCTCGAGTTTCCGGCGTCCGCCCAAGACCTATCCCTTCGATACGCACAGGTGGTGAAAGAGAATGGGTGAACACGTAGAAGAACCGGCAGCCCCCCGCCGATCGCGCGCCACCTTCCTCTCGGTCATCGGCGAGCTCCTCATTACGATTGCCGTCATTTTGGGGTTATTTGCCGTGTGGCAGTTGTACTGGACCAGCTACAAGGTAGAAGGTCCGCGCGCGCAGGCCGTTGCTGACTTCTCAAATCAGCACCCCTCAAAGCGCACACTCGGCGAGCGCCACACCGAGGACCCGCCGGAGTTTACCCAGACCCCCGCAATCGATGAACTCTACGGCGTCATTCACGTTCCCTCATGGAATTGGATGAAAATCCCCTTGGGCGAGGGCACAACCGGCACGATCATCGATCAGGGCTGGGCCGGTCACTACAAGGACACCGCGCAGCCCGGACAACTTGGAAACTTCTCTGTTGCCGCACACCGTCGCTCCTACGGTAACTCCTTCCGTTTCATCGATCTGCTCAAGCAAAACGACAAGGTCGTTGTCGAAACGAATGACCTCTACTTGGTCTACACCTACCAGTCCAACGAGATCGTTCCCGCCAGCGACGAAACAAATATCCGTGTCATCGCGCCAGTACCGGGTGACCTGACCTTCTCAAAGCAGCCGACTGAGCGTCTGATGACCATGACGACCTGCAACCCCGAATACGGAAATTCCGAACGATTCATCGTCCACCTCAAGCTTGAATCGTGGACCCCGAAGAACACGGGTGTCCCCGCCGAATTGCTTGACGAGCCCGTGGAGTAAGGAAGGAAAAAACATGTACGGATGGTTCTTCCGCCACCTTCCGGGACCCACGTGGTTCCGCGTCTTCTTGTGCCTGGTCATCGCTGCCTTCGCAGTCGCAGTGCTTTTCGCCTACGTCTTCCCGTGGGCAGAGCGCTTCTTTGGCTTGGGTGGCGCCTCGGTCTGATTGACGAGGCCGTGCTCGCTTTGAGTGGGTACCGCCGTTAACTTACTGAATATAGGTGTTGGGGGCTTGGCATTGCCAAGCCCCCAACACTATGTGAGTTTTACGTTCCGCCTCAGTGGCTTGACGCGCTGGGCGATGCCGAGCCGTTAGCCCCCTGCGAGACGTACAGGGTGATGGAACTACCCTGGCGCACCGAAGAACCCTCGCTGGGCGTCACGCCGGTGACAGTACCGGCAGCAGCATTACGATCGGGCATCTGAATGATGGTGACGCGCAAGCCAAGAGCCTCCAGCGACGAGGCCACGGTCGTGTAGTTCTGTCCCGTCAAGTTATCGGGGACGACGACGTTACCCGAAGCAATGTTGAGCGAGATCGTGTCACCGCGCTTCGCCTCGGAACCAACTGCGGGTGAAGTCGACACGACGCGGCCCTGCGAAGCCCCGGCCTCGTCAACGGTGTTGACGTTGCCAACGGACAGGCCGGCCTGAGTGAGGGCATTGCGCGCCTGATCCTGGCTCATACCCGTGACATCGGGGACCGTGACCTTCTGAGAACCGGAAGAAACATAACCGGTGATGGTCGATCCAGCGCGGACCTTCGAACCAGCAGAAGGACTGACGCGCGCAATCTTGCCGCTTTCGACGTTATCTGAAGCTTCCTTCTGATCAGACAGAGTCCACTTCAAACCAAGCGCCTCGACGGTCTGCTGGGCTTGAGCAGGACTCATGCCGACAAGATTATCGGGGAGCGTAATCGAAGCAGGACCGGAAGAAATCGTTGCAATCACGCGAGAACCGGGCTTAGCGGCCGTACCCGCAGCCGGATCCGTTGACACGACAGAACCCGCGGGGATCGTATCGGAGGCAACCTGTTCCTCGGCGACCGCCCACTCAAAGCCCTTGCTCTTGATGGTCTGCATTGCCTCGGCCTGAGACTGACCGACAACGTTGGGAACCTCGGACGTGGAATCCTCGCGAGAATGCGTGACCACGAGCCACGTAATGCCAATAAGGGCAACAAGGACAACAGCGATGATTCCAGCAATCAAACCTGCAGGACGCTTCTTCTTGGAATCTTCTTCTTCGTCCTCATCTGCGCGACGGACCGCGGTTGCCTGCGAACCCGCTCGTGCGATCCTGGTCTGCGTCGCATCCGAAGGTGAAGAAGGCGAAGGGAATGCCGGCGCAGCCGCAACTGCAGGAAGCGTCTGAGTTGCCGCGCTTTCCCACACAGCGGTCTCAGGAGCATTCACATGAGCGCCGTGAGCTGCTCGCAAGAGATCAGCCTTCATGGCCGCCGCGGAAGAATAACGATCGTCGGGATTCTTGGCCAGAGCCTTCATCACGACGCGATCCATGGCCTCGGGAACATCTCCCGCAATGGAGGAGGGGAGCGGCGGGATGGTCTGGACATGCTGGTAGGCCACGGCCACGGCAGAATCACCCGTGAAGGGAGGCTTTCCAGTGAGCAGCTCGAAAAGCAGTACGCCCGTGGAGTACAGATCCGAACGAGCATCAACCGGCTTACCCTGTGCCTGCTCGGGGGAGAGGTACTGAGCCGTGCCCACGACCGCATTGGTCTGCGTCATAGTCGCCTGTGAATCGGCAATCGCGCGAGCAATGCCGAAGTCCATGACCTTGACCTCGCCCTTGGAGGTCAGCATGACATTGCCGGGCTTGATGTCGCGGTGCACGAGGCCAGCCGAATGCGAGTACTCGAGCGCAGACAAGACGCCGGCAACAATGTCGACGACCTCAGCGATCGGGAAAGGACCAGCATCGTCGGAGAGGAGGTCCTTGAGCGGACGCCCATCGACGTACTCCATGACGATGTAGGGGATCGAGACCTTACGACCATCGGGGAGCAGCGTTGCCTCTTCACCCGTGTCGTAAACGGCAACGATATTGGGGTGGTTCAGTGAAGCAGCGGACTGCGCTTCGCGGCGGAAACGTGCCTGGAAGACGGAATCCATCGCCAAGTCGGTTCGCAGCATCTTGATTGCAACGATTCGCGACAGGCGCTTGTCGAACCCGAGGTGTACTTCGGCCATGCCTCCGCGCCCGATAAGCGAGCGCACCTCATAGCGTCCCCCTAGAACTCGAGGGGCGGAATCTGCCATGTCGTAACCTCCTGATTGGATGAGACCTCTGCACTTGTTCGGTGCAAGAGTGACCCGAATCTGTTGTGGATAGTAGCAACTGCAATTAAGAAAATGGTGAGAGAGATCAAGAAGATGACCAACCACTTCCCGATCTGGTCCTTACGCGTTGGCTCCGGTGCCACAACGGAACGATTGTAGCGAGTCTTCACCGGGGCGCTCGTGCGGATTGTCCCATTCTCTTCGGTGACTGCGTGCCAGCGGATGAGAGCGGGGTTGATCGTGACGCGGCTTGGCCGCGTTGCGCTTCTGCGGCGTCGGGGTTGATCTGCCGAGGCGGCCTCCGCCTTCGCGGGGGAAGGCCGGCGTTCGCGCGTGGGTGCAGCGGGCTTCGCTGCCTGCGCCTCGGGCGTCGTTGTTTCGGGCAGGCGAGGCGTGCGCGGGGTACTTCCCATTCGCGAGGCCAGCGGCTTGCGCGCAGCCAAGGAAGGCTTTGCTGCCTGCGCCTCAAGATCAACCGGCTCGAGGAGATCCGCCGGAAGCGAGCGCCGCTGAGTGTGCTGAACCGGGGCACCGGAACGAAGGGTCGGATTCACGCGAGTCTCCACGGCCGGAGCTCCGGGAGTGGGAGGAGCCCCGTGGTGGGGGGCCTCAACCGTTGGCGGGGGAAGCGGACGCGCTCGGAGGGAAACCCCCATCTCACTTCCAGCAGCAACCAACTCGCGGACCAATGCCGATCCCGATTCGGGGCGCCGTTGGGGATCCTTATCAAGAAGGTGATAGATGACTCGGGCCAAGGGTTCAGGAACCGAATCTGGAAGCGCAGGGACAGGCTCATTCACGTGGGCAAAAGCGATATCAACCTGTGACTTCCCGGTAAAGGGGCGCACCCCAGCTGCGGCCTCGTACGCAATCACACCCAGGGCGTAAAGGTCACCCAAAGATGTGGCCTTCTCACCCATCGCCTGTTCGGGGGGAAGGTACTGGGCGGTCCCCATGACCATACCGTCGGCGGTGAGATCAATCTGCGAGTCCGTGCGCGAGATCCCGAAATCGGTAAGCTTCACCATGCCATCGGGACGAATAAGAACGTTCGCGGGCTTAATGTCACGGTGAACGACTCCCGCTTGGGCCGCCGCACCAAGGGCCATGGCGATCTGCATGAGGATCGGCATGAGGTACTCGGGAGAGATTGATTGTCCGCCTCGCAGGTAGTCGGTCAGAGGGCGGCCCTCAACCAACTCCATGATGATCCAGCCACGGCCGTTTTCTTCGCCAGAATCAAGAACGTTCGCGATGTTCGGGTGCTCAACGCTCATCGCGTTTCGAGCCTCAATACGCAGGCGAGACAGGGAAAGTTCCTGCCCGGAAAGTTCGGGGCGCAAGACTTTCGCAGCAAGGGTCCGGCCTGTGACACGGTCACGTGCTTTCCACACCTCGCCCATGCCGCCCTGCGCGATCAGGGAGAGCAGAAGATACCTACCGCCAAGAACTCGTCCGGCAAGTTGGTTGGGGGCAGTCGAAGGCTTCGAATCGCTCACTTCAATCCCTCCTGGAGGAGCGCGCGTGCGATGGGACCCGCATCGCTTCCACCGTGGGGAACGGGCCTAGAATCATCGCCCTCAACCAAGACTGCGAAGGCGATCTTCGGGTTGTCAGCGGGCGCAAAACCAACGGCCCATGCGTTTGCGCGTCCCGAACCGTCACCCACTTCAGCCGTTCCAGTCTTTGCCGCCACAGAAATACCGGGAAGAGCCATTTCGGTGCCGGTTCCGTAGGGCTGGGAGACGACTCCCTGCATGAGCTCAGTCATCTGGGAAGCGATCTCGGGGCTGATCTTTTGACCGACGCGCACCGGAGAAGTTTCGGACTGAACCTGGAGGTCAGAGTCAACGATCTGCGAAATCATGTAGGGGCGCATCATGGTGCCCTTGTTGGCAATGGTCTGCGAGATCATAGCCATTTCCAGAGGCGTGACCTTCACGGAGTACTGGCCAATGGAGCTCATCGCCAGCTGCGCAGAATCCGTTGAATCCGGGAACTGCGAGGCGGTGACACTCAAGGGGATCTTCTGGCTTGTTCCGAATTCGAAGCGATTCGTCAGGTCGGCCAGATCTGTATGAGTGAGCTTCTCGCTGGCAAGAACGAAAGTCGTGTTACACGAGCGCGCGAAGGCCTCGGCAAGAGTGGGGTGGCCATTACCGCACTCCGTCGACTCAATATTCGACACCGAGGTCTGGGTTCCCGGCAGGACGGTTGAGACGGGAGAATCCATCTCGGTTTGCGGCGTGACAGCGCCCTTTTCAAGCAGGGCAATGGTGGTGAGGATCTTGAAGCTCGAACCGGGGGCGTAAAGATCGCCAGCAATCGCACGGTTATACAGAGGCTTGGAGGGGTTGTTAATCAGATCCGTGTAGGCCGTGTTGGCTTCCTGGGAATCAAAAACCGCTAGGGAATTCGGGTCGTAGGAGGGCGAAGAATACATGGCCAAAACGGCACCGGTCTTGGCATCGAGAGCAACGACGGCTCCCTTACGATTCCCCAGCTTTTCCGCGGCGATCTGCTGCATTTGCGGGTTGAGCGTCAAAACAACGCCGCCGCCTTGACGGTTCTGGCCCGTGAAGAGATTGCGGAAACGCTGAGCGAGAAGAGCCTGAGACTGGCCGTCCAAGATGTCCTCGGCCGCAGCTTCCATCCCGGTGGACTGAGAGAATGCCGCCGAGAAATACCCGGTCGTGTGCGCGTAGAGCGGACCCTGGGAATAGGAGCGCTGGTAGCGCGAGGATCCTTCAACCTTTTCGGAGGAAGCAATCGCAGTACCATCAACGATGATCGGGCCGCGGTCGGTTTCAGCCGCGTGCAAAATCGTGCGTTGGTTGCGGCCATCGGCGTTCAGCGAGGGGGCTTGAATGACCTGATTATTGGTCACCATCAGGCCAAGGGCCGCAAACATCATGAGGACGATCACGAACAGACGACGAATCTGGGTATTCATGCGCGGCCTCCCATGTGCTCGGGGGCCTGACGGCGCTTAGGTTCAACCTCGGGGAGGCTGCCAGACGTCCATGCGGAAGGCGCAGAAGGACGGCGCGCAGCATCCGAAACTCGGATGAGGAGTGCAACAGCCAGCCAAGAAGACACCATCGACGAACCGCCGGCGGCCAAGAAAGGCGCGGTCAATCCGGTCAGAGGAATCAGTCGGGTGATTCCGCCCAAAACAACGAAAATCTGGATGGCGAAGGAGAAACTCAGGCCCGTGGCTAGGAGCTTTCCGAAACCGTCGCGGACGCCGATTGCTGCGCGCAGGCCTCGTTCAATGAGGACCAAGTACAGGACAAGGATCGCTGCAAGACCAGTGATTCCGAGCTCCTCAGCGAAGGAAGACAAAATGAAGTCCGAGTTCGCCAAGGGGACGAGCTGCGGGTAACCGCGGCCCCAACCGGTTCCCATGAGTCCGCCCGAGGCCTGGCCGAAGAGACCCTGAACCAGCTGGTAGGAGCCTCCCGCCTCGGCGTTGTAGACATCGGGCTCGAGGGCATTGAGCCACACATCGAAGCGCGCGCGCACGTGGCTAAAGGTTTTGATCGCAATGAAAATTGCGGGGACGAACATGGTGAAACCGATGACCAGCCACGAGACTCGATTCGTTGCGACATAGAGGGTTGCGACGAAAAGCCCGAAGAAGAGAAGCGAGGTTCCCAAGTCGCGCTGGAGGACAAGAATTGCCACGCCGACAAGCCACACGACCAAGATCGGGCCCAGGTCGCGAGCACGTGGAAGGCGCAATCCCAATACCTTCGGCCCGCCGATGGTCAAATTATCGCGGTTAGTAACCAGGTAGCCTGCGAAGAAAATCGCCAGAGTGATCTTCACCAGCTCGCCTGGCTGCATAGACAGCGGGCCAAGGCTAATCCACACTCGCGCTCCGTAGGTTTCCTTGCCGAGGCCGGGAATCATAGGAAGCAGAAGCAAAACAACAGAAACCAGGCCAAAAGTGTAGGTGTAACGGCGAAGAACACGGTGATCACGCACGAGCACCAAGACCACCGCGGCAAGGACAATGGCGATTCCAACGAACATCAACTGTCGGACACCGACGGTATCCATGCCTAGGGCATCGAGAGATAAGTCGATTCGGTAGATCATCGCCAAACCCATGCCGGTCAGGGCAACCGCAATCGGCAAGATCACGGGGTCTGCGTAGGGGGCAAGGAAATGGACACCGACCTCAGCAACAATTGCTAGAGCCACCAAGATCCCGATGTGGAGGCCTAAGTTCGCCGGGACTTCCCCCGTGCGGTTGAGCGTGGTCAGGACGTAGCCGCCGATTCCAACCGCCAGCGCAATCAGCATGAGGAAGAGCTCGAGGACGCGCCGGGGGCGGACAGGATTAATGGAAACGGTTGCCACTAGTTGCCCCCCTCCTGTGTTGCTTCAGGGGTCGGGGTGGGCTGACTCTGGTTTTGTTGGTCGCTGTTTTGCTCGGATTGCTGCGCCTGCTGAGCTTCGCGTGCCTGCTGAAGGGCTCGCTCGCGGGCGTTCGAGCGCAAGATCGCAACATAGGCGTCGACTTCACCGCGCGAAGAACGCGTGACAGGTTCTTGAAGACGCTGCTGATCGACCGCTGCGAGCTGGTCGAGCTTGACGTCGGTGATTTCAACGGCGTGGGAGAGGTTCCATGATCCGACGGACTGTGGGATCCCTTGGAAAATGACGACGGAGCCGTCTTTACCCATGACGTAGTACTGGGATTGGCTCCACTGCCAGCCCAACCAACCGGCAATGACAACGCCAATTGCGAGCATCAAGCTGATGACGGGCAGGAGCCATGCGAAACGTGAGCGCCGAGGAGCGTCGGCTTCTGCCTCGGCCTCGTCGTCGACGGGAAGTTCTTTGGTCGGGGAAGCCAAAGCCGCAGCGCGAGCGGCTGCCCCGCCACCCCCGCGAGTGGGCGCTAAGCGATCCTTCGCAGCAGCGCCGACAATCTGCGGTGCGCTGGGAGGGATGGTGCCCGCGGGAACGATATCGGCGACCACGCAGGTGACGTTATCTGGACCACCCGCAAGCAAAGCCAGCCGGATCAGCTCTTCGGCGCACTCTCCGGGATCGCGGACATCGGTGAGAATCTCGGCGATCGTATCGGAGGAGACGACTCCGGAAAGGCCATCAGAGCACAGCAACCAGCGGTCTCCCACGACTGCTTCGCGCATGGTCTCATCGGGAGTAACGTCTGCTTGAGAATCCCCAAGGATTCGCATGACGACATTGCGCTGCGGGTGGTGTTCGGCCTCTTCAGGGGTGATCTGGCCGCTGTCCACCAGGTACTGAACGAAAGAATGATCGGTGGTGACCTGGGTGAGAGTGTCGCCGCGCAAGAGGTAGGCGCGTGAGTCACCGATGTGGACCATGGCGAGCTTGTTTCCCGAACGCATAAGCGCGATACAGGTTGTCCCCAGCCCTGCGAGCTCGGGGTCTTGTTCGGAGCGCTCGGAAAGTTCCTCGTGCGCGTCCATGAGGGCATCGCGAAGAGAGGGGAGGAGAGTCTCAGCGGGGTGGGAGTCGGTGTCTAGGGGAACCAAGTGAGCGATAGCAACCGAGGAAGCGATATCGCCGCCTGCGGGGCCGCCCATTCCGTCGGCCAAGACCAGAAGATTTGCGCCCGCATAGCCGGAATCTTGGTTATTTTGGCGCACCAAGCCGACGTCGCTGCGAGCGGCGTAGTGAAATTCGACGGGCTTGGTTGGGGCCATGTTACTTCACCAATTCGAGGGTCGTTTGGCCGATTCGGACGATATCTCCCACGTTTAATTCCCGAGGCGACGTCAGTCTTTCGTCGTCCACGAAAGTTCCGTTTCGGGAACCGAGGTCTTCGATCCACCAACGTCCGTCAGCGGGGGTCAGGCGCGCGTGTTGGGAAGATGCGTATTCGTCTTCCAAAACCAGTGTTGATGAGGGCGAACGTCCAATGACGATCTGTGTGCTTCCGAGGGGAATGATCGTGCCCACAAGCGGGCCTCCGGTCAGGAGAAGATTTCGCGGTTCGGAAGTATGTGTTGAACGCCTAGATTCGCGGCGCTTACGATCCGCATCCTTGCGTCCTTTTCCGCGCGGGGTCACGACCGTGCCGAAGATATCGCGGCGCAGAGTTGAGACCGCTCCCAAAACGAGGAGCCACAAGAGGACAAGGTAGCCCAAGCGGAAAAGGGTGAAGGTGAGATCTGAAGTCACTGGGCATCCTCACTTTGCGGGTGCGTCCAGAACAGGATTCGGGTGCGTCCGATGGTGATCTGGTTTCCGTCCAAAAGGGTCGCTGCATCAATGCGGTGGCCCTCAACGAAAGTACCATTTGTTGAACCCAAATCGGTAGCAATCACGCCGGTCGGAGTGATACGAAGTTCCAGGTGACGGCGCGAAACTCCCGAGTCTGCAACGGTGATGTCGGCCTCGGCTCCGCGGCCAATGACAGTGACAGGTTCGGTGAGGAGCCACTTCTGGCCGTCGATGTCGAGGATGGGGTGCTCGGGGGAGGGTGACGAGGCCGTGGCCGGGGCGGCAGCGCCTCGTTCGTTGCGTGCTTCCACTTGGAGCTGACCGGTGAATTCTTCCGAGTCGCGCGTGAAATCAATGGAGATTGGGCCGAGAAGGGCGTATCCCTGGGAGGCTGCGTGATCGGTTACCTGTTGGGCGAATTCGCCGGCGAGGATGTCGAGGTCACCCAATGCATCCATATCAGAGGGGGCCATGCGAATGAGGAAGTGGTTGGGGGCAATTGCGCGGTCGGTGGAGAGCTCTTGGACGTGGTCTTCCATGGAGCGCTTGAGCGCCGAGGTGATGTCAACTGCCTTGATTCCCGAACGGAAAACACGCGAGAAGGCGCCGTTTACACCGCGCTCCACGGCGCTTTCAAAACGGTCGAAAATACTCATGCAGCCTGTTCCTTGTTCGGTATCTAACCCTTGCGCGTAGGCCCTAACCCGAAGGTTTCGACAGGCCTACTGACAGTATTTTACATTTTCGTCCCAAATTGGGTGGGGTGAAGGCTGTCTGAGTGGGTCCATTAAGGAGCTCTATTGATGACGCAGGTCACATGTTTGCAATGTCAATTAATACTGTTAATATCATGTGAGATCCCTGATACGGAGACATATGAATCGGTTCAGCATTGCCCCCCGACCGCAGCATGCACAGCGTCGTCCTGAACGTCGAAAGTCTGCGCGCTATGCGGTGATTTCGTGCATCCTTGCAGCCCTTATTGCCCTTCCCGGAGTGAGTAATTTTCAATCACCTGCCCGGGCAGATGCCCCACTTGAAACACCCGGTGCCGACACCATTACTTTCAATCGCTCTGAAGGCCGAATCGGCAAGGCTGTCCTCAATGACTCGGGAACCGACCGGAGCACCGTCGTCGCAGACAACTCCTACTTCGGCGTCGTGCGAGGAATGACCAACTATGATTCCTCGGACCCGAACCAGCGCTCCGTCGCTTATCGCGCGGGGTACTCCCAAGACTGGCTTGACGCGAATGTCGCGAATACCGGTGACTACTGGTCCTACGTCACTCGAGGCGTGGCCTGGGACTACCACATGGCCGCCTACTACCGCTACCCGTACTACGGGGACTACACGCCGAACGCAATTTCAACCTCGACGACGAGCGCCCTGGGGTACAAGCCGAACAACCCCGGAACGGTCTCCCTCAACAGTACCTTCCTCATTGGCGCGGTCCGGCACAACAACTTCCCGATCTACTCCCAGATTCACTGGGTGCACTCGTCTTTCGATATCCGTATCGGTGACCTTGAAGAATCCTTCCCTTTTGACCAGCACGAGACAGACAACGACACAGATACGACCGCCGTCTCGCGCAAGGGTGGGCCATACAAGGTCGCCTATCGCGCCTCGGCTCCGCGCACGTGTCCCTCGGACGCCCCCTACTACGCGTTAAGCCGCGGAAACGGCGGGACCTGGTACTGCTACAAGTATGTGGGCGAGGGCAACGGCAATCGGGATATCTACACGAATTCCCCGCAGCACTATCCCGGATCTGCAGGCACCCCCGATCAAACACCGGCCTCTGACGACGTCTTGACCATCACCAAGACCACCTCGGATCAAACGATTACCGTCAACGGCATTCCCTATCGCCTGGTGCTCTTTGGCTTCGTTCCCAGCGCCGACGGTTCGTGCCCGGCAACGCCTCCTGCTGGTGCTACCCCGGTCTCAAGCTTTACGACGAAGGAAAATAAGAGTTCCTTCGGATGTCTGTACGGCTCCTTTAGTCAAGAGCGCTACGTGCGAATTGCAAAGACCGTAACCGAAGATTCCGCAGCTGTTGGTGATGCGATTCCGTCATTCAACTTCACCACTTTGGGTATTGGAGATTGGGCCTCTCCTTCCGGTACGCCACTCTCTACGCACGCCCAAGCCGACGGTTTCGTCGATTGGTCATCGTTTGCGGATCAGCCCTTGACGCCCACGGCCTACGGCCAAGGCGGAACGGTGATGAGCGGCTACAAGGCGTTCATTCCGGGGTATTCACAATTCGTTATCGCCGAAGGTGCTCCGACCATCGCAGGGAAGAGAACTCCAAAGTACGGTGAAGCGGGCTACTTTGGCCCGTGGAAGGTCAGTGACGATGCGAATTCTGCGTTGTGGACGCAGAAGGATGTTTCCTGTGTCAACGGTGTGGGCGAGCGTGTGAATGTCTCACGTGATGCCGATACAGGTGGCGTTGATTTTTCGAAGGTCGCGCCTGCCGCTTCGGTAGCAGCGCTTCCCATCACCTGCACCTTCACGAATGAAGAAAAAGTACCCAAGCTCCGCATCCAGAAGGACCTGGAAAGCGTTGAGGGCGCAACGACCGATGACATTACAGTGACCTATCGCATCAGCGCCACCAACGACGGCTCTCTCAAGGGAACAACAGGTCGTTTGACCGACACCCCGGACTTCGCACCCGGATTGAATGTCCGCTCGGCTGCGGTCGCGACCACTCTTGAAGGGCTCGCAAGCGCTGCAACACAGCCGGCCGCCGCCTCGTATGTCCTTACCGAAGGCACGGATCTTGAGCCCGGTCAGTCAGCCACGTGGTACATCCGCATGCGTGTGAGCCGAGATAAGACTGCGGCGGGTTACAGCGAGGTCGCGCTCGAGTGTGCGACCCAGAATAATCGCCTTACTCCAAAGAATGGCCTGTATAACCGCGTCAGCGGAGACTACGACCACGATGGTGAATCCAATAACGAGGCCTGCGCCCCGGCCCGCCCGCGACCGATCCGCATCGAGAAGGCCGGCACCCAACCGGTCGGAACTCAAAACGATGATGGAACCTATCCGCTCAATGGCGCGGCTTTCGCGATCTATGACAACCAGGCACTCACGGGTACCCCGATCAGCGTTCTTGACGGCGGATCCAGTTTCGTCAGCCCCTCACTTGAAACAGGGAAGACCTACTGGCTGGTTGAGACCCGCGCACCTGCAGGACACGTTCTGCTACCCCGTCCCATTCCCTTCCACATCAGTGTAGGAACCGACGCCGCTGCATCGACCGTGATCACCACCGATTTTGGTCCCGATGATGGTTTCTCCTCCGTGCGAGTTTTGCCCGCGAAGGCCGGCACTGGAGATGCGGCTCTGCCGGGTATTCGCGTGGTAGATACTCAGGTCGGGCATCTACCAGTAGCCGGGTCCACAGGCATCTACCCCTACCTTGGAGCGGGTGTCGTACTGATGGTTGCCGCCGGTGGCATCGTGTGGATGAAAGGACGCGAAGGACTTGAAGCCTAAGAAATAGATGAAGGAGGGGGAGCTCGCCGTTTGGCGGGCTCCCCCTCCTTTAACGCTCAGTCAGGTGAGTTGGGCAAAGAACTTAGAAGTCCCAGTCCTCATCTTCGGTATCGACAACTTCACCCATGACGTAGGAAGAACCAGAGCCCGAGAAGAAGTCATGGTTCTCATCCGCGTTCGGGCTCAGCGCCGCAAGAATCGCCGGGTTCACGTTCGTCGCATCGGCGGGGAAGAGGGCCTCGTAGCCCAGGTTCATCAGGGCCTTGTTGGCGTTGTAACGCAGGAACTTCTTGACGTCCTCGGTCAGGCCGAGCGGGTCATAGAGATCCTCGGTGTACTCTTCCTCGTTTTCGTACAGCTCGAAGAGCAGGGAGAAGGTGTAGTCCTTGAGCTCCTGGCGACGAGCCTCGTCGGACTCGTTCACGGCCAGCTGGTACTTGTAGCCAATGTAGTAACCGTGCACAGCCTCATCGCGAATGATCAGACGGATCAAGTCAGCGGTGTTCGTGAGCTTTGCGTGAGCGCTCCAGTACATGGGCGCGTAGAAGCCCGAGTAGAACAGGAAGGACTCAAGCATGGTTGAAGCGACCTTGCGCTTTTCAGGATCGTCGCCCTGGTAGTAGGACTTCACGATCTCCGCCTTGCGCTGCAGGGCCTCGTTTTCGTTCGACCAGCGGAAGGACTCGTTGATCTCCTCGGTGGACAAAAGCGTGGAGAAGATCGAAGAGTACGACTTCGCGTGCACGGACTCCATGAAGGCGATATTCGTGTAAACCGCTTCTTCGTGGGGGGTCCGGGCGTCCGGAATCAGCGAGACCGCGCCGATGGTTCCCTGGAGAGTGTCGAGCAGGGTCAGGCCGGTGAAGACGCGGTTCGTCATGCGCTGTTCTTCGGCGGTGAGCGTCTTCCACGATGCCAAGTCGTTGCTCAAGGGCACCTTTTCGGGGAGCCAGAAATTACCGGTCAGACGATCCCAGACCTCGAGGTCTTTGTCGTCTTCGATGCGGTTCCAGTTAATGGCTTCAAAAACGGGCGTTACGCTCACGCGTCCTCCTGACACGAGTGTTTCATGCGGCGCGATCCGGGATAGGAAGCGGGCCTGATAGTTTTAAAGACTACCGTCTTCGTCGGTTGAAATCTGCCTCTGATCGAATGAATCATGAAAATGACGAGGCTAGGAGCTAGTCCGCCAAAAGCTTGAGCAGGTGATCAAGAACCTTGCCGCCGGAGTAGAGCGATCCATCGTGCTGGTACTCGTTCGTGATGTAGTGATGCGCTCCCATAAGCTCACCGGTCTGAAGGGAGAGCTCGCGCGGGACAAACATGTCGTCGTAGTACACCGCGGCGGCGACGGGAACGGAATTCTCAGCCAAGGCCTCGGGGAAATAGACAGGAGTCGCATCCGTCGTTTCAGCAAGGATCTGTGCGACTTCTGCCAAGGGAGCGAGTCCCGGGTCCTCGTCGAAAACGCGGTGCATGAAGTGCTCGCCGGTGAGGTAGTAGGGCTCGGAAGTATCTAGGGGATCAGCGTCCTTCGCGAAACCGGGAACTTCTTCGGCCAGGCGGTCTGCCGCCCAATTCGTTGCGGTTCCGTGCAATTCGGGCGTTGCGCAAGCGTAGATGAATTCCTGGAACACGCCGTAGATCGGCGCAACATTCGTCGCGTCACCGATTGCTTCCAAGAATTGTGTGGACAGGCGGCGCTGGCCGTTGATGGTCACCCACGGGCCCTCGAGCAGGTAGTGGAGTTGGTCCGTGCGTCCCTGCCCGCCCAGCATCATGCCGATCTGACGGAAGCGCGCGCTGCTCAGGCGCTCGCCCGTCGGAAGGAGTTCCTCAGTGTCGCGAAGGTGTGCGGCGATCTGGCGGATCGTCGCCTCGTCCTCGGGGTGACGCTGGAAGTAGGTGCGGTTGCGCGCTGCTGTGCGCTGGTAGGTCAGGCGGTAGATCTCGTCGACATGGACGAGGCCCGGCAGGCCTCCCGTGATGAGGCTGGCTTTGAGGCCCTGGGGCGCAAGCGAGAGGTACGAAGTCGTGATGAAGCCGCCGTAGGACTGGCCGAGAGTCGTCCATGGTTCGTCTCCCGCGAGCTCGTGGCGGAAGGCCTCGGCATCGTAGACGATCTGGTCTTGGCGGAAATAGCGCAGGTAATCTGCCTTTTCCTGCGGGGTTGGAAGGAAGGAAAGGGATTGCGCATCCATGCGGGTGGACTGGCCGGTGCCTCGTTGATCGAGGAGGACCACGCGGTAATCCTGAAGTAGGCGGTTCATCCACCCGCTGTCAAAGGTGCCGAAACGAGGACTGGGATAGCCGGGTCCGCCTTGGAGGAAGACGGCGTAGGGCGCGTTTTCCTTGCCCGGACGCACGACCTCGCGCGCGAAGATCTCGATGGTGGGGTTATCTGCGCCGAGGGGATGCGTGTGATCGAGGGGGACGTCGAGGCGGTGCTCGTAAACGGTGTGAGCGTGGTGGATGTAGGAGTTCGTACGCATGGGACAAGGGTAGCGCGGCGGGGTGTGTGGCGGGGGTGTGCGCGGTGTGCGGGGCCCGAGGATTTGCCTGCTACTGCCCAAATGTCACATGAAGTCGGTGAATGTCGCAGGGAACGAGCTGTGTCTTTTGTCGACTTCGTGTGGAGGGGCGAGGCGGGCAGCGGAAGTAAGGCTTCTAGAGCAAGTTCAACATGAGGATGTAGCTGAGGGTTCCAAGGCCGACGCTCCACAGGAGGCGCCGTTTCGTTGCCAGATGGACAACAACAGTGATGATGGTCGCGACAATCGCCGCCCACCATTGGGAGCCTGCAGAGCCCGCGTTATCGCTGAGCGTCGCCAAGACGAGGATCAGCAAAATCCCCGGAGGCATCCATACGGCCATATTCCGAACGAAGCTGGACTCGCGCAGGGGCTCGAGGATCTTGAAGGGGAGCGCGCGCAAGGTGAAGTCGATGACGAAGACGACCAGGAGAATTCCGAAGAGGTAGGGGAGCGAGTGAGACATCAGGCCTCCTCGCCGGTGTGTGGTGCGTACAGCTGGTGGTCTGAATCAGCGCTGGGGCTGGAAGCGCCTTCGCTTCTTTTTACAAGCATATGGCGCACCACAAGGGCGCCGACGTATAGCAGCAGTGCAAGCAAAAGCCTTTGTTTAGGCCAGATGAGCATCGCGATGAGGAACGATCCAGCCGCCAAAACAACCGAGGGAATGTCCTTGAGGGAGCGAATCGAGTCGACGGTGAGGGTGATAAACAGCGCCGTGAGCGCGAAATCCAAGCCCTGGATCTGAGCGGGAATGAAAGACCCTGCAAGAACGCCAACCAGACCAGAGGTCACCCACGTCGCGTGATAGGTGACTTGCATGGCAAGCAGACGAGGCTTCGTCCAGCCTTCGGGTCGCGCTGCGGTGATCGCGTAGGCCTCATCGACCAGGGCATACATGGAGAATAAACGCGCGAACCTGCCCTCGACCAAGTGGAGGGGGAAGGAAAACGCGTAGAAAAGATGCCGGAAGTTCACAAGTAGCATCGTCACAGCGATGACGGCGATCGGAGTGTAAGAGGCCGCCAGAGTGATGACGAGTAGCTCAGCAGATCCCGAGAAAGCTGCTATTGACAGTGCCGGGGCCATCCACCACGGCATCCCCAGCTGCATGACCAAGATGCCGTATGCAATCCCCAGAGGAATGTAACCCGCCGCGATGGGTGCGGTCATACGGATTCCGGTGAGGATTTCCGTGCGGGTTGAGGATGACATTCTTCTATTTTGACTGCCGGAACAGGGCGTGCATGCGGTGTTCAGGAATTGAAACAGAATGTATCGGTTAACTCGGGAGATCGAAGAGCTTCAGTAACACGAATCACCGAGCCGAAATTGGTGAGGACTGGTGCATGAGAATTCGAGGCCCCTCCTTCCCCACAACCCAGGTGCTGCTTTCGCGTAGGCGACCACCTGACCATTCCAGAATGTAGGTGATGACCCAATCGACACTTGGTGTTGCACGTGAAACAGTGTCTGAACTGGTGTGATTGGGCAGTGATGCTTGTCCTTCGCAGCGGGTTATCGCCGCAGAATCGCTCAGAACAGCGCTGTCTTCAGTCAGTTTATTCACGGGGATCACTTGGAAATTTGAGGCCTCCACGTGCTCGGGTGCGCGCCCTTCCAAACCCTGCGTGAGAGAACCGTTGTGCCAGATCCGAATGCACCCGGGTGCCTCGAGCGCCTTAAGCGTGCGAGAATCTGCCTGAAGCCACGCGTCAAGGAATTGGCGCTCAAGCATCACTTCCGGAGCTTCCGTCCCCGTTGCGTTTCCCTGACTTTCCCTGCCTGTCGAGGCCGCATCAGCCTTGAGTGTGGCGGTCCCCAATTCCGTCGCCGTGCTTGCCGCAGTACCGGCCGCACTCGACGCTTCCGCGGTGGTAGCGGATACCCCAGCGCCAGATTCGGTGCTTTCAGTCGAAGCAAAGCCCGGGCCCGTGGGAATATCGCGGCCATCGCGATAAGCTTCCGCGCACGAGCGCGCGGCATCATCGGCGCGCTCGTTGAGAGGATGCCCCGCATGGCCCTTCACCCACTCGAAGGTCACGATGCGCCCCTGCATGGCGCGGTCAATCTCTTGAATAAGCTCCAGGTTTTTAATGGGTTTCTTATCGGCCTTCACCCACCCGCGTTTCTTCCACCCCGGTGACCACTTGGAGATCACATTGATCGCGTACTGAGAGTCCGCGAGGATGTGGAGTTCTTCGTCGGCAAGACCGGCCTGAGCAGTGGCCTTAAGGAGTTCAAGGACAGCATTCAATTCGCCCAGATTGTTGGTACCGCTGGGCCACCCACCCGCATCCCAACAATCCTCTGAGACCACCCAGGCCCATCCAGCAGGCCCCGGATTACCCAGAGAAGAACCATCCACTGCGGCTGTAATCGTCATAGGAAGTTCCTCTACTTGGTGATTCCGACCTGGTGGAGCGCGAAGGCAAATTCTTGAGCCCGAGCCTGCCAACGTCCCTTGCGCCCAGAAGCTCCCGCGTGTCCTGCGACCATTTCGGTGCGGATCACGATAGGAGGCTGGTCGGGAACCTGTGCGGTGGCCTGTCGAAGGCGCTGGACCCACTTATGGGGTTCAACGTAGAAGACGCGCGTGTCATTGATCGAGGTGGTCGCCATGATCGCGGGGTAACGCACGCCCTGGCGAACATTTTCGTAGGGTGTGTAGGAGCGCATGAGCGCGTAAATTTCAGGATCTTCAATGGGGTTACCCCATTCCTCCCACTCGCCCACGGTCAAGGGGAGTGAGGGATCCAAGATGGTTGTTAGCGCGTCAACGAAAGGGACTCCTGCGATCACCGCAGCAAAACGATCAGGCTGCGCGTTCGTGACCGCACCCATGAGGAGACCACCCGCGCTGCGACCTTCGGCGATCAAGCGTTCGGGGTGAACCCAGCCGGAATCGACCAGATGGTTTGCGACATCCAAGAAATCGGTGAAGGTGTGTGTTTTCACCAGTTTCTTACCGTCTTCGTACCATGAGCGTCCCATTTCGCCACCACCGCGAATGTGCGCGATCACGTGAATGACGCCTCGCTTGAGTGCGGGAAGACGCAGGATGTCGAACTCGGGGTCGAAGGAAACCTCGTAGGAACCGTAGCCGTGGATCCACCCCGCGTGAGTACCGTCGGGCTGGGCATCGCGGCGGTGAACCAAGGTCACGGGAATCTGTGTGTGCCCATCCCGCGCGGTCACCCACACTCGCTCTTCCGTGAAATCAGACGGATCCCAGTTGGGAACCTGAGTGACCTTGAGGATCCGCGACTTCCCAGTTCGCAGATCGAGTTCTTCCACGGTGGGCGAGGTCAGGACGCTCTGGTATCCCACTCGAACAAGGCAGTCTTCAAATCGCCCAGAGCTGAGGGGATAGAGGCTACGGATCGTGCCTTCCTTGTTGAGTTCTTCCCCGAGCGCCCACAGATCACTGCAATCCGAGGCCGGAACCGGCTTTCCGTCGGCAACTTCGAGGGGGCGCGTGCGCCGATAGTAGCGTGCTTGGGGGAGTGCGTCACGCCTGTAGGACAGCGTGAAGAAATCGCGATAGGCCTCGAGATCGCTCAGGCGCTCCCCGTCGCCGGCGGTGTAGAGCGTCACCCAGCGGTCGGGGTCCACGACCGAATCTGCGGCGCCTTCTTGAGGTAAAGGAATACACGCCAAGCTTCCTTCGCGCGAAAGTGCTGTGTGGATGACAAGCAGGTGATCGCCTGCGGGCTCAACATTGACCTGGACATCATCGCGTTTAGCAACAATATGCCGCGGCGGAACGCTGGGAGCATAAGGATCCCACAGCCATGCGCCGCCACTGGTTGTTGAGGTCGAATGAACAACAACGTGCCAGGGGTCGTTCGATGCGGAGAACCACAGGTCAAAGGCCTCGTCAGGTTCTTCCAACAGCAGGGAGTCACCATCGGCATCCGCACCCACGCGGTGATGCATGAGCTGGAATTGCCTCCACGCGTCATCGACTCGCGTGTAGATGAAGGACTGAGAATCCGCGGCCCACGCAAACCCATAGCCTGCGTCGCTGACACGCTGATCAATGATGTCGCCGCTGGACGCGTCTTGAATGATCCACGTCCAGCGTTCGTCGCCTTCGGTATCTTGAGACCAAGCGATCAAACGCCCATCCGAGGTCGGCACCAATTCCCCGACCTTGAAGAACTCTTCATCTTGGGCGCAGAGGTTTTCGTCGAGAAGAAGCTGCTCGCCTTCCAGTGTTTCGCTATCTGCCAGCACCGGAGTGTTCGGGTAGTGCGAGGCCGACACGCGGTAGTGCTTTGCATAGGAGTCTTCGTGATACTGGCGTTGGAAATACCACCAGTCCCCAACGCGCTGGGGAGCTGAATACACAACCGGCGCGGTGAAAGAATCAAACTCCGAAACGAGGTTCTCAGCCAGCTTCTGCGCAGGCTTGCAGACCTGTTCCGCCCATTGATTTTCCGCATGGACATGGGCAATGACATCCGGGTTGTCACGCTGACGCAACCAATCCCACGGATCATCAAAATGGTCCCCGTGAATGGAACGAACGCGCGTCCCAAAACGCTGCGGGGCAACAGGAGCGGTCTCTTCAGTCATGTTCATACTCTAAGGGAGCACACCGGCATCTGGAGCGCACTTGAGCTGAGCCTTCCCAAACGCTCGACGAAATAAACGTTAAAATCTTTACCGTGCCCACACAGGAAACAGAACAAGTGACGCCCTCCACGGCCTCGGCAAGCGTCGAACAGCCGGCCCCCGCAAGCGCACCCTCACACCCAGCCACCCCCGCAAGCGCATCCAAATCCCCCGCCCCCCAAGGCCTCGCGGAAACACTGCGCGCATGGATCAAGGAATTCCTCCAATTCGGTCTGGTCGGCGCAACCGCATTCGTGATCGACATGGGGCTCTTCAACCTGCTCCAACACGGCCCGCTCGCCGTCCTTGCCGGCCACGCGAACACCGCCAACGCCGTGGCCGCCAGTATCGCGACCATCTACTCGTGGATCATGAACCGAGTGTGGACCTACCGCGGACGCACCCAAGAAAACGCCGGACGCGAGGCCTTCCTCTTCTTCTTCGCCAACCTCTGCGGCATCGGAATCACGCAATTCTGCCTGCTATTTAGTCACCACATTCTGGGATTGACCTCGCCGCTGGCCGACAATATTTCCGCCTACGTCGTGGGCTTTGCTCTGGGAACGGCATTCCGTTTCGTCTTCTATCACTACGTCGTTTTCACCGGAAATTCAACGAAGTAAGCATCGACGAGGCCTCGCCCCCAAAGCCGCACGCCTTCCGTACCCCCCGTGAGTAGCCGGGTAATTTTCGCCATAAAAGCGCCGTCCTCCCTTCGCAGGAGTCCCGCCTCGGACGTAGAGTCGAAAGGTGAAATCGACGAATCTGAAGCACATTGATGACACCGCACTTGTTTTTGAGGGCGGTGGTATGCGCGGCGCCTTCACCGCTGGAATTGTCGCCACTCTGATCGAAGAGGGAATTGACTTCCCGCACGTTTCCGGGATTTCTGCGGGTTCGTCGAACACCGTGAACTACGTGTCTCGAGATGCCAAGCGCGCACACGACACCTTCACCACTGTCGCAGACAGCCCCGATTTTGGGGGCTTCCGTCACTGGATCGAAGGCCGCGGCATGTTTAACGTCGATTACCTCTACGACGAGATCGCCCAGCCTGACGGCGACGCCCCCTTGGACCTCGATACCTTCCTTGCCAACCCAGCTGAGGTCCGGATCGGCGCCTTCAACGCCACTCGAGGCGAAGAAGTGTGGTTCACGAAGGACGATATGCGCACGGTGGAAGAAGTCGGACGCTGCGTGCGTGCCTCGTCGACTCTTCCCATCATCATGCCCACGGTCACAATTGACGGCGACACCTACGTTGACGGCGCTCTTGGCCCCAACGGAGGAATCCCCTTGGACGCGCCGATGCGTGACGGCTACCGCAAGTTCTTCGTCGTCCTCACCCGCCCGCGCGACTTCGTTAAAACCCCGACGAAACCCGGTGTGTGCTCCGCCCTGCGCCTGGCTTTCCCGCGTCTTCCTTCCATTGCCGAGGCCGTGGCCCGTCGCACTGTCGCTTACAACGCTGCTCGCCGCAAGCTTTTCCAATTGGAAGAACAAGGGCGAGCACTCATCGTGACCCCAGGAGACCTGGGCATCGACAAGATGGAGATGAATGTTGATCGCTTGGAGGATGCCTACGATGCGGGTGTTGCTCGTGCACGCGCAGATCTTCCCAGGTGGGAGGCCTTCTTAGGCCTGTAAACCCTGAGCTCATGGGTGTGGGGCCGAGCGGAATCCGCTCGGCCCCACACCCATTCGGTGTCCCCTATTCGGTTGCAAGAGCCGCCGAAGGACTGACTTTTGCCGCTCGACGTCCCGGCAGCCACGAAGCAACAAGGGAGGCAAGCACCGCAATCCCTATAACCGCTGCGATTTGGATCCACGGGATAGTGATGAAAATGGTGAGTCCTTCCAAGGGGAGTGCCAGGATGCCGACGGCCCCGAAGAAGATTCCGAGTGCCGAGCCGATGATCGCTCCGGTTACCGAAATGAAGACTGCCTCCAAGGCGAGCATGGTTTTCATCTGACGCTTGGTGAGGCCAAGAGCGCGGAGCAGCCCGTTCTCCCGAGTACGTTCGGCAACGGAGAGCGAAAGAGTGTTGGCAACACCGACAAGAGCGACCAGAACCGATACTCCCAAGAGGCCAACGACGATGAGCAGCATCTGATCGATCATCTTGGAGTACATTTCGCGCTCAAGCGCTGACCCGTTGACGATTAAGGAACTATCGATTTTTGCGAGGTCCTTCTGAACGCTTGCCGCCGATACTCCGTCCTTCAGCTTGACGATCATGTCCGTCACGGGCGCTTTCGGATTGAGCTTAAGTAGGTTTGCTTCGCTTATTTCGTAGGTGCCATTGAAGTTCTTGGTGTATTTGCCTTTCAGGGTCAGGCATTTCCCCTCATTCGAGCAGACTTTGAGGTCTTTGCCGTTCCAGGCTTCCATACCGACCAAGACAGTTGAGTCATCGATCTGCTCGACTTTCGAGTGGGCGACCGTCGAATAGTCCGGCTCCCCGAAAATCTGACTCTGTTCGTCGGCATCGCCATCGCCATTACCTGCGGGCGCCTCTCCTTCAAGCTTTACGGTGCCGTAGATTGAGTGGGCGGGAATGCTTGCAGCAACGCCCTCGGTTGATGCGACGCGCGCCTGAATATCACTGCTGAGTTCCCCAGCCGTGATCGTGCTGACGGAAAGATCGAATGGGCGGCGCTCATTGACCTCGTTGATGAGGGAGTCTCGCATCGAAGACGCACCGACCATCATGGTGACAACCAGGGTTACGCCAATGACGATTGAAGTTCCGGTTGCGGAGGTACGTCCGGGGTTACGGACAGCGTTCTCGCGTGCCATACGAGCGAGCATTCCCGGCCACAGGCGACCAAAGAGTTTGGTGAGAGTGGGAACAATAACCGTGCAGATCAGCAGAATACCAATGAGGCATGCCATGGACATACAGAAGGACAGGGCGAACTTCTGCGTGGCGCTGCTGATCTTCAAAGCCGCGAGGAGGCATCCTCCACCGACAACGGCCAGGAAAAGACCGACGACCAGGGTGAGGCGGCGCGCCGCGCGAGAAGAGGCGTCGGCCTCGTTCACGGGAGAAAGGGCGGCGATCGGCGGAACTTGAGAGACCTCGCGGGCGGGCTTGCGTCCGACGAAGACGGTGAGGAGCGTTCCGAATGCCCACACGCCGATCGCGTAGGGGATGGATAGGGACGCGACGATCGAGAGGAAATTCTCTCCCTCGACCATATGTCCCAGGCCGAAACCGCCAACCAATATTCCCAAGATCACGCCGATGAACGCCGAGATCGCGCCAATTGCGTAGGTTTCTCGCCGAACAAGTGAACGCACCTGCTGAACGTCCGCGCCGAGTGCACGCAGGAGCGCCAACTCGCGGCGGCGTTGCTGAAGAATGACTTTAAACGTCGAGGAGACGACAACCGATGCGACAAGAATGGCAATCGCGGGGAAGATCAACGCGATCGCGGTCAGGAGGGCCCCCGACACTTGAATCGTCTTGAGCTGTTGCTCAATTTCCGATGCGGCGCTTTGGACCTTCACTCCCTTAACGGTGCTGAGATTCGACTCGAGAGTCTTCACCCAGGTGTCCTGCTCGGCTGCACTCGGGTTCCCGTACTTGTCCCCGGACAGGTTCGTTGCCACGCGGATCTGACCGGTCGGTCCCATGCCAACTGCCGAGGTGTACCCCTCGGTGGTCACATACGAAGTTGCGGTGATATTTGACCCCGAGTCGTAGATCCCGCTGACCGTGAAATCGTGTGCGCTTTCTGTCCCTTGGGAAGTCAGCGTGAGGGTTTCACCCACCTGCAGGCCCAGTTCTGTCGCCGAAGTGGAGGGGATCGTGATTTCCGAGGCCGTGGCCGGGGCTTTCCCCTGCGTGTACTTCAGTGAGAGGAAGGGATCTGGGAGGAGGGGAGAGAGGAAGAAGGCCTCTCGCTCGTCGTGAGCCTTGCCCATGAGGGGGTATTGCGTGGAGATGCCGACGGCTGTGACTCCCGGAATCTTCTCGATCTGAGAGGTCACCGAGGCGAATTGCTGGGTAACGCTTTCGGGGGTAGGCTCCTCGGCGTTGTCGTCGCGGGAGGGGTCGATGGTGACAAGTGCTGTCGTGCCTCGGTAGGCCTCGCGAATGCTTCGGGTGAGCGCCGAGGTCGTCGTGTTCGTGAAGAGCAAGGTCACGATGATGAAGGCGGTGGAAATTGCGACGGCCAGGCCGGTTGAGAAATAGCGGCGACCGTGGGTGCGCAGGTTTGCTCGAAGCAGAGTGGATGTTGAACTCACCGGTGTCACCTCAGTGCAGCGTTGAGTTCGTCTTCGCTGGCCTCGCGAAGGTCTGAAACGATTGCGCCGTCGCGGACAACCAGGACGCGGTCGGCATAGGAGGCTGCGTGGACGTCGTGGGTCACCATGATGACGGACTGGTCGAGTTCGTTGACTGCTCGGCGCAGAAGGCCAAGAACTTCCTTGGAGGAGTGCGAATCGAGGTTACCGGTCGGTTCGTCTGCGACGATGACTGCGGGGCGGCTCATGAGTGCGCGGGCAACGGCGACGCGCTGCTGTTGGCCACCCGAGAGCTCGGAGGGCCTGTGGTTCAGGCGTTGTTCCAGTCCCAGCGAGGAAACGATGAGCTTGAACCAGTCCTCGTCGACTTTCTGCCCGGCGAGCTCTAGGGGGAGCAGGATGTTTGCCTGTGCGTCCAGGGTGGGGATGAGGTTGAAGCTCTGGAAAACGAAGCCGATCCGATCGCGTCGAAGCTTCGTCAATTGGCTGTCTTTAAGTGCCGTGATATCGGTATTTTCAATGAATACGGTTCCTGAGGTGAGCGAATCAAGTCCGGCCAGGATGTGCATCATCGTTGACTTACCTGAACCTGAGGGGCCCATGATTGCGGTGAATTCGCCCGAGTAGAAATCGACACTGACATTGTTGAGCGCGCTGACCTGGGTATCGCCTGATCCGTAGATTTTGGACACGTGGGAGAGGCGAACAACCGGGGTTGAAGATGGAAAAGTATTCATGTCCTCTATCTTGCGCGCAGGGGTGTGCTCCCCACTATGGGGGGATGCCCCGGGTGTCCCCTGATTTTCCCCGGTGGTGACCCCGAGGTCGCAGTGTTGATGCGCGGCTGCACTCCTCCGAGCTTCAGCCTAACTGTTCGCGCTATCCCCCAGCCGCAGTCCCCTGAATCGATTCACCGCTGCTGCGACATCGACGAGGCGTGGGCGGGCAAGGTGCCCCGGCAAAGAATGCGCACCGAACTTGGCAACAACGTCCAAGCCCTCAGAATTCATCGCACGCTCAAGGCGAGCTAAGAGCTGGTTGATATCCAACTTCCCATCCGCGTACGAGAAGAGCAACCCGCGCACCATCCACGCAATCGCCTCGGTCTGTCCCGGGTCAACAATCTGCTCCACGTCGCCCAAGTCAAGGTGCACCTTGTCCAAAGTGATCGAGGACAGGCCTGCAGCCTTTGTCTTTGCGCGCTCGGGTGCGCGCAAGCGAATGGGGAAACGAGGCTCGGTGGGAGCGCTCATGGGCAGGTCCTCATGGGGACGGGGCAAGCGTGAGACAACCTCGCGCGCACGATCGGTGACATCGACGCATCGATAGTGGTCCATCATGAGCACGCGATCAGCGTGATCGAGGTAATCGCCAGAACCCCCCATGACCAAAATCGTCGAGACACCAAGGTCGCGGTGAAGAGAGGAAATGCGATCAACCAAGGGCGTGATTGGTTCCTTCTCTGCCTGGACAAGCTCGCGCATACGCCCATCGCGGATCATGAGGTTCGTTGCGCTTGTATCCTCATCGATCAATAGCAGGGGAGAACCCAGCTCAATTGCCTCGACCAATGAAGCAGCCTGAGACGTCGATCCCGAAGCGTTTTCCGTCGAGAAACGCGAGGTATCAGCGTTTCCGGGCAGATGCGTAATAAAGGGAGAAACATCCACTCCCGTGACGGCGCGGCCATCAGCAGCACGGACCTTCATTGCATTCGGTGCAGTGGCCACATACTCGCGGCCGTCCCCTGGGATATGCGCATAGACACCGCGTTGGATGGCACCTAGCAGCGTGGACTTACCGTGATAACCGCCGCCCACGATCACCGTAACGCCCGGCTCAATAGCCATCCCGCGGAGGGCGCCCGCATGGGGGAGCTCGACCTCGGCCTCGAGAGTGGAGGGGGAAGAGAAGGGGATAGCGTCCGCGAGGGGGAATTGGGAGACCCCGCTGCGGCGCGCAAGGATAGAGCCGTTGGCGACGAAGGACACCCAGCCGTACTCGCTCAGGATGGACTGGAGTGCGCAGTAGTCCTCGTAGACCTCGATGTGGTGCAGAAGGTCCTGGCGTTCGCGCTCAACTTCGGGAATATCGCTGAGGTAGTCGAAAGTGTCTTGGACAGCATCAGGAATATCGAGGTCGAAAATCTGCGCGGCGCGGCGGCCCAAAATCGTGCGACCGCGCGCGGGCATACGCACCTCGAAGCGGAGCTCGACGCGGTCGGGTTTGACCGTGCAGGCGCTGCGCTCGAGGATCTCGACGCTGGGCGACATGACCTGAAGGTCACTGAGGCGCCTCTCGCGAAGCGAACGATTAAAGGCGCGAAGGAGGTAGTCCGCGCAGGCCAGGCGCGCCTCGGAAGAAGAAATCGCAGCCTGAGGGAGCCCCATTTCCTGCGGCGTCGAGATTGCGCGCACCTTCGAAGGCGGAGCGTAAGGATCGGCCTGGATGCGGTCGATAGACAGGGAAAAACTGCCGTAATCCCACATTCCGAGGACCGATTTGTATCCCGGGTAGGAACGCCCGTCGAGTTGGTGAAGTGCGCGAATGAGATCGCGGTCGCTTCCGGTGTGCTTGCGGTACTCGGCGGTCGAACTCTGTCCGGGAATTCGCGCTGAAGGTGAAGAATCGCGAGGTGACATGGGTGATCAGCCGACCGCTGCGGAGATGGTTGTCACCGCGTAGTAGATCAGGTAACCGGCCAGGCAGATGTGGATGACGGTGCCGATCACGCCGAGAGTGCGCGCAATCAGTGCCTGCTGGTAGGCGCTTTCGGGGATCTGAGCGGCGCGTGCGCGCCTGATTGCCGTGTTTGACCAGACCCATGCGGGAATCGTGCCGAAAAGACCGATAAGGAACAGGCCGAGGACTGCGAAAACCATTGGGCCCGTGCTGGGGATGCTCTCGGCCTGCATGCTCGGCGAGGTGGGGTTGTAGGTGAACTCCGGGGCGCCGATGGGTGCTTGAGGGGCGAAGACGCTGGTTGCCGAGGCAGCGAGAGGCGCGGATGAGCTCTGCTGGGAAGCGTGCGGCATGCTGAAGCGATCGCTCTCGGGTGTGCCCCAGGGGGTACCAACAGGAGTCTGCGGCGTGGCCTCGGGTGTCGTTTGTGAGCCCATGGGCGTGCTTGGCTGCGCGTTGATCGGATCGCTCTGTTGCGCGCTCAACGGGGCGCTTGGTTGTGACCCTGCTGAATCCTGCGGCGCCCGAGGCGTCGGCATGTTCGGCGGCTGGAATACATTGGGCGCTTGAGGATCTGGTTGCGTCATGTCTCCATCATAGGCAATGGCACGAGGTACAGGCGCGTTCCAAGCCTGCTCCTGCCTGTCCGGCCATGCCTGCTCCTGCTTGCGCCAAGCTTGCTTCCACTTGCGTCTACTTGCTCTACATGAAGTCGGTGTTTGTCACAGGTTATGCCCTGTGTCATTTCCCGACTTCGTGTGTCTTTCCGAGGCGGTGCGCGCCCTTCCTGTGTCTTTCCGAGGCGGTGCGTGCACCCGTGTGTCATGCCGAAGCCCAGATGACAAAGTCGGCCAGAATCACACGCTTTTACGTATGTTCTGGCCGACTTGCTGGTTTTGGACCCCATCCGGCGCGGATCGAAGCGCCGAAGTGGCCCAACGTCACAGCATGCAGGACACGCAGCCCGAAACTTCGGTGCCTTCCAGTGCCATCTGACGCAGTCGCATGTAGTACAGGGTCTTGATGCCCTTCCTCCATGCGTAGATGTACGACTTGTTGAGGTCACGCGTGGTCACCGTATCGGGGTAGAACAGCGTGAGCGACAGGCCTTGGTCGACGTGCTGGGTCGCTACCGCGTAGGTGTCGATGATCTTCTCGGGGCCGATTTCGTACGCATCCTGGTAGTACTCCAGGTTTTCGTTCGTCATGTAGGGCGCCGGGTAGTAGACGCGACCGATCTTGCCTTCCTTGCGGATTTCGATGCGCGAGACGATCGGGTGGATCGACGAGGTCGAGCCGTTGATGTACGAGATCGAACCGGTCGGCGGGACCGCCTGCAGGTTCTGGTTGTACATACCGTACTGGGCGACGTCGGCCGCCAGGGCCGCCCAATCTTCCTGCGTGGGCAGGTGGATTGTCGAGGCCGCAAGAAGTTCGCGGCAACGCTCAGTTTGCGGCTCCCAGACCTGGTCGATGTACTTGCGGAAGTACTCGCCCGAGGCGTACTTGGACTCTTCGAAGCCTTCGAAGCTCACGCCGCGCTCGCGGGCGATTGTGCACGAGGCCTTGATGGCCTCGTAGGCGACGGCCATGAAGTACATATTCGTGAAGTCCAGAGCTTCTTCGCTGCCGTAGTAGATGTGCTCGCGGGCGAGGTAGCCATGGAGGTTCATCTGACCTAGGCCGATGGCGTGGCTCATGGCGTTACCGCGGGCGATCGAGGGCACCGATTGGATATCCGACAGATCGGAGACGGCGGTCAGGCCGCGGATTGCGGTCTCGATGGTCTTGGAGAAGTCCGGGGAATCCATGGTCTTCGCAATGTTGAGCGAACCCAGGTTGCAGGAGATGTCCTTACCAATGTGCGAGTAAGAGAGGTCATCGTTGTAGGTCGAGGCCTCAGACACCTGAAGGATCTCCGAGCACAGGTTCGACATGGTGATGCGGCCCTTAATGGGGTTCGCAGCGTTGACCGTGTCTTCGAAGACGATGTAGGGGTAGCCGGACTCGAACTGGATTTCAGCGATGGTCTGGAAGAAACGACGTGCGTTGATCTTCTTCTTGTGGATACGGCCATCGTCAACCATCTCGTGGTACTTCTCGGTAACCGAGATTTCCGAGAAGGGCACTCCGTAGACGCGTTCGACGTCGTAGGGGCTGAAGAGGTACATGTCCTCGTTCTTGCGGGCCAGCTCGAAGGTGATATCGGGGATGACGACGCCCAAGGAGAGGGTCTTAATACGGATCTTCTCATCCGCGTTCTCGCGCTTGGTGTCCAGGAACTGCATGATGTCCGGGTGGTGTGCGTGCAGGTAGACAGCACCCGCGCCCTGACGTGCGCCCAGCTGGTTCGCGTAGGAGAAGGAGTCCTCGAGCAGCTTCATGACGGGAACCACGCCACTGGATTGGTTCTGAATCTTCTTGATCGGGGCGCCGGCCTCGCGAAGGTTGGTGAGCTGCAGGGCCACGCCGCCGCCGCGCTTGGACAACTGCAGTGCGGAGTTGATGCCGCGGGCGATGGACTCCATGTTGTCTTCGATACGCAGAAGGAAGCAGGAGACCAGTTCGCCTCGCGCGGCCTTGCCAGCGTTGAGGAAGGTTGGGGTTGCGGGCTGGAAGCGCCCGGTCATCATCTCGTCGACCAGGTGGCGTGCCATCTCGATGTTGCCCTGTGCCAGGTAGAGCGCGACCATGACGACGCGGTCTTCGAAGCGCTCCAAGTAGCGGGTTCCATCGAAAGTCTTGAGCGTGTACGAGGTGTAGTACTTGAAGGCGCCCAGGAAGGTGGGGAAGCGGAACTTGTGTGCGTAGGCCTGCTTGTGGAGGTCCTTGATGTCCTGGAAGTCATATTGGTCCAGGACGTGCTTCTCGTAGTAGCCCTGCTCGACCAGGTATTCCATCTTCTCTTCCAGGTCGTGGAAGAACACGGTGTTTTGGTTGACGTGCTGGAGGAAGTACTGGCGTGCTGCCTGTCGGTCGGCCTCGAATTGGATGTTGCCATCCGCATCGTAGAGGTTGAGTTGCGCGTTGAGCGCGTGGTAATCCAGCTCGGGGGAGGGGGCTGGTTCTACTCCTGTGTCAGTGAGGTTTTCTGCCAAAACTCGCTCAATCCTTCGCGAACTCGTGAGACGTCTTCGGCGGTGCCGAGGAGCTCAAATTTGTACATGTGGGGGATGTGTAATTTTGCGGAGATGATGTCTCCGGCCAGGCAGTAGGCCGTGCCGAAGTTGGTGTTCCCCGAGGAGATCACGCCGACGCAGAGCGAGCGGTTGTGTTCGTCGTTGAGGAACTTGATGACTTGCTTGGGTACTGCGCCCTTGATGTTGCCGCCGCCGTAGGTGGGAACGATGAGGACGTAGGGTTGCTCAACGTGGAGGAGGCCGTCGCGGGGGAGGAGTGGAATTCGCTGTGCCGGGAAGCCGAGTTTTTCCACGAAACGGCGGGTATTGCCCGTCGCCGACGAAAAGTAGACGACGTTGACCATGTGGTCTTTTCCTTTCACGAGGCCTGCTCTGCTTGGGAGCAAAAAGTTGCCCGGCCCCCTGAGACAGTGGCCTGGGGACCGGGCGGGTTGCTTTTAGGCGTTGACGACGCGTCCCGATTCCATGGACGAGGCCTGCGCTGCGGCCTTGATGAGGTCGGGGCGGTAGCCGCTCCAGTGGTCATCGCCGGCGATGACGACGGGTGCTTGCTGGTAGCCGAGGCCCTTGATGAATTCGAGGGCTGAGGGGTCTTCGGTGAGGTCGACCTTCGTGTAGTCCAGTCCCTGCTTATCGAGTGCGCGGTAGGTCGCATCGCACTGGACACACATGGGCTTGGAGTAGACGGTGATGGACATGGTCTGACCTTTCAGTGTTGTGGGTAAGTGTTCGTTTTTCCGCTTATTGACCCGGGGGAGCGGAACATGGGTCAACACTACACCTTGTGTGTCTATTCGCAAGCAGGCCCAATATGTTGTGTCTGGGGTATGGGTGGGCACTAATTGTGGATGGGGGTGTGTGCTCCTGTGGAAGGGGTGTGGATGAACCTTGCTTACATCGGTGTAATTCGTGGAGTTTCGGGTTTTCGAGGCTGTGGATACAGCTGCGTGTGGTGTCCACAGAAGGGAGGAGTGCTGTGGGTAAGGACACGAAAATTTCGATGAATTTCTGTGCGAGTTCGGCGTGTCGGGCGTCGGCAATTAAAAAGGGTAAAACCAACTTAAAAACAAAGTGCGCAGATGCTGAATAAGTAATGCACAAAACCTTATAGATGTGAGCGACATCACGTATAAGCTCTGAAAACTTGCATGAAGTCCAAAGGAAGTGTGCGTGTGTGCAGGTCAGGACGCATATGAGAAGGGTGATACGCGTACAGATTCCATTCAGAAATGAATCAGGATTAATCTGAAGCTGAGAAAAGTCTGAACGATTCAGTTGTAAATCGAAGGGCTTTCTTCTAGGGTTTAGACGTTCTGATCTCCGTAGACAGTGGATGACACCAAAACTGTTGCTAACGCTACATTTATTGGTTGATTGTCAGTAAGCTGTCAGTAAATCCCACCACAACATGAGGAGCACGCTCAGCATGACGAATGCGAAAAGCCAAGCTACTTCGAAGCGTAGAACTGCGGCGACGCGCTTTGTGGCGGCATTAGCCGTTGCGGCGACCGCGGGTAGTGCACTGGTTGGAAGCCAGATCGTTGCTCCTCAGGCTGCGTATGCAGCGCAAGAGCCCGCAGCCGGCAAGATTGATGTCGGCGAGGTTTCCGCATGGATTAACGGTGGCTACACGAGCGAAACCGAGGGTGGTGCGCACCTGAATGACAGCATCAGGTACGGTGTTGTTACCGGAATGTCGCAGAATCGCCTGCGCACGGGTGATCAGCCCGTAGATGCGTGGCTGAGTGGTACCACCGCTCAGAGTAAGGATGCGTGGGCATACATTGCTCGAGGTGTGCCGTGGAAGTGGGATAACCAGACCGCCGACTATGGCGATACTGCTGCCAGCAAAGCCTGGATGCAGTCGCACTATGACCAGTGGGCTGCCGACCCCAAGAAGATCTGGGTGAATGGACAGAGTGCCATCGGCTTCAAGCCGAACAAACCTGGTGAGGTCGAGCCGGGTCAGACCTTCCTTCTTGGCGCGATCCGCCATAATAACCTGCCCATTGGGCAGGCTGATGCGCCGCACAAATTGGGGCAGCCTTACCTTCAGGCCAACATCAACCTGGAATTTGCTGGACTATTCCCCGCAGGTCAGCAGAGAGAAGCTTTCCCCTTCGTCAACCACGAGACTTTCAACACCCTGGCCTCGACGATCATTTACCGCAAGGGCGGCGCCTACGTGAAGACACCGGGCGAGGCTGGTACGGGTACCTGTTCTACCAGTTTCGGTACTACTGGCTGGGACGTGAATCAGCTGATCGGTGGAAAGCGGGTCCGTGACCTGGTCCTCGATGGTACCTACGGTCGTCCGGGATACACGCCCTCCGGCGCTTTCATCGGTCCCGCCTATGAGCCGGACCCGGTGAATGCGGCGGATCGCTCGCAGGGTTACGTTAACAAGCCCGAGTCTCGCTCCGGACGCATGTACTGCGTCAAGTACGTGGGCGAGGGCAACGGCGACTACGACCTGTACAGCCAGTACTACAACGGCGGTGCAGAGCAGCCTCACAACCAGCTCGTGAAGGAACAGGTCACGCCTCGCTATTGGCCTGGCGCGAAGGGCAACGTCAACGAGAACCCCTACGTCTCCGACACCGTCAAGCTGGAGAAGACCGTCTCGGATCGTACCTTCACGAAGAACGGCCGCACCTACCGTCTGCAGCTGTGGGGCTTTGTCCCCGCGACGAACGCGACGAACTTCTTGACCCCGGAGAACTTCAACTCCATCCCGACGGCGAACTGCCCGGCGACGCCCGCGGCGGATGCCAAGCGTACTGACTACTTCGTAACGCAGGAACTTTCGGTGAACTACGCCTGCCTCTACGGCGTCATTACGGAAGAACGCACCGTACGTATCGCGAAGTCTGTTGAGGATCCGGACAATGCGAACCCGACGATCCCGGCTGCTAACTTCGCAGTGACCACGGGTTCCGCCTGGGCGGACAATACGAGCCGTACCCCGGAGACCACCGGCACGGTGACCGTCTCGAAGCCCACGGCTTCCTCCGCTCAGGCCAAGACGTCGTTCATCTCCGCAGCTGACCCGGCCGCGACGCTCACTCCGACCGGTTTTGGTGAGGCAAACGCGACGTACGATTCAAACTTCATTCCCTTCGAAGTTGGCAACTCTGACTTCACCATTTCAGAAAATCAGATTGCTGATCCGCAGTGGAAGCTGAAAGACATCAAGTGTGTCAACGGTATCGGCGAAGACGTCGCCGTCACCAAGACCGGACGCGGCATTAACTTCAAGAACGTTGGCGGTGCGAAGAGCGATGCGGCAGCTCCCATTACCTGTACCTTCGTCAACGAATACGAAGCTCCGAAGGTTCCGAAGCTGCGCGTTCAAAAGAGCATCGAAAACAACGGTGGCGTCACCGGCGCGACCGAGTTCGATGTCGATTACAAGATCGTTGCAACCAACGACGGAAACGGCGCCGGTAACACCGGCAAGCTGACGGACAAGCCCGACTTTGCCAAGGGCCTCGAAATCCAGTCCGCTAAGGTCGCCACGACCCAGGCCGGCCTCGCTGGTGCCGCTAACGCAACCGCAAGTGGCGGCGTCTACACCCTGACCAACGGAGTCAACCTCGATCCGGGCAAGACCGCCGAGTTCTGGATCCGCTTCCACGTGAAGCGCAACGAGTCGGCCACTGGCTACGACGTCAAGAACCTCGAATGTAAGGTCACCGGAAACAACGTTCCGACCCCTGGCTTCGGTCTCTTCAACCAGGTCGTTGCCGAAAACGGCAAGGACTCTGACGGCGAAGACAACAACAAGGCCTGTGGCCCGGTTCCCGTTACCAAGATGCGCGTCGAAAAGAGCATCCAGGTAAACGGTGCAACCACGGGCGCCACCGACTTCATCGTCGACTACAAGATCGTCGCAACCAACGACGGCAACACCAAGGCCTCGACCGGCAAGCTCACGGATAAGCCCGACTTTGCCAAGGGCCTCGAAATCCAGTCCGCCAAGGTCGCCACGACCCAGGCCGGCCTCACCGGCGCAGCCGTTGTCACTCCCGCTAACGGCGTGTACACCCTGACCAACGGAGTGGAACTCGATCCCGGTAAGACCGCTGAGTTCTGGATCCGCTTCCAGGTCAAGCGCAACGAGTCGGCCACTGGCTACGACGTCAAGAACCTCGAATGTAAGCTCGACGCCAACGGCATCCCGACCGCCGGCTATGGCCTCTTCAACCAGGTCGTCGCCGAGAGCGGTAAGGACCACGACGGCGAAGACAACAACAAGGCCTGTGGCCCGGTTCCCGTCACCAAGATTCGTGTTCAGAAGAGCATCGAAGCAAATGGCGGCGCGAACACCGGCGCAACCGAGTTTGATGTCGACTATAAGATCGTTGCAACCAACGACGGAAATCTGAAGACCTCGACCGGAATCCTCACGGATAAGCCCGAGTTCGCTAAGGGTCTTGAGATCCAGTCCGCCAAGGTCGCCACGACCCAGGCAGGCCTCGCTGCTGCCTCCAACGCAACCGCTGCAAACGGCACCTACACTCTGACAAACGGTGTCGAGGTTGAGCCCGGCAAGACCGCTGAGTTCTGGATCCGCTTCCACGTCAAGTTCAACTCCGCAGCAGCTGGCTACGACGAGACCGCTCTCGAATGTAAGCTCGACGCCAAGGGAATCCCCACCGCCGGCTTTGGCCTCTTCAACCAGGTCAACGCTCAGACGGGCAAGGACCATGACGGTATCGACAACAACAAGGCCTGCGGCCCCTACGTGCCCGCAAAGGTCCGCGTTGAAAAGAGCATCGAAGCAAACGGTGGCGCCACCGGTGCAGCCGAATTCGATGTCGATTACAAGATCGTCGCGACCAACGACGGACAGATCGCAACCACCACCGGCAAGCTCACGGATAAGCCGGAGTTTGCTAAGGGTCTTGAGATCCAGTCCGCAAAGATCGCGACCACGCAGGCCGGCCTCGCTGGTGCTGCAAACGCAACCGCAGCTAACGGTGTCTACACGCTGACCAACGGAGTCACCCTCCAGCCCGGCACTACCGCCGAGTTCTGGATCCGCTTCCACGTCAAGCGCAACGCCGCTGCCGCCGGCTACAGCGAAACCAACCTCGCCTGCCACCTCGATCAGAAGAACCTCCCGGTTCCCGGTTTCGGCCTCTTCAACCAGGTCTACGCCGAGAACGGTAAGGATCACGACGGCATTGATAACAACAAGGCCTGTGGTCCCAACGTTCCTCACGAGATCGTCGTCGTGAAGGCCGGTACCCAGAACACTGGTAAGACCTTCACAGACCCGACCAACCAGTACACCTCCGGAGACGGATCGGCGCTCTACCCGCTCAGTGGTGCAGAGTTCGCGATCTACAGCGGCGGCAACCCGCAGAACTCGACCTCCGCGACCCTCGTCAAGACCCTGTCCGCAGGAACCACGACGGACGTCTACTACTGGTCAGTCACCGGCCTTGAACTCAACACCGACTACTGGTTGGTTGAGACCAAGGCACCGGCTGGACACAGCCTCCTGCCTCGTCCGATCCCCTTCCGCCTGACCACGGATGGCAACGGCACCGTTGTCACCCTGGGCGCGGAGGTGCGCGATCAGACCAAGTGGGCCAACTCGGCCGTCCAGGCCTACGCCTCCGTCACAAACGCAACACTGCCCCAGAGCGATCAGGGCTTCGTTGTGGGCGGCGCACGCAAGGCCACCATCTTGGTCAAGGACACGGAGGTAGGACACCTGCCCGTCTCGGGCAGCCTCGGAATCTACCCGTACATCGGTGTCGCAATGGCGCTTATGGGCGGGGCGATGGTGATCTCTCTGGTCACCATGAAACAGCGTCGCAAGGCGGAGAACTTCGCCTGAAACGCTGACCCTAGTTGATGACTAGTTCAAATCACCATCACTCGATCTGTTCAAAGATCCCGTACAACAGGAGAACACAAATGACAACTCTTAAGACCCGTCGAGGCATCAGCCTCCTCGCCGTCATCGCAGTTGCTGCTGGCGCTGCTGCGGTTCCGGGTATTGCTACGGCAGCCCCGACCGCATCCGCATTCGGCGTCGTTGCAACCGCTCCCCAGCTCCCCTCGCTGGTCGACCTGGATGTCAACAAGACCGGCTCCATCACCATCCACAAGCTGGTGAAGGATGACACCAACGGCACCACCGAAGGCACCGGCCTTGAGGACACCACCGTCGCCGGCACCCCCCTCGCTGGCGCAAAGTTCACCGTCGAGCGCCTGACCAACGTCGACCTGACCACTCAGGCCGGCTGGGAAAAGCTCGTGGCCTACAACGGCAACGTTGACACCGCGAAGGCTGACGGCGTTGACGCCGCGGTCGAGAAGACCACCGGTGCCGACGGCAAGGCCAAGTTCGATAGCCTCCCCCTCGGCGCCTACGTCGTCACCGAAACCGAGACCCCCGCAGGCTACATCGGCTCTAAGCCCTTCATCATCACCGTCCCGATGACGCACCCCACCCAGAAGAACGTCTGGAACTACGATCTGCACGTCTACCCCAAGAACTCCAAGGCTGGCGTTGACAAGCAGGTCAAGGACGACACCACTCCTGCGGTTGGCTCCGAGATCAACTACACCATTAACTCCGACATCCCCAGCCTCCCCGCTGGCGACAAGCTGAAGACCTACATGGTCGTCGACCAGTACGACAAGCGCGTCACCATCGATGCCGCCGATGTCACCCTGGCGCTGTCCAACGGCACCGCTCTTGTGGCCGGCACCGACTACGATCTCAAGACCGCTACCGGCACCGTTGCTGCTGGTACAGACAGCTACAAGTTCATCACCGCTGTCTTCACCGAAGCCGGCCGTGACAAGATTGCTGCCGCCCGTGCAGCAGGAACCGACGCCACCAAGGTCGTCATGAAGCTCAAGGGCACCGTCACCGGCCCGCTCTCCGGAAACGGCCTGGTTCCCAACAAGGTCACCCTGATCCCGAACACCCCGGCCAACCCGTGGGATCCGGAGTCGGGCACCACTCCTCCCCCGGAGTACCCGCACTCTGAGGTCGTCTCCAAGTTCGGCAAGGTCAAGATCACCAAGGTCTCCGCAGCTGATCCGACCGCCAAGCTCAAGGACGCCGAGTTCTCGGTCTACAAGTGCACCCCCACCGGACTGACCTCCGGCACCGACAACTTCGTTTCCAACAACGCAACGCTCGGTGACAAGATCACCGTTAATGGCAAGGACACCTTCACCACCGACGCCGACGGCGTCGTGGAGATCGACTCCCTGCGCAACAACGACTGGGAGAACAACAAGCAGGTCGACAACCCCGGTTGGTACTGCCTCGTTGAAACCAAGGCTCCTGCAGGCTTCGAGCTCCAGACCCGCCCGATCGCCTTCCAGATCCTCCAGTCCAACTCCAAGGCCGACAACCAGTACACCCTGGAGACCACGGTCAAGGATGCTCCTCACAACGGTGGATTCCGCCTGCCCGTCACCGGTGCTGCCGGTGTGGGCGTGCTGATCGCAGCTGGCTCGGCACTTGTTGCTGGCGCTGGCGCCATCACCATTGCGAACAAGCGTCGCAAGGAAAACGCCTGATCTCTAACTGAGATTTAGCCGGGTGCGGGAAGGCCCACAGGTCTTCCCGCACCCGTTTCTATACAATCAACACCAACCCCCATCACCCCATCCAAAAGGCGACTCATGAGCGAGAACGACATCCACGCAGACGACAGCCTCACAAACACCCAGGTTCAGGACAACACACCCGAAACCGCGGAAGAACGCGAGCATAGACTTCGCAAGGCAAAACGTCGCCGTCGCCTCTTCACCATCCTCCCCCCGATCCTGCTGGTCCTCGGAATCTTAGTCCTTCTCTACCCCGTCATCTCGACCTACCAAAACAACGTCGAACAACAGCGCATCGCGAAAGCATTCAGCGCCGAACAAACCAACGTCGGCCGAGATGTCGTTAAAGACGAACTGGCACGAGCTGACGAATATAACCGTCAAGCAGCCGAAGCACCCATTCTTGACCCCTGGTTGGAATCCCAGCGGCCCAACACCCCCCAATATTCCGATTACCTCTCACAACTGAACGTCAACCCCGTCATGGCGACCGTCAAGGTCCCGAAGGCCGATATCAGCCTCCCCGTCTACCACGGCACTGATACCTCCACTCTTGAAAAGGGTGTCGGACACCTCTTCGGTACCGCGCTCCCCGTTGGCGGCGAAGGAACCCACACGGTTCTCACCGGCCACTCGGGACTGGGAAGCGCAACTATGTTCGACCACCTCAACCGCGTTGAACTCGGCGATGTCTTCTACATCGAAGTCCTCGGGCGCCACCTCAAGTACAAGGTCACCGACATCCGCACCGTTCTCCCGAACGAAACGGAAACCTTGAACAAGGTCGCAGGAAAAGACCTCGCAACCCTGATCACCTGTACGCCCTACGGCATCAATACTCACCGTCTCCTGGTCACCGGTGAACGCGTCCCCATGGATGACGCGCAGGTTGCAGAAGAATCGGCCAATGTTGAACCCGCAGTCGTTCAGACCTGGATGATTGCCGTTGTCGTCGGCATTATCATCGTCCTCATCACGACCGCAGTCCTGTGGTTCCTCGCCCACAAGAACCGCAAGAAGCGTGAAGCAGCGCAGCTCGCAGCGGCAGAAAGTGGCGCACTCGAAGCCGAAGGCGACACTGCACAGAACCTCGAAAGCGGTAACGACCGGACCACTGACGCTTCTGAAGCTGGCGAGTAGAGCTCGTACAATACGTTGTTCACACTCAGTGCCCCACCTTGGGAAACCAAGGTGGGGCACTGAGCTTCACGCACAACGGCACTTAACACTCGACAACGTTCACGGCCAAACCGCCAGCCGAGGTCTCCTTATATTTCGAGAGCATGTCATTTCCCGTTTGACGCATCGTCTCGATCGCGACATCCAAAGACACGGTGTGCCGGCCATCGCCCCACAGGGCCATTCGAGCCGCATTAATCGCCTTCACAGCAGCAATCGCATTGCGCTCAATACACGGGATCTGAACCAAGCCACCAACCGGATCACAGGTCAGCCCCAAAGAGTGCTCCATCGCGATCTCGGCAGCATTCTCCACCTGCTCGGGAGTGCCACCCAAAGCCTGTGCAAGCCCCGCAGCGGCCATTGCCGAGGCCGAACCGACCTCACCCTGGCAGCCGACCTCCGCGCCGGCAATCGACGCATTTGTCTTAATGAGAGCGCCAATCGCAGTCGCCGCGAGCAAGAACTCGTGAATGCACTCTTGGCGAGCGCGTGCGCACTCCGATTCCCCGCCCAGAGGAAGCTTAGAGATCCCAGCCATCTGCGCGGGAGAGCAATTCGGGAACTCGGCACCGGCCTCGGGGCAGAAAGAAACAAGGTAACCAAGAACAGCGGGGATCACGCCAGCAGCGCCATTCGTCGGCGCAGTGACAATGCGGTGACCCGCCGCGTTCTCCTCGTTCACCGCAAGAGCGTAGAGGTTAACCCAGTCCATGGCACGCAAAGGATCTTGCATAGCACCGGCCCAGCCATGGCGCTTTTCCAAGCAAAATGCCTTCTCTGCGCGGGCACGCAACTGCGCTGCCAGGGCATTTGCGCGCCTGGGCACATCCAAACCACCCGGCAAAATACCCGTTGAAGCGATACCCGCGTCGATCGCGCCGAACATCGTATGCGCAATGTGATCGAGGTATTCGGTGAGTGCAGCAGCGGGACGCGCGGAAAGCTCATTGGCACGCACGAGCTCGGCGACCGAGAGCCCAGAGCGCGTGCACTGTTCCAAAAGCTCGGCGCCCGTCGAGAAGGGGAGGGGAGCGGGAGTGCACATTCCCGTCGTTTCCTGCGCTGAAGCAAGCGAAGCGATCTCGGGATGCTCGCTATCGTCATTCGTTTGCGCCATGACGAAGCCGCCGCCCACCGAATAATAGGTGCGCTGCAACAACAATTCACCCGGATGCTCGACTACTTCGGAAGACGTCGCCCAACCCTGGCCATCAGGGGCGATGCTGTCTTGGCCTCGAGAAACGCCCGCCGTCGACGAAGCCTCACCGTAAGCACTGATCGTCAAAGCATTGACGTGGTAGGGCAGGACTCTCCGCGGAAGAAAACGAATATCCGCCTCGATATCAAAGGGAATCTCACGCCCACCCGCAAAAGGAAGCATCCCGCTCGAGGCGATCGAAGGAATGACGCTCTCGACAGTATCGATAGAAACAGTTTCTGGGTCATAGCCCGCCAAACCCAGCAGAACTGCACGATCGGTGTTGTGGCCTCGGCCGGTGGCACCAAGAGAACCAAAAAGCTCGACGCACACGTGGGAGAGCCGCGAATACTCTGGAAGCGCACACAGCTCCGTCGAAAAAGCCAAGCCCGCGCGCATGGGACCCACCGTGTGCGAAGAAGAAGGACCAATGCCGACCGAGAACATGTCGAAAACTGAAAGCGGGCGAGCAGCTGAACTTGCGGGGACCTCGCCGGCGACGATTGCGGCGGGAGTAGGCGTATCTGCGCTGTATTCGTCCTGTGTGGTGACGTCAATCGGCGGCTGAAGATCCATGGGTTCTATTGTGCCCGAAAAAGCCCCGTGAAGTGGAAAAGAGGGGCACCAGGTACTCAGGAGAGAACTCTCTTGCGCCATGCGAGACTGCCCCGCGCACTTTGGGCGAATCTCTATAAACTTGATGTCATGACTGAACGCATGAATGTCGAATCCTTTAACCTCGACCACCGCACTGTCCTTGCCCCCTACGTTCGCGTTGCCGACCGCAAGACTCTCCCCGGTGGTGACGTCCTCATCAAGTACGATGTCCGCTTCACGCAGCCGAACAAGGCTCACCTGGAAATGCCTGCCGTTCACTCCATCGAACACCTGAGCGCAGAGCTCATGCGTAACCACACCACCAAGCTCATCGACTTCGGCCCCATGGGCTGCCAGACTGGCTTCTACGCGCTGCTCCTGGGCGTGGAAACCGAAGAATTCCTTCCCATCTTGCAGGCAACCTTCGAAGACATCCTCAACGCAACCGAAGTTCCCGCCGCGAACGAGGTCCAGTGCGGCTGGGGCGCGAACCACTCCCTGTCCGCCGCGCAGGACGCCGTCCGCGAATTCCTCGCGCACCGCGACGAGTGGCTTGTCGTCACTCAGGACGATGCGGCCTCGTGCTGAGGCGTGTGCCGCTTTCTTCAACCGACAACTGACGATCTTTCCCAGAGAGGCCACTCATGTCCCTGACCCTGACCCCCTCGCGCGAACTTCCCGCGGTCGACGCCTTCATTCAGTGTGCGATGGTCATGGAAGCACAGCCCTTCCTTGACGCCCTTGCGCCCCTCCCCGGTGACGATGCGGTCGAGACCCTCAACGTCGGCGCGGAAGGTCACCACCAGCAGAGCTATGCCCTTGGCCAGTTTGCGGGCCGCACCGTCCTCGTCATCACCTCCGGCGTGGGCATCGCAAACGCTGCGGCAGCCGTCGCACGAGGCCTGACCATGGCCACCCCGAAGATCGTCATCGCGGGCGGCACCGCGGGCGGCCTCGAAGGTGGAATCAAGGTCGGTGACGTCGCAGGCGCCATCTCCACGATCTACAACGATGCCGATGCCACCGTTTTCGGCTACGAACTTGGCCAGATCCCGCGTATGCCCGTGGACTACCATTCCTCGCAGCGTGCGATCGACGCCCTTGCCAAGCTCGGCGAGGCGCAGCCCCACACCGTGCGCACGGGCCGCATCGTCACCGGCGATTCCTTTGCCTCCGAAAAGGTTGTTGCCCGAATTCGCGCCGGATTCCCCGACGCGCTCGCGGTCGACATGGAAACCTGCGGAATGGCACAGGTGTGCTGGTCCAACGGCATCGACTGGATTTGTCTGCGCGCCATCTCGGACCTGACCGGGGAAGGCGCCGATGAGGACTTCCACATGAACGGTGAGACTGCCGCATACCACTCTTTCGAGGCCGTGCGCGCATACCTCCCGCTCTTTTGCGCCTGAGAGATGATGCCATGTCTTTCTCAGTCCTGATGGTCTGCACCGGCAACATTTGCCGCTCCGTGATGGCCGAGCAAATCCTTCGCGAGGCGGCTGCCGATAGCGGGATTGACATTTGTGTTGATTCCGCGGGCATCAGCGATGAAGAACACGGGCATGGCATCGATTCTCGGGCTGCGCGTGCCCTGCGTGAGGGCGGGTATCGCGTGCCCTCGCATCGTGCTCGCCAGGTTCAGGCGGGGGAACTCAAGCGCTGGGACCTGATCCTTGCGATGACCTCCTCTCATCTTCGCGCGCTTGAAGGGCTTGCGGGTGGCCCGGATCCGAAGATCCGCATGTTCCGTGATTTCGAAGAGTCCGCGGGAGAGTCCGCTCGCGGGGGCAGTCGTGATGTGCCCGACCCCTGGTACGGTGATTATTCCGATTTCGAGGCCACGCGCGCGACCATCGAAAAGTGCACTCCCGCGATCCTCGAGTATGCCGTGGGGAGCTTGAATCGGTGACGAAACGATTCACGCGCACGCGCGCGCTTGTCACGGCGTGCCTGGCGGTGGCCTCGGCAATGGGGATAGGAGGCTGCGGGCAAGCAGAACCCGAGGCAGCACAAACGCCCACGTCGGAAGCGCCCCGCGGAATCCCGCTCGACTACACGGGGTTTGACCCGGAAAACTTCATTTCAGACCAGGTGCTGGACGATTCAAAGACGATGACGGACGCGCAGATCGCGGCCTTCATTGCAGAAAAAGGCGAAGGGTGCCATGCGGGGCGTGCGAATGATCAAGATATCCCTTGCTTAAAGGATTTCTCGGTCGTCACCGAGAGCTACGCGGGCGATGAGTACTGTCCATGGGGATACCAGGGTGGTGAGGAAGAAAGCGCAGCGCAGATCATTGGGCAAGCCGCGCGTTCATGTGGAGTGAACCCGCAGGTTCTTCTGGTGACCCTCCAAAAAGAACAGGGCTTAATTTACGCCTCGGGCGGGGATTTCCAGTGGTTTAGCTACCCCAGTGCGATGGGCTACGCCTGTCCCGATAACAGCACCTGCGATCCCGATTACGCGGGTTTTCAACGACAGGTCTACTATGCGGCGCGGCAATTTGCGATCTACCGGATTAAGCCCGAGCGTTATCGATTCCAGGCAGGGCGGCGGGTTGAGGCGCGCTATGCACCAGCGCAAGAGTGCACCACGACGGAGATCACTCCTGCTAACCGAGCAACTGCGAGTATGTATAACTACACGCCTTATGTGCCTAATAGGGGTGCGTTAAAGGGACGCGGGGATGACTGCTCTGTTTATGGGAACGCAAACGTTTACGCATACATGCGAGCCTGGTTTCCACAATAATGTTGCAACTCAAGCAATGATAGGTAGCACGGGTATACACTGATTCTGCTGAGCACGCCCGTGTTCGTGCGACAACGTTGTTGCAAAGGGGCTCGTCATGGAACCGTATGATATTCATAAAAGAACAGCGGATCCGCCGCAGGTCAAAACGAAGCCTCCGGGCTATGAACTCTTTGATGAATGCGCGGTTGGGATCGCATTATTACCGGGACGAATCCATGCAGTTGTCATGGATCGCTCGGGTCGCGTGCGTGAAGAACGCTCCCGCGCGATCACCACTGACTCCGACAAAGTCGTCACCACCATTAATAGACTGGGTGAAGAACTTGTCCAAAGCGCTGAACCATATGGGGCAATCAGGGGAATTGGCCTGAGCATCAACGGGAGAGTGACCCGTCAGCGAACTTGTGTTCTGGAAGCTTTGGACTGGGACCACTTCCCACTCCTTCAACACATCAACGTTGATGCGCGGCTTCCTCTATCGATCATTACAAACCTTGAAGGCCTGGCGACCTACGAAATCACCTATGGGGTTGGGCGGAGGATGGATGAATTCCTCGTCGTTCAAATCGCAGAGAATGTAGCTTTCGTTGAGGTCGAGGGCGGAAGGCTCATCACAGATCCCACGGGGAAATACCAACGAGTCCTCCACCTCCCCATCGCGGGGAGTAATGCTGTGTGCTCACTGGGACACATGGGATGTGCCAGCGGTGCGCTGATTCCCTCAGCTGTTCTCGCTCGTGCAAGAGGCGCACGCCTCGACGAAGGGAAAGACGCCAGGCCGCGTGACATAGAAGAACTCATCACCATGGCACGCACCGGCGACTTCGTCTGCCGGCGAGTTGTCATGGAATTCGCCCGCAACCTTGCGGTTTTCTTGCAAGGACTCAGCTACATTACGCAAAAGGAACACATTGTCCTTGATGGAAGCGGGGTGCGAATCCTCGCCTCGGACTGGGCTATCCTCTTCGAAGACGAACTCTTCTCTTTTGCCTCAACGGGGGTTGTTGCTCCGGCCGTTGTTCAACGCTCAAACGCAGACAGCCGTTGGGCGTGCGGCGCGGCAGCGCACCTGTTTGCAACCGTTGGGGGTCCCAGGAACCTGCGGGTGATCAACCGGAATGGGGATATTCAAGGCACTGAGGTCGTACACCACCAGCGCGAGCACTACGCCTCTCTAGTTGCCTTGTAACTGAGGCGTTGAGGGCCGGCAAAATAATCACGGGACTGCGAGTAGCGCGCAGTCCCGTCATTGTGTGTCGTAGAGCCTCAGCTCAAACGACTACTGTGCCTGAACGACAGGCAGAACAGACCAGGGGAAGTTAATCCACAAATCGGTGTAGTGCCACACGTAGTCGGGATCGATGATTGACACCGGCTTCTTGTAGATCACCGCGGAGCGTGCTTCGACCTTTGCGTGCGCCTGACCATCCAAGCTCAAACCGCGCTTTTCAATAAGCTCCATGACCTTCTTGAGGGTCTTACCCGAATCAGCAACATCATCGACGACAAGGACCTTCTTGCCATCCATCGCGGAGACATCCATCAGCGGGGGAAGAACCTGCGGCTCATCCAAGGTTTCGCCCAGACCCGTGTAGAACTCCAGGTTCATGGTGCCGATTGCCTTCACACCCAGTGCATAGGAAAGCGCGCCGGCCGGAATCAGGCCGCCGCGCGCGATTGCAACGATGAGGTCGGGCATCCACCCGGAATTGACGATCTGCTGGGCAAGTTCGCGCGAAGCATTGCCAAACTGTTGCCAGCTCAGGTTTTCGCGGTTCTCACCGGTATTGGTAGTTGCGCCGTCGTCGAAGGGGGTGGAAGCAGTCATGCGATGAGTCCTTTGAATGGGATCAAAAAGATCGGGTGAATGGACATATGTTAACGCGTGCGCTTCTTAAGCGCACGTAGCTGGCGAGCGTACTGCCCACCCGGCTCACGCGCCTGCCCCTTAAAGGACCACTGGAAAATCCGCGAGGGATCGAAAGTGCGCGAACATGCGCCACAGGAAGTGACCCTGCGGGGCATGGAATACAACTCCCGAAAAGCCCCACACACGGGACACACTCCCCTCCACGCGGGCCGAGGTGCAGGCAAGCCTCCTGAAAGACGCGCGCGATCGGGGGAACCTAACTCGCGGGCTTTCGCCTGCCACACCTCGTCGTGATTGTGACTGGATCCCACAAGGGCGTGGGCGATCTCGTGGAGGATCACTCCGCGAACTGTTGGCGCATCATATAGGGCGGTCAGCGGCCCAGAAAGGGTGATTTCTTTGCGGGAATGGACGCACAAACCTGCTCGCCTGCGCGCACGATCGAAACGGAAAGACCACTCACTCAAACCGTGCTGGTTCATCAGTTCGCGCGCCATCTGCTGCGCGTCTTCACGCTTCACGCCGCCCCCTAGATGGCCTCGTGAAGGCGATCGATCGCGGCGAGCATGCGCTGCGGGGAAATCTTGCGTGCGGTTCCAAGTTCTTGAGCGAAGAGGGACACGCGCAATTCCTCGCGCATCCATAGGAGTTCTTCGAATGCGGCCTCGTGGCGCCCCTCGAAGGGACGCGTATCCATGAGCTCGCGCAACTCCTCAACTTCCTCGTCGATCTGGGACAAGGCCGCGCGCGATTTCTCGTCGCGAGAAACATCCGCGGGTGAGCGCAGAGCCTTGCGCAGCCGCACGGATTGCGCCTGAATGTAGCGAGGAAGGTTCAGCACTCGCTCCAGCGGCGTTGCGGCAATGAAACCGTCAAAAACCAGTGAGGACGCGATCGCCTGAACGTCATCGCGCAGGCTCGCATACGCGGGGCCGCTGGCCTCGGCGAGGCGATCTTGCAGCTGTGCCCAAGATTCCATCGCGCGGACAACTACTTCGATGATCGAGTAGACCTGGTCCTCGTGGCGGTCGCGAATGCGCGTGCAAAGATCCTCGAATGCCGAGGCATCGCGGATCGCCCACAGCCCGCGCTCGCCCGCAAGGGTGTCACTCAGAGCGCGCACGCTTGCCAATTGCGCATCGGCGATGAGCGCCTCGGTGCTCGGGTACGGCGTGGAAGTGAGCATGAGGGCCTCACGACCCGTCCAGCGCGTCGATACGCGCTTTGTGGACAGACGAATCGCGCGCAGGACAAGGTTCGCAATACCGAGGCGGTGTTCGCTTCGCGCCTGAGAGGCATTCGCCATCACCCGTACTCCAGCTAGCGGATTATCGCGATCCCCCTGGGGGACAAGCGCCGGGAATGCGCGGATGAGCAAGCCCTGCGCGCGCGATTCAACTGATTGTGGAAGCGGCGCGCTGGGGAAGGCCTCAAGATTGTCCGCGAAGAGTTCCTGTTCGCCGCTTTCCATTGCCGAGGCCACGGCTGCGGGCGCTTTCGAGTCTGCGTTGGGTGCAGGCGAATGAGCAGTGGTGGAGGCGTCTGCTTCGGTGGACACCTCGCCTGCCTGCGGCTCCCCCTGAGTCTGAGCTGCCCGAGCGGAGCGTTTCTGGGCCTCGCTCAAGGCTTGGCGAACAGCGGTGCGCAAGGCGCGATCGGTTGCTCCAGCAAGAGTGCGCTTGAGGTAGCCAAGGTCCTTACCACTGCCCAACTCGCGGCCGTCGTGATCGTGAACGACGAAAGTCATCCGCAAATGATCGGGAAGAGAATCCTCCATCGCGCGCAGATCCGAATCACTGAGGTCAACTCCGCGCAATTCTCGCAGCGCCCGCGTGAATAGTTCGTTGAACGAGGCCGATTCGGCAGTACGTGCGCTACCTTGCTCGGAAGAAGTGGCCTCGGCTTTGGCAGTGTCGCTTGGAACTGCCAATTCAGGAGAGCCCTTCGCAGGAGTTTGCACAGTCCCCGCACTCTTGCGCGTGCTTCGCGCCTGACCGGTTCGCTCGCCCCACGCAGCTAAACGACCCAAAGCTGCGCTCAAAGACGCGGGGTCTTCCTCTTGAGCCTGCTGTTGTGTGGCCTGCGCTTTCTTCGGCGCAGGGGCACTGAGGTCAATGCGGCCATGACGCACGTCCTCGACCCACGTCGCCACGATCTTTGCGACCTCGGGAGCCGGAGCAAGCAAGCGACGCTTTGCTTTGGGGAGCGCGCGGATCGCCTCGGTGATGAGCTCTTCGCGCATTCCGGGCACCAACCAGTCGGTCCCCTCATCGCTCACGCGCCCCAAGGCCTCGATCGGGATGGACATGGAGACTCCATCACGCGGGGAACCCGGGTGGAACTCGTAGGACAGGGGAAGACGCAGCTCGCCCTGCACCCAGTGATCGGGGAAGCCCGCGCCGCTTTGGCCGAGGCCTCGGGGAAGAAGAAGTTCGGGCGGGTAGTCCAAAAGCTTGGGATCCGTGCGTTTCTTATCCTTCCACCAGCGGTTGAAGTGCCCGGTGGAAATGATCGACGCCGGAAGAATGTCATCAAAAAAGCTCTCAAGCGCCATTTCATCGGCGACGAGGCCGTGGGTGCGGCTCCTGCGCTCCGTTTCGCGTGCGCGCTCGATCGCCTCGTCGTTGCGTCGCTGGAAGGCGTGGCGCTCACGCCACTGACCCTGAACAAGAGCGTGGCGAATGAACATCTCACGGGCAAGCTCGGCCGCAGTGACAGGGGTGCTGAGGGCCGCTGCGAAGGGTGAGTCGCTGGGCATTGCGCCACGAATTGAACCCAGGGGAGTGGCCCCCAGACGTCCAAGAAGAACCGGACGGTCTGCGATCAAGGTCAAGCCGTAGAGCATGACTTTTTCTTGGACGTAGGCTGCGCCTCGCGAGGAATTCCAGGTCGGCTCGGAATAGACGCGCGTGAGGAGATCCTTGGCAAGGGGCTCGACCCATTCGGGGCGAATCCGCGCGACCGTTCGCGCGAAAAGTCGTGAGGTTTCGACGAGTTCGGCCGTCATCACCCAATCGGGGTGACCGGTGATTCCAGAGCCCGGCCAGATCGTGAAGTGGGTCCCGCGACTCCCCGTGTAATCGCGAGTCACCGGGTCCCAGGCTCCGAGGCTGGATAAAAGCCCGACAAGAATCGAGCGGTGAATGTCATCCGTATCAACCGCGCTTGTCGATCGTGTGTAGGCAACAGCGGCACGTGCGGCTGCGTCGGCGATTCCCGCACGCGAGGCCTCGTCAACAACATCCCCGGCCGAAGGGATGCCGAGGGGCTCGGTGTGGATACCGATGGTGCGGGCCATATCGCGTAGTTGGTGGGCAATGTCGCGCCACTCGCGGAAACGTAGGTAGTGAATGAACTCGGCGCGGCACATGCGCCTAAAGGCCGTGCCCGACAAGTCACGCTGTTGGATGTGGAGGTAGCGCCAGAGGTTGAGGTAAGTGAGGAAGTCCGAGTGTGGATCGGTGAAACGCGCGTGTGCGGTGTCGGCAGACTCCTGGTGGTCCAGAGGCCGTTCGCGAACGTCTTGAATCGATAGAGCCGCGACAATGATGAGAATTTCCGAGGCGCAGCCCGCATCCTTGCCGGCAAGCAACATGCGCCCAAGACGCGGGTCGATAGGAAGACGAGCAAGATCGCGGCCGATAGGCGTGAGCTCAAAACCGCTTTGCGAGCTCGAAGAATTCTCCAAGGCGCGAAGTGCCCCAATTTCGACGAGCAGATTGATGCCGTCGCGAATAGCACGCGAATCAGGAGCATCGACGAAGGGGAAAGAAGCCACATCGCCCAAGCCCAAAGCACTCATCTGCAAAATGACGGACGCAAGCGAAGTACGCAGGATTTCAGGCTCGGTGAAAGGCGGCCTCGACGCGTAGTTTTCCGCGGAATATAGGCGAATTGCGATGCCATCTGCCACGCGCCCACACCGTCCCGAACGCTGGTTTGCGCTTGCTTGCGAGACCTCTTCAATGGGGAGACGCTGCACCTTCGTCTTATTGGAATAGCGCGAAATACGCGCCAAACCCGGATCAATGACGTAACGGATTCCCGGAACCGTCAGCGAGGTTTCAGCAACGTTCGTCGCCAAGACGACGCGGCGGTGAGAGTGCGCCTCGAAAATCCGGTGCTGCTCTGCGGAACTCAGGCGTGCAAAGAGGGGAAGAATCTCGATATCCGCCGGATTCTTCGACCGCGAAATATCACGCGGCGCACGGTTGCCGAGGTGATCGTGAAGGGCCTGCTCAACATCGCGGATATCGCGCTCACCGGGGAGGAAAACCAAGATATCCCCAGGGCCTTCGCTGCACAGTTCATCAACCGCGTGGCAGATCGCCGTCTCGAGGTCGATCTCTACTCCCGCGCCGTAGCCCTCCACAGCGAGAGGATCATCCGCGTCTTCTAAAACCAGTTGCTCGACGCCGCTGCCGGCCAGCATTTCTTCCCCAGTTGCCGAGGCCGTGGGGGAGAGGAGCGCGTCAGTATCCTTCCCGGAAGTTGAGGAGTACGACGATGGCGTATCAGCGGCGAGCGGGCGGTAGCGAATCTCAACAGGGAAGGTGCGTCCCGAAACCTCGATGACCGGCGCTGCCTGGAGCAGAGTACCTTCTCCGATCGGACCATCCCAGGAGCCAAAGTGTTGGGCGAAGCGATCTGAATCAATAGTTGCCGAGGTGATGATGACCTTGAGATCAGGGCGCATAGGCAGCAGCCGCGCAAGGTAACCCAAGATAAAGTCAATGTTCAGGCTGCGTTCGTGGGCCTCGTCAATGATCAAGGTATCGTAGCGGCGCAGCATCGGATCTGACTGGATTTCCGCCAAAAGGATGCCGTCCGTCATCAGCTTGATGAGGGTCGTGGGGCCGACCTCGTCGGTGAAACGCACCTGATAGCCAACGACCTCGCCGATCTGTTTACCGACCTTTTGCCCCAGTTCCGAGGCGATTCTTTCCGCGACGGAGCGCGCGGCGATACGCCTAGGCTGGGTGTGGCCGATCATCCCGGCGATTCCTCGGCCCAATTCCAAGCAAATCTTGGGGATCTGCGTCGTCTTGCCCGAACCGGTTTCACCCGAAATGATGACAACCTGATGCTCGCGGATGGCTTGGGCGATTTCCTCGCGCCTGGCACTGACGGGAAGATCCGGGAAAGAAATGACCGGAAGCGCAGCGGCCCGAGCAGCAAGCTGTTCGGGCGTGAAAGGACGAAAAGGCGCGGGCGCATGAGCCTGGCGGCCCCTGCGTGAGTGAGAGCGCCGACGTCTGGGCTGCTGGGAAGAGGACACCCCTTCAGAGTATCGAAGAACGACTAGGCCAGCTGGGTGTGTGCGTTACTGGCGAAATTCTCCGCTGGGCTCAGCCCACAGCTGCGCCCACTCCAGCGCGGCCTCGCGAAGAATTTCGGGATGCTCGCCCGCGCCAAAGGAGGTTTCGTGGATCAACTCCACGCGCGAGCCATCGGGAAGGCGAGGGAAGGCATCACGAGTAAGGTCCACGAGGTCCAACTCGATATCGTCGGCGTCGTGGAGGATCAGGACGGGGGCTCCCGAAGGATCGATGATGCCCGGGTCAACCATCGACAGGTCCGCAAGTGTTTGCTTGGAAATGACGAAGGACTCGCGGGGACCCTCAGAGTCATCGGGGATCCACGTGCGACCCGTGTGCTCCAATTCGTCCAGCTGATTGCTGGAGAAAATCGCGCTCCAATCGTAGGAAAGTGGACCCAAGACAGGCGCCGACAAGAAGAGCGCGGTCGCGTGGCTCAGGCGCGCCGCAAGTGCGGTCACCGAGCCGAAAGAGTGGCCGTGAATGAGCTGGTTAGTGAAGCCCTGATCCGCAAGCCAGCCCGACGCGGCCTGGAGGTCTTCGATCTGGGACTCGCGAGAAATCACCTCATCATCAGAAAGACCGTGCCCCGAATAATCGAATTGCAAAGTCGCGTATCCCGCCTTGCGATAGGCGCGCGCGAGATCGTCAAAGTGCCCACCGGAATGACGGTCAGCAAGGAAAGAGTGAGAAAACAGGACAACGGCGTCCCGAGAATCTACAGGTTGAACGAAAGTTCCCGACAGAGTGATCCCGCGGGGAGTGTTCATACGTACTTCGCTCATGACTCCACCGTATCGGTTTCTTCTCGGATGCGAAATACCCCATCTCACAACGTGCGAAAAGGTAAACAAGTAGCGAATAGCTTTCGCCACCCACTAGGCTGGTTTCTATTCCAGACTCACATCGCACGACGGCGCATCTCAGCGCCTGCGTTGAAAGAAAGGCGTCTCGTGGGAACGAAAATGGGAATCGCCGTCGGTTTCGGTATCGGCTACGTCCTAGGAACTCGAGCAGGCCGCGAACAATACGAAAGAATCTGCCATTTCGCCGCGAAAGTGCGTCGTTTTCCCGTGGTTGCGCGTCCGCTAGACGCAGCCGGTGAAAAGGTCTCCTCCCTCGTGCGCACCCAGGGAGAGAAGGTTACCGATAAGGTCGCCGATGCCGTCAAGGAACGCCTCTTCCGGATGCCGGCCCAGGCTTCGGAAGATGACGAAGACCTGCCGACCTACGCGGACTGAGCAAAAACACACTGTCGAACAATGACTCAATCCCTCAACACAGCAACTGAGCCCACGCGCGCACAAATCCGTCGCTGGAGGCGCTATCTGGCCGAAGAACGCATGGAAGCACGCACCTATCGCGCGCTCGCGGAACAGCGAACCGGCGAGGAACGCCAAGTGCTTTTGGGCCTCGCCGAGGCAGAAGGACGCCACGAAGAATACTGGCTCTCTTTGCTCGGCGAACACGCGCTTCCCGCGCCTCACCCGCCGCTGCGTACTCGCATTTCGGCAATGCTCGCCTACATGTTTGGAACGATTTTCGTCCTGGCCATGGCCCAGCGCACCGAACAGCGATCCTCCTATGAGGACGACGATGATGCTCCCGCACAAATGGCAGCCGATGAACGAATTCACGGTGAAGTTGTGCGCTCGCTGGCTGAGCGTTCGCGCCAAACTCTGGCGGGAACCTTCCGCGCGGCAGTCTTTGGCATCAACGACGGTCTGGTCTCCAACCTTGCCTTGATTTTGGGCGTTGTCGGCGCGGGTATGAGTACCTCGAATATTTTGACAACCGGTATTGCGGGACTTCTTGCAGGCGCGCTCTCGATGGCAGCCGGCGAGTGGGTGAGCGTGCGCTCGCAGCGTGAACTCCTTGACGCCTCCATTCCCGATCCCGAGGCCGACCGTTCCCTTCCTTCCCTTGACGTCGACGCGAACGAGCTGGCTCTTTTGTTCCGCGCGCGTGGTGAGGATGCGGAGCACGCTGATGCGCATGCCGCTGAGGTTTTCCGTCAGCTTGCCGAGGCCGAGGGGCGCGTGGGTGAAGAGGCCGGGGACGTTCGTGCTATCCGTCGCCCGATTTTCGCCTCGCAAAATGAGGAGGGCGCGGGAGCAAGCGAAGAAGTCGGAACCCCCATTCGGGCTGCGGCCTCGTCGTTTATTTGTTTCGCGACCGGCGCTCTCTTGCCGCTCATCCCGTACATTCTCGGCCTGAACGGAATGCTCGCAGCAGGGGTTGCGGTTGGGCTTGTCGGCTTTGCGCTCATGTTCACCGGTGGAATCGTCGGGGTTCTTTCGGGGCGGCCGCCCGCTCCTCGAGCACTGCGCCAACTTCTCATCGGTTTTGGCGCGGCTGGTGCGACTTTCGCCCTTGGATTGCTTTTTGAGACGAGCGTGGCCTGAGGGGCTTGACTTGGGGTGAGCGGAACTGAGCATGTCCGGGACACTGAGTTCGGCCTCGGCACTCAATCTTGGGTTCTGAGATCGTCCCCGTCGCTCCTTGGAATCTGTTGAGAAGTGGATGACAATAGGGACCGTGCTCGATACCCTCAATCAGACCCTGCCGGATCTCTTCCGCGTCATCGACCTCCTTGGCGTGCTGCTCAATGGGATTCTCGGCGGACGCATTGCGCGTATCAAGCGCTTTGATGCCGTGGGCTTCATGGTTCTTGCAATCATGTGCGCGCTCGCGGGAGGCATGCTCCGTGACATCATGCTCGATCAAGGCCCGCCCGTTGCCCTGACCGATCCCTTCTACTTGGGAACCGCGCTTGTCGGTGCGCTTGTCGCCATGCTCTGGCGCCTGGACTCGCGTTTTTGGCGGATCGCCCTGGTCCTGGCTGATGGCACGGTTTTGGGGTGCTGGGCAGCTACGGGTGCACTGAAGACGATCAATGCTGGGCTCGGTGTCGGACCGGCAATTTTGCTGGGAATCATGACTGCTGTGGGCGGCGGAATGATCCGCGATATCTCGGCTGGAATGGTTCCGCAGGTCTTTGGCGGGAACAATCTCTATGCAACACCGGCCTTCGTCTCTGCCGCGATCATGGCCGCTTTCGGGCAGTCGGGTCTGGAACAGATCGGCATGTTGATTGCGACAATCGTGGGATCAAGTTTCACGGTTCTTGCACATTGGAGAAAATGGCAGCTTCCGTCGCATAATGACTGGACACTGACAATGACGGCAACGCAGCTTCGTGCATTGTTACGCTTGCGTTCCGTCGATCATGAAGATGCACAGAAAATTATTGAGGAACGTTCGGATCAATGAGCAATGAGGCACGTACATCGATAACAAATACACAGGCAGCAGCCACAACTGCACAGGGCCAAGCGCCGGTTCTTGGCGGAAACAAGTCCGGCTCGAAGAAGTTTAAGTCCTTCCACCTGCAGATGATGGCGCTGGGTAGCGCGATCGGCGCCGGGTTCTTTGTGGGCACTGGCGTTGCCGTTGCCGAGGCCGGTCCCGCAGTGCTGATCTCCTATATCCTTGCTGCGCTGATCGTTGTTGCCGTGATGTATTCCCTCGCCGAGCTCGCTGCAGCGATCCCTTCCTCTGGTTCGTTCTCAACCTACGCGGAAGCTGGGATTGGACGCTGGGCTGGTTTCACTTCCGGCTGGCTCTACTGGGTCATGCTCATCATGGTGCTGGGATTGGAAATGACCGGCGCTGCGCAGATTTTCACTCACTGGTTCCCGGGCGTTGCTCAGTGGGTCGTGACCTTGGTGATTGTCATTGTCCTGGGCGGGATTAACCTGCTGGCTGCCGGACACTTCGGTGCTGTCGAGGCGGGTCTTGCGGCCTTGAAGGTCCTGGCGATTATTGCCTTCTTGGCTATCGGTCTGTTTATGCTCATCGGTTTCATTCCGGGGCGTACGCAGGGTTTGCACGAGGCCTTCGTTGGGAACGGGGGCTTTGCGCCTGCGGGCATTTCCGGAATCGCCGTCGGGCTCCTTGCGATCATCACCTCCTTTGGCGGCCTCGAAATCGTCACCATTGCCGCTGCCGAGGCCGATGACGCACGGCGCGCGATGTCGAAGGCAATCCGTTCCGTCATTTGGCGCATTCTGGTCTTCTACGTTGGTTCAGTGACCCTCCTGATCTGCCTGCTTCCGTGGAACTCCGTGGAAATGAGCAAGCGCCCCTTCGCGGCCGTCCTCGAAATGGCGCACTTCCCGGGGGTCGGCGTCATCATGGATATCATCATCTTCACTGCGCTGGTCAGTGCCTTCTCGGCAAATATCTACGCTTCTTCCCGTATCGCCTACTCCCTTGCTTCTCGTGGCATGGGTCCGCGTTGGCTTCTGGGCTCGAAGGTGGAAGAAGCCACGCACACTGACGAAGGTGCCATTGAAGTTGCTGCTCTACACGGCGATATTGAGCATGGTCGCACTCCCCGGAACGCGGTTGCGGTCTCGGTTGTGTTGTCCCTGATCTCGGTCGCACTCAACTGGCTCTTGCCTGCCGTGATTTTGCAGATTCTGCTCAATGCGGTTGGAATGGTCTTGCTCATCGTGTGGATCATGATCGTCATTGCGCAGATCCGCCTGCACCCGTCTTTGGAAGCGCAGGGAGCTTTGTCGCTGCGCGTTCCGGGATGGCCCTGGGTTCCGAGGCTGTCGCTGCTTGGCCTCTTCGCGCTCATTGTCCTGATGCTCTTTAACGCTTCGGGACGTGCGCAGCTGCTTGCGATGGGTTCGCTGACGCTGCTTTTGGTGTGTATCTACTTCGTGGGTGAGAAGCTGCGTGAGCGGAAAGCTGCGTAACTGTACTGGGAAGCCCGTCTCCTTCCGGGGAGGCGGGTTTCTTTTTATCCACAGGGTGTAGGGCCTTTCGGCGTTTTCCACAGATTCGGATGCTGTCGTGGTTAATGATGACTTCCTGCGGCATAGTGTGAGGGAGGCATGGATATTGGTCCCTTAGGGTGTCGGTAGTTCTCAGGAAAGCCGGGAGGTGAGGAAGATGAAAAGAATCCACAGAGGGCATCTGGTCATTGTGTTCAGTGTCTTCCTTGCGGCTCTCGCGCTGTTGGTGGGATTCTGGTGGCGCGCCTCGGGGCCCACACATGCAACGGGGCCGGCGGATGTGACCTTGGGTAGCGCTGATGATAGTCGCCGCGCGCTTGAAGAACTGCGCGTCATTGAGAAAGGCTCAGAATCGGTCCCACAGTATTCTCGGGATCAATTCGGTCAGCGCTGGGCTGACGTGGACCGCAATGGTTGCGACACCAGAAACGACGTATTGAAGCGGGACCTGCGTGATCTTCAGATGAAGCGAAGCTCACCGCAGTGCGTTGTTGTGTCGGGGGTTTTAAACGATCCCTATACCGGGCGCCAGATCGAATTCCAACGAGGCGAGGATTCCTCCGAGGCCGTCCAGATTGATCACGTTGTTGCCCTTGCGAACGCCTGGAAGAGCGGGGCATGGCAGTGGGATGCGGCGCGGCGTCAAGACTTCGCCAACGATCCTTTCAACCTGCTGGCTGTTGATGGGGCCGCGAATCAAGACAAAGGCGCAAGCAGCGCTGATCAGTGGTTGCCGTCCAACAGTGCATACCAATGCGCCTACGTCCAGAGGCAGATTGCAGTGAAAGCTTCATGGGGATTGGGGGTGACCCGGGCAGAGAAGAAAGCAATGACATCGGTTTTGGAACGGTGCCAGTAAGGGAACTCGGTGGGGACCCTGGTTTCTCCCTGCTTTCCCATACCATCAGGCCGAAAAGTCAACACTCCAGCAACACGTAGTGTCCTATAACCCGAAAAGTCACCTCGCCAGCAACGCGTTGCGTCCTATGATTCTGGTTTAAAGCGCATCATCGCGCCCGAAAGTGGGTAAAGCAAAGCCCCGACCGGTGGGACGCACCGAGCGGGGCCGCTTGCGCGCTCGAAGGGACTCGAACCCCCAACCTTCTGATCCGTAGTCAGATGCTCTATCCATTGAGCTACGAGCGCAAAGCCGATTGATTGGCCGTGAAATAGTTTAGGCACAAGCTGCTCTGACAAGCAAACTCATAAATGCGTCATCAATCACATCCATCGGTTTTCTGCTTGACCATGCCGCGGAATTACCGCGCGATATCACGGAAGGAGGTGCAGCCTCGTCAACTAAAGAAATAGCAACGCGAATGGAGGGAACTTTCATTTGCTCGTCAAAATGAGTAAAAATGAAGAGGTCCATTTTTGAGTGACGTGCAGGAGCACAGCCATGGCAAATAGCCAGCCAAAAATGTCCACCATCCACATCGACCCTGTCAATGCGGTCCCTTCATTCCCCAAGCTCACAATCCTTGGTTTTCAGCATGTCCTGGCGTTTTATGCCGGGGCAGTTGTCGTTCCGCTGGTTATTGCCACCGGACTGGGACTCGATTCGGCAACCACTGTTCACCTGATCAACGCGGACCTCTTCACCTGTGGTATCGCCTCGATCATTCAATCTGCGGGACTTGGACCCAAGATCGGCGTCCGCCTGCCGCTCCTTCAAGGAGTAACTTTCACTGCGGTCTCGCCCCTGATTGCTGTCGGTCTGGCGGCAGGAGGCGGAGTTGAAGGCCTTGCGACAATGTATGGCTCCATCATTGTTGCCGGTATTGCAACTTTCCTTGCTGCGCCTTTCTTCGCGAAACTGCTGCGTTTCTTCCCGCCAGTCGTCACCGGTACTTTGCTGACCGTCATGGGTACAACCCTTCTCTCGGTCGCGGCAAATGACATTGTCGCCTGGGGAAGTGCAGCGGCAAAGGTTGGCGCGGACCCCATTCCGGGAACCTTGCGAGGCCTCGCATACGCACTGGGAACCCTTGCAGTCATCGTCATTATTCAGCGTATTTTCTCCGGCTTCATGGCGACTATCGCGGTCCTTCTGGGCTTGGTCGGAGGAACCCTTGTTGCGTGGCTCCTTGGAGACGCAAACTTCTCGGCTGTGGGGGAGGCGGCACCGGTGGGTGTCACCACCCCCTTCTTCTTTGGAATTCCGAAGTTCTCTGTCGCTGCGATCATCTCAATGCTGATCGTCATGGCGATTACGGCAGTCGAAACCACGGGCGATGTTTTCGCCACGGGTGAGGTTGTTGGAAAGCGCATTACCCCCGCCCATATCGCTAACGCCCTGCGTGCCGATGGCCTCTCCACCGCTCTGGGCGGCGTCCTCAATTCCTTCCCCTACACCTGCTTCGCTCAAAACGTTGGTCTGGTGCGTCTGACTCGCGTGAAGTCCCGTTGGGTCGTCACCGCGGCCGGTGTCATCATGATCATCCTGGGCGTTCTTCCCAAGGCTGGTGCCGTCGTTGCGTCGATTCCCAAGCCAGTGATTGGTGGCGCTTCCTTGGCGATGTTCGCTGCCGTTGCGGTTGTTGGTATCCAGACTCTGTCCACGGTTGATATGCGTGATAACCGCAATTCGGTGATCGTGTCGACCTCGATCGGTCTGGGCCTGCTGGTGACCTTGAAGCCGGACCTTGCAGGATATGTGCCTTCGTGGGCGCAGATTCTGTTCGGATCCGGCGTGACCATCGGTTCGATCTGCGCGATCATCCTCAACATCATCTTCTTCCACATTGGCCGCAAGCCCGCTCCCGCGGTGTCGATGCTCGACGGTCGTCCGCTGGACCTGGACGCAGTCAATAGCCTGGGTGAAGAGAAGTTTGTTCGCGTGTTTGAGCCAATGTTCTCGGGTGTGACCTGGCCTCTGGAGCGAGCATGGGCCCGCGCGCCTTTTGCAAGCGTGTCAGAGTTGCGTTACGCCTTCCAAGATGCTGTTGCTCAGGCAAGCCCCGAGGAACAGGAATCACTGATTGCCGCCTACACCGATATCGTTGACCTCCTCTTGTCCGACGAGGCCGATGAGCAGGCTTTGGTGGACACCGGTTCCACCTTGCTGGGTGACTTTGACCCTGTGAAGCAAGAAGAGCTTCGCGTCTTGGGTAAGGCCTACCGTGAACGCTTCAATCGTCCGATGATCGTGTGTATTTCACGCATCGATTCGGCGGATCAGCTCTTGGCTGATGGCTGGCGTCGCGTTGAGAGCTCGGACTTGCGCGAGATGCGTGTGACCCTCAACGAGGTCATCGAGATTGCCGATAACCGTTTCGAAGCCATGGTCGCGGATGCCAATCCGATCCACTCCGCGTGGATGCGCTCTTTCGACCAGCTTGACTGAGGTCTTCTTCAGGCAGCGGCTCATGCCGCCGCTTCTTGGCTAAGGCCGTGTGCCCCTGGGTGCTGTCCGCACCCAGGGGCACAGTCGTACCTGTACGGTCCCCAGGGCACGGGGTTGTCGGCGCGCGTTGCCCGGTGCGGCCTCGTTCCCTCCCTCCCTCCCTCCTGGTTTAGCGGCTCTTCAGAGTTGAGTGTGGCTCGCACCCCACAGGCTCTGGTGCTCGATATTGAGTCATGCAACCAGCTGGTTGGCTGCCCGAGTTGTGGGGTGATCGCGCAAGGTTACGGGCGTGTGGTGGTAGAGGTGATTGACGCGCCCTGGGCCGGGATTCCGGCAAGGATCCGGTGGCACAAACGACGCTGGCGGTGCCTGGAAAAGACCTGCCAGACGGTGACATTCCTAGAACATGACGAGCGGGTGTGCGCACCCCGGGCGCGTCTGGGGATGCGGGCGATTTGCTGGGCGATCCGTCAGTTACGTTTCGAGGGAGCCACCATTGCAGGATTGGCTCGACAACTGGCAACTAGGTGGAACACCGTGTGGTCCCATATCAAGCCGTGTCTGCAAGCCGCATCTGATGACCCCACCCGTTTCACAGGGGTTCAGGTACTGGGAGTCGATGAGCACGTGTGGCACCACCAGGACCGACGCCGCCACGTCCAGCAAGACACCCTGGGTCACCGCGGGCGCAAGGGTGATCCCCTCTATCAAATCCGGCTTCTTTTGCGCACCTCGCGCCGCAGACTCACCCCACGTCAAAAGGAACGCCTCCGTGAGGCCCTCGTGGCAGATGAGGCGCATATCAGTGTCGAAGTCGCCTACCACTGCGCCCAGCAAGTACGCGAGGTCTTCCACCAAGCCACACCCGCCCAAGGCCGACGCCTGGCCACACACCTCATTGAACACCTACCAACGTGGCCCATCCCCGAATTCGCTCGCCTAGGCCGGACCCCACGCAAGTGGAAGGATGCCTTCTTGGCCTACCTCGACACAGGCGGAGCCAGCAACGGCCCCACCGAAGCCATCAACGGACATTATCGAACTAGGCAGACGCACCGCCAGAGGCTACCGCAACCCCACCAACTACAAACTCCGAATGCTCCTCATCGCAGGAGGCCTAGACGCCTCCACCCACACCCAACTCTGAAAAGCCGGAAATCTACTACCGTAAGCAATAAACTTTCGTAATGAAAGACAAGGGAGCCAGGTGAAGGAAGAAAAACGTGATTTTATTAATTAAACGCAGCATCATTGGCATCAAAGCAACCCTCGGAAGGGTGCCTATCGCTTTAAGGCCCAGCCTGGTTTATATAATTCTTATACTGGTGTCAACGATTCCGATGCGGCTGCTACATTTCCCTGTTAGATCGATAGGAAGCATGATTCAGTTCGGGTTTCCTGTACTTATGTATTTCATCCTAGCCCCGGTACTGGCAGCAATGAGCATCAGACAAGAAGACTTATCAAGGCGGAACCTTCCTGCCTTGATTGTAGCTGGCGTGATGCTGTTTTTATGTATTCCAATCAGCCGATTAGCGTACTTCGCCTTTTGGGAGAACCAGTATTTCACTTTTTCGGCCATTTTTGTAACTGTAGTTCCTTTTGTCGTGACTGTTGTGGCGACCTTAACAAAGATTGGCGACCTTAATAAAGATTAAAGTCGCCACAACAAAGGTGCAGTAGTTAGCGGCTAAAGATGAAGCTAGCTAGCGCTTTGCAGCAGGCGGTTATCACGTCTGAATCCGGAGCTTCAGATGCAAGCGGATCACGAAATATTGCGTCACTCCGTGTCGTATTATCCTCGAACTCGGTAGCTGCGTTCCCTAACCCCACCAACTACAAACTCCGAATGCTCCTCATCGCAGGAGGCTTAGACGCCTCCACCCACACTCAACTCTGAAGAGCCGGTTTAGCTCATTCATTCCGGGTCTATTGCTGTTCTAAGGCGGCAGGTGAGCGAGCTAAACCAGGAATGAGAGAGCTAACGGGGGAAGGGGAGAGCTAAAGCATGACTGCGCGATCTAAGCCGCGGTGCGCGCACCGTTAAGACCGCAGGTTGGGCAGCACAAAGCGAACTCGCAAAAGCACGCCCCTGGAGACATAACGATAAAACACACAAAAGGGCCGGGCCCCGACTTTCGTCGAGGCCCGGCCCGAGCTTTGCGGTTAGAACCGCACTCGCGTCATGCGATCAGTTGCGACGCTTGCGAGCGGTGCCAAGGGCACCCACACCAGCGGTCAGCAACATGGCCGTCAGGATCGCGATCCACTGTGCATCCGCACCGGTCTTTGCCAAGAGCGACTTCGCAGGCTGCGAAGGCGTCGGGATCAAGGTGACCGGGAAGTCAATATCCAAGTTGACCTCGCCCTCGGTGAGGGTGACGGAAGTGGAGGTCGACGCGGCCTCGTAACCGGAAGGAACCTCGATCGACACGGTGTAGGTGCCGGGGAGGACTCCCTCGAAGCGGTAGCGACCATCGGAGTCGGTCGTCGTGCGCGCGACCTCGGTGCCGGAAGCATCCTTGAGGATCACGGTCACGCCGGGAACTCCGGGCTCACCATTGTCAACGCCGTTGTGATCCTGATCGTTCCACACGCGGTCGCCGATCGTTGCCGGCTTGACGAAGCCAAAGTCAACGCCCTGGACCGAGGAATCGGTGATGGTCACCGGTGCCTGGGTAGCGCCGCGTCCGGTGTAGGCCTGGGTGTTGGTCAGACCAGCCAAGACGCCCGTGTTCGGATCAACGATCGAGACACGGTAGGTGCCCACTCCGAGGCCAACAAACTGGTAGTTGCCATCGGCATCGGTCACGGTTGTCATGGGGTTGCCATTGTGATCGAGGACGGGGTTGCCATCGCCATCGAGCAGGGCGACAGTCACGCCGGCGAAACGCTCTTCGGTCGAGCTCTTGGAGAAGCTTGCATCGGAGTCACGGTAGATCGTGCCACCGAGGTTGTAGCCGCCCTTGAAGGACGCCGAGGACTCGTTGTTCGTCGGGTTGTCGCCCGCCTGATCCTGGTGGGAGATACGCGCGACGTTCGTGACGAGCGCGCCCGCACCTTCACCGGTGATCTCGACGGTGATTTCGATGGATTGATCATCACCCTTGGCGATGGTCTCTCCGGAGAGGTTCCACACGCCGGCGGTCGCATCGTAGGTGCCGTCGCCTTCAGCCTTGACGAACTTAACGCCCGCCGGGAGCTTGTCGGAGACGGTGACACCGGTTGCCACACCCGGACCATTGTTGGACAGGGTCAGGGTGTAGGTGACCTTCTTACCGGGGGTGAACTCGAAGGTTTCCTGATCGACCTCGTCCGGATCGGTGATCGCCTTCTTGATGGCGGTGTCAGCCGAGATTCCGAAGCCCCAGTCCTGATCAAGGTTCTGGTTCTTCTCGCCCGTCAGAGTCAGGTTAGCCGTGAGCTTCATGGCCGTTGCGAAGGCGGTGGAATCAGCCTTGGTTGCATCACTGACCACGGTCTTGTTCTCAACATCTCCAGCGGGGGAGTGGGTGAGAACGTCGAGCAGCGGTTCGGCGGTCTGGAGAGTCTCAGGATCGATACTCACCTTGTAGTCGCCGGGCAGCAGGTTCTCGAACTTGTACTTGCCATCCGCATCGGTCGTGGTCTCGTAGGTGCGAGTGATTCCACCCGGGCCGGTCCAGGTCAAAGTGACCTTCACGCCGGGCAGTACCTTGTCGCCAGCGTCGGGGGCATTGCCACCGTTCTGGTTGACATCGAGGAACAGTTGATCACCAATGACACCGGTACCCACGGCACCGAAGTCAATCGTTTCATCCGTCTGATCCTGAGCCAGGGTGACCGAGGCCGTAGCTCCGTTGGAATCGAGAGCGCGGTCGCTTCCGGCATCCGAGGTTGTTGCCTCGTAGCCTGCAGGTGCCTGGAAGGACACCTTGTAGTCGCCGGGCAGCAGGTTCTCGAACTTGTACTTGCCATTCGCGTCGCTCGTCTTCGCTGTCACCGCGTTGCCAGAAGCATCGGTCACGGCGGAGCCGTCCGCGTAGGTCAGGGTAACCGTCACGCCGGGCAGAGCCGGTTCGTCGGCATCCTGAATGCCATCGCGGTTGACGTCCATCCAGGTGTAGTCACCCAGGGATGCGGGCTTGACGAAGCCGAAATTCACGTCGATGACGGAACCGGTTTCAGCCTTGATCGTCACCTCAGCGCTGGTCTTGTAGCGACCCGTGTAGGCCTCGAGAGGCTTGGTGCCTGCAAGAGGACCGGAGGTCGGGTTGACAACGTCGACCTTGTACTCGCCCAGGGGCAGGCCCGTGAAGGAGTACTTGCCGTCAGCATCGGTCACGGTGGTTACCGGGTTGCCATCCTTGTCGAGGACGGGAGTGCCGTCCTTCTTGAGGAGCGCAACGGTAACGCCCGAGTAGGGGTTTTCGCCGTTATCGGAGCTGAAGGATGCGTTGGCATCGTTGTAGAGCTTGCCAGCGATCGTGTAACCGGCGGTCAAGGGCACCGAGGAGGTGTTGTCCGCGGTCTTATCGCCGAACTGATCCTGGTGTTGGATGGTCGCCGTGTTGGTGACGATCGAACCTGCGGCCTCGGGAGTTACTCGCACGACGATGGTGCGCGTGCGGGTTGCGTCCTTCTCGATGACCTCATCGCTCAGGTCCCACTTGCCGGTGGCTGCATCGTAGCTACCGTCGCCGGTAGAGCTCACGAAAGTCACGCCCGCCGGGAGCTTATCCTGCGCGATGACACCGGTTGCAGGGTTGGGGCCCTCGTTCGTCAAGGTGATCGTGTAGGTGACGGTCGTGCCGGGGGTGAAGCCACCCGCGGGCTCGGCTGCCGGATCCGTGATGGTCTTGACGATCGCGGTGTTCGCGGGACCGGTGAAAGCCCAGTCCTGAGAATCATTGCTCATCTTGCCGGGGCTCAGAGTGACCTTCGAGCTCAAGGAGAGCGTCTGGTTCTCGGAGGCGGTCAGATTCCCTGAAGGAGCGTGGGTCTGTGCGGTGCACACGGGGCACGCAGTCGTCAGCGAGGCCTGATCAACGGTGACCTTGTAGTCGCCGGGGGCCAGGTTCTCGAACTTGTACTTGCCATTCGCGTCGGTCGTAGTCGTGAGCGTCTTCTCAACACCCGCCGGAGTCTTGAAGGTCAGCGTCACGGTTACGCCAGCCAGGGGCCTGTCGTGCTCAGTGGGGTTGAAACCACCGGAGTTGTCGACATCCCAGAAGATGGTGTCACCGATGTAGCCGTTTGAAATCAGGCCGAAATCGATGCTCATATCCTTCTGACCCTCAGCCAGGGTGACCTTCGGGGTAGGACCGTTGGAATCAGTATCCGCGTCGGTACCTGCGTTCGAGGTCGTGCCCGTGTAGCCAGCGGGAGGAGTGAAGCGCACGGTGTAGCTATCGTTACCATTCTGGGCGAGCATACGCTCCGGGTTCGGCAGAAGGTTTTCGAAAGTGTACTTACCGTTCGCGTCGGTGGTCACTGCTGCAACGGGATTTCCGTTGGCATCGACAACGGGTCTGTCGAGGCTGTCGACCAGGGTCACGCGCACGCCGGCAACGCCGTATTCATCGGCGTCCTGGATGCCGTCCTTGTTGGCGTCGAACCACACGTAATCACCGATCGATGCGGGCTTGACGAAACCGAAGTCGATCTTCGAGGCCGTGGGAGCCGCAGCGGTCAGGGTGATCGCCGTGGGGGTGGTGAGCTTGCCCTTGCCGGCGTCCGTGCGGCTAGCCGAGGAACCGTAGGCGAGGGTCTGCGTGTAGTCGGACAGTGCGACGGTGTCACCGTTCAGGGTGACGTTTCCGGGAACGACCTCAACCTTGTAGCTGCCAAGGTGTACGCGGTTGAAGCTGTAGTTACCGGAAGCATCCGTTGTTGTTGTGATATCGGCACCAGAGGCATCCTTGACCGGGTTGCCATCGGCGTCGAGGAGACGCACAGTGACTCCCTCAAAGGGCTTGTCGATGCCGGGATCATTTGTCCATGTTGCGTCGGTGTCATTGAAGATGGTGCCGGAGATGGTGCCACCAACCTTGAATGAAGCCGAAGCCTCGTTATTGCTCTTGTTGGAGTCGATCTGATCGAACTCGCCCAGGGAGGCCGTGTTCGTAATGGTCGACCCCTCGGTCGAAGGCTTAACCTTCACGAGCATATACATGGTCATCGTGCCGCCGACGTTGAGGTTCACGTTGAGATGTCCCGACGGCATGGCGCGCCACTCGGAATTGAACTCGTCGTACGAAGCGTCGGTGTAGACAGGACCCGCACACGGGTTTGTGGCACCGTCCTGGCACAGGCGCGTCTCATCCGAGACATACTCGACTCCATCGGGGAGAGTGTCGAGAACATTCATGCCCGAGGCGACGGCCGGACCCTTGTTGGCCAGGTTCACCCGGTACAGTACGTAGTCACCCGGCATGATCGGATCGGTCGATTCGATCGTCTCGATAACGCCGTTCGCGTCGCGGACCGGCTCGTTACCGTTCATCTTCGCGCGAGCAACCGTCTTCTTCAGCTCAACATCGGTGGAGACGTTGATGCCGACCTTGGGGGCCTCGTTGGGCAGCAGGTAGGACACCTTGCCGTTCTGCATGGAGCCACCGGACATGGCCACGGAGTTCCAGGCGATCAGGTTAGCGTTGACCGGGGAGGTCATGGTCGCCACGAACTGGATCTTCTCGCCCACCTCGATGTCGCGGTTCATGACAATGCGGAAACCGGTGATTGTCGACAAATCAGCGGGAGCTGCGCCCCATGCGTTGGGGGTGCATCCGGAAGGACCGGAGTTCATCGCACCACCGGCGCTCATCACTTCGCCGCGGCATGGGTTCTGAACGGTCGTGTATTCCACCGTGATATCCGAGGCCGGAACCGGCGTGATCTCGGGGGCGCGACCCGGCTTCTCCTTCACCGACTGGAAGGTCCAGTTGGTCGAGTTCAGGTGGGGCTGCCAAGAGGAGCCTCGAGCCTGGCCGGCCGCGGGACCGACACCCACGTCGCCCTTGTAGGGCAGGATGTCGTAGGCCACGACCTTCGTCAGCGGGGTGTTGCCGGCGTTGGAGATCGTGAAACGGTAGGCGCCGTCCGCACCCGGGTCGATTTCGGCGATCTCGCCGGCGGGGACGAAGTCGGCGTTCTTGTTGCCCTTGACTTCCTTCGCGATGTTCATCGACGGGGTGGTCGCGACGTTGAAGTTCGCCGCCGCGTTACACACGTAGTCGCTCGTCGAGCCGTTCTTGTTCACGTCGAAGGTGTCGGCCGCGCGGCTACCGATGCAGTAGTTGGTGTTGCGCAGGCTCTTGTCCTCGTTCGTGGATTTCGCGCCGTCGCCGGGCATGAACGCCATGGCGTCGTTCGTGTTCTGGCCGGCGGCAGCGGTCGCAAGTACGTTGACGTTGAAGGTCGAGTAGAGGCTGCCTTCGACCGGGTCGGGCACGTTCCATCGGATCAGGGTGCGACCCGTTCCGTTGAAGTCCTTCTCGATCTCGACCGTCACCTTGCTCAGGTCGTAGGGCGTGCCGTCGGGGTTCTTCAGCGTCGAGCGCTTCTCGGGGACGATCGCCGAGGCGTCGTCCACGTCAAAGCCCTCGGGCAGCAGGTCCACGATCGTGAAGGGCGTGGGGGCGCCACCGTCGGCCTTCGTCTTGGCGGTGCCGTTGATGAAGAAGGTGGCGGGCTTGCCAACGACCACGGGGTTGGTGCGAACGGACTTGTAGGCCTGGACGCTGGGGAACTCGTCGCGCACGCGCATCCACGAGCACAGGTTCTCGTCGGAGGCGACGACGTTACCACTGTCCTTGTCGGTCACCGTGCCGCTCGCGCAGTTCTGGAAGCGCACGTAGTCCGGGGAGGCTACGTAGTTGTAGTACCTCTCGGGCGGGTACACAGGGTTGTAGTGAGACGCGAAGTCTGCGGGTTCGGTCTTCGGGAAGTTCGTGGGGATTGTGCCGTGCAGCCACGCCTGGGGGTTCGTCTGCGGGGCGGCGTCCGTGTCGATCGTGAAGCGGGTGATCCACTCCCCCTCGGGCAGGGTCAGGCCGGTCGTCTTCGTGTAGGTGACGGTCTCGTGGTTACCCTTGTTGGTCCAGTACTCCAGCGTCCAGCCGCCGTTGTCCTCGTATCCGGACTTGCTGAAGACGGTGAAACGATAGGGACCGACCATGGTCGGCTGGTCGCAGGAGTCGCCGGCAGCCTTGGCGTCCTGGGTGGACCAGGTGCAGGGGAGCGTGTCTTCCCAGCGGAAGTGCAGGACCGTGTTACCGGAGTTCGTGCCGCCGAAGCGCCACTGGGCGAGGCTGCCGCGCGTCTGGTACGCCCAGTCGTTACCGGCCTTCGCGATCCTGCCGCCCGGCTTGCGCACGGAGAAGCCGTGCGTGATCTCGGAACTCTTCGTGACGATGGTCGACGGGTCGTTCATGACCTCGGCGGAAATGGTCGCCTTGTTGGCGACCGTGTCAGCGGTCGTTACCGCGCCCGCGGGGTACTTCACGGTGACGGTTGACTCAAGGGGATTCTGCCAAAACCACTTGTCGAAGGACCACGTCACGGTGTGGGTCGCTGCATCGTAGACGCCGCCGTCAGAGGCGGAAACGAAGACCGCCTTGGCAGGCAGCGGGTCCACGACCTTGATGTTCTGGACGCCCACGAAGCCGAGGCCGTTGAGGCTGTCGCTCTTCCTCGAGGAGCCATTCCAGCGGATGCCGACCTTGTTGGGGTTGGTCTGGTCGATCTGCTGGTAGCCGTAGCGCAGCCTATAGGTCGTCTCGCCGCCGGCCGCGGGGTAGTTGGAGGGATTCGTGGGGCCGCTCTTCTCGATGGCGACGTCAGTGGTGGCCGTCCACGTGGTGGTGAGCGCCTGCTCAACCGTCTGGGCGTTCGTCGCCCGGAAGGTCACCGTCTGATTCGTCGTGGAGTTGTTCGGCGCGTCGTAGTAGTCGTAGTGCCAGGTGACCTGGATTCGGTCGGACGTGCCGGCGGGCAGCGGGTCTTTCAGTTTGAAGATGTAGCGCTGCACGCGGGTGCCGTCCGGGGTCTTTTCCGTCGAGTTCGTCGTCTTGGTGACGCTGTCGCCGGTGACGGGGACGACCGTGTAGCCGCGCTCTGCGAGCTTGAGGCCGGCCGGCGTGATGGGGCCGGGCAGCGTCAGCTCAATTTCGGCGCCTTTACAGGGGGTGGTGACCGAGGAGCAGGAGAAGTTAATCGTCGTGATCTGATCGTCGTGGGTGCGCAGGGTCGGTTCATCGTTGACGACGTTCAGGGCCAGGGTCGCCTGGTCGTCCGTGACCGCGCGGGCGCGGCGCGTGCGAGGGGTGTTCGCGTCTGCGTTTACTCCTGCGGCCTGCGCTGAAATCTCTGCGGGGGCTTCGGTATTTGTTGCCGGAGCAGAGGTTTCTTCAGCAGAAGCGCCGCTTGCTTCTTCAGTCGTGGCGTTTTCGCTGCCTGTATCCGAGGCTTGGGCTGCCTGAGTGGTTTCGCTGCTGTTGTCAGCCGCTACGCTCCCGTATAGGGGGCTGAGCGGCGTGAACAGTAGCGAAAGTGTGGCAATACTTGCCGCACCAGCTATACGCACACGCGTATTGAGCAGTCGAGGGTGTGTCATCGAAATCTCTTTCATCGCACAATTTACAGGGATACAAGCTTTAATTTACTTTCTGCGTGCCACCCGGGCAATTGTTTGTGTATTTCATCATTGTGACGAAAAACGCTCAGACAAGTTAATGACGGCGCAACAAGGTGTCAGCCTACTGAAATAGGCAAAGAAAAACCCCGAGTTTTCCTTGAAAACTCGGGGCTATCTGCGGAGACGGCGGGATTTGAACCCGCGAGGGGCGTGAACCCCTACCTCCTTAGCAGGGAGGCGCACTCGACCGGACTATGCGACGTCTCCAATGCCGACTACTCTAAGGCATTTTCCTCGCGGACGCGAAACGCGTTGCGACCCTATTGTTGTCGGAACCGCGGAGGGCAAGGGATTCGAACCCCTGGTGCCATTGCTGACACAACGGTTTTCAAGACCGTCACCTTCGGCCACTCGGTCAGCCCTCCAGACCCGCCAATCATAGCGGATCTTGAACTATTCGCACATTCGTCTTCCCGAATATGTAATAGATCCCCAAATATTCTTCAGTGACGCCGACGGAAAGGAACCCAGGAGCGACGGTCAGCTGGAGCCTCTTCCGGATGGTCTAACAGGCCTCGTGAAATGGCCGAAGCGAAAGGTGGCCACATTGGAATGCGGCCAATCAATACGGTCTGAATTGCCCACGCAATATCGCCACTGCGCGGGACCGACTCCTCAGTCACCTGATTGTCAAACGAGAGAACGTGCAGCCACTGTCCCGGACGGACAATGAGCTCATCATTGATGAAATCGAGCCATGAACGATAGCAGTGCTCATAGTGTTCGACTTCACCCTCGCTGGCGCCGTCATCGCGAAGCGCTCGCGCCAAAGAAACCGCGGCGCATACGCCCTCGCAAGCAACCCACATGTAGTGGCGATTATCCAGGATCTGCTTCTCGTGGTCATCGAAACCAACAGAGGTGACAAAGCCGGCATGCCCCAGCTGCCTCCAGCCGTCGACGCGAGCACGCTCAAAGAACTCGGTCGCGGCCTCGAGAAGGGCATCATCGGGTTTCCTTCCCAAGGAACGCAGCGCAGCGCGGACCTGGATCGACAAACGCGCCCAGCGCAGCAGGGTACCGATCTGTACTCCCTCAAGAACGGGGGTTGAGGACCAGTGTTCCCACTTCTTTGCCCACCCCTGCTCTCCTTGGGCGACGGGGGAGGAGGTCTCGATATCGATGTATTCGCCCAGCCTCCACGAGGCCTCGTTTCCCATGCGCGCGACCGCAAGGGTGATCGCCTCTGCGCGGTCGATCCACACGGGGTCGGCGGTCGCTTCAGCGGCGGCAAGGTAGGCCTCGGTTGTCGAGGCCAGGGTCCCCAGGGAGACAATCGGAGCCTTGTGCTGTGTGCTTCCCGAGGCGATTGCGCCGTAGACCAGCGAATTCGGCACTAGCCAGCGGCGTTCCTGTTCGTGAAGAGCCTCCAATAGGAGTTCGTGTGCGCCGGGGCGATTCGCAACCGCGGCCGCAGCGCTCGCGCTGATTAAAAGGGCGTTATCGAGCTGGTAGTCAATGTCGCCGCCGCGAACTTCGGCCTTATAAGATTCCGAGTCGGTGTTTTCTTCTTCATCAACGGCGCTTGGGTCGGGCAGTCCCTTCAGGTGCTCGTCAATTACGCGACGCAAGGTGTGTGTTGCGTGGTCGGCGTAGCGGCGAGAACCGGGAAGCCCCAAGAGAGTCCCTAAAGAAAAGGCGTGGAGCATTCGAGCGCTGAGGGTGAACTGAGCGCGCGGGCTGGGTTCTTCACCTTCTGGGCCTTCACTGAAGCCTGAAGGTGTTGTACTCACTTTTGCCTCTGCAATCAGTGCTTGAAGTTGCGCTGAAAGCCAGCGATTGTGCTCGATTGAATCCAACCAGCCCATGGGGTTCTCCTTTGCCGTCCATGCCTGTCACTGTCAGCGTCGTTGCGAAAGCGACATCCTGACCGAGTTTATCCCAAGGGCGTCCAAGGTGTCGGAGCTTAACGAATATTTACTCATGATTGTGCTCTATGTGGACTCTCTTGCACGCCTGAGGGAAACATTGCAGACTAAAAGCATGTTTGATCGAGCTGGCACTGTTGCCCTTCCTGAAGACCTCACCGATATTGATGCGCTGATTTCTGCGTATTACGACATCGAACCCGATCCCTCAAACCCCGATCAACGGGTGTCTTTTGGTACCTCCGGACACCGCGGTAGCGCATTCGATGGCAAGTTCAACGAAGCACACATCGTTGCGATCACCCAGGCAATCGTCGACTACCGAGCCGAGCAGGGCTTCAACGGCCCGCTTTTTATTGGTCGCGACACCCACGCACTGAGCGAACCCGCATGGCGAACCGCCCTGGAAGTCTTGGCCGCCAATAAGGTTGATGTCCGCATTGACGCACGCGGATCTTTCACCCCGACCCCCGCGGTTTCTGTTGCGATTCTCGGTGCAAATGGTGCACCCAAGCACCTGCGCACGACGGGGGAGGGACTGGCCGACGGTATCGTCGTCACCCCCAGCCACAACCCGCCTCGTGACGGCGGATTCAAGTACAACCCGCCTCACGGTGGACCCGCGGACTCTGATGCGACCTCGTGGATCGCCAAGCGCGCCAACGAAATCCTTGAAAAGGGTTGGCGCAGCGTCGATCGCGTTTTGGGCTCGGACCTGCTGGATCACCCCTGCATCCACCGCTTCGACTATCTTGCCTACTACGTCGACCAACTTGACCAGGTCATCGATATCGATGCGATTCGCGAGGCCGGCGTGCGCATTGGCGCCGATCCCCTCGGTGGTGCGTCGGTCGACTACTGGGGAGCCATCGCCGAGCGTTACGGTCTTGAGCTCACCGTGGTCAACCCCACCGTTGACCCCGCTTGGTCTTTCATGACCCTGGACTGGGATGGAAAGATCCGCATGGACTGCTCCTCTCCCTATGCGATGGCCTCGCTGCGTAATGCGATGACTCCGGATGAAAACGGAAACACTCCCTACGACATCGCGACCGGAAATGACGCCGATTCGGACCGTCACGGAATCGTGACCCCCGATGGTTTGATGAATCCGAACCACTACCTGGCAGTTGCGATCGAGTATCTCTTCACGCACCGCCCGAACTGGCCCGCGGATGCGGCGGTCGGTAAGACCCTGGTGTCCTCGGCACTCATCGACCGCGTTGCTGATTCCATCGGCCGCAAACTGGTCGAGGTCCCCGTCGGCTTCAAGTACTTCGTTCCAGGTTTGGTCAGCGCTGAGCTCGGTTTTGGCGGTGAAGAAAGCGCAGGAGCCTCCTTCCTTCGCAAGGATGGCACCGTGTGGTCCACCGATAAGGACGGAATCATCCTGGCCCTTCTGGCCTCTGAGATTCTGGCCGTTACCGGTAAGACCCCCTCGCAGCTGCACGAGGAACAGGTCGAACGCTTCGGAGCTTCGGCTTATGCACGAATTGATGCACCCGCGAACCGTGAAGAAAAGGCAAAGCTTGCCGCTTTGTCTCCTGAGGATGTCTCTGCAACCGAACTGGCCGGTGATCCGATCACCGCTAAGCTCGTGCGCGCTCCGGGCAACGACGCGGCGATCGGTGGCCTGAAGGTGACGACCGATGTCGCGTGGTTCGCGGCTCGTCCCTCGGGTACTGAGGATGTCTACAAGATCTACGCCGAGTCCTTCCGCGGAGCCGAGCACCTTGCTCAGGTTCAGGAAGCGGCAAAGCAACTGGTGAGTGAGGCCTTGAAGGGCTGAGTTCGCGTTCATAACCTTTGTGAGGGGTGCGGGGTCGTGTTGTGGCCCCGCACCCCTTTCGTTATTCATGTTCAGGATTTGCGGCTTGGTGGAAAAAGAGCCTGCTGACCGGTACCTTTAAGGGGTCTCATTAAAGCAGGAGAGGTCCGGTAAAAATGGTGGAGAAAACGCGCGAAGGTGCGGATACCTTAACCTCTGCACGCCCGCCTTTTCCCTGGCCTCGAATGATCCTGCTCATGGGGGCGGCACTTGCCCTTCTAGCGGGGCTTGACGCAGCTCTTGTCCGCCTGGGAGCCCTTGCTCCGGTGAGCTCAACGGACTTGGGTGCAATCCACGGAATCCTCATGGTCTATGGCTTCTTGGGAACAGCGATCTGTTTAGAACGCGCGGTGGCAATTAATTCCCGCTGGGCATACCTTTCCCCGGCAGCCTCGGCGCTCGCGGGAATTGCGGCCATCGTCATCTCTCAAAGCCGCGCGGTCGCTAATTTCATTGCTGCATTGCCGCTTCCGGCCTACCTGAGCCGTACCCTTCCCGGATACCAATCCCAGCGGATGCTCCCAGCGGTGCTGTGGACACTCTCCATGATCACCTTGATCATGATCTATCGGCATGTCTGGAGAAAACGCCAGGCCTCCTACGCAGTCCTGATCCAGCTGGTCGCTTCCTGCGTCGGCCTGTGCGGGATTCTCTTATGGATGCGAGGACTGGAAGTCGCCCTCATCATGCCCTGGTGGCTCTTCTTCCTGCTCCTCACTATCGTTGGCGAGCGCCTGGAACTAGCGCGCCTTGCCTTCAGTGAAACAACCGAGAAACGAATCCTGGTCTGGATCGGGGCACTGGTCATCTCGCTTGCGCTCACGCTGATTGTTCCCCTTGTCGCCTACCCGCTTCTAGGGATCTCCCTCGCAGCCCTTGCGATCGACATGGGATATCACGATGTCGCTCTCAAAACGATCAAAATCCCTGGAATTCCGCGTCTTTCTGCGGTCGCGATGCTCGCGGGATACGGGTGGACGATGCTCCCGGCCGCTCTGTGGATTACCACACCCCCGACCTTCTCCGGCTACGGCTACGATGCGATTGTCCACGCCCTGACCGTGGGTTTCGCGGTCTCGATGGTTATCGCGCACGCGCCGGTCATCATCCCCTCGGTGATTCGCCGCGAGGTTCCCTATCACCTTGCGATGTGGGTTCCCCTGGCTCTTTTCCACTTGAGCCTGCTGATCCGTTTCCTTTCTGGTGCGCGCGAGGCTGCGCTTCCCTGGCGCTTTGGGGGAACGCTGGGCGTGTGCGCCTTCCTCCTTTTTGTCGTCACGACGGCGAGCGTGACCATTGCGAACACGAGGCGCGAGCGGAGCACTCATGCCTGAGATTGCTTCGCCTTCCGCATCCACGCTGACTCCCGCAAAAACTGCTCGACAGCGCACTGACACTTTCACCTCGATCTGGATGATGATCGCGGTCGCAATGGCGATTGCCACGCTGGTCGCTAAAAGCCGGATGCCCCAACCCCTGTGGACCATGATTCACCTGGTGACCCTGGGTGTCTTAAGCAATGGGATTTTTCAGTGGTCGTGGTTCTTCGCGCGCTCTCTGGCGCGCTTGTCCGCTGATGACCCGCGAGCGCGCCGACACAACACCATCCGCGTCCTGATTTTCAATGCCTTCTTCGCCTCGCTCTTTGTCTCAATGTGGCTGGGATGGATGGTCGGCACAGTGATCGCTGCGACCGGAATTGCCGCAGTCGCCGCGTGGCACGGCGCTGAAATGCTGTCGGTTCTTCGCGAACGCTTGGCTTCCCGCTTCGTCGTCGTCGTGCGCTACTACGTGTGCTCGGCCTCGTTCTTTGTTCTTGCCGCGCTGCTGGCTTCCTTTGTCACCGTAACGATGTTTTCACCGTCCATTCCCGAGGCCATGGTCGCGATGCGCGATCGCCTGACCCTTGCTCACGCCCTCAGTGGCGTTGCGGGATGGGTTGGTCTCACGATAGGTGGAACGGTCATTACCTTGGGGCCGACAATTCTGCGCACTCGGATGTCTCCCGATGCAGTCAGTGGCGGTGTGCGGGTTCTTCTTCCCTGGTGTTTGAGCTTGCTTCTTGCAATCGCTGGTGCCCTTCTGGGCGTGATGCCCCTGGTCGGAGCGGGGATCCTTGCGGTCGGGGCATGCGCAATTGTCGGGATCGTCTACCCTTACGCGAAAGTCCTTCGAAATAAAGGTCCGCGTGAGTATTCCGCCTGGTCATTCCTGCTTGGTCTGCTGTGGATCAGCGTGGGAGTGTGCGCTCTAGGAGTGGCGGCGCTGTTCGTCTCCACTCCCTCTCAGCTTCGTGCGCTCACCCTCATGTGGCTTCCCATCATTGGAATCGCGGGTTTTGCTCAGCTCTTCCAAGGCGCTCTGTCCTATCTGATGCCGGTCGTGATCGGCGGTGGCCCCTCCATCGTTCGAATCGGTATCGCAATCATCGACTGGCAGTTTCCCCTGCGTTTGGGGCTACGAAACAGCGCACTGATCCTCGAGCTATTTCTGTTCTTCGCAGGCGATACCCCCTCTGTTCACGTGCTTCGAATGGCGGGATGGTTCCTTGTGATCGCAACATTCGTCATCGATGTCGTTATCTATGCAAAAACTGGCGTTACTCAAGCGCGGGCGCGCCGTGCCCGCAGTGAAACCCTGAGTGAAAGTAGGCAGGTTCAATGAGCGAAGAAAACACCGGGCCCTCGCGGGCAGCGATGGTCTTCACTGGCCTTGGCGCAGTTGTGGCTCTCGTGGTTGCCAGCGTTCTCGCGGGAGGATCAAACCTGGGCACGACGGGCGCAACTGCGGGGGCACACTCAAGCGCGGCCTCGGCAACGCAGGTGAAAGAAACCGGTGAAACCACCCACGTGGAAATCGGCGTCCAAGGGATGTCCTTCACTCCCTCTGTCATCCACGTTCCGGCGGGAAACCGACTGCACATTACTTTCACGAACACCGCTGAACAACGCCACGATTTGGTCCTGGCCAATGGGCAAACGACCGGCTCTCTGGCCCCCGGAGCAAGCGCAGAACTGGACGCTGGAGTGATCACTGCCAACACTGAGGGCTGGTGTTCACTGCCGGGGCATCGCGAGATGGGAATGACGCTGAGCATTCTCGCCGATGGAGCACCGGGCGGCTCTGCATCAGCGGGCTCACACTCTGGCGGCGCCTCCCACAACCACGAGGTTGCAACGGGAACGGGAATCCCAACTGCAGACCAACTGCGAGCCTACGCAGCGAAAGTCGATCCCTATCCCGCTGAAGTTGCACCGGCCTCGGAAGAAAAAGACCACTACTACACCCTGGTTGCCCGCGACGATATCGTGCAGAACCTGAGCGAGGATGTCAGCCGGACGGTCTGGACTTTCAACGGGAACACGCCCGCTCCCACCCTTCGTGGAAAGATCGGCGATACCTTCCACATCACCCTGAAAAACGAAGGGACCATGGGGCATTCTCTGGACTTCCACGCCGGCGATATTGCGCCGGATGAGGCCATGAAGACGATCGATCCCGGGCAGACGCTGGAATACACCTTCACTGCGAAGGCAGCCGGTATCTGGATGTACCACTGCTCGACGCATCCCATGTCCATGCACATTGCCAACGGCATGACCGGTGCGGTGATTATTGACCCCAGCGATCTGCGCCCGGTCGACCACGAGTATGCGATGGTTGCGACCGAGCTGTATCTGGGGGATAACGGCGGAACCGCAAGCGCCACGAAGATCGCCTCGATGATGCCCGACCTGCAGGCATTCAATGGCCGTCCCTTCCAGTACGATGCGCACCCCCTCAAAGTGAAGGTCGGCGAGCGCGTGCGTTTCTGGCTGATGGATTCGGGCCCAAATACCGCCATGTCCTTCCACATCGTTGGTGGACAATTCGACACCGTCTGGGACGAGGGTGGCTACACGCTCATCGACGGAGGTAATGCCATCAGCCGTGGGGGAGGGGGATCTCAGACCTTCCCCATGCTTCCCGCGCAGGGCGGTTTCGTTGAGCTTTCTTTCAAGGAGCCGGGGACCTACACCTTCGTCAACCACATCATGAGCCTTGCCGAGGCCGGGGCTCACGGAAAGATTGAAGTGACGAACTAAGCCGTGGCGCGCGGTACGGACGAAGCGTACGCGGCGCGGAAATGGTCTAGGCCAAGCGCTGTTTACGCGCTTTGAAGGGTGCGCGGCACCATACGCGTGGAGAGTGTCAAAGGTGCGTGGAAGCGCATAAACTGACACAGTGCTGTCGACTTATGGGGAAATTCTTCGTCTGAACCGCGCCTGGCGTTTTTCGGCTGCTGGGTTCATCTTGCGTCTACCCATGTCCATCATGCCGATCTCGATTATTTTGTCGATTCAAACGGCATATGGAAACTACACCCTTGCCGGTGTGGTCTCGGCGATCAATATCATCGCTTTGGCGGTGACCGCACCGATGTGGGCACGACTGGTTGACCGCTATGGACAGCTCAAAATCATGGGACCGGTTTTCGCGGTTTCTGCTATCGCGACCACCGTTCTCTTGTTTGCAACCTTAGAGGTTGCATCCACATGGATCCTCTTCGTATCGGCAGGTATTGCGGGAGCCACGTGGGGTTCCCCGGGTGCCCTGGTTCGTGCACGTTGGATTCGCGCGACTGACACCGTTGCCCAGCTCAATAGTGCCTTCGCATTGGAGGCCGCAGTTGACGAGTTTGTCTACATCGTTGGCCCCGTGGTTGCAACGGTTTTGGGTACTGCTCTTCACCCAACAACGGGTGTTGCCGTTTCCATCGTCTTCCTTATCCTCGGAGCAGCGCTCTTCTTGGGACAGCGCTCTTCCGAGCCGGTTCCCGTATCCCATCGTTCGCCCGTCCACCTTGACGAGGCGGGGGAGGCATCCACTTCCGAAGACGGAGGCAAGGGGACTGCTACTGGCGCCGCGGCCTCGGCCCCTCAGCGCTCTCTGCTTCTGCTCCCCGCAATGATCGTCCTCATGCTGACTTACGCGGGAATGGGCGCGCAATTCGGAGCAAACGATATCGCGGTTGTCGCATTCACGAAGGAGCTCGGGGTTCCGGCGCTTTCAGGCGTTTTGCTGGCCATGTTCTCCGTCGGTTCCTTCATTTCTGCCCTGCTCTATGGCGCGCGAAGCTGGCGCCACCCCCTGTGGAAGCTCTTCGCAGTCGGCGTTGTTGCCCTTGCCATTGGAATGACTGCATATCTGCTGGCGAACTCTTTGGTCTCGCTGGGGATCATCATGTTGATCAGTGGCATTGCCTGCGCGCCTACCATGACGAACGTCAACATGATGGTCACGAAGTCGGTTCCTCGCCATCGTCAAACCGAGGGCTTGGCATGGCTGAGCACGGCGATTAACTTGGGTGTTTCCCTTGGTTCTTCCGCCTCTGGACCGGCAGTTGACCGCTATGGTTCCACCGGTGCCTACGTGATGATTGCGATTTTTGCTTGGCTTATGGTTCTGGGTATGGTTGTTGGCCTGCCGACCCTCAAGAAGTCTCTCCTCAAATCCGCCCAGGAGGAGGCTGAACACCAGCGCGAAGTTTTGGATGAGGATTGAGATGATCGATAACGAAACCCCATCCCTCGCGCTTTCCGTCGCTGCTTCCCTTGACGAGGCGACTTCCCGAGGCCTCGCAGGCCTGCTGGGGTGGGCGGGTTTCTACCCTGGGATCGTGGGTTTTGGCGGTTATGCCTCCGAAAAAACGGCTCGCGTCATGGCTCGAGTCATTATGGAGGACCGCGGTGGTGAGCGTTCGTGGCTCAGCCAGCGTCGCGGCTGGCGTCAGTTTTTCGATGCCCAGGTCCCCGGCCAACCTGTTGTCGTGACTTTTGGTCAGGCACAAACTCTTGCTTTCAGTGACCGTGGCGGATACATCGATATTGATCTTGAGGGACACGGTTTGGCGCCGGGATGGCATACTGCTTCGATTCAGCCCTTGAACGCCTGTGATGTCGCAAAACTGGGTTTGCAAGAGGGTGAGAAGCTTTTCCATTTGTCTCAGCTTGGCCAAGGTGAGCTCAGCGCGGGCGGCGAGTTGTTCCGCGTTCACAGCGCTGATGATGATCGTGTTTTGGGGCGAGTGCGCGCAGCAAAATCGGTTGATGTCTCTTTGCGCGTGATTGGCAATGATGAAGAGTTTGGTGTGGTTTCCGATATCGATGACACCATCATTGTCTCGATGATTCCGCGACTTCTCACAGCTGCAAAGCATGCGCTGATGGAGCGTGTTTCTCAGCGCGAGGCCGTGCCTGGGATGGCCCGTTTCTTACGTAAACTTTCTCGTCGAGAGATGCCAATCTTCGCCCGGGGAAAGAACACCGGTGGACGTGGGGGAGCGCGGCCTCGTGAGCTGCCAGTCATGTACCTGTCGACGGGACCGTGGAACTTGGTTCCCGGCTTGCGTGAGTTTTTGCGACGTGCTGACTATCCAATGGGTGCTTTGCTCATGACGGATTTTGGGCCCTCGAATACCGGGTGGTTCCGCTCTGGGATGGAACACAAGAGGCGCGAGCTTCGTCGTTTACGTCGAACTTTCCCGCATATCCGGTGGATTTTAGTCGGTGATGACGGACAGCATGATCCTGAGATTTATGCCGAATTTGCGCGGGAATTTCCGCGCAATGTTGCGGGAATTGCTATTCGTTCGCTCTCGCAGATCGAGCAATTGATGGCGCACGGTACTTTTGAAGCGATTTCCTCAGGCGCTTTGGATGATGTGCCGGCGGGTATCCCCCGTTGGTGCGGCGAAGACGGAGATGCGTTAAGGCGGGCGGTTGCGGCTGAGCAGCCGCAACCGCCAACCCCGTAACGTCTAACCGGATATTTGGGCCGCTGAAGCAAGACCAAATATCCGGCTGCAGTCCCCGAGGCGGCGAGTCCTGCATTGTTTAGATTAGTCTGTTTCAGTTCATTACGGCAGGGGTTAGTTCGTGCTGAAAGCTATATTTCTGCGCCATTTAGCGGGCTGTTGACTAGGCAATAAGCCTGATCGGAACGGGTATCAATGGTTGACGAGGAAGCAAAATTGATACCCCTGTGATATATGGCATAGGTTGACATAATGAGCACTATTCTCAAAGAATCTTCTTTACCAAATCTTGACAATCGTAATCGAAATGTAATGTTTAAATCATGGACACGTGAAGTTTTTGGGAAGAAAGTCGGCTATGCTCTCGGTCATCAGCACTTCTGATGAACAGCATTCCTAATAGGAGGAATCCTTATGAACCTCAAGAGGTCTTGGCTGGCAGTGCCCGCCGTCCTTGGTCTGACACTGACCGCCTGCTCTTCTGGCAGCACCGGTTCCAATGGTGGTTCTTCGTCCGGTGGCTCTACGGACAACATTGTCGTGGTCAACGGTTCTGAACCCCAGAACCCGCTGATCCCGGCGAACACCAATGAGACCGGTGGTGGCCGCATCGTCTCCAGCATCTTCTCGTCCCCCGCATACTACGCGGCTGACGGCTCGACCCAGCTGGACGCTGCAGAGTCCATCACCCCTAACTCTGACAACACCGAGTGGACCATTAAGCTCCGCGCCGATGGTAAGTTCTCCGACGGCACCCCCGTTCTGGCAAAGAACTTCGTCGAGGCATGGAAGATGGCCACGAAGGAGAACCTGGGTTCCGCAAGTTTCTTCGCTGATGTTATTGGCACCGACGATGACGGCGCTGGCGATATGGCAGGTGGCCTGGAGATCATTGACGACTACACCTTCGTCGTCAAGCTGAAGGGCCCTGAGTCGGACTTCATGAAGCGCTTGGGCTACACCGCTTACTCTCCGCTTCCTGACTCGACTCTGGCAGACCCCAAGAACGGTGGCGAGCACCCCGTGGGTAACGGCCCCTACATGCCGAACGGCGAGAATGCATGGCAGCACTCCAAGCAGATCGATCTGGCCGTGAACCCCAACTACTCTGGTCCTCGTACCGCGAAGAACGGCGGCCTCCGCATCGTCTTCTACCAGTCCCTCGATGCTGCATACGCTGACCTGAGCTCCAACGACCTCGACGTTCTCGATGGCGTCCCGACCTCGGTCTTCTCCAGCTACCAGCAGGAACTGTCCGGACGTACTGCTAACCAGCCCGCAGCTGTCATTCAGTACATCACTATTCCTGAGCGCTTGGAGCACTTCTCCGGTGAAGAAGGCAAGCTGCGTCGCAAGGCCATCTCAATGGCTATCGATCGTGACTCGATCGTCAAGACGGTCTTCGCTGGCACCCGCACCCCCGCCAAGGACTTCACTTCCCCCGCAATTGAAGGTTATAAGGAAGGCCTGAAGGGTTCTGAGGTTCTGAACTACAACCCCGAGAAGGCTAAGGAACTGTGGGCGCAGGCCAACGCCATCTCTCCGTGGAGCGGCAAGTTCCTCATCTCCTACAACTCTGATGGTGGCCACCAGCAGTGGGTTGACGCAACCTGCAACTCCATCAAGAACACCTTGGGTATTGAGGCTGAAGGCGATGCCTACGCAGACTTCAAGTCGCTGCTTGGCGATATGAAGGCCGGCACCACCAAGGGTGCGTTCCGTCAGGGCTGGCAGGCTGACTACCCCTCGGTCTACAACTTCCTCTTCCCGACCTACTCCTCGAACGCTTCCTCCAACTACTCCGGTTGGAAGAGCAGTCAGTTTGACAAGTACCTGAGCGACTCGCTGTCCGCTTCGCCTACCGAGGCACTTGACCTTCAGTACAAGGCCGAAGAGCTGCTCTTCGAGGATATGCCGATCATCCCGACCTGGTACTCGAACACCAACGGTGCATGGTCCACCAAGGTGAGCAACGTTCAGTTCACCTGGAACTCGACTGTGCAGTACTTCGCGATTACCAAGAACTGAACATAGTTCTTCCCCGCTGAACATAGGCGGAAAAACTGTGGGGTGGAGGTCATGAGGCTTCCACCCCACAGTTGTTCATGACATCTCGTGAAATGGACGTGTGTGCGCGTAATTAAAGACACACGATTGACCATTTACCACTTCTTTGCATTACTATGATCAGTAGTACGCATGAGTAGTGTCGTGTACCTGCTTTCGGCCTCAGGCTTGTAGAGTGTGCGACCCATGTGAAATCCCGTTCATCTTGATGAACCCCGACAAGTTTGCGAAAACCATTCGTAAACGCATGTATTAAAAGGACCTGTCCATGCTGCGATACATCGGACGACGTCTCCTACAGACCATCCCGGTCTTCTTTGGAGCAACGTTCCTGATCTTTGCGATGGTCTACCTGATGCCAGGTGATCCCGTCGCGGCCCTCGGTGGCGATAAGGGCTTGACCGAGGCTGCGGCAGCTCGAATCCGCGAAGAGTACAACCTTGATAAGCCTTTCTGGCTGCAGTACCTGCTCTACCTCAAGGGCATCTTCACCCTTGACTTCGGAAAGACCTTCTCCGGTCGACCGGTGACCGAGGTACTGGCAACCGCATTCCCGATCACCATCCGCTTGGCCATTTACGCTCTGTTGATTGAGGCTATTCTCGGCATTCTCTTCGGTGTTATTGCGGGTGTGCGTCGCGGCGGTATCTTCGACTCGACGGTCCTGGTTCTCTCGCTGGTCGTCATTTCTGTGCCGACCTTCGTTATCGGCTTCCTCATGCAGTTCTTCCTCGGCATCAAGTGGGGTATCTTCCCGCCAACGGCAAGTACTGTTTCATTGAAGTCATTGACGATGCCTGCAATTGTGCTAGGCGCAACCTCTCTCGCATACGTCATCCGACTCACGCGCCAATCGGTGTCCGAAAACGTCTCTGCCGACTACGTGCGTACCGCTCGCGCCAAGGGCCTGAAAGAAGGCACCGTCATGACGCGCCACATTCTGCGTAACTCGCTGATCCCCGTCGCAACCTTCCTCGGTGGCGACTTGGGTGGCCTCATGGGTGGCGCGATCATCACCGAAGGTATCTTCAACATCAACGGCGTTGGCGGTACCTTGTGGCAGTCCATCGTCCGCGGTGAGCCCGCCACCGTTGTCTCCTTCACGACAGTCCTGGTCATGGTTTACATCACCGCAAACCTCCTTGTTGACCTGCTGTACGCCGTTCTTGATCCGAGGATTCGCTATGAGTGATTTCATCCCTTCGCAAGCTATTTCGCGTACTCGCGCCGGTCAGGAGCACTACGTCTCGGATATTGATGAGACCGGTTTGGGCGCAGTTGACGCCGTTGCCGATGAGTCCGCACCCGCCTCAATGTGGGGTGAAGCGTGGAAGAATCTGCGCAAGCGTCCCCTGTTCTGGATCGCTGCGGTCATTATCGTTATTGCCGTTTTGATCTCTGCGTTCCCACAGCTTTTTACGAGCGTTAAGCCCGACTACTGCGAACTCTCGCACTCTCTGGGCAAGCCCGAGGCCGGACACCCCTTCGGCTACACCTTCCAGGGCTGCGATATCTACGCTCGCGTCATCTACGGTGCACGCGCCTCGGTTTCCGTCGGCGTCCTGACGACGATTTGCGTCGTCTTGATTGGTGCAACTCTTGGCTCCATCGCCGGCTACCTTGGCGGTTGGATCGACGCCGTGATCTCACGTGTCACCGACATCTTCTTCGCAGTCCCTCTGCTGCTCGCAGCAATCGTCTTCATGCAGATGTTCAAGCAGCACCGCAACATCTGGATGGTCATCTTGGTCTTGTCGATGTTCGGCTGGACTCAGATCGCACGTATTACGCGCGGTTCGGTCATGAGCGCCAAGAACGAAGAATTCGTGACGGCTGCGAAGGCGACCGGTGCATCTCGCTGGCGGATCCTGCTCTCCCACATCATCCCGAACTCCATGGCGCCGATCATCGTCTACGCGACGGTTGCTCTTGGTTCCTTCATCGTCGCCGAGGCCTCGCTGTCCTTCATGGGCATCGGTCTTCCCCCGACGGTGGTGTCTTGGGGTGCTGACATCTCGCAGGCGAAGGATAACCTGAGGCAGGCACCGATGGTTCTCTTCTACCCCGCTATGGCACTGGCCTTGACCGTGCTCAGCTTCATCACGATGGGTGACGCCGTTCGCGAAGCCCTTGACCCGAAGGCGAAGAAGTGAACGAAGAACAATTCGAAGAGACTGTCACCGAGGTCATCCTCGAAGGCGCTGAGAAGGTCGAAGTCCACCCGGACGACGCCAACCCCTTGCTGAAGATCACCGACCTTGAGGTCACCTTCACGACCTCGACCGGTGTTGTTCCCGCCGTTCGCGGAGCTAACCTGACCATTTACCCCGGTCAGACCGTCGCAATCGTCGGCGAGTCCGGTTCGGGTAAGTCGACCACAGCCGCTGCCGTTATCGGCCTGCTTCCGGGCACCGGTAAGGTAACCGGCGGCTCCATCGAGTTCGACGGCAAGGAGCTCACCAAGATGAGTTCCAAGGAATGGATCGAACTGCGTGGATCCGGCATTGGCTTGGTTCCCCAGGACCCGATGAGTAACCTGAACCCCGTTCTTCGCGTGGGCACGCAGGTGAAGGAAGCCCTGCTGGCGAACAATATTGTTCCCCGCTCCGAAGCAGGGGAGCGCGTCACCGAGCTGCTCGAACAGGCCGGCCTTCCCGACGGCGAGCGCCGCGCAAAGCAGTACCCGCACGAGTTCTCGGGCGGTATGCGTCAGCGCGTGTTGATCGCAATCGGTCTTGCTTCTCGTCCGAAGCTGCTCATTGCTGACGAGCCGACCTCCGCACTGGACGTGACTGTTCAGCGTCGCATTCTCGATCACCTCGAGACGCTCACCAAGGAAATGGGCACGGCAGTGCTCTTCATTACCCACGACTTGGGTCTTGCCGCTGAGCGCGCCGAACAGCTCGTCGTTATGCACCGCGGTCGCATCGTGGAATCCGGTCCTGCTCTGGAGATCCTCCAGCACCCGCAGCACCCCTACACGAAGCGCCTGGTGTCCGCGGCCCCGTCCTTGGCCTCGGCACGTATTGAGTCCGCTCACGCGCGCGGCATCACGCACACGGAAGAAGAACTCACTGGCTCGGCGAAGAACGCCTCGAGCGAGGAAATGATTCGCGTCGAACACCTCACCAAGGAGTTCCACATCCGTGGCGCGAAGGGCGAGGCCGCGAAGCTTCTTGCGGTCGATGATGTCTCATTCACGCTGCGTCGTGGAAAGACTCTGGCGGTCGTGGGTGAATCTGGTTCGGGTAAGTCAACTGCCGCGAACATGATCCTCCACCTGCTGGAGCCGACCTCGGGCAAGATCTTCTTCGACGGTGAGGACACCTCGGAGTACAGCGAGGCACAGCTTTTTGCGCTGCGTCGTCGCCTCCAGGCCGTGTTCCAGAACCCCTACGGTTCGCTCGACCCGATGTATTCGATCTACCGAATCATCGAAGAGCCGCTGAAGATCCACGGCTACGGCACCCTGGCATACGCCAAGCAGGAGATCGCGCGCGCACAAGCGACCGGCCGCGACCCCGAAGAGTGGATGACGAAGCTCGTCGAAGCCTCCGACGGAAAGCGCGAACTAACCGCCGCCGAAAAGCGCAAACTCAACCCGAAGAAGCTGCGCGAAGCTCGCGTCGCCGAGCTGCTCGATCTGGTTGCTCTGCCGCGAAGCGCCATGCGTCGTTACCCGAACGAGCTTTCCGGTGGTCAGCGTCAGCGCGTAGCTGTTGCGCGTGCGCTTGCACTGAACCCCGAAGTGATTGTCCTGGACGAGGCCGTGTCTGCTCTGGACGTGCTCGTGCAGAACCAGATTCTGCACCTGCTGAACGATTTGCAGGCCCAGCTGGGATTGTCCTACCTCTTCATCACTCACGACCTGGCTGTTGTTCGCCAGATCGCTGATGATGTCGTGGTCATGGAGAAGGGACGCTTGGTCGAAGCGAATACGACCGATGCTCTCTTCGACAACCCAGTTCAGGATTACACTCGCGAGCTGATCGAGGCCGTTCCTGGCCGAAAGATCCAGCTGAACCTCTGAGTGTTCTTTCGCAGTTTTCTCGTGTGGGCAGGCCTTCGGGTCTGCCCACACGTGTGTCTCGGGTACTTTCCCGCACGCATATTCCTGCTTTAGCTCACTCGTTCCTGTCCTATTGCTGTTCTGAGGCCGTAGGTGTGCGAGCTAAAACAGGAATGAGGGAGCTTAAGCCCGAAGGGTTGACCGGCGGATCGTCAGTGTGTGTGAGACCGTTACGTCTGCCACGCCCTGAGGTTCTTCCCCTGGCGAGGCGGCGCCTTCCTCGCTGCTGGGCTTTCCATTCGCTTCGCGCGCCTGCTTTCCACCCGCACCCCCGCGCCCCTCAATAAGCGCAATCAGCCCCTGGACGGCCTCGCGAGCAATTGCATGAGTATCGGGCGTGATCGTGGTCAACGTTGGCGTTGAGAAGCGTGAAAGAACCGTATCGTCCCACGTGGAGACCAGCACGTCCTCGGGTACGCGCACATTCGCCTCGGCAAGCGCGCGCAGTGCGCCAATCCCAAGGAGGTCGTTCATCGTGAAGATCGCATCGGGGAGGTTGTTGGACTCCAGCCACTGCGAGAGTGCTTCCTGCGCTCCACCTGCGGTCCACGGGGAAACTTCGACGCTGCGCCATGCCCACGAGTCCAAGCCGAGCTCGGCAAGTGCCTTCTCGATCCCGCGTTGGCGAAGTGCGCCCGCGCTGGAGGTCGCCTGCGTGTGCGTCGATCCCAGAACCAGGAAACTGCGCGCTCCCTGGTCGTAGAGATGGTGGACCATTTCCGAGGCCGCGGAGACGTTATCCATTGAAAAGTGCGGGATACCCGCATCCTGGATCCTCTCGCCGAGCAGCACCAGCGGCGCGTCCAACTCGAGCTGGTTGAGGCCTTCGAGGTCGAGTTCGATGGGGGAGAGGATGAGTCCATCGATAAGGTTGGTGCGGAAGTCGCGCAGGACCGAGACTTCATGTTCGCGCGAACCGGCAGTCTCGACAACCATGATCGAATATCCGCTACGCCGCGCCTCTTCTTGGATCAGGTGCGCGAGTTCCCCGAAGTAGGGCCATGCGAGGTTGGGAATTGCCAGTGCCAAGGTGTGGGTCTGTCCCTGTCGAAGGCGCTGCGCAGCAATATTCGGTCGGTAACCCAGTTGACGGATTGCGTCCTCAACTGCCTTCCGCGTAGCAGGGGAGATGTGCGGAAAATTATTTACTACGTTTGAAACGGTGCGCTGTGAGACGCCGGCAAGTTGCGCAACATCGCGCATATTAGGCCGTGAAGCTTTCATGTCCGTCTCCGATAAAATCGCGGCAGGATGTGAGTTATCAGGGGCTATAGGCTCTAGTCTACTGAAAAATCAGGGAATCTGCTGGAGAGATTGCGATAATTTGCTACGTTGCAATTTTTTGGAAAATCCTGCATGATAATTCCATGAAGGTCAACGTAGACACTTTTGAAGCATGGAGCGACGCGCACTATCCTCGCCCCGATCTTTGCCGTGAATCATGGTTGAACCTAGGCGGCCAATGGGAATTCGCAACGGATCCTACCGATGAAGGCCTTACCTTGGGATGGCACCTCCCCGGTGCTCACTTCTCGCACACAATCTGTGTTCCTTTCCCTCCCGGAAGCCCCAGCAGTCAGTGGAGTGGAGAGCACTCCGATGTTGTCTGGTATCGCAGACGCGTCACGCCTGAAGAAATCAAAGACGCCGGCCTAGCTGACGCAGGCCACCGCCCCCACCTCCTCATTCACTTCGAGGCCGTCGATTTCGCAACCGACGTGTGGGTCAACGGACTTCACCTCGTCCATCATGAAGGTGGCTACACTCCCTTCACCGTTGAGATTGACCCCAGTGACTACCTCGACGCAGGCTTCGAAATCGTTGTGAGGGCGCACGATCGCCTTGACGCGGTTGATCAGCCTCGTGGCAAGCAAGACTGGCAAGAACATCCCCACGGTATTTGGTACCACTGCGTCGTCGGAATTTGGCGCGATGTGTGGATGGAAGTCGTGCCTGCAAACTACGTTCGCTCGCTGACCTGGTCATGGGACATCGAAGAAGCCCAAGTGACCTGCGATGTGGAGTGTGCTGGCCTCCCGCTTAACACGGGCACTCACGAGGCCATCGAGGCAAGCCTCACCCTTGACCTCGCGGGCGCCACCTTGGCGGCAACGATGGTCCGTGCGCACTCAGGCCAGCTCCGCCTCGTCGCACAAATCCCCGCATTGGCAAACCGTCAGGAATGGGGCCGGCTGCTGTGGTCGCCCGCCCACCCCAACCTCATCAACGCGCGCATCTGCGTGGGTGAAGACGAGGTCGTCTCCTACGTGGGAATCCGCGATGTCCACCTCTCGCACCGCTACCTCGAGATCAACCACCAGCCCACCTACTTGCGTGGCATCCTCGACCAGGGCTACTGGCCGAGCTCCTACTTCACTGCACCAAGTGCCGAGGCGCTGAAAGCAGACCTGGAACTTGCCCGAGACATGGGCTTCAACTTCGTGCGAATCCACGAACGCAGCGCCGATCGACGAACCCTGACATGGGCCGATCGTATGGGAATGATGGTCTGGGGAGAATCCGCCTCGGCCTACGCTTTCAGCGACCGAGCGGTCAGCGTCACCACGCAGGAATGGCACGATCTTGTTCTGCGCGATCGCAACCACCCCAGCGTCATCGTGTGGGTGCCCTTCAACGAAAGTTGGGGAGTAGACCTCATCGTCACCTCGCCGCGCCAACAGGCTTTCGTTCGCTCGGTCGTCGCGCTCACCGAGGCACTCGACGGAACTCGCCCAGTCATCGCTAACGATGGCTGGGAACAGCTGGAAACCCCGATCATCACAACTCACGACTACGGGGTCTACGGCGAGCAACTCCGCGTCAACTACGCCGACCGTGAATCGATTGCAGAGCTGGTGAACGGAGTCGGCCCACAGGGACGCAAAATCCTTCTGGGCCAGCCATGGAGCGATGACCGTCCCGTTATGGTCACAGAATTCGGCGGAATCTCATTGCCGCTGGACGCGGAAGACGCATGGGGCTACGCGGTTGTCCCCAACGCCCAGGCCTACGAAGAACGCGTGAGTGGACTTTTCGAGGCCCTCGAAGCCTCCCCGATCCTAGCGGGCTTCTGCTACACGCAGCTGACCGACACCCGCCAAGAAACAAACGGCCTCGCCGACGAAAACCGCACTCCGAAGCTCCCGCTGGATGTGATTCGTGGCTTCGTCACCAGCTCCGCCCAGCAGAGCGGACAGATCCGGCCTCGCACAATTGTCGAGGCCAGCGCGGTGGTAGGTACCGACGAGCGCAGTGCCGTGTCGCTGGCTTTCGAAGGTGATCACAATGCCTAAGCCTCGTGTCCTGCGCAGATGGGCCGTGAACTTTGCATTCACGCTCCCCTTCCTGATCTTCTATGGAATCTTCATCCTCTTCCCGGTCGTCCAGGCTGTCCTCATGTCCTTCTTCAACTGGGACCTACTGGGCAGCACCCGCGAATGGATCGGGCTTGAAAACTACACCCACATGCTCGGCGGTACCGGCCTGGTCTGGGATATCACTTCGATGTGGATGGTCCGACTGCTTTGCTTGGTGTGCGGAGTGTATGTGGCCGTCAAGGCGGTGCGTGAACGCGATCTGAACTCGGGGCGCATCCTCTTGATCGTCACCTTGATCGCTGCGGCAATCATCTTGGGAATCCATCCCGGTGATGGCGGTTCCTGGTCTGACCCGCGTTTTTGGAACGCGATGAAGAACACCGCGATATTTACCCTGGTTTCGACGCCGATCATCGCGGGCCTCGGCCTGATCTACGCGCTCCTCCTTCAACGAGGCGGACGCGCAAGCTCCTTCTATCGCGCGGCGCTCTTCGTCCCCTACGTTCTTCCGGTCTCGGTTGCCACCCTGATTTGGGGATACATGCTTAACCCCTCGCGCGGTATCGTCGCGCGCTTCACCGAATACATGGGGTGGGGGACCATCTCGTGGCTTTCGGATCCGCAGTGGGCGATGACCGCAATCGTTGTAACAACCGTATGGTGGACGGTCGGCTTCAACCTCATCCTCTTTGGTGCGGGCCTTCAAGACATCGATCCGACGCTGTACGAGGCCGCAAGCTTGGACGGCGCGAATTCCTTCCAAAAATTCGTCAACATCACCCTTCCGGGCCTTCGTCACGCGACGGTCTTGGTTCTGGTCACGCAGATCATTGCCTCGTTCCAAATCTTCGGTCAGGTCAACATCATGACCGCGGGCGGCCCCGGTGGAACAACGGACGTCCTCGTGCGCTACATCTACCAGACGGGCTTTAGGGATACCCAGCTTGGCTACGCCTCGGCAATGTCCTTGGTGCTCTTCGTGCTGATGGTCTTCATCTCGCTCATTCAATTCCTCATTTCACGCCAAAGGAGCCGCTGAGATGCGAGAGAAATTCAAGTCCTGCGGCTACCACGCAGTGATGCTCGTACTTGCCTTGCTGTGGCTGATTCCGCTGCTGTGGACGGTGGTTATTTCCCTGAGCTCGAACTCCTCACTGAAGACGAACTCGCAGATTCTTGTCCCCACCGAGCCGACCCTGTCGAACTATGTGGACGTTTTTAGAACTGGACTCGCGGGGCGCTGGTTCCTCAACTCGATGATTGTTTCGATCACCGCCACGATCATCACCGTCCTCATCTGCGCGGCCGCCGGATACGCCTTCGCGAAGCTGCCTTTCCCCGGGCGCACCGTGGTCTACGGGCTGACCCTGGCGGGAATGATGGTTCCAAAGGAGGCAATGTTCGTCCCCTTGTTCATGATGTTTTCCGAGGCCGGGCTGGCGAATTCCTACATTGCGCTGATTTTCCCCCGCGTGGCCTTCCCCCTGGGCGTTTTCATCATGACGCAGTTCTTCTCTCAGGTACCCAGCGAAATGGAAGAGGCTGCGCAAGTTGATGGGGCTTCTCCGATTCGAGTCTTCTTCTCCATCATGGTTCCGCTGGCGCGACCGGCTTTGATCGCCCTGGCAACCTTCTCTTTCGTTCAGACCTGGAACGACTACCTGTGGCCCTTGGTTTCGGCAACAAAGCCCGAAATGTTCACGGTGACCACGGGCCTCGCATCCTTGCAGGGAACCTTCGCGCAATCGACAGAATTGGGCTCGCTGATGGCTCGAGGAATCGTCGGTGCTGCGCCCCTGCTCATTGTCTTCCTCCTGCTTCAGAAGTATCTGATCAGAGGAATCTCACTGTCCAGTGGCGATAAGTAGGCTATCGCCACCTGCGCCACACGCCTGATCGGCTTTCCCGGGGTTCTCAACGATGGCCTCGGAAATGGCGATCTTACATACACAGGAAAACTCACCACACCATTCACCACACAGATTGAAAGGCATGACAATGCGACAAGGACGCGCACTGGCACGTCACGCGGGATTCAGCGCATGCGCGCTGGCAACGACCGCTCTCTTCGTGCTCACCGGATGCGGAGTGTCCTCCACATCCTCCTCCAAGACCGTCGACGGTGCAGCAATTGCCGGCGTGAGCGATGAGGACCTGAAGGGGACCACCATCACCATGGCTCGATTCTTCGGCGACTGCCAGGAAAAGACCGAGGGAGTCACCGACCTGTCCAAGGCCAACAGCGAATGCACCGCCATCTCGATCCTCACGAACAAGTTCAACGCTGAGAACAAGTGGGGCATCAAGGTCGAGCGTATGGGCGGCGCCTCGTGGCACAGCTACTACGACTCGCTCAACGCTGCTCTGGCCTCGTCGGATCGCCCCGACGTGGCGATCATGCACGGCTCCAACCTGCCCGACTACGCGGCCAAGGGCCTGCTCATGGAGGTGCCCGATGGAGTGGGTATCGACCTGTCCGGCTCGACGAAGCCCGCTTTGGACGCTGTGACCTACAAGGACAAGAAGTGGGGCGTCCCCTTCGACACCCACGCCATCATCAGCCACCTGAACATGGACATCCTGTCCCAGGCCGGATTGGTCGGTGAGGACGGCACCTACAAGCTTCCGACTTCGCCTGATGAGCTCCTTGCTCACGCCAAGGCCGTGAAGGAAAAGACCGGAAAGAACTACATCGATATCGCCCTGTCAAAGGACCCGATGGGTGAGCGCTTGTGGATGACCCTGGTCCAGCAGCAGGGCTCGGACATCATTTCCGCGGACGGTACCAAGGCAAACATGAACTCGCCCGAGGCGAAGACCTCCCTGGAGTTCATCAACACCCTGGTCAAGGACGGCTACACGACCGTCAACCACGATTACGATGCTTCCGTGCAGGCCTTCCTGCGTGGCGAGTCTGCAGTGATGTACAACGGCGTGTGGTCGGTCAACCAGTTCACCGCTGAAGCTCCCTTCAAGTACGAGACCAGCGATGCGCTCATGCTCTTCAAGGACAAGGCAACCTGGGCGAACTCCCACGTGTGGACCGTTCCCGTCTCGGCCAAGCCCGATGCGAAGAAGTACCGTGCAGCCTTCGAGTTCACCAAGTTCCTCAATGAGCACACCGGCGACTGGGCAATCGCGACGGGTCACATGCCTGCAACCCAGAAGGCTCTGGACTCCAGCGAGTACCTCAATGCTCCGCACCGCTCGCAGTACCTGAAGACCGCGACGACCTACGCTCGTATGGCTCCGCGCGTCGAGGCCTGGCCGAAGATCGCCGATCAGATTCAGGAACAGATCGAGGCCACCTGGCTCAACGGCGCAGGTGTGGAAGAAACCTTGAACTCCTTGCAGGAAGCGGCAAGCTCGTCTCTGAAGTAGCGAGAGGTAGCTGCTGCTCGTAGTAGCGCAGAGTAGCCGGGGGTGAAGGCGCGAGCCTTTGCCCCCGGCGCACGTTTGTCTGCTGCCGTGTCTGCCCGTTTGTCCGTTCCCGTTCGCCTGCTCCGGTTGCCTGCCCCCGTTTGTCTGCCCCGGTTCCGGTTGTGCCCTCCGCTTTGCTCCTGGCACACGTTTGTCTGCTGCCGTGTCTGCCCGCTGTCGCCCCCTCCACACGAAGTCGCGAAATGACACAGCTTATGGCCTGTGTCTTTTGCCGACTTCGTGTGTCATTTGCGGGGAAAGAGCCTCTCCAAGTCGGGTGTCCACGGCTCTTGTGGAAGTGCTCGCAGTCTCTCGACGTCCATCGATTCAAGAAGCTGCGAGGCCGAGTGAACCCCTTCAACACCCATCGAACGAGCTAGAACCTCAACGATCTGGGCGATGCTCACTCCTTGCTCTGCCAGTTCTTCGATGGTCACTGCCCCGTCACGCTTGGCCAGGCGTGCCCCCGAGGCAGACAACACCAGCGGAACGTGAACGTAGGTGACCTCCGGATAGCCGAGCAATCGTGCAAGCACAGCTTGGCCGGGGGACTGAGATAAGAGATCATCTCCGCGAACGACCTGATCGACGCCTTGGAAAGCGTCATCGACAACGACTGCCAAGTTATAGGCAGGTGCTCCATCGGAACGCTGGATGACAAAGTGGTCAACGGGCCCCGTGTAATCGCCGAAATACTCATCATGGACAGTCCACTCGGCGACGGGCGCTTTCAAGCGCAACGCGGGACGGCGCCCCTCGGCGGCAAATTCTTCACGCTTTCGGCTGATTTCGGCCTCGCTCAGGTGCAGGCAGGTGCCGGGGTAGTGTCCCGGTGGAACGTGAGGCGCGGAAGAGGCCTCGCGAATGTCCTTACGCGAGCAGAAGCACTCGAAAGCGTAACCCTCGTGGAAGAGGCGCGCGACGGCCTCGTCGTGGACCTGCGCGCGCGAGGACTGGATCAGAACCTCGCCATCCCAATCGATTCCCAGTGCGGTTAGCTCGTCGATTTGGCGTTGCGTGGAGCCCGAGCGCACGCGATCGATGTCCTCGATTCGCAGGACGAACTTCCTTCCGGTCGTGCGCGCCCACATCCACGCCAGCAGCGCCGTGCGGAGGTTTCCCAGGTGCAGGTCGCCGCTGGGCGAGGGGGCGAAGCGTCCCACGCCAGTTGCGTGCAACGCAGTTTCTCCCATTGCCGAGGCCGTGCTCGCGAGGGTGGGAAAGGCGGAGTTTTCCGCACCATTGCTGGGATGGGAAGAAAAAGGTGCCGCAGTTGCCATACCCCAAGACTAACCTTGAAGACGTGGAAGAACGAAGAGATCGCGGACGCGGCGCGGCAGGGGAAAGCTCTTCAGCGTGCGGGACGAACGCGTCAGGCTGCGTGGGGACAGATGCGTCACAGCGCACGGGAACAAGCGCCCAGGGCAGTGCCGTGACCCATACGCATATGGCGTGGGTGTCGAGTCTTCCTTCGTGGTTGTGTGTTGCTTTCGGAGCCTTCCTTGGCACAGCAATTCGTGCGGGATTGGATCTCGCTGCTACGGGCAGCGGGAAAGTTGTGGTTTTTTCTTGGTCCACGGTGGCCGTAAATCTTTGTGGAGCCTTCTTTCTTGGTTTTGTCACCGCATGGGCACAGGGATACTTCCGCGAGGATGCTGTGCGCAGAAAAGTCATGCTTGTCGCAGGGAGCGGCTTCGCCGGCGCTTTGACCACATACGCCACCATGGTCATGGCAAGTATCCATAATGCAGTCCAGGCAATGACAGCGGTCCCCGCTGCTGGGAGTGACCTTTCCGGAGCTGTCTCTTCTCCGTTTAGTGCTGTGGCGCTGTACTCCTTGCCTCTGCTGATCGAGGGAATGCTTGCAAGCCTTGTATTGCTTGTAGTCGGTATTGGGATTGCTGCTTTGGGGTACTCGCTGGGAATACGTGCGGGCGGATCATCTCAATTAGGTGACAATCAGAAAGCATCTGAAATGCCTGAGGTTCTACGCACTGCAAGTGCCTCTTCGCCCACGTCAAATGAGGACTCTTGCCCTCGGGGGGCAAAGAAATGACCCCACTGCTCTTTCTTCTCGTGTGTGTTTTCGGCTCCCTGGGTGCGCTCTCTCGCTGGCAGCTGGATCTTTATCTCAAAAAGTGTCGTGCAAGGCGAACACCCCAGTGGGGGATCGGCCTTGTCAATCTGCTGGGCTGTTTATGCGCGGGGCTGGTTGCTGGTTCGCTTGCTCCGGTTTCGCCACTGTACTTCCTGGTATCAACGGGGTTTTTAGGCGGATTTACAACCTTTTCGACCGCCGTGCTTGATGCGGTAACCCTCATTCGTGAGCGGCGATACCGCAGTGCTGCAGGCCTTGTTCTAGGGGTCTGGCTGGGCGCAAGCGTGTTGGCCGTTACCGGTTTCCTCATTGCTGTCAGTTTCGCTATGTGAGGTTGTGTAACAAAAAATTTGGACACTCCGGCGGGGACTCATAGTCTAAGACTGCATGGAAGGAGGACCCAGTGATTGATCTGATCGACGTCTCGAAGATCTATCCCGTGAAGGGAAGTGATGATGTCGTTGCCCTTGATCACGTGAATCTGCACGTTAAAGCAGGCAGTATTCACGGAATCGTCGGCCAGTCAGGTGCTGGTAAGTCAACACTCATTCGCTGTCTGACCGCTCTGGAAAAACCGACCTCTGGGTCGATCATCGTTGACGACATTGATCTGTCGCAGCTTCGCGGACGCGAATTGCGCCAAGCACGACGCAAGATTGGTATGGTCTTCCAAGCAGCGAACCTTTTCGATGCCAAGACTGCGGGAGAAAACATTGAATTCCCGCTGAAGGTCGCCGCGAAGAAAGAATTCACCCGTGAGGAACGCAAAGAACGCGTTCGCGAGCTTCTCGCCCTAGTCGGCCTTGAACATCGAGGCGGAGCCTACCCCTCCGAGCTTTCTGGCGGCCAGCGCCAGCGCGTGGGTATTGCACGCGCGCTCTCAGACACCCCCCAAGTTTTGCTCTGTGACGAGCCGACCTCAGCCCTTGACCCCGAATCAACCCGTGCGATCCTGTCATTGCTGCGCCAGGTTCGTGACGAAACCGGAGTCACCATCGTCATCATCACCCACGAGATGTCAGTTGTTCGTGAAATCTGTGACTCCGTGACGCTCCTGAAAAATGGCGGAATTGTCCAGAGTGGAACAATCGAAGAAGTCCTAGCCGACCCGGGTTCACCTCTGGCAAAGGAATTGGTTCCCGCGCCCAGCGTCGACGAACTCGATGTCACTGACTTCAACCGCGAGCTGACTGAGCGTGAAATCGCTGCACAGAGCGACTCGGCGGAAGACGATACCCCAGCCCAGGCCTCGGAAGACGGAAATATTCTTCTGGACGTCATCTTCACCTCGCATCCCGGTGTCCCAACCGGTTCGAATATGCTCAATCTTGCCGCGAAGGTCGGAGCGGACGTGACCGCAGGAACTTTTGAATCAATGGGGTCTGTCCAGGTTGGACGCTTGGCTCTGGCGGTTCCCGCCGCCCAGCGGTCCTCGATCATTGACCAACTTCGCGCCCAGGGCGCACATGTGGAGGTGCGTTCGCTGTGAAGCTTTCGGCTCTGTCAACAGTCCTTACGCTACTTCCACTGGGCAAAGGCGACCCGACGTGGGGCGATAACCCCGCGCTCACCCAGCAGTTCCTCCCGGCAATCGGGGAGACCCTGCTCATGGTCGTCTTCGGCACGCTCTTTACCGTCCTCGTTGGTCTACCTCTCGGTCTGCTTCTTGTTCAGACATCGAAGACGGGCCTGACTCCTAACAAGATGATCAATCAAATTGTTGGTTTGATCGTCAATGTTGGCCGTTCTTTCCCCTTCCTGATCCTCATCATCGTGCTGCTTCCGGTGACCAGACTTGTCATGCGCAGTGCGATTACCTGGCAGGGGGCAACCTTCCCCTTGGTTATTGGTGCGATTCCTTTCTTTGCCCGCCTGGTGGAAACCAACCTGCTTTCCGTCGAAAACGGCAAGGTCGAGGCCGCGCTCATGGCGGGGGCTTCCAACCGTCGGATCCGGTGGAGCATTCTGGTTCGCGAGGCCTTGCCTGGCATTATCCAGTCCGTGACGGTTTTGGCGATCACCTTGGTGGGCTACTCGGCAATGGCGGGCGTCGTTGGTGCCGGTGGCCTCGGAAAGATGGCGATCGACTACGGGTACCACCGCTTCCAGACAGACACAATGATCTGCTCGGTCGTTGCGATCATCATCATCGTTCAGTTAATTCAAATGATTGGCGACATGCTCAGCCGGCTGGTGGATCACCGCTGAGCATCCACCAGCCGGGTCGCGAACTCTGCTTGGTAATTAAGTCATCATTCGCGGGATTATCCCGGGCCACTCAGGTCCCCCCGCTTGTAGGAAACAGACAATCTAAGGAATTACTCTCATGCGTCACTCTCGTTCACTTCGTACTCTTGCCGGTCTTGGCGTTGCAGCAGCACTGGTTCTTTCCGCTTGCTCCAGCGGCTCCGCGGGCTCTTCATCATCTTCGAACGGTGCAACCACCATCACCGTTGCAGCCAGCCCCTCGCCTCACGCAAAGATCCTCAAGTACATCCAGGACAACCTGGCAAAGGACGCGGGAATCAACATCAACATCAAGGAATTCACCGACTACGATCTGCCCAACCGTGCGCTGGATCAGGGTGAAGTTGATGCAACCTACCACCAGACTGTTCCCTACTTGGAGAAGGCTGAGCAGCAGTTCAACTACGATTTCACTCCTGGTAAGGGCATTCACCTCGAGCCCCTGGCCATTTACTCCTCCAAGCACAAGTCGCTGGATGAGCTTCCCGAAAAGGGCGGAATCATTGGCGTGATCTCCGATGTCACCAACCAGGAACGCGCCCTGCGCCTCTTGGCTGCGAACGGCTTTGTTGAGATCCCCGCCAGCGGTGATGTCAACGTGTACACAGTCAAGAAGCTGAAGAACTTCGACTTCAAGGAAATTGACGGTCCTGTTCTGGTCTCTAACCTGGGCGAGACCGACTACTCGGTGATCAACGGTAACTTCGCACAGGAAGGCGGCCTTGCGCCTTCTCGTGATGGTCTGGCCGTTGAGTCCCCCGAGAACAACCCCTCGGTGAACGTTCTCGTGTGGAAGACCAGTGTTTCGGGCGATAAGGCCGAGGCCGTGAAGAAGCTCGATGAGCTCCTGCACTCCGACCAGGTGAAGAAGTACATCGAAGACACTTGGAAGGATGGCTCGGTGATTCCGGCCTTCTGATCAGGGGTCTCGCGATTAACTGATCGTTACTTTGATGTGTGGGGGTGCGGCCAAGCCGCGCCCCCACACATGTTCCACACGCATAAAGGTGCCGCGTCCAAAAGGACGCGGCACCTTGAGCGTTTAAAACCAGTCGTTAGACTCAGTCGACAATGCCGTAGAGGCGGTCGCCGGCGTCGCCCAGACCCGGGACGATGTAGGACTTTTCGTTGAGGCGCTCGTCAACGGATGCGACGACAACGGTGACATCGGCGCGGTCTCCGACGAACTCTTCGAGGACCTTCAGGCCTTCGGGAGCGGCCAGCAGGCAGACGCAGGTGACGTCCTTGGCTCCACGGTCGAAGAGGTACTTGGTTGCTGCGACCATCGTGTGGCCGGTGGCCAGCATCGGGTCAAGAACGAAGCACTGGCGACCCGAGAGATCTTCGGGAAGACGGTTCGCGTAGGTCTCGACCTCGAGAGTCTTTTCATCGCGCTTCATTCCCAAGAAGCCAACCTCGGCGGTGGGAAGGAGACGAGTCATGCCTTCGAGCATGCCCAGTCCGGCGCGAAGAACGGGGACAACGATGGGGCGAGGCTCGCTGATGCGCTTGCCAACGGTGGGCGCAACGGGAGTATTGATTGCGATCTCAGTGGTTGACACGTGACGCGTGGCCTCGTAGGCAAGAAGCGTAACCAATTCGTCAACCAACTGGCGGAAAGTCGCCGAGTGAGTGTCGCGGTCACGCAGGACGGTGAGCTTGTGGGCAATGAGCGGGTGATCTGCAATATGAAGGCGCATAGTTCAAGAGTAACCCGCGAAGGGCCCTTTACGCGATAGGCTTTGAGGGTGACAACAATGGATCAGTACAAAGAAGCGATGGCCCGCGCGCTCTTCTTGGCGAATAAAGCCCGAGAAATGGGGGATGTTCCCGTGGGCGCAGTCGTTATTGACTCTCTGGGACGCATTATCGGCCGGGGTTGGAATTGCCGCGAAGCCTTGCATGATCCCTGTGGCCACGCCGAAATAATGGCCCTCCGCGAAGCCGGAGAGCGATTGAATCGTTGGAACCTCATTGGGTGCACCTTGGTCGTCACCCTTGAGCCGTGCACGATGTGTGCAGGAGCCGCCGTCTCTTCACGAGTCGATCGCGTTGTTTTCGGTGCATGGGACCCAAAAGCCGGCGCTGCAGGCTCACTGCGCGACGTTTTGCGCGACTCTCGCCTCAATCATCAGGTCGAGGTCGTTCCCGGCGTTCTCGCCAAGGAAGCGACCGTTCAGCTGCGTGCCTTCTTCGAAACCCGCCGCGACCGTCCCGATAACCCCTTCGTTGGAGTTCCCCCGCGCGCTCACCGCGCCGAGGAGATCGAAACTCTGAGCGGTTGGGCCCCGGCAACGGCGACCCCGTCAGCCACAGTGTCTGCACAAGAACCCGCCGCCGCGCTGGAGTCCGCCGTAGTCGCCTCGCAACCGCCCGTCCTTGCCCCGGAACCTGCCGCAGCGACTCGTCAGGAGCCTCGCGTCTCCGATTCTCCTGACGAGGCCATTGCCGCCATCCGCGCACGCCTGACGAGGCCGGAAGTGCAGGAAGCTCCTGCACCCGCCCCCGTTCTTCCCCGCAAACCCGCGGCTTTCGTTCCGGGAACCGCTGGGGTAGTGGTGCGTACTCGTGCGTCGAGGCACGGGAAGCTACCTCAGGAGTAATCAAGCTCTGCGAGAGATCCGAGAAAACGATCCGGATCAAACAAACGATAAGGGTGTGGCCCGCGCGTGAAACGCGCGGGCCACACCCTTCGTCACAAACGAGTGCGCAAACTGGGCTTATGAGCGGGAGACGTCGCCTGATCCCATTGCCTTCCACAGGCCACCAACAACGGCCGCTCCGGCAGCGGCCTTGACGATACCGCCGATGATGAAGGGGGTAAATCCCGCGTTCAGAGCCTCAGTCAAAGACATGCTCACTCCGCCGATTCGCAGAACCGCCCACATGTACGGGATTCCAACAATGAAGGGAATCAAGGTTGCCCCGCCGAAGGCAGCAAGAGAAAGCCAGAAGTGGCGATCCCATGCACGCTCAGAGAGCTTACCGATCAGCCACGCTGCGGGAATGAAGCCCAGAATGTAGCCGAAAGAAGGCTTTGCGAGGGCAGCAAGACCGCCGCTCGCAGCGGAAAACCAGGGCATTCCAGCCAAGCCAAGAAGCATGTAGGACAGCAGGGATAAAGCCCCCCTGCGCGCACCCAAAATTGCTCCGACAAGAAGGACCCCCAGGGTTTGGCCGGTGATCGGAACGGGCCACATCGGAACCGAAACCTGCGCGAGCACGCCCACGAGGGAGGCTCCCGCAAGAACCATCAGTGCATCTTTCACCAAAGAATCGGCACCGAGGTGATCGGCCAAAACAGAGGAACGTCCCACAGATGCGGGCGAAGTCAGTTGTGTAGTCATGAGAATTCCTTTGCTTCGCGCAGATCAGTCTGGTTCACGCTGACCCACGCAATCGCGTAGCTACCGTCGTGTGAGAGAGAAAGAAGCCAAGAAAGTGATGCCTTGAGATCTTCTTGCGTCTTATCTAGTTCGGAGGCAATGCGGCCGTGGAAGCGGAAGGCGGGGCGTCCCCAGCGGTCGCATACCACCTCGATTTGGGCCCAATCGATGTCGCTGGACTTCAGTGGGTCCTCTCTGCCGTAGTAGAGCGAGGACCAGGCCTTGATGAAGGCTTCCTTTGCTGCCCAACGTGCAGCGAGGGAGTGCAGTGCGCGTGTGGGCAGTTCAGGCACTGAAGACTCAGGCAGAAGATGCGATGCAGACTCCTGAAGCGGCCCCGAAGGCGACTGCCCGGCAGACGAGGCCCCCTGCTCGGGAGCAAAACGCAGTGCCGCGTTCCACTCCCGAGCAGTGAACACTCGATGAAACACCGAGCCCTCCTGGCGGAGCTGCTCCCCAAAGGATGCAACATCAACCAGGTCAACTCCGATTGCCGCGGGTGTCACGCCAGGCTCAGTTCTCTGCCCCCGCGTAGGTGCCATCTGCACCCAAGCGAGCGGAAGGATCCAAGAGCAGCGCAACCTCGGCCTCGTGCGTGCGATCGGCGGGCAGGCGGCGTCCCTCGATGGGAACAAAGAGCTCCGCGCGACCAATCATGGCCTCATCCAGGTGACGACGTCCCTCTTCGAGGCGTGCCTGCGCGCGCTCGCGCCACTGGGCCAGCGCAGCCTCGCCGCGTTCGGCCAGCAGAGCGGCCTCGAAGGCACCCGGGTGCGCCAGGACAACCATCGCCGCGATGTGGCCGAATCCCAGGGAGGTCAGCACGCCCGCGCGAACCGGGGATGCGGAGACATCCAGGGGCTTACGCAGCCACAGGAGCGGCATCCACTGCGCCATGTCAGGATCCAAGCAATCCAAAGAGCGGTTTGCGGGGATTTCCTGGCGGCGGAAGATATCGATGAGGCCCGCTGCCTGGAAGAGCGCAGCGCCACCCTTCGCGTGACCGGTCAGGGTCTTCTGGGAGACAACGTAGAGCGGGTTGCCCTCGCTTCGTCCCAGGGCCGCCGACAGGCGCGAGTGGAGCTCGGCCTCGTTCGGGTCATTCGCGCGAGTCGAGGTGTCGTGCTTGGAAACAACCGCGATATCGTCCGCGCTCAGTCCGAGGTCGGCAAGCGCGTGAGCGAGAGCAGAATCGCGTCCACCGCGAGCAGCAGCCAGAGCGCCGAGGCCGGGAGCGGGGATCGAGGTGTGCGCGCCGTCCGCGAAGGAACGCGCGTAGGCGACAACCGCCTGGACCGGCAGGCCCAGATCCGCGGCGATATCACCGCGGGTCACCAGCAGGGTGCCACCGCCAGCGGCCTCGAGGAAGCCCGCACGACGACGATCTCCAGCGCGAGAGAAGTGACGCGGGGTAATTCCACGGGCCTCAAGAGCGGCGGACTCAGCGGTCGCGTTCATGTTGCCGAAACCGGTCAACGATTCGACGGAAATATCGTCGATACCGCCTGCAACCACGAAGTCGGACTTGCCCAGGCGAATCTTGTCGACAGCCTCCTCGATGGAAACCGCTGCGGTCGCGCAAGCGCCCACCGAGTGGATCATCTGGCCGTAGCCACCAATGAAGGACTGCATGGTGTGTGCGGCGACAACATTGGGCAGGGCCTCTTGAAGGATGTCCTGCGGGCGATCCTCACCCAGGAAGCGCGAGAGGAAGACGTGGCGCAAGGACTCCATGCCACCAATACCCGTGCCCTGAGTCGAGGACACATCCGCGGGGTGGACGGCCTGCAGGAGCTCAGCGGGGGAGAAGCCCGAGGAGATGAAGGCATCCACTGCGGTGACGAGGTTCCATACGGCGATGCGGTCCAAGGCCTCGACCATGGAAGCGGGGATACCCCACTGAGCCGGATCGAAGTCTTGCGGGATCTGGCCACCAACCGTGCGGGTCAGGGTTGCTCGCGCGGGGACCTGGACGGGGGAACCAGCGGACTTGGTGACGTGCCAGGTGCCGTTTTCTTCCCAGATCGTCGTGTGCGAGGGATCGGCCAAGACGTAGTCTTCGGCTTCAGCCTTCGTATCCACGGTGAAGGTCTGCTCGGAGGTCAAGAAGACCGTCCTCACATCATTCGAACCGCAATCAACCATGTTCGAATCGTCGTTGAAGCGGCGGATACCCGATCGGGCCACGACCTCATCGCGGAAACGATCGTAGATCTCGGCCTCGTCAACCTGCGTACCCGAGGCGTCATACCAACCGGGCTGCGGGCTTTCGGACCAGGTGATGAGCTTCATCATCCAGGCCATTTCCAGCACACCGGCTGCGGTCAGATCGAAGTCCTCACCGAACTCAGCTTCTTGGCGGGTACGACCCGAACCCCAGGTACCGATCTCGCCGGTGCCGACGATGACAATCTGATCGCGCAGGCTCGCTCGCGGAGTATCCCACGCGAGCGGAGCAGCCAGAGCCGGAGCATGCGGGTTGGGCAGTGCGCGAACGCTTGCCGGGGCCTGTTCTGCGGCTTCCTGTGCCGAGGCCGCGGCCTGCTCGCGTGCTTGGCGTGCCAGTGCCGGCAGGTCGAGTCCAGCATCGGCGAGGCCACCCGTGAGATCTGCGTGGACCGGGGCGGAAAGTGCCTGGGCGCGGACCTCGCGAGTCAGGAGCTGAGCGAGTTCTCCGGCGATTTCTTCGGTCGTGTAGACGTGAACACCGGCTGCCTGAGCGGCGGGAACGAGGACATCGTTGCCACCCATGAGCGAGGTGCCCTGGACCCAACCGATGAGCGGGTGAGCGATGGTTGTGCGCGTCGGCCAACCGGACTCGTGCTCCCACTTGGTTGCGATCGCATCGAAAGCGGCCTTCGCTTCGCCGTAGGCACCGTCACCGCCGAAGATTCCGCGGTTCGGGGAACCCGGGAGCAGGATGTGCGTGCGGTGATCGGGAGCAGTGTCCGCGCCGAGGCCGGCGAGGAGGTGGATTGCGTGCTCGACGCTCCACAAAAGCAGTCGTTCTTGAGCGAGTGCCCCCTGAGGATCCGAACCAAGGGTTCCGGAAACGCGAGGCGCTGCGAAGGGAACGAAAAGATCGGGCAGAAGCGCGGGCTTAACGACCTCGGTCGTTGCACCGTGCGTTTCGGTCTGTTCGCTACCCACCCACGAGATCAGTGCGTCGACATCGCGGAAGGAGGCCATATTCGCGGGAACAACCCACAGGGCCGCATCCATATTGGCGTGGGTGCGGTACAGCTCCTTGGCGAAGGCCAGGCGAGCATCGTTGACGCGAGAAGAGGTCATGATGACGGTCGCGCCTCCGGCGAGCAGCTCGCCCACGACCGCGGCAGCGATCGAGTGGGGAGCCGCGCCGGTGACAACGGCGACATCTCCAGCGAAACGGCCTTCGGCTGCCTCAAGGGCGGCCTCGGAAACCTTCGTGAAGTAGGCCTTCAAGTCCGCATCCGCCGTGTGAGCGGCATACCAGGACGCCAATGCGCTCAAGGACTGGCCGCCTCCGCGCAAGCGTTCGGCGGGGACCTCGGTGGGCTCAAGAGAACCAGCGAATATGCGTGCAAGATCTTCGCGTGCGGTTGCCCAGCGGTCATCCAAGAGAACCGCGCGACGCTCGTCGAAAGCGGGGCGAACGGAGGCTTCCCAATTTGCTCCCAGCTCGGCCTCGACAGCGGCGATCAAGGAGGAAGAATCTTCGATCTCGGTGGCGACGGGAGCATCGGCCAGGCCAAGGGCCTTGAGGATATCGCGTGCCTGGGTTGCCAGGATTCCCTGATCACCGAGGATTCGCGATTCCAGATCGCGTAGGGCCGCCGAATCAACGACCTCGCCACCGGCCGAGCCACCCGCATTCGGGCGGCTGAGGGTTAGCCCCTCGCGGGCTGCAATCAGTGCCAGAGCCTGGTCAATGAGTGCCGAAGCGTCCTTTGCGGAGGAAACCGAACCCGGCAGAGTCGAGAGGCTACCACCACGAATCGAGTCGCCATCGCGTGTACCGAGAAGGATTTCTGCGTTCACGCGTGCAGCCCACTGCTCGGACAGGCCCCAGTTGTCCTTGACGTAACCGGTGGTGAAGGTCGCGGGCAGGCCTGCGGATCCGAAGATCTTCCTCAGCTTGGAGTTGATCGCTTCAGACAGGACCGGTCCGAAAGCTGCGTATGAGGGCACCAGCGAATCGATCGTCGAGAAGAGATCGCCCATTGACGCCTCTGCGGCACCGTCAATCGTGGACACTGAAAGCTCGGCGGCCATGTCCATGAGGAGCTGGTTACGCTTCGAGGAGACGCCATTGGTCAGCGTTTCAACCGTGTCCGTGGCTTCGATCTGCTCGGGGAGGAGCTTGTTCGAGAAGGCCAAGAGGATACGGATCGCGTCCGAAGCGGAAAGCGGCAGCTCCGGCATGGTTCCGCTTGCTGCGGCAGCCGGTGTGGGCGCTGCGGGGGCCTCGGTCGCCACCTCAACGGCGGGCGTCTCCACTGCCGAGGCCGGGGCTGCACTTTCGGCGGGTGCGGCCTCGTCGGCGGAAGCGGGGGAGTCTGCCTGCGCGCGCTCGGGGGCGGCAACCGCATCCTCGTTACGAGCGCGGGCGCTATCGCGTTCAACGTTCAAGACATCGACTTGAACCTGTGCGAAAGCGGGCAGGGACAGGGTCTTCGATGCCATATTCGCCAGGGTCGGAGACGACGCAAGACCGATTTCAACGAGGCGTTCAACACCCAATCCCTTGGGGCGAGCGCTGAAGAGCAGGTCCTGAGTTTCGATCCAGCGAACCGGGGAAGCGAATTGCCAGGAGAGAAGCTCGATGAGCAGGGTACGGGCGGTCGATTGAGGATTGGCCTCGGCCTCGTCCCAATTATCGACGAGCTTCTGGGTCGCCTCGGAAGGAACAACCTCGAGGATCGACTGTGCGAAGTCCCGGCTCAGCTCGAAGGGACGTGCAACCAGGTTGGGGATGTAGCGTCCCTGGAGGACATCAAGGTTGATGCTCTCGGGAAGCAAAGAATCGAGCTTGTCGCGGAAGGCCGGTACGCCTGCGCGCAGTCGCGAAGAGTGGAAGGGAACGTCAATTCCCGGAATCATGATGAGGGCTCGGCGGCCGCCGTGTGCGCGAGCGCGCTCAGCGGTATCTGCTTCCAGAGCCTTCAATCCGGCAATGCTTCCGGCAACGGAGTACTGGGATCCGGCCAGGTTGTAGTTGACGATCTCCAAGAACTCGCCGGACTTTTCGGCGATCGAGGCCACGTAGTCGCGGACCTCGGCGTCACCCATTCCGAACTGGTTGGGACGCAGAGCTCCCATTGCGTAGTTCGAGCGTCCCTGCGCATCGCGTTCGACCAGGTGGTGCATGGCCGATCCGCGCTGGAAGACGATCTCAAGGACTTGCTCGAGGGGGAAGATCTGCGCGTAGGCCGACAGGGCGGTGTATTCACCCAGCGAGTGGCCAGCGTAGAAGGCGTGTTCTTCAAAGGCCCCATCGGCGCGCAGTTCTTCGGTTTGCGCGTAGGCGAGAGTCGCCAGAGCAACCTGAGTGAATTGCGTGAGGTTGAGGACGCCCTTGGGGTGGCGGAAGGTCTCGGAACCAACGCGAAGTTCGGTCGGGTTCGTGCGGACAATCGATTCAATCGAGAAGCCCAGGGCCTTGCGAGTGTGTGCATCCGCTTGTGCCCAGACGCTGCGAGCAGTCGCAGACATGTGCTCCAAGCCCATCATCTGGCGCTGAATGCCCTGGCCGGGGTAGACGTAGGCGGTGCGCGGTGCGCGAGTACGTGCGCGGGCAATCGAGACGACCTCATCGCCAATGCGGCAGGTTGCTTCAAGGACGAGCTCGCCGCCGATGCGGCCGACGCGCTCAATCGTGATATCCACGATGTCGTTGAGCTGGACCATGCCGAACATGCGGTACGACCACGCCGAGATCTCTGCCTCGGGCATCTCAACCGAACGAATGACACCCAGGGTGTCGGGGCTATCGACCGGCTGAGTGGAGTGCGCACACAGCGTGTGCTGAACGGTTGCGGAGAGCCACATTCCGTGGACCAGCGGTGCACTCAGACCAGACAGACGCGCGGCCGCATAGGAGGTGTGGATCGGGTTGAAATCGCCAGAAACAATGGCGAAAGCCGTCATATTCTCCGGTGCCTGGACACGCACGTGACGCAGGAAAGAACGCGGAGTATCAACGAAGGAATCAGCGACCTCGGGAGCGGGGGCCGGCGGCTGGGTCGAGGCGATGCGGCCTCGGATCGCGAAGCGCTCAACCATGCGTGCAAAGACTTCGCCCTCATAGGAGAGCTCCAGTTCGACGCGCACGACTCGACCCGCGGAAGACTCGGCGAGCTGGGCGCAGCGTCCCTCGACCTCGACGCGAGAACCGAAGGGAGGCAGTTCGCGGTCCAAGAAGATCGAGTGATCCAAGTGCACGGCGTTGACCAGGCCCTCGATGACGGGAACGCCCTGGTACATTGCCGAACCCAGCGCTGCGTAAATTGCAGGCCAGCAGGGGCCGACCAGTGCATCGGGAACTCCCGAGGCCAGCTGGGTCGACAGCGCGCCACCGGTTACCGCTCCGTGAGCAAAGCCCAGGTTTTCGGTGAAGGTGAAGGAATCGCGAACCGTACCAAATCCCTCGCCCGGGATGACCGCGGGCATCTTCTCGATGTGGTCGCCATTGACGGTCGTTGTGCCAACGCCCGCAGCACCCGCAAGCAGGTCATAAGCGGTCACGGACAGGCGCGACATGTCAACAACCGGGTAGGCGCCGGTCATGCACGCGCTGGACAGAAGAACCGGGATATCGATGTATTCCACCGAGTGGTGGGAGCTATTGGGGGTCTGGTCCCACATCGAATCGCAGTGGATGCGGATCGAGTAGCCGGCCTCGTCGTGGAGAATTTCAGTCGCGTCCACCGAGGTGTATGCGGGGTTGTCGACCAGGTTGCCCGCCCACTGGATGTGGGAGATTTCCCGCAGGAACGAGGCCGCGTCCTCCAGGTCGTGGAAACGCGACCACACGTGGGGGACCTGTGCAGGAGAGGGGGCAAGAGCATCGACAACTGCCTGCTCGAAACGTGCAAACATCTCGCCGATGGGCTCGTTCACGCGATCAATACCAGCGACCGAACGCGGGCCGGGAATGATGCGGACAGCATCGGCATCAAAACGGGCATCCTGAGACTGCCAGAGCGTATCCGTTCCCCACCAGCGAGCCAGATCGCCATCAAGAACCGGAACGAAAGGCATCGGCTTGTGGTGCTTGCGGCACAGGACCGGGAACCATGCGACATCGGCGGGGACAACGCGAGTCGTCTCAGCCTGGGGGTAGGCCTCAAGAAGGCGAGACAGAGCAGCCTGTCCGTCCTCAAGATCCTCGCGGCTCTCAAAGAGAGTCGGAATATCGCCGTGATCGGCGGGGTTGAGACGAGACTCGATGCGGTGGAAGAGATCCAGAGCGCGATCCGTCCACGTCCAATCCGCCCAGGGGTAGGACAGGTCGATGACGCGGCGTGCCCACTCGGCGTAGGTCATTTCGGACAATTCGCCGAAGTAGGGCTTGGCCGTCTTGTTCATGGCCTCAATGAGCTCATCGCGGCGTGCACTGATCGCCTCAAGATCGGAGCCAACCTCGTGAATGAGTCGCGATGCACGTGCGGAGGAGTTCTCGATCTCGTGCATGTCGGCGCCCAGGTGCGACAGGCCCGAAGTCATTCCACCGCGAACCTTTCCGCTACCGACCCAACCATCTTCGCCGACACCAGGGGTGTCCTTGAGGAGCTGCTTGACCTGCGGGGAAGTCTCAGCTTCCAAAGTCGCCATCGAGGCCGTGCCCACGAGCACCGCATCGACGGGCATCGCCGGGGATCCCAGGTCCACGGACCACTGGCCGGTGATGTAACGGGCCGCATCGGCAGCCGAACCGATACCGCCGCCAACAGCCAGGACGACATTGGGAGTGCGACGAATATGTCCGTAGGTCGCCAAGAGCAGATCGTCCAGGTTTTCCCACGAGTGGTGGCCACCAGAGTGGCCGTCTTCAACCTGAATAATCAGCGTGTGCTCGGGGTTCGCGCGGGCAATGCGCAGCACCTGCTCGATTTGCTCCACGGTTCCGGGCTTCAAGCACAGGTACTCAAAACCATCGGCGCGCAGCTGGGCGATCAACTCGCGGGCCTCGTCCAATTCGGGAATGCCCGCAGCGATGGTCACGGCGTCGATGGGGGCACCCGCGCGGCGAGCCTTGGGGACAATCCGGTTGACGCCGAATTGGAGGTTCCACATGAAGCGGTCAAAGAACATCGTGTTGAAACCAGCGCTGCGACCGGGTTCGAGAAGCTTCTGAAGCTCCAAGCGGTGCTCGGTGAAGACTTCTTCGGAGTACTGTCCGCCACCGGCCATTTCCGCCCAGTGCCCAGCGTTAGCTGCCGCTGCGACGATCCGAGGACCAACGGTCGTCGGGGTCATACCGGGAAGAACAATGGGAGAGCGACCCGTCAGGCGCGTGAAGGCGGTTGAGACGACGTGGCGGCCATCGGGAAGAGCGACAACCTTGGGAGCGAAACGCGACCAGTCGGCTTCCGGCTCATAGTGCGAACCGGTCTCATCGAGCTCGGTGCGACGAGCGTTCGTCGATGCGTCGACGATCTGAGCGCCAGTTCCATCCAGGAGATCCTGGGTCAGGCGCGTGAGCATATTCGAGGGGCCAAGATCGATGAAGACCTTGACGCCTTCGCAGACGGCAGAGGCAACGGCTGCCGACCAGTCATCGCGCTCAACAAGGATTGCGCGCGCGACGCGCTCAGCCTCGGCATCGTCGATGCTGTGGCCAGCCTCGGCCAAGGTCCGTGTCCACGCAGCAACCTGTGCGACGGCCTCTTCGAGCATTTCAGAGTGGAAGGGAGCTGCAACGGGGAGGAATTCGAAAATGGCCTCGAGGGGAGTGCCGCCCTTGAGGTGTTCTTCCAAAGCGCGGTTTTCTGCGGCAACGCGAGACTCGAGTGTGTGACGGAAAGCCTGAAGCTCATCGGGGCGACCCGAAAGGACGACGGAGCGCGGGCCATTGACGACGGCTAGGGAGAGCGCCTGGGCGCCCAGGGCCTCGGAAACCATCGAGCAGGGAAGCCCGCGCACAGACAGCATCGGGGTGGCATCCCCAAGCTTCGTGGCGCCGAGGCGAACGCTCAGCGACTGCGCAGCAGTACCGATGAGGACGGCGAGGGCAAGCACGTGGGTGACGCGCAGGTTATCGCGGGCAATCCACGCGCGTGCAACCTCGGCGCCCAAGATGCCCTGGGAGTGGCCCAAAAGCACGGGAGAGCTTGTGTGAATGTCGAGCTGGGTTGCGTCCAGGTCAGCAAGAGCGCCGAGCTGCGCGAAGGTAATTCCGGGAACTGACACCGAAGGCGAGGCATCGGAGGGAAGATCGGAGGTATCGCCGTTCATCAAGCCGTTGAGGCGCTCCAAAGAACCGGGGGCGCTGGTGAGCAGATCCGCAGCGACAGGAGCGAGAAGTTCACGCACCTGCGCGTAGTAGGTGCGCAGCATTTGCGCGTGAGGCGGGAAGGACAAAGAAGAGGTCAGAGCAGGGCGCCACGCGGACCCCTGTCCCGCAAAAGTCAATGCGTAGGGAGTGGGGATTTCGGTAAAAAATGCAGTCATGATTGATCTACTTTCCTCATCACATAGGGGCGTTGTCGTGGACACGAGGGGTGGTGACCGTACGGTCTTTCAAGTGGAGAACTGCCAGTGAACGGCAGATATATTCGCGGGTCATGGATGGCTCGATGAGGGCATCGAGCTCGCCATTTTTCAGTGAGAGATTCGGGTTCATCGATTGGCGTTCGTACATTTCCTGGTAGTGCGCGCGCTGCTCAGCAACGTTGCGTCCTTCCTTGCCTGCCGCGGCCAGCTGACGGCGGAAGACAATGTCCACCGCGCCTTCAGAGCCCATCACGGCAATTTGGGATGCGGGCCACGAGAAGTTCATATCTGCGCCCAGTGACTTCGATCCCATGACGATGTAAGCGCCGCCAAAAGCCTTTCGGATGATGACGGTGATCATGGGAACCGTGGCCGTCGCGTAGGCGGTAATGAGCTTGGCGCCACGACGAATGATTCCCGCGCGTTCCTGTTCGGAACCGGGGCGATATCCGGGGACGTCGACCAAGGTGATGATCGGGATTCCGAAGGCATCAAGGAACTGGACGAAACGCGCCGCCTTCTCCGAAGCGTTCACGTCCAGGGTTCCTGCGTCCACGCTGGGCTGGTTCGCAACGATTCCCACGGGACGGCCCTCGAAGCACGCAAAACCGACGACGATCGACGGAGAGAAGAGCGGCTGAACCTCAAGGAATTCGCCGTGGTCCACCAGGGCCTCGATGACCTCGACCATGTCGTAGTCCTGCTTGGGGGATTCAGGAACCAAAGAGGCGACCTCGCGGGCGCGAGTCTCGGTCCCGTCGTCTTCGAAGAGATAGCGCGGGGGCTTCTTATCGCAGTTTTGAGGCAGGTAGGACAAAAGAGTGCGCGCGTATTCGAGGGCTTCTTCCTCGTCCTCAGCCAGGAAGTGGGCAACACCCGAAACGGAATTGTGCAGGTCGCCGCCGCCCAGGTCCTCAGAGGAAATTTCCTCGCCGGTCGCCGCCTTTACAACAGAGGGGCCGGTGACGAACATGTATGAGGAGTTCTTCGTCATGATGATGAAGTCCGTCAGTGCGGGTCCGTAGACCGCGCCTCCCGCACAGGGACCGAGGATTACCGAAATCTGCGGGACCACTCCCGAGGCCTCGGTGGTCTTGCGGAAGATTCGACCGTATTGCGCAAGTGCGGTCACGCCTTCTTGAATGCGCGCGCCACCCGAGTCCAGCAGGGCGATGATCGGAATGCGCATCGAAATTGCGCGGTCCATGAGGAGGAGGATCTTATCTCCCTCGACCTTGCCCAGCGTGCCACCGCGGATTGAAAAGTCCTGAGCGTAGACGGCGACCGGACGCCCATCGAGAGTGCCGATACCGGTGATCACGGCCGAGCCAAGTTCTCCGGCCTCGATATCCCCGCCTGCGTAGCGGTTGAGTTCGTTGAAAGAACCCTCGTCGAGGAGGAAATCCAGGCGCTCGCGTGCGGTCTTGCGGCCTCGCGCGTGCTGTGATTCGCGTGCTCGTTCTTCTGCTGCTTCCAGGATGGAGTGCGTGCGATCGTAGAAGTTACGACGACCGATGGCCTCGTGTTCTTCGGTTTCCTTGAGGCGATGAGTGCTTGACGGAGTCATGCTTCCTCCTTAATGCTCACCAGGACGTCTCCGGCTTTGACGGTGTCGCCGGCAGCCACGTGAATCTTTGCGATTGTTCCGTTGCAGCCTGCGGTGAGGGTCTTTTCCATCTTCATGGACTCGATAACGGCGACGAGTTCGCCTTCTTCAACCTCTTGGCCTTCTTCAACGGCAACACGAATGACGGTTGCCTGGATGGGCGAGGTGACATTGGGGCCTTCGTCGACTGAGTTTGCGCGCTGGCGCAGTGCGCGTCGCAGTGGCTGACGAGGCCGTGGACGCCCCGCGCCCTCCGCACTTGTTGCGCTCAGGAGATCGCTGGGGAGCTTGAGGGCGACGCGCTTACCGTCGACTTCGATGACGAAGGAACGCATCACGGCGCATTCTTCGCGTCCTTCTTCCGAGGCCTCGGCGGGGTTTGTCCCCTGCGCGCGCACGCTCTCGGCGACCTCGGTGAGGATTCCCTCGCGCTCGAGCCACTGAGTGTAGACACCCAGGGCATCTCCTTCTTCGCTTCTAAACTGCGGGGTTGCGAGGATGTGCGAGAGCAGGGGAGCGGAGGTGGGAAGTCCCTCGACGCTCAGCTCATCGAGCGCCCGCTGGAGACGGATGATCGCCTGGATGCGGGTCGGTGCATGGACAGTGATCTTGGCAATGAGGGAGTCAAAATCGGTACCGATTTCTTCACCCGGACGGATGAAAGAATCGATGCGCACCCCCGGGCCTCCTGGCCACTGAATTGCCCCGAGACGTCCGGTTGCCGGCATAAGTTCATTAGCGGGGTCTTCGCTGGTGACGCGCACTTCGATAGCGTGGCCTCGTACAGGGGGAATAATGCTGAGGGGAAGGCCGTGGGCGATGCGAAGCTGTTCGGCGACAAGGTCTAATCCGGTGACTTCTTCAGAGACGGTGTGCTCGACTTGGAGACGGGGATTAACTTCCAGGAAGTAGGCGTGACCGTCTTCGACGAGGAACTCACAGGTTCCGACTCCCACGTAGTTCACGGCGTCAAAGAGTGCATGTGAGAAGCGCTCGAGGCGAGAGTGGAGCTCCTCTGAAATGAAGGGAGCCGGTGCTTCCTCGACGACCTTCTGGTTGCGGCGCTGGACCGAGCAATCACGGGTCGAGACGACGGCGAAAGTGCCGAAGGAATCGCGTGCGCACTGTGTTTCGACGTGGCGACCGCATGCGATGAACTTCTCCATGAAGCACAGGGACAGCGTCTGGGGATCTGCAAGATTCGTGTAGAACTCGCGCAGTTCCGAGTCGGAATTAAAACGCGTGATTCCGCGTCCGCCGCCGCCATCGGCGCGCTTGATGAGAACCGGGTAGCCAATTTCGTTGGCCAGCGCAATGGCGTCCTCGGCCTCCGTTCCCTCAAGAGACTTTCCGGCGATGGTTGGGACATTGCAAGAATCCGCAAGGGCTCGCGCGCGGATCTTGTCCCCCAAGGCATCGATGGCCTCGGGAGAAGGACCAACCCAGATCAGTCCCGCTTCTTGCACGCGGGCAGCGAAGTCTGCGTTCTCAGAAAGGAATCCATATCCCGGGTGAATGGCGCGGGCACCGGACTTCTTTGCGACCTCGAGGATTGCTTCGGGGTTGAGATAGGTTTCTGCAGCGCTGCGTCCGCCCAGGGAATATGCGGATGTCGCGAGTTCGCAGGCGAGGGTGTCACGGTCTGCTTCCGCGTAAACGGCAATCGATTCAAGACCGAGTTCGCGCAGCGTGCGGATCACGCGAACAGCAATTTCACCTCGGTTCGCAACGAGAACGGGAGAAAGGGCATTCGTCATGATAGGTGTCCTTCCACGAGTGGGGTGGGGGAAAGTTCCCCAGTTGTGACAGTGAAAATTTCGCCTTCTCGTGATTGGCACACGAGGTGGGCATGATCATCGATGCTGAGGGGAGTCGCTGAAAGCACTGTTCCGCCGGGCAGGTGCACAGGACACTCGCGGCCAAACACTGCGACGAGGGAGGAGTAAGACTCACGCCAAGCGGCAAGGTCACCAGCCGAGATGCAATCCGCAAGATTGCCTCGGAAAGCATCGATGAAATCTTCGCGAGAGGAAGAATCAAGAGAGCATTCAATAGTTGCGGCAAAGTCCTTGACCGCCTCTGGGAGGGCGCCGATATTCAGACCGACACCCACAATGACGAGGTGGCCAGATGCAGCCAGATCGACGTGCTCGCACAAGATACCGGCGAGTTTGCGTCCTCCAAGAAGAAGGTCGTTGGGCCACTTCAATGAAAGTTCAGAATCGAGGCGGAGGGCGGGGGTGGCCTTGATCGTGCGCAGGAGCGCTACCCCGGCAAGAGCCGTGAGCCATTCCATCTCTGCTTCGCTGACTTCGATGAGAAGAGAAAAAGTCAGTGCCTCATCGGAGGAAAGCCATACCCGGCCGTCACGTCCGCGCCCGTGAATTTGTCGGTCAGCCCAAAGCGCGCATCCCGAGGCCGCCGCGCGACCCGAAAGGGGGGCGAAGGCCTCGTCAGTGGGTAGCTCGCCGCGTGCAGCACGGGCGAGAAGAGTGTTCGTTGAGTCAACCTCATCGCAGTGAAGGATGGGTGCAGTGGTGTCGATATGCATCATGCCCATCGTTCAAGCCGCTACATAGCTGAACAAATACAGGGGTGCATATTCTGCCGGTCGTACGAACAGTGCTACGGGAAGAGGGTGAGTTTGTGGCGGAATATCGCCACTCTTAGAGTTTTCTATAAAAAGCCTTAGTGGGTGATACCGATGTGTATCGCCGCGGCTTGTCCGGGGTGAAAAGTATGAGCCGGGCTACTCGGCTTCACGCGAGCAGGCATAGAGGAGAACCAAAACAACCTCAAGAATCGATCGGGTTGCGGGGCTGGCTTGGGAAGCGGTGTGTGCCGCGGGCACCGGTGGATGATTTTCCCGAGGCGCGGGCGCTGGATACCCCGAATCGGTAGGCGTGCTGTGCTCGCTGCGGTAGGCGCGGATTGCTTCACGCCATCCCGCAAGACCGGCGGCACGCATGACGACGCCGATCACGCTTTGGGTGAGAGCGCCGATGGGGACGGTGAGTTCTCGACCTGCGGCGGTGAGAATCGTGTGGAGGACCGAGCCGAGCTGATCAGCGAACTCGCGGTTGAGGTCGAGGAGGCGCATTCCCCATTCCGCATCTCGGATGGAGCGCATGAGCATTTCGGAGTGGAGGATGTAGAGGCCCTGATCGATGTGGATCGCGTCCAGTGCTTCGAAAAGAAGATTCTCCATGAGGAGATGGCGGTCTCCATCATCATTTCGAGATGCTGGGGTTTGGGCGTTTTCCCACAGGAGTACGCGCTCGCGAAGACGCTGGATGAGGTCGGAGTATTCGGCTTCGGCAAGAATTCCCAGCAGTGAATCCTTTGAAGAGAAATTCGAGTAGAACGCACCGCGGGTAAAACCGGCTACCGAGCAGATGTGTTCAAGAGAGGTCGCTTCGATGCCTTCGTTGATGATGATCTGACGGGTTGCGGCCAAGAGGCGGTCCTGGGTTTCGACTCTATTCCCCATAAAATATCGACCCCTTATGTGCCTGAAACCGGTGCGAACGTCAGCCTTCAGTAGGCGGCGCGGCCTGCGCTTTGTTCGTTATGAGCTGAGGTCTCCATTGTCTCACGCAACAGGGGTGCGGTGTAGGGTGAAGACATGATTGGCACACTACTTACTGCCTTGGGCAACCTCATTATCTTCGTCGTCGTTGCCGTCTTGGTGATCGTCGGCGTTTTCCTTTTCTTGCTGCGCCGGGCCCTCACCCGTGGAGGTGCTCAGGGGAGTGGGCGCGCAGGATATGGTGCTCCTCGTCCCGGGGTTCGTGTCGTTGACAGTACGGTTGTTGACGAGGCCGGAGCGAGCACTGGAGCTTCCTCAACTCCGCGTGCCGCTGATATTCCCGATTCTGCGGAAGTTCAGATCATCGAAGTGACAACCCGCGAAGACTGATTTTTCGTCTTTTCCTGTGCTGGTAGATGTAGTCCGGTAGGGATAAAAGAACATAAGGGTGGGGCCTCCACGCGATTTCGCGTGGAGGCCCCACCCTTTTCAGGAGTTAAGCGCCTGTCTTTCAGGCTTGCTCGCGACGCTTGCGAGCTACCAGGACACCGCCAGCTGTGGCCGCGCTCAGTGCTGCACCGAGGACAATCTGCGTCGTTGCTCCCGTAGAGGCAAGGGAACGGTTCGGTTCTTTTGCCGAGGGCTTCACGGGCGGGATGCTCTCAGAGGGAGCCGGCGGAAGCGGAGGAGTTGTGCTCTGGGTACTTGCCGGAGGCGTCGTGCTGGTCGTCGAGGTCGACGGCGCAGGCGTGGAGGTGGTAGCCGATGG